>NZ_AYXG01000131.1 GCF_000564855.1 Actinokineospora spheciospongiae
TCGCCATAGGGGCCCCGGCCAAACACATCCACCCAGCCGGGCACACCCACACAAGCCCGGGCCTGAGCCGAAGCGCGCGGCCGAGCACATCCACCCACCAAAGCCCAGCCTCCAGCCCGCTACACCGGAGCGCGACCGGTGATACCCAGAATGCGATCCAGCAACGGCGCATCCGGAGCAACAGCCACAGGCGGCCCCCAAAGCTCAGGCAGCGGAGCCCCGGGAACAAACCGGACCACATGCTCGTAGCAGGCACGCAGAGCGTCCTCAGGCAGCACGAGCCCGTTGCCGGTCGCCGTGGCCAGGTCCCACCCGTGCACCACGACCTCGGTCAGCGCGATCCGCCCCCACACCGCGTTCGGCAGAACGAGTCCCCCAGGCCCCTCGGTCTCCCCTTCCCACACAGCCGGAACGGCCCAGGCCCCAGCCAGGCCGCGAAGCCGGTCGGCCAGCCCAACCCGGTCACGCGGGCCACCCGCTCCGACGCTGGAACCCGCAGCGACGGTGAACCCCACCGCCACCCCGTCCAGGTGGTCGAGCAGGTCGGCAACCGTGTACTCAGCGCACAGGGTAGGGGCAGCCAGTTGGTCGTCGCGCACCTCCTCGACCAGCGCAGCCACCTCAGCGCACGTCTCGCGCATGTCGATCACAGGGGTCTCCTCCTCCGGGTGTGGGACATCTCCCGGGTGAGACTCCTCCACCGGCCGCGAATCATCGGCCCGGTGGAAACGCGGTCAGGGGCGGATCAGCACCTTGAGCGCCTTGCGGTCGGCCATCGCCCGGTAGCCGTCCGGCACCTCGTCCAGGCCCACCGTGCGGTCGAAGACCCGGCCCGGCTCGACCGCGCCGTCGAGGATGTCGGGGAGCAGTTCCTCGATGTAGGCGCGGGCGGGGGCGACGCCGCCGGTCAGGGTGATGTTGCGCATGAACAGGCCCCCGTCCATCGGCACGTCGGAGTACTGCGGCGCCCCGACCCGGCTGACCACGCCGCCTGCGCGCACCACGCCGAACGCGGTCTCCAGGGCGGGCTTGAGGCCGACGCACTCCAGCACCGCGTGGGTGCCGTCGCCGTCGGTCAGTTCTCTGACCTTCTCGACACCCTCCGCGCCGCGCTCGGCGACGACGTCGGTGGCCCCGAACTCGCGGCCCAGGTCGGTGCGGTCGGTGTGCCGCCCCATCAGGATGATCCGCTCGGCGCCGAGCCGCTTGGCCGCCAGCACCGCTGACAGCCCGACCGCGCCGTCACCGATCACGGTCACGGTGGTGCGCGGCCCCACCCGGGCGGTCACCGCGCAGTGGTGCCCGGTGGGGAACACGTCCGACAGCGTCAGCAGCGACGGCAGCAGCGTCGAGTCCTCGCCGACGGGGAGCTTCACCAGGGTGCCCTGCGCCTGCGGCACCCGCACCGCTTCGCCCTGCCCGCCGTCGACCCCGGGGGCGCCCCACTGGCCGCCGTGCCTGCACGAGGTCTGCAACCCCTCGGTGCAGAAGTCGCAGGTGTTGTCCGCCCAGACGAACGGCGCGACGACCACGTCGCCCCCGACCAGCCCGGACACCTCCGAGCCGACCTCCTCGACCACGCCGAGGAACTCGTGGCCGATGCGGTCGCCCTCGGTCGCGTCCTCCTTGGCGCCGTAGGGCCACAGGTCGCTGCCGCAGACGCACGACCGCAGCACCCGCACCACCGCGTCGGTGGGCTCGTGCAGCCGGGGGTCCGGCACGTCCTCCACCCGCACGTCACCGGCTCCGTAGATCAAGGTCGCGCGCATCTGGTTCCTCCCGCTGTCGGGTCCACTCAAGACTGGAAGTGGTTCCCCCCGGGCGGCGGGCGAAACCCGGAGCATCGGCGCTGAGCGCTGTGGCACACCACTCTTGAGCAGTCGCTCAACAATGGGCTATGGTCATGCCCGAGCTGTTGAGCGACTGCTCAAATCTGGGGGCGCCATGCGGGGCTTGTACGTGGAGACGCTGGTCAGAGCTGATCTGGACCGGGTGTGGGAGCTGACCCGGGACCCCCGGCTGCACCAGCGGTGGGATCTGCGGTTCACCACCATCGACCCCGTTCCGGGCACCGAGCCGCAGCGGTTCCGGTACGCCACGCGCGTGCTGCCGGGGCTGCGGATCGGCGGTACCGGCACGACGGTGGGCGAGCGGACCAGGCCGGACGGCACGCGCACATCAGCGTTGCGGTTCTCGTCAGGGCACCCGTTGTCGCCGATCGTGGCGGGGGCGGGCTACTGGCGGTATGTGCCGTCCGGTGGGGGTGTGCGGTTCCTGACCGGCTACGACTACACGCCCCGGCACCGGGTGGTCGACCGGGTGTTCCGGCCGCTGATGGGGTGGGGCACGGCGTGGTCGTTCGACCGGCTGCGGCTCTGGGCCGAGCGCGGCACCACCCCGGAGGCGTCGCTGCGCACCACCGCCCTGGACGTGGCCTGGCGCCTGGCCGCCACCGCGGCGGTCGCCGGGTTCAGCCCGCCCGCGGCGCTCGTCGCCGGGGTCGCGGTCGCGCTGATCCCGCCGTCACCGGGCACCCCGGCGGCGCGGCGGTGCCTGCGAACGCCACCGGACCGGTTCTCCGCGACCGCCCCCGCCACCCTCGCCCGCCTGGAGCAGCGATGACCTCGATCTTCCAGCGCGCCCTGGGCGGGGACTTCGACCGCCTGCACCCGAGGCTGCGCGAGCGGTTCGGCTTCGCCGCGGGCGACGGGCGCGGCTGCGTCGGCACCGGGGTCATGCGGCGGATCTGGCCGAGGGCGGGGATCGCGCGGCCGCTGTTGGCGCTCGGCGCGAGCAGGAACATCCTGTTCCCGGAGCGGGGCACCGACATCCCCTTCACCATCGAGAACCACGCCTACCTGGACCGGTACGGGCGGGACACGCTGACCTTCGTGCGCACCTTCGAGTTCCCGCACCGGCGCAGGCGCTTCGACGCGACCATGGTCTACAACGACGAGCGCGGCTGCGTCGTGGACTACCTGGGCACCCACCAGCACGTCGCCGTCGACCTGCGGCCCGAGGTGGGCGAGCGCGGCGAACTGCGCATCCGCTCCGGGGAGCAGCGGGTGCGCGGCCTGCGGCTCGACGTCCGCTGGCCCACCGCCCTGACCGGCGCGGCCGACGTGCGGGAGAGCTTCGACGACGAGCTGGGCCGGTTCCGGATCGCGGTCCGGGTCACCAACCCGCTGCGCGGGCTGGTGCTGGCCTACTCCGGGACGTTCGACGTGACCTATGTGGACACCACGACCTCAGCCCTCCCGGCCTCGGTGAAGCCGCTGCGGGAGGAACCGAGGGGATGACGGGCGGGCCGGGTCCGCCACCGCTGGGGGTGGTGACGGACCCGGCCGCCACCGGCGGTGACGAGGTGGCGATCGCCGCCCCGGCCACCCACTAGTCTGGCGCCTCCGCCAAGCCCCGGGAGGACGTCCTTGACCAGCACCACCGCCCCGGCCCGCGGGCCGGACCCGACCACCCCGGAGGCGTGCCCGGCCCCGGGGACCGACCTGCCCGCCGCACACCGGTTCGAGTCGACATCCGAGGCCCGCCCGGCGTGCGCCCTCCCGACCGGTCGGGGCTGAGCGGGGTGGCGCTGGGGCGGCAGTTCCGGTGGTTGTGGGCGGCGTACGCGACCAGCGCGGTCGGCACGTGGCTCGCCTTCGACGCGTTCGCCCTGATCGCCATCCGCGTGCTGGACGCGGGGCCGACCGCGGTGTCGATGCTGGCGGCGGTGGGGCTCGCGGCGGGGGCGGTGGTCGCGGTGCCGCTCGGGCCGTGGGTGGAGTTCCGCCGCAAGCGGCCGGTGATGGTGGCGATGGACCTGGTCCGGTGCGCCGCGGTGCTCAGCGTCCCGGCCGCTTTCGCCGCCGGGTGGCTGACCTTCGCGCAACTGCTGGCCGTCTCCGCCGTCGTCGCCACAGCCGACATCACCTTCACCGCGGCGAGCGGCGCCTACCTGAAGGCTCTGGTGGCCCCCGGGGACCTGCTCGTCGCCAACGGGCGGTTCGAGTCGACGGCCTGGACCACCACCGCGCTCGGACCACCGCTCGGCGGGGTCCTGATCGGCCTGTTCGGCCCGGTCACGACGGTGGTCGTCAACGCGATCAGCTACCTGCTCTCGGCGGCGGGCCTCCGCGCGATCGGCGGCACCGAGGAGCCGCCCGAGCGCACCGGCACGCACCGACTGCGCCTCCACGACGTGGTCGAGGGGTGGCGGCACATCCTGACCCACCCCACCCTGCGCCCGCTGTTCCTGAACACGGTCCTGGTGAACAGCCTGATCATGGCAACCGCGCCCCCGCTCGCCGTCCTCATGCTCGCCGACCTGGGGTTCACCCCGTGGCAGTACGGCCTGGCCTTCGGCGTCCCCTGCGTCGGCGGCCTCCTCGGCGCCCGCCTGTCGCGCGGTCTGGTCACCCGCTTCGGGCGGCACCGGGTCATGCTGACCGTCGGGGTGCTGCGCCCGTGCTGGCTGCTCGGGCTCGCCTTCGTCCACCCCGGCCCCACCGGTCTGCTCCTGGTGGTGGCCGTGGAACTGGCGATGATCACCTGCTTCGGCGTGTTCAACCCGGTGTTCGCCACGTACCGGCTGCACCACACCGCCACGGACCGGGTCGTGCGCACCCTGACCGCGTGGTCGGTCACCAGCAAGGCCACCACGGCGGCCACGACCGCGCTGTGGGGCCTGCTGGCGGGCATCACCAGCCCCCGGATCGCGATCGCCGCCGCCGGTGTCCTCATCCTCGGGACACCGTTCCTGCTGCCCCGCCACGACACCGACGTCCGAGCCGGGGAGGCGCCGGACGGGGTCAACGGGTCGGGAAGTGGGCGTCGAGCAGGGCGTTGGTGAACTTTCCCGTCGGGTCCAATGTGGACCGCAGGCGGGTGAAGTCGGCGGCGCGGTCGTAGGCGGCGGTGACCTCCGCCGGGGGCAGGGTGGTCAGCTTGCCCCAGTGCGGGCGGGCGCCCAAGGGGTGCAGGCGCCGTTCGACGGCGGCGATGACCGGCAAGACCGCGGCGGGGTCGAGGACCCAGGTGAAGTGGATCGTCACCGAGTCGCGGTGGTGGGCGGGGCTGAGCCACAGGTCGTCGGCGGCGACGGTGCGGACCTCGGCGACCTGGAGGACCGGGGCCATCAGCTCACCCAGCTCGCGCAGGGCGGCGAAGGCCGCCGGGGCCTGGGACCTGGGCAGGTACAGCTCCGACTGCAACTCGTTGCCCGCGCTGCTCGGGAGCCGGTCCGCGCGGAAGTGGGGCAGCCGCTCGAACCAGGGGCCGACCACGTCGAGCTGGGCGGTGCTGGAGTCGGTCGACATGCCGGGGACGGGGTGGACCAGCTCCGCGGCGGGCCTGCCGCCCGCCCAGCCGCTCGCCTCCCGGTCCACGCGCTGCTTGAGGAAGACCGAGCCGGTGCCGGAGCGCCAATCGGTGAAGACGCTGACGCTGTGGCCCGCGCCGAACACCTCGTCCACCGCGCCCGCCACCTCGTCCAGCGGCACCCCCAGCCGGACGGACTGGCGCATGTCGTACGCGGGCTCCACGCCCAGGGTGAGGTGGGTGACCACGCCGAGGCCGCCGAGCGCGACGACCGCCCCGGGCAGGGTGTCTCCGTCGAGGTCGACCACGTCGCCGTCCGGGCCGATCAGGCGCAGGGCGCGGACCGCGGCGGCCAGGCAGCGCTCGGTGTCGCCGGAGCCGTGGGTGCCGGTGGCGCAGGACCCGGCGACCGAGATGTGCGGCAGCGACGCCAGGGTGCCCAGGGCCAGGCCCGCGTCGTGCAGGGCGACCACGACCTCCCCGTAGGTCATGCCCGCGGCCACGGTCACCGCCCCGGCGTCCCGGTCGACCTCGAAGGTGGCTGGCATCCGGTCGAGGGTGACCAGTTCGCCGGTGGTGTCGGCGACGCCGTTGAACGAGTGCCCGCTGCCCACGGCCCGGATGCGGTCGGCGCCTGCGACGAGGGCGCGCAGCTCGTCGAGGCTCCTCGGGCGGTGCAGCCGGGTGGCGCCATAGGTGACGTTGCCCGCCCAGTTGCGCACCGGGGTGGTCGACATGCGTGCTCCCATCGGATCGGCGGCGGGGCTGTGCCGGAGGTGGGTTTCTCCGGAGAAAGCGCTGGTCACCAGTCGGTCCACGATAACCACCGGCGCCCGGGAGTGCCCTTGCGGGATAGTGGGCGCGTGACTGATCCCGGAGATGTCGACTACGCGAGGTCCGCGGCAGAGCAGGTGTTAGCTCGGCTCGGTCTCCACGGTCCCGCGTGGCGGGTCTCGGACGTGCGGCCGCACGACTCGGACGGGTTGGTCGTGGAGTTCGGTGGCGAGACCCCCATGCCGGTCTTCTTCCCGCTGGGCATCGGCCGGGCCGGGGGAACGGTGCGGATGGCCGATCAGCTCCAGGACCGGGCCGTCGAGCACGTGGCGGAACTGTTCGGGGCCGCCTTGCCCGCGTGCCCAGGGCACCGGCACCCGCTGTCGGCCCGGCTGGTGGACGGCAACGCGCTGTGGGAGTGCCCGGCCGACCGGGACCACCACCGGGAGCCGATCGTGGTCACCGACTGGGCGGCGGCCCTGCCCCGGCTGTTCGCCCCGCAGCGCTGGGACTGGGGCGGCATCGACGCCCGGTTCAGCACCGTCCCACCGGACCCCGACGCGGTGACGAACGTGCACCTGGTGGGCCGGGTCGGCGACCGGGTCGTGATCTGCCGCGACGGGACCGACCACTGGTTCCTCCCCGGCGGCACCCGCGAACCGGACGAGTCCACCGAGGACTGCGCCGCCCGGGAGATGCTGGAGGAAGCGGGCGCCCGCATCGTCGGCCCCCTGCGCGCGCTCGGCGCCCACCACGCGGTGACCGACCGCCCACGCCCCTACCGCCCCCACCAGCCGCACCCGGAATTCGCCTGGCTCTGGTGCGTCGCCGACGTGGTCCTCGACTCCACCCCGACCAACCCACCCGACGGGGAGCAGGTGGTCGAGGTCCGCGCCTGCCCACCCGCGGAGGCCGCCGCCCTCCTGAACCCCTCCGCCGACTGGTACGGCGAACTGCTCGACCTCGCCCAACTCCTCTGACGCGGTCAAACCCCCTTGAGGTACCGCCTGGTCATGAAGTCCTGGAACCCACGCCCCACCGCCCCGGAGGCACGCGACAGCACCGAAGCGGGCCGCGAGAAAGCCGTGATCCGGAAAGTCACCCGACCATCGGCGCCACGGTGCAGGAGGAACACCTCCTCACCGCTGACCGGATTGCCCGGCAACGTCCCGTAGGCGAACCCCCGCCGATCCGGCTCGTCCACGACGTAGATCACCCGACAGGGAATCCGCAGCACGAGCCCCAACCGCAGCACCACCACCGAACCGGCGACAGCCGACTCCGTCGAAGCGGCCACCCGAAAACCCGCGCGTTCGTGCACGCGCCACCGCATCAGGTCCTCGACCGCCGCCGAGAAGTCCGCCCCGGCGGGCAACCGCCTGCTCACCTCGACCACCCGGTACCCGACAGGCGGCTCCCCCGCCGTCGCCCCGACCTCGGGGTAGGTCGGGGTGTCCGGGACACCGCGTGGGTCGAGGCGCTTCACAGCCGCCATCGTAAGTGCGGTGGGACGACTCCGCGGCCCGGTTCGGTCTACCGTGCCGACCACTGCTGAGACCGTGGAGGACACCGTGCCCGAAGTAGACCTGAGTTCCCTCGCCGCCGCCAGGGCGGGTTCGCAGCCGCTGCGCGGCTACCTCGCCACCCCCTCGGGTGAAGGACCGTGGCCGGGGGTCGTGGTGCTGCACGAGGTCTTCGGGATGAACGACGTCGTGCGCAGGCAGGCCGATCGGCTCGCCGACCTGGGTTACCTGGCCCTCGCCGTCGACCTGTTCAGCCAGGGTGGTGCCGCCCGGTGCCTGGTGGCGACCATGCGGGCGTCGATGACCGGCAAGGGGCGCGCCTACGCCGACATCGCCGCCGCCCGCGACCACCTGCTGGCCCTGCCCGACTGCACCGGCAAGACCGGCATCATCGGCTTCTGCCTGGGCGGCGGTTTCGCGCTGATGACCGCAGCCTCCGGCGACTACGCGGCTGCCGCCGTCAACTACGCCCACCTGCCCCCCGATCCCCTGACGACCTTGGCGGGGGCCTGCCCGATCGTCGGCAGCTTCGGCGGGCGCGACCTCACCCTGCGCGGGGCGGCGGCCCAGCTCGACACCGCCCTGACCACCCTCGGCGTCGAGCACGACGTCAAGGAGTACCCGGAGGCCAACCACGCCTTCCTCAACGACGACGAGGTCGGCCCCGGCTGGTTGCGCCCCCTGTGGCGCGTCGCGGGCATCGGGCCGCACCCGGCTGCGGCGGCCGACGCGTGGGCGCGGATCGAGGGGTACTTCCGGGCGCACCTGCACTGAGCGAGCGGGCGGTGGGGTGCTCGCGGGAACCGGTACGGTGTAATTCAGTCACTTGACTTACGTAGTTCGGTGCCGCTTGACTGGTTGCGGAGCGCGTCCGCGCGGACACCCGGTGTTCGCACGCGGCGCGCCCGCCGACACCCCGGTCCCCACAGCAGAGAGGCCCGCATGCCCACGCCCCCTGATCACCTGGTCCCGGACGACCTGGGCTTCGACCCCGACGAGCTGCGCGCGCGGTACCGGGCGGAGCGGGACCGCCGGGTCCGGCCCGACGGGAACGCGCAGTACCGCTCCGCCGACGGCGACTTCGGCTACTACGCCGACGACCCCTACGCGGAGACCGAGCGCGACCGGGGACCGCTGACCGACCGGGTCGAGGTGGTGCTCGTCGGCGGCGGGTTCGGCGGGTTGCTCGCGGGGGCCCGGCTGCGGCAGGCGGGGGTGGCGGGCATCCGGGTGATCGAGGAGGGCAGCGACTTCGGCGGGACCTGGTACTGGAACCGCTACCCCGGCATCCACTGCGACATCGAGTCCTACGTCTACCTGCCGCTGCTGGAGGAGATCGGTTACGTCCCGGAGTGGAAGTACTCCCCCGGCGAGGAGATCCGGCAGCACGCCCGCGCGATCGGCAGGCACTTCGACCTCTACCGCGACGCCTGCTTCCAGACGAGGGTGACCGCGCTGCGCTGGGACGACGACACCTCGGAGTGGGTGGTGGAGACCGACCGGGGCGACCGGGTGCGGGCGCGCTACGTGATCACGTCGACCGGAACGCTGAGCAGGCCGAAGCTGCCCGGCATCCCCGGCATCGAGTCGTTCCAGGGTCACACCTTCCACACCAGCCGCTGGGACTACGACTACACCGGCGGCAGCGCCGACGGCGGGCTGGACAGGTTGGCGGACAAGCGGGTCGCGCTGATCGGCACGGGGGCGACCGCCATCCAGGTGGTGCCGCACCTGGCGCGCGACGCCGAGCACCTGTACGTGTTCCAGCGCACGCCGTCGTCGGTGGACGTGCGGGGCAACCGGCGGACCGACCCGGAGTGGGCCGCGTCGCTGGCGCCGGGGTGGCAGCGGGAGCGGATGGAGAACTTCCTCACCGTCGTGAGCGGTGAGCAGGTGGAGCGGGACCTGGTGGCCGACGGGTGGACCGGCAGCGCCCGCCTGTTGCAGAACCTCATCCCCAGCAACGCCTACTCCGACCTGTCTCCGCAGGAGCGCGAGTACGTCAACGAGATCGTCGACTTCCAGAAGATGAACGAGATCCGCTCCCGGGTCGAGTCCACCGTCGAGGACCCGGAGACGGCGGAAGCGCTCAAGCCCTGGTACCGCTACATGTGCAAGCGGCCGACGTTCAGCGACCACTACCTGGACGCGTTCAACCGACCCGACGTGACGCTGGTCGACACCGCCGACCACGGGGGCGTCGAGCGCGTCACGGAGAAGGCCGTGGTGGTGGACGGGGTGGAGTACCCGGTCGACTGCATCATCTTCGCCACCGGGTTCGAGGTGGGCCGCTCCGGCATCCTGTCCGGGCTGCTGCCGGTGCACGGCCGGGGCGGGAAGTCGCTGTTCGAGCACTGGGGCACCGGGCCGAGGACGCTGCACGGGTTCAGCAGCCACGGCTTCCCGAACCTGTTCAACCTGGGCCCCTTGCAGAACGCCAGCTCGGTGAACTACGTGCACATCCTCGACGAGCAGGCCACGCACGTGGCCGCGGTGGTCGCCGCAGCCGAGGAGCGCCGGGCCCGGTACGTCGAGCCCAGCGCCGAGGCGGAGGCCGCCTGGGTGGCCACGATCCGGGAGAAGGCGCCGGACCAGCACCGGTTCCAGGCCGAGTGCACCCCCGGCTACTACAACAACGAGGGCCAGCCGAGGGCGCGCAGCGAGTCCTACGGCGACGGGCCGGTGGCCTTCCACGCGGAGCTGCGGCGCTGGCGCGACGAGGGCGGCCTGGACGACGTGCTGGTGGAGGCGAAGTGACGCGGCCCAACCGGTTCGACGGCACCGGGCGCGAGCACCCGACGAGCACCCGCTGGGACGTGCGGCGGCTGACCCCGCCGAGCCCGCTGTGGGGGTCGAACGGGGTGGCGTTCGGCCCGGACGGGCGGCTGTACGTGGCGCAGTTCCTCGCCGGGCAGATCAGCGCGGTCGACCTCGCCTCCGGGGACGTGGAGGTGGTGGTGCCGGTGGACGGCCCGGTGCAGGCACCGGACGACTTGGCCTTCGGTGCGGACGGGTCGATGTACATCACCGACCTGATCCCCGGCCGGGTGTGGCGGCGCAGCCCGGCCGGTGAGTACGCGCTGGTGTCCGACGAGGTGCAGGTGCCCAACGGGATCACCTGCGTCGGCGACCGGCTGTTCGTCAACGAGATGAAGTTCGACGGCCGCGTGCTGGAGCTGTTCCCCGGCGGCGGCGACCCGGTCGTCCTCGCCGAGGGCCTGGCCATGGGCAACGCGATGCAGCGCGGCCCGGACGGGCACCTGTACTACCCGCACATGCTGACCGGCGAGGTGTTCCGCACCCACCCCGATGGCGGCCCGGCCGAGCTGGTCGCCGAGGACGTGCACGAACCCGTCGCGGTGCGCTTCGACCTCGACGGGAACCTGGTGGTGCTCTCCCGGGGGGTGGCGGGCATCGTGACCCGGATCGACCTGGGCAGCGGGGAGCGGACGCTGGTCACCAGCGGGGTCGTGGGGCTGGACAACGCGGCGTTCGACGCGGAGAACCGGATGTACGTCTCCAGCTTCGCCAGCGGCGGGGTCGCCGAACTGCACCCGGACGGCCGCACCCGGCCGATCGTGCCGCAGGGCCTCGACGGCCCGTTCGGCGTGACGGTCGACTTCGGCGGCAACGTGCTGGCCGCCGACCACTACCGGCTGGCAACCCCGGAGCCGGACGGGGTGAGCACGCGGGAACTGCTGGTCTTCGCCCACGGCATCACCACCGACAGCGCCGGACTGGTGCACCTGACCTCGCAGTACGGCGACGTGCGGACCTTCGACCCGGTGGCGAAGACCACGCGGGTGCGGGCGGAGCGGCTGGCCCGCCCGATGGGGATCGCGGTCCGCGCGGACGGCGCGCTCGTGGTCGCCGAGTCGGGCGCGGGCCGGGTCCTGCTCATCGACGCCGAGGACGTGGTGACCGTGCTCGTGGAGGGCTTGGCGCAGCCGGTGGACGTCGCCCTGGACGGCGAGGAACGCTGCTACGTCAGCGATGAGCGGCGCGGCGCGGTGTTCAGGATCGACGACGGGAAGGCGGTCCTCGTCGCGGAGGGCCTTGGTGCGCCGCAGGGGTTGGCGGTGCGCGGTGATGAGGTGTTCGTGGTGGAGGTCGAGCACCGGCGGCTGACCGCGATCTCCCTGGTGACCGGGGAAAGCCGGGTGGACGCGGAGAACCTGGCGGTCGGCCTGCCGGGCGGGGTCACCCGGGAGGACCCGGCGCTGTTCTGCCACGGGATGCTCGGTGCGCCGAGGCAGTTCGCCGGTCTCGCGGTCGGACCGGACGGTTCGCTCTACCTGTCGGCCAACGGCGAGGGCAGCGTGCTGCGCCTGTCCTGAACGCGGTGGAGGGGCCCCGGCCGGGGCCCCTCCACTGTGGACTTGCTCAGCTCCCCGCGAGGATCGCGTCGATCTGGCCCATGGCCTCGCGCATCCCCTCTTCCATGCCCATGTTCACCATCTGCTCCAGGTGCTCGGCGCTGGAGAAGGTGCTGGCGGTGACCATCCGGGTGCCCTCGGCGGTCGCCTCCAGGGTGACCACGCAGTGCACCGGGGCGGGGTCGGGCAACTGCTTGCCGTCGTCGTCGGCGAAGCCGTCGTCGAACTCCAGGCGGTTGGGGGCCTCGACCAGGGTGAACCGCCACCAGCCGCGGGCCTTCTCACCCTCGGGGCCGGTCATGTAGTAGGCGGAGCCGCCGCCCACGGTGACGTCGTGCTCGTCGAAGGTGGCGGGCCAGGTCGGCGGACCCCACCAGCGCTCCAGTTGGCGCGGGTCCTCCCAGATCTGCCACACCCGCTCGACGGGGGCGGGGAACTCGGCGGTGAACGTCATGCTCAACGCCTCGGGGTCCTTGTGGACGCTGGTCACGGTCACTTGTCTGTCCTCTTCTCGCTCTTGCCGCTGTCCTCGGACAGGATGTCCGAAATGGCCTGGGCGCGGTGGCGCCAGAGCTGCTCGTACCGGTCGAGCAGGCGGGCTGCCTTGCGCAGGGTGTCGGCGTTGCCGTGCACGATCTGCTCCCTCCCCCGCCGCTGCTTGCGCACGAGCGCGGCCCGTTCGAGCACCGCGACGTGCTTCTGCACCGCGGCGAAGCTCATCTCGTAGCGCCGGGCCAGCTCCGAGACCGACTGCTCCGCGCGCAGCACCCGGCCGATGATGTCCCGGCGGGTGCTGTCGGCGAGGGCGTGGAACACGCGGTCCACCTCGTCGACACTGAGCCCGTCAATCCCGAGCTGATCTACAACCACATGGTTGTACGTTAGTCCGTGCCGACGGACAGCGCAAGGGGCTCCCTACTGGACGGACCAGCCGCCGTCGGACGGGAGGACGGCGCCGGTGACGTTGGCGCCGTCGTCGCTGAGCAGGAAGGTGATCGACGCGGCGAGCTGCGCCGCGGTGGCGACCGGCGGGATGAGGCCCGTGAAGGCGCCCATCCGCCCCAGGCCGAACTGCGACGGGGTGGCGCTCATGGTGATGCCGGTGGCCACGCCGCCCGGCGCCACCGCGTTGACCCGGATGCCGTTCGGGGCGTACATGAACGCCGAACTGCGGGTGATGCCCAGGACGGCGTGCTTGGAGGCGGTGTAGGCGGCCCCGGCGGCGGAGCCGCGCAGCGCCGCCTCCGAGGCGACGTTGACGACCGAGCCGCGCCCGGCGGCCAGCATCGACGGGAGGACCGCCCGGGTGAGCCGGAACATCCCGTCGACGTTGACGGCGAACACGCGCCGCCAGGCCTCGTCGGTCACCTCGTGCACCGGGGAGAAGTCGTCCATCACCCCGGCGACGTTGGCCAGGCCGTCGACGCGCGGCCCGGCCGCGGCGGTGATCCGCTCGACGTCGGCCTGCTCGGTGATGTCGGCCGCGACGGTGACCAGGTCCGCGTCCGGCAGTTCGGCGGCGAGCGCGTCCAGGCCCGCGACGGCGATGTCGACCGCCACGACCCGGCCGCCCTCCCTGGCGACCCGGGCGGCCGTGGCGCGGCCGATGCCGGAGGCGGCACCGGTCACGATCACCGTGTGGCCGTCGAACCGGCCGGGGACGATGCGCTCGGCGGCGCTCACCGCAGCACCTTCTCGGCCTCGGGAGCGGAGCCCGCGTCGCCGCGGTCCAGGTGCTGCACCAGCTTCTCCCCCTCGACGTCCACATCGGGCAGTACGCGGTCGAGCCACCGCGGCAGCCACCAGGCGGCGCGGCCGAACAGCGTCATCAGCGCGGGCACCACGACCATCCGGACCACGATCGCGTCGAAGAACACCGCGATGGCCAGGCCGAAGCCGATGGACTTGATGAACGACTCCGGGGAGAAGACGAACCCGGCGAACACGCTGATCATGATGAGCGCCGCCGCCGTCACCACCCGGGCGCCGTGGGCGAACCCGACGGTGACCGCCATCCGCGCGTCGCGGCCGTGCACGTGCTCTTCGCGCATCCGGGTGACCAGGAAGACCTGGTAATCCATGGCCAGGCCGAACACGATGCCGACCAGGAAGATCGGCAGGAAGCTGATGATCGGGGCGGGCTGCTCCACCCCGAACACCCCCGCCAGCCACCCCCACTGGAACACGGCCACGACCGCGCCGAGGGTGGCCGCGATGCTCAGCAGGAAGCCCGCGGTGGCCTTGAGCGGCACCAGCAGCGAGCGGAACACCAGCATCAGCAGGATGAACGCCAGCCCGACGACCACCGCGACGTAGGGCACCAGGGCGTCGTCGAGCTTGGTGGAGATGTCGATGTTGACCGCGGTCAGGCCGGTGACGCCGATGCCCGCGCCGGGGATCGTGCCGTCGAGGGCGCGGATGGCGCGCACCAGGTCCTGGGTCTCGGCGGCGTTGGGGGCGCTGGCCGGGACGACGGTGAGGATCGAGGTGTTGCCCTCGGGGTTGGTGGCGACCGGGACGACCGCCAGCACGTCGGGAAGGCCGCCGATGCGCTGCGCGGCCTGCTCGGCCGCCGCGGTGACCGACTCGCCCCCGGTGTCGACGACGACGGTCAGCGGGCCGTTGACGCCGGGGCCGAAGCCGCCCGCGAGCAGGTCGTAGGCCTTGCGCTGGGTGCTGTCCGGGCTGGCCACCGCCTCGCTGGGCATCCCCAGCCGCAGGTCGAGGGCGGGGATGGCGATGACGCCGAGGGCGACCAGGCAGGTCAGCAGCACGGTCACCGGCCTGCGCGCGATCGCCGCGACCCAGCGCTCCCCCATCGGCGCCTTGGCCCGCTCGCCAGCCGGGTCGGCCCCGGCGGTCCGGTCGGACCCGGCGGCCTGCGCGGCGCGGGCGCGGCGGCCCAGGAGGCGGTGCCCCGCGAAGCCGAGCAACGCGGGCAGCAGGGTCAGCGCGAGGACGACGGAGATCGCGACCGTGCCCGCCGCGGCCAGCCCCATCTGGCTCAGGAACGGGATGCCGATGACCGCCAGCCCGGCCAGCGCGATCACCACGGTCAGCCCGGCGAACACGACGGCGGAGCCCGCGGTGCCGACCGCGCGGCCCGCGGCCTCCTCCGGGGCGCGGCCGAGCGCGACCTCGTGCCGGTACCGGGAGACGATGAACAGCGCGTAGTCGATCGCCACCGCCAGCCCCAGCATCAGCGCCAGGACCGGGGTGTAGGAGGACAGGTCGAAGAAGTGGCCCGCGGCGGTGACCAGCCCGACGCCGATGCCGATGCCCAGCAGCGCGGTCAGCAGCGGCAGCCCGGCCGCCACCAGCGACCCGAAGGTCACCACGAGCACGACCGCGGCGACCGCGATGCCCAGCACCTCGGCCACCCCGGTCTCCACCGGCGCCTGCAACGCGTCCCCGCCCGCCTCGACGGTGAGGCCGGACGTGCGGGCCTGCTCGATGGCGGCCATCAGCGCGTCCCTGGCCTCCCCGGTGACCAGCGCGGAGGACACCGAGTAGGTGGCCTGCGCGTAGCCGATGGTGCCGGTCGTCGGGTCCACCGCCCCGGTCTGGAACGGGTCGGTGACCGACGCGACCTGCGGGGCCCCGCCGATGTCGGTGATCGCGCGCTCCACCGCCGCCCGGTACTCCGGCTCGGCGAGGGTGCGCCCCTCCGGTGCGGCGAACACGACCCGGGCACTGGCGCCGCCCGCGGAGACGGCGGGGAACCGCTCGCCGAGCAGGTCGATCGCCTGCTGCGCCGGGGTTCCGGGGATCTCGAACGTGCCGGAGGCCGGCTTGGCCAGGGCCACCGCGGCGAGGACGGTCGCGGCCAGCACGCCGAACCAGGCCACCGTCACCAGCCATCGGCGGCGGAAGGCGGACCGGCCGAGCCGGTACAGGAACGTGGCCATGGGGTGTTTCTCCTGTTCGGGGCGTGCGCGCCCGCGGTGGGGACCGGGTGCGGGGCGGGACCTGGGGGGCCGGGCAGTGGGGCGGGCAGTGAGATCAGGCGGTGAAATCAGGCGGTGAGGTCAAGCGATGGGGTCAAGCGATGGGGTCAGGCGGTGGGTGCGAGGTCGGCGGTGGGCAGGCCCGCGCGCAGGTGGTCCAGGCACTCGCGGAGCAGGTCGGGCAGGTCGGTCCGCGCGCCGCCGGTGACCCAGAAGGTCGCCGCCGTGCTGACCGCGGCGAGCACCGAGCCCGCCAGCAGCCGCGGCGCCAGGTCGCGGTCGGCGTCGGCGCCGGTGCGCTCGGCGATCACCTCCGCCAGCAACTGACCGGTGCGGTCGAGGGCGAGCAGGTTCTGCGCCAGCATCGCCGGGCTCTCGCTGATCACCCGCAGCAGCACGGCGAAGTCCGCCCGCTCCCCCACGATGTCGGTCAGCGCCCGGGGCAGGACCGCCAGCAGCGAGTCCCACACCGGTTCGTCGGCGGGCCGGGCGCGGACGGCGTCGGCGAGCGAGGCGTGCCGCCGCGACCACTCGTCGACGATCGCCTCCTCCCGGCTGCCGAAGTAGTTGCGGAACGTCCGCGAGGACACCCCGGCCGCCTCGGCGACCGACTCCGGGGTGACCGCGTCCAGACCGCGCTCCAGCATCAGCGACCACGCGGCGTGGCCCAGGGCCAGCCGGGTGGCCGCTTTCTTGCGGGCGCGCAGGCCCGGCTCGGCGGTCATGCCTCCACAGTGGCCGTTCGTTTCCATCCGTGCAACTTTTCCAAAAGTGAAACGAGGTGCGATCGGTCACAGGCGGGGGAACGGGCGACGCCGCCGCCCCCGGTGAACCGGGAACGGCGGCGTCTGGGTGGGACGACTCAGTTCCGAGTGGTCACTTCAACAGGTGGCGGGCCATCACCACGCGCTGGATCTGGTTGGTGCCCTCGTAGATCTGGGTGATCTTGGCGTCGCGCATCATGCGTTCCAGCGGGAAGTCCTGGGTGTAGCCGTAGCCGCCGAGGAGCTGCACGGCGTCGGTGGTGACGCGCATGGCGACGTCGGAGGCGTGGCACTTGGCGGCGGCGCCGAAGAACGACAGGTCCGCGTCGCCGCGCTCGGACTTCGCGGCGGCGGCGTAGACCATCTGCCGGGCGGTCTCCACGGCCATCGCCATGTCGGCCAGCATGAACTGGATGCCCTGGAAGTCGGCGATGCGCTTGCCGAACTGACGGCGCTCGCGCACGTAGGCCAGGGCGTGGTCCAGCGCGCCCTGGGCGATGCCGACGGCCTGGGCGGCGATGGTGACCCTGGTGTGGTCCAGGGTGCGCAGGGCGATCTTGAGCCCCTCGCCGGGCTCGCCGACGATGCGGTCGCCGGGGATGCGGACCCGGTCGAACAGCAGCTCGCGGGTCGGTGAACCCTTGATGCCGAGCTTCTTCTCCTTGGCGCCGAAGGAGAACCCGGGGTCGGACTTCTCCACGACGAACGCGCTGATGTTGGAGCCGCGCGGGCCGTCGGGGTCGGTGACGGCGAGGACGGTGTAGTACTCGGAGAACCCGGCGTTGCTGATCCAGGACTTCTGCCCGTCGAGCACCCAGCCGTCGCCGTCGGGGGTGGCGCGGCAGCGCATGGAGGCGGTGTCGGAGCCTGCTTCCCGCTCGGACAGGGCGTAGGAGAACGCGGCCTGCCCGGAGGCCAACGGCGGGAGGTAGCGCTGCTTGACCTCCTCGCTCCCCGCCAGCACCAACGGCAGGCTGCCCAGCTTGTTCACCGCCGGGATCAGCGAGGACGACGCGCACACCCGCGCCACCTCCTCGATCACGATGCAGGTGGCCAGCGCGTCGGCCCCGGCACCGCCGTGGGACTCGGGCACGTGCGGGGCGTGGAAGTCCGCGGCCACCAGGGCGTCGTAGGCGTGCTTGGGGAACTCGGCGCGCTCGTCGACCTCCGCGGCGTGCGGGGCGATGCGCTCCTCGGCCAGCTCGCGCACGACCGCGCGCAGGGCCTCGTGGTCGTCGGTGGTGCGGAACAGGTCGAACCCGGTCATGGCGCGGCCCTCCTCAGGCGTAGGTGTAGAAGCCGCGGCCGGTCTTGCGGCCGAGCAGGCCCGCGTCGACCATCCGGTTCAGCAGCGGCGGCGGGGCGTAGAGCGGTTCCTTGAACTCCTCGTACAGCGACTCGGCGACCGCCCTGGTGGTGTCGAGCCCGATCAGGTCGGCCAGCGCCAGCGGGCCCTGCGGGTGCGCGGCGCCGCGCACCAGGCCCTCGTCGATGTCGTCGCGCTCGGCGAAGCCGGACTCCAGCATCCGGATCGCGGCGAGGATGAACGGGATCAGCAGCGCGTTGACCACGAACCCGGCCCGGTCCTTGCTGCGGATCGCGTGCTTGCCCAGCGCGGTCCCGACGAACTCGGCGGCGCGGTCGGTGGTCTCGTCCAGGGTGAGCAGGCTCGGCACCAGCTCGACCAGCGGCAGCACCGGGACCGGGTTGAAGAAGTGGATGCCCAGCACGTGGGTGGGCCGCTTCGTCGCGGTGGCGATCTTCATGATCGGGATGGACGAGGTGTTGGAGGCCAGCAGCGCCTCCGGTGAGACCACGACGTCGTCGAGCCGCCGGAACAGCGCCACCTTGGCCGCCTCGTCCTCCACGATGGCCTCGACCACCAGGTCGCGGTCGGCCAGGTCCTCCAGCGAGCCGGTGAGGGTGATCCGGTCCAGCACCTCGGCGGCACTGGCGACCTTCCCCTTGCGCTCGGCCCGCTCCAGCGACGCGGTCAGCCGCTCGCGCCCGGCGTCGATCGCGGCCCGCCCGGTCTCGACCACCACCACGTCCAGCCCCGCCCGAGCCGACACCTCGGCGATCCCGGACCCCATCAGGCCACACCCGACGACCCCGACCTTCTGCATGGCGACGCCCTCTCCGCTGGTACTGAATACCCGATCGCCGGTACTCAGTACCCGAGGGTAGACGAAGCTCCGACCGCGCGGCGCCCGGCACGCCCTAGGGTGAGCCCGAACCGAGCCGAGGAGCCCCCGATGCCAGTGACGCCGACCAGGGCCCGCCTGATCGACGCCGCGTTCGCGCTGTTCGAGGAGCGCGGCTACGAGCAGACCACGGTGGACGACATCACCGACCGCGCGGGCGTGGGCCGCACCACGTTCTTCCGCACGTTCCGCTCCAAGGAAGACGTGATCTTCCCCGACCACGACGTCCTGCGCCGGGCCATCGAGGCCCGCCTCAACGGCTCCACCCACGAGACGGCGCTGGTCGCGGTCACCGAGGCCTCCCGCCTGGCGCTGCGCCACTACCTCGCCGAGGGCGACCTCGCCCGCGCCCGCTACCGGCTGACCCGCAGCGTCCCCGCCCTGCGCGCCCGCGAGATCGCGGGCGGGCAGCAGTACCACCGCATCTTCCGCGAGTTCATCCACACCTGGATGGGCGGCGGCCGGGAGAGCGCCCTCAAGGCCGAACTCATGGCCGCCGCCGTGGTCACCGCCCACAACCACGTCCTGCGCCGCTGGCTGCGCGGCCAGACCGACCACCCCGAACCCGAGTTCGACGCCGCCATGGCCACCACGGTCGACCTGTTCACCGCCCGCCAGTCCCCCGGGCCGGAGGGCGGCATCGTGGTCTTCCGCACCACCAAGGACCTTGACACCGTCCTCCCCGGCCTCCGCCACCTCCTGAGCGAGCCCGCCGACACACCGCGTGACGACTGAAACCGGCCCGGCGGGAGCGGTTCTTGTCACCGCCGCCGAACAAAATCCCCCCGCACCGGAATTCCGGGAAAGCAGATCGCACCCGCCACCCGATTGGCCCATTTCGGTGACTGACCGCCGCTTCCCGGACAGTCACCGAAAGGACTATCGACACCCTTCGCGGGCTGCCCGTAGCGTCTGATCCGTCTTGCCGACCGGATCGCATCACCATTCACACTCGGGAGAATTGGTCGAATGTCCACGAGAACAATGAAGTTTTTCGTCGTCACGGGCGCGGTGGCCGCGGCACTGGCCCTGGCCCCCGCCACCGGCTCGGCCGCCCCGGCTCCGACGACGGCCCTGCTCCAGCCCAGCGTCGCCGCGGCGTGGCAGAAGGGCCACGTCAACTCCACCGGCCAGACCAGGCTCTTCGCCGCACCGACCGGTGACGCCAACTACGGCTACCTCAACGCCTGCACGAACTTCTGGTACGACGCCATCATCAACGGCCGCTACCGCACCGACCTCGGCGGCTACGTCTCCACCGACAAGGCGGGCCCGGGCTGGTGCGGCGACTGACCTCCGGTCGCATTTCCCCGGGGTCCCGCCCACGCGGACCAGGAAATGATTTTCCGACCGCCGACCGATGACGAAAATTGCGGTGCAGGACAACCCGGGAACATTTCTTTTTCAGGGGTGAGGGCTCCACCGGAGCCCTCACCCCTTTTCGTGCGCCCCCGGGAACGACAGGCGGCCATTCCACCGAACCCGGTCCGCGCGTCAATCGCGCGCCCCCACCGCGACCACGCCCCGGCGCTCCGCCGACGCGGGTCGGGTGCGACTCGACCACCGCCGCCCCGCCCAAACGTGGCCCCCCCACTCCCACCAGGCGATGACCGCGACGGGAAGGCACCCCGCCCCGGAGCACGACCGGCACAAGTGGACCGTCCATTGCGAACCCCAAATGCGTCCACTGTGGACAACACTGTCCACGGAGACCGCCCTCCACCGCGCGGAGCGGTCCAGCCCGCCACGCGCCTCTCCCCCGGCACAACCGACACCCGACCCAACCGCACATGCGGATGCACGTGCACCGAACCAGTGTGCCCGGATTCGCCCGCACCGTCACCACCCCGGACCCCCTGTCACCCGAACGCACGATCGCCGCACATCCACCGGCCGAGCCCCGGCCACGCGGACCAGGACGCGGCGCTCCCCGACCCGTTCCCGGACGCCGGGGCGTCGCGGTACTCGCGGATACCGGAGTCGGGGTAACGCCACTATCGGCCAGCCGGGTGATGGGGAGTGGCGTCGACGACCACTGTGGGAGTGATTCCCGTTCCGCACCGCTCGCAAACATCCTTTCCGGGTGACGATACTTGCGCGGGCGTCGTCCCCGTCGCTACTTTGGCGAAGGCGCTGCGGCGCCACTGCCCGGGACTTCCTCGCCCGGCGCCACGGCCTTCTTCGGCCCGGTCTTCACCTTTCACCTTCCCCCTTTCATTCGATGCCTTAGGTGGTGTTTCTTCCGTGAGCCCTTCCGACGTGGCGAACCTGCTCGACCGCAAGCTCGACATCTGCTTCGGACACGGCGACCAGAACGGCAACGGCGTGCTGGAGCCCGCCGACGCCCTCGCCCTGGCCGCCCGCACGGTCGCCGCGCTCGGCGAGCCGTTCGGCTCGCCCAAGGCGATCGCGCTGTTCAGCGCGTTCGACACGTTCTGGCAGCACCTGTCCAGGGAGCTGGACTCCAACAACGACGGCAAGGTGACGCCGCTGGAGTGGCGCACCGGCCTCAAGCGGGCGTTCTCCGGTGAGGACGGCAACTTCGAGGAGGGCTTCCGGCCGCTGGCCCAGGCCCTGTTCGACCTGTGCGACAAGTCCGGCGACGGCAAGGTCCAGCCGGGCGAGTTCGCCGCGTACCACCGGGCGTTCGGCACCTCGTCGGCGAACGTGCGCATCGCGTTCGAGAAGCTCGACCGCAACGGCGACGGGTACCTGACGGTCGACGAGCTGGTGCAGGCGTGGAAGGAGTACTACACCTCCACCGACCCCGAGGCCCGGGGCAACTGGCTCTACGGCGACATCTTCGGCGCGACCGTCTGGGACGGGGACAAGGTCCTGCTCTGAGGCACCGGTGGCCGGGGCCCACTGGCCCCGGCCACCCTTTTCCGGCACGCAGGGGAGGGAATGGCAGTGGGGTTGGACGAGCCGGTCGCGGTCATCGGGATGTCGTGCCGGTGCGCCGGGGGAATTGATTCACCAGCCGCTTTGTGGGATTTTCTCATGACCGGCTCGAATGCTGTCGGGAGCATTCCGGACAATCGGTGGAAATCGTATGCCGAACGCGGTTGGGAGTTCGCACGCGCCATTCGCGGGCGCGTTTCCCAGGGGTCGTTCCTGGCCGATGTGTCCGGTTTCGACGCGGAGTTCTTCGGGATGACCGCACGCGAGGCGCGACTGGTCGACCCGCAACACCGGCTCGCCATGGAACTGGCCTGGGAAGCGCTCGAACACGCGGGCGTCCCGGCCCGCTCACTGGCGGGCACCGACACCGGGGTGTGGGTCGGCATCGGCTCGGAGGACTACGGGCGCAGGCTGCTGGAGGACCTGCCGACCGTCGAACCATGGACGGGGATCGGTTCCTCGCAGTGCGGTGCGCCCAACCGCGTCTCGTACGCGCTCGACCTGCGCGGCCCCAGTGTCGCGGTGGACACCGCCTGTTCCTCGTCCCTGGTCGCCGTGCACCAGGCGGTGCAGGCGCTGCGGCTCGGTGAGGTCCCGTTGGCGCTGGCGGGCGGGGTGATGGTCATGTCGGCCCCCGGGCTGTCGGTGGTGCTCGACCGGGCCGGGGCCACCGCGCCGGACGGGCGGTCCAAGCCGTTCGACGCAGCCGCCGACGGCTACGGCCGGGGCGAGGGCGGCGCGCTGCTGGTGCTCAAGCGGCTCTCCGACGCCCGGCGCGACGGCGACCGGGTGTTGGCGGTCCTGCGCGGCGGGGCCGTGCGCCAGGACGGGCGCACCGACGGGATCATGGCGCCCAGCGGGCCCGCCCAGGAACACCTGCTGCGCGCGGCCTACGCGGCGTCCGGGGTGGACCCGGCCTCGGTCGGCTACGTCGAGGCCCACGGCACCGGGACCCGCGCGGGCGACCCGGTCGAGGCCGGGGCGCTGGCCGCCGTCCTCGGCGCGGGCAGGCAGGCCGAGCAGCCGTGCCTGATCGGTTCGGTCAAGGGCAACGTCGGGCACCTGGAGGCGGGCGCGGGCGCGGTCGGCCTGGTCAAGGCCGTCCTCGCGGTGGCGTCCGGCACGATCCCGCCGACCGCGTCCACCGCCGGTCCGCACCCGGGCATCCCCTGGGAGCGCAACGGGCTGCGCCTGGTGACCGAGCCGACCCCCTTCCCCGGCGAGGTCCGCCGGGCCGGGGTCGCGGGCTACGGCTACGGCGGCACCATCGCCCACCTCGTCGTCGAGCAGGCCCCGCCCACCGCCCCCGTGCCGCGACCGCACTCCCGCCCCGTCCTCTTCCCCGTCTCCGGTGATTCACCGGAAGCGTTACGGGACAACGGTTCCCGGCTCGCCGACTGGTTGCGGTCGCACCCGGAGGCGGACCTGGCCGCCGTGTCGGACACGTTGGCGACCCGCCGTTCGCACCTGGCCTGCCGCGCGGTCGTCGTCGCGGAGGACCGGGACGACCTGGTCGCCGGGCTGGGCGACCTGCGCGGGTCGACGGTCACCCGCACCGAGGTCGACCCGGTGTTCGTGTTCTCCGGCCACGGTGCCCAGTGGGCCGGGATGGGCCGGGAACTGCTCGCGGAGGAACCGGTGTTCGCCCGCGCCATCGACGAGCTGGACCCGGTGTACGCGGCGGAGCTGGGGCTCAGCGCCCGCGACATCATCACCGGTGCCCACCCGCTGGGCACCGACCTGGTCCAGGCGGCCATCGTGGCGATCCAGCTCGCGCTGACCGACGTCTGGCGCGACCGGGGTGTCCGGCCCGCCGCCGTCGTCGGACACTCGGTGGGCGAGATCGCCGCCGCCGCGGCGGCCGGGGTGCTCAGCCGCGCCGACGCCGCCCGGCTGGCCTGCCGACGGGCGGTGCTGCTGCGGCAGGTGGCCGGACGCGGCGCGATGGTCATGGTGGCGCTGCCCTTCGCCGAGGTGGCCGCGCGCCTCGACGGGGACCCGCACGTCACCGCGGCCATCGAGTCCTCTCCGGGCACCACGGTTGTCTCCGGGTCACCGGGCGCCGTCGAGCGGGTGAGTGCGCGCTTCGCCGCGCTGGGCGCGCCGGTGCGCCGCGTGGACTCCGACGTCGCCTTCCACGGCCCGCAGATGCGCCCGCTGTGCGCCGGGCTGGCCGAGGCGGCCGCGTCGCTCGCCGCGGCGCAGCCTGCGGTCCCGCTCTACAGCACCGCGCTGCCGGACCCGCGCGACCCGGCCGACCGCGACGCCGGGTACTGGGTGGCGAACCTGCGCAACCCGGTGCGCTTCGCGGGCGCGGTGACCGCCGCCGTGGCCGACGGGCACCGGGTCTTCCTGGAGGTGTCCACCCACCCCGTGGTCGCGCACTCCATCGGCGAGACCGCCCCGGAGGTCGCCGTCGCGCACACGCTGCGCCGCCACCGGCCCGAGCGGCGCACCCTGCTGGAGAACGCCGCCGCGCTGCACGCCGCGGGCGGGCGGGTCGACTGGACCGCCCTGGTCCCGCGCGCCGGGCTGGCCGACCTGCCCACCACCGCCTGGCAGCGGCGCGAGCACTGGGCCGGGGAGCGGCCCAGGCCCGCGGGCGGGCGCGGGCACGACCCGGCCGAGCAGAGCCTGCTCGGCGCGGACGCCATCACCGTGCGCGGACCGGTGCCGGTGACGGTGTGGCACACCCGGCTCGACCACGACTCCCGCCCCTACCCCGGGGACCACCCGGTCGCGGGCAGCGAGATCGTGCCCGCCGCCGTCCTGCTCAACACGTTCCTGCGGGCCGCCGGGACCACGGCGCTGCGCGACGTGCGGCTGCGCGTCCCGGTGGCCACCTCCCCGGCCAGGGAGGTGCAGGTCAGCGCCCAGGACGGCGCGCTGCGGCTGTCCTCGCGGGTGGACGGCGACTGGCTGACCCACACCACCGCCACCGCCGGGACGGCCGGGCCGCCGGCCCGGGCGGCGGCGCGGCTGGTCGGCACGCGCATCCCGTCGACGTCGGTGGTGACCCGACTCGCCCGGCTCGGGGTGCTGTCGATGGGGCTGGAGTGGACGGTGACCGAGCTGCGCCGGGGCCACCGCCTGCTCAGCGCCCGGGTCGAGGTGCCGGGCACCTGGGCCGAACTGCTCGACGCGGTCCTGTCGACGGCGTCGGTGGCGTTCCCCGGACCGGCTCGGCTGCGGATGCCCGCGGCCGTCGACCGCCTGTCGCTGGCGCAGGAGGCCCCGACCGACGCGGTGTTCAGCGTGCGCGTGCGGACCGGGGACACCGTCGACGTGGACATCGCGTCCGCGTCCGGCGTGCCCGCCGGGATGCTGCGGGGGCTGCGGTTCGGCACGCCGGACGCGGACGGGGCCTCGGCGGCGGGTCTGCTGCACGAGCTGACCTGGCAGCCGGTGACCGCGCCGGAGCACGAGCCCGGCGCGACCGCGGCCGTCCTCGGCGACGCCCCGGACCTGGTGGCCGCCCTGGGTTCGCGGCTGGTGCCCGCCGACCGGGCCGAGGTGCTGGTGTTCGCCCCGGAGCAGACCGGGGACGACACGGCCGCCGCGGTGTCGGACCTGGTGTGGCGGCTGCGCGAGGTGGTGCTCGCCCACCCCGGGCGGCGGGTGGTGTGCGTGACCCGGGGCGTGCGCACGGCGCGGGCGCGGGAGGGCCTGGCGCAGACCGCGCTGTGGGGCATGGCCCGTGGGCTCGCCGCGGAGTACCCGGAGCAGTGGGGCGGGGTCCTCGACCTGGTCGCCGACCCCACCGCCGAGGACCTGGCCGCGGTGGCGCGGCTGGTGGGCTCGGGCGTCGACGAGGACGTCGTGGCGGTCGCGGGCGGCCGGGCGACGGCGGCCCGGCTGCGCGCGGCCGTGCCCGGCAGGCTCGACGGCGGCCCGCGGTGCAGGCCGGACGGCACGTACCTGGTCACCGGCGGGTCCGGGGCGCTGGGCGGCCGGGTGGCCCGGTGGCTGGTGGAGCGCGGGGCGCGCAGGCTGCTGCTGCTCAGCCGCTCCGGCCGGGTGGGCCGGGGGCTGCGCGCCGACCTGGAGGCCGCGGGCGCGACCGTGCGCGGGCTCGCCGCCGACGTCGCCGACGAAACCGCGACCAGGGCCGCGCTGGCCGAGGTCGGGTTCCCGCCCGTGCGCGGCGTCGTGCACGCCGCCGGGGCGGTGCTGTCCGGGGCCGCGGCCGACCTGACCCGCGCCGAGCTGGACGCCGTGCTCGCCCCCAAGGTGGCCGGGTCGCTGGTGCTGCACCGGGTGTTCCCGCCGGGCACCCTGGACTTCCTGGTGCTGTTCTCCTCCGCCGGGCAACTGCTGCGGCTGCCGGGGCAGGCCGCGTACTCGGCGGCCAACGCCTTCCTCGACGGGCTGGCCCGGCACCGGCGCTCGCTCGGCGACCGCGACGCGGTCGCCCTGGCCTGGACGAGCTGGCGCGGGCTGGGCATGGCCGCGTCGGCGGCCGCGGTGGACGCCGAGCTGGCCGCGCGCGGCACCGACGCCGTCAGCGCCGAGGAGGCGCTGCGCGCCTGGTCCAGGGTGGACAGCGGCATGGCGGGCAACCTCGCGGTGCTGCGGGTGCTGCCCGAGGACCCCGGCGGCCCCGACCCGCTCGACGTCCCGCTGCTGCGCGGGCTCGTCGAGCGCGGACCGGCGCGGCGGGCCCCCGTGCCCTGGGTGTCGCTGACCGGGCAGGCCAGGGTCGACTTCCTGGTGGCCGAGGTCCGCGCCGCCGCCGCCGAGGTGCTGGGGGCCGCGCCCGACCGGGTCGACCCGCGCAGGCCGCTGCCCGAGCTGGGCCTGGACTCGCTGCTGGCGGTGGCGCTGCGCCGGGAACTGGGCGCGCGCCTCGGGGTCACCGTCGCCGCGACCCTGCTCTGGCACCACCCCACCGTCACCGCCATCGCCCACCACCTCGCCCGGGACGCCTCCGCCCCGCGGCCCGAGCCGGAGAGGAAGACCGCATGACCGGCGAACACGACCCGCTCACCTTCGCGGGCAACCCCGTGGAGTACTTCAACGGCTCCCGACTGGCCATGCACACGCTGCCCCGGGGGGAACTCGAACGCCTGCAACTGGAGGCGGCGCGCCTGCGCTTCGCCGCGCTGCGCGACCGGGTCCCGGTGCTGACGACCATGGCCGAGGAGCAGGGCATCACCGAACTGCGCGGGCTCGACGACGCCGCGCCGCTGCTGTTCCCGCACACCGTCTACAAGTCCTACCCCGCCTCCCTGCTGACCGACAACCGGTTCGACCGGCTCACCCGGTGGCTGGCCCGGCTGACCACGGTCGACCTGTCCGAAGTGGACGCTCGTGGCCTGGGTTCGATCGACGCCTGGCTCGATCTGGTCGACGAGCGGACCCCGCTGCGGCTGGCGCACTCCTCCGGCACCACCGGCACCATGTCGTTCCTGCCGCACACCGCCGTGCAGTACGACCGCCTCTACGAGATGGTCCGGCTCGACGTGACCCCGGACGCCGACGTGGACGTGGTGTGGCCCAGCTTCCGCACCGGGCGCAGCGGCATCGCCAGGCACGCCACCGCCATGGGGCAGCAGCTCGGCGGGAGCCCCGACCGGTTCCACACCCTGCACGACGGGCACCTCAGCGCCGACGTGATGCACCTGGCCGGGCGCCTGCGCGCCGCCGCGGCCCGGGGTGAGCTGGACCGGGTCCGGGTACCGGCGAACCTGGCCGAGCGCCGGGCGGAGTTCGAGGACGCGCTCGACGCCACCGGCCGCGGCATGGGCGAGTTCGTGCAGCGGCTCGCCGACACCCTCGGCGGGCGGCGGATCGCCTCGCTGAGCACCTGGGACGTCTTCCACGGCATGGCCGAGGCCGGGTCGGGCCGGGGCCTGCGGGGGGTGTTCGCCCCCGATTCGGTGCTGCTGCCCGGCGGCGGGTCCAAGGCGGGGGCGCTGCCCGAGGACTGGGACCGCGGCGTCATGGCCTTCGCGGGCGTCGACCGGCTGGCCTACGTCTACGCGATGGTCGAGGTGATCGCGCTCAACATGCTCTGCCAGGACAACGCCTACCACGTGGAGCCGTGGCTGGTGCTGTACCTGCTCGACCCCGACACCGGGCGGGTCCTGCCCCGGCGGGGCACGGTCACCGGCCGCGCCGCGTTCCTCGACCTGTCCGCCGACCTGTTCTGGGGCGGGTTCGTCTCCGGGGACAGGGTCACCGCCACCTGGGAGCCGTGCCCGTGCGGGCGCACCACCCCCCGGCTGCACCACGGCACCGTCGGCCGCTTCGGCGGGGCGGGCGGGGACGACAAGATCACCTGCGCGGCGACGGCGAGCGCGCTCACCGAGACGCTGGAGTTCCTGAACGGGGCACTGGTGTGAGCGCCGTCTTCGTGCCCGCGGTCGTGCGCGGGCGGGTGCACGAGGCCGACCCGGTCGAGTTCCCGGCGGGGTTCCACGGCCCGGACCCGGTCGGCCTGCTGCCGGTGCTGCCGCTGCGCGACCCGGTGGCGCTGTCGGACCTGCAATCGGTCCCGTTCGCCGAGGTCGTGGACCTGCTCGCGGAGCTGGGCGGACAGCTCGCGCTGTCGCGCAACGATTTCCTGCAGGAGGCGCTGTCCCTGCTGCCGGAGTTCTCCGACCTCACCGCCGACGTGCTGCGCTCGACCTACCTGCAACTGCCGGGCCTGTTCGCCCCGGAAGCGGTGTGGGCGCTGGCCGAGCGGGCGATCGGCGCGGAGTTCCTCGACGGCTGGGTGTCCTCCGGCGGCGCGGCCGTGCGGGCGTTCGGGGCGCGGGCGGTGCACGTCATCGCGGGCAACAACCCGATCATCGCGGCCATCACCGTGGTCCGCAGCGCCGTCACCCGCGGCGACGCGATCATCAAGGCACCCGCGAACGACCCGGTGACCGCGCCCGCCATCCTCCGCACCCTCGTCGAGCTGGCACCGGAGCACCCGCTGACCCGGCACCTGTCGGTGCTGTACTGGAAGGGCGGCGACACCGGGTTCGAGCGCGGCCTCTACCACCCGGCGCAGGTCGAGAAGGTGGTGGCGTGGGGCGGGTTCGGCTCGGTCCAGCACGTGACCCAGTACCTGCGGCCGGGGCTGGAGCTGATCGCCCTGGACCCGAAGCTCTCGGCCACCGTGATCGGTCCCGAGGCGTTCGCCTCCGAGGCGGCGCTGCGCGAGACGGCCAGGCTGGCCGCCGCCGACGTCGGCGTGCTCAACCAGGAGGGCTGCTTCAACGCCAGGGTCATCTACGCCGCCACCGGCACCGACGAGGCCGGGCTGGCCACCGCGCTGCGTTGGGGCGCGATGCTGCACGAGGAGGTGCAGCGGCTGCCCGCCGCGCTGAGCACCCCCGCCCGCCGGTTCGACCCCGAGCTGCGGGAGAACCTGCGCGGCCTCGCCGCCGCCCCGGACTGGTACCGGGTCGTCGGCGGCCGGGGCGGCGAGGGCGCGGTGGTGGTGTCGCTGTCGGCGGAGCCGGTCGACTTCCGCGACGCGCTGTCGGGGCGGGTGGCCAACGTCGTCCCGATCGACGACCCGGCCGAGGCGGTGCGCGCGATGAACAGCTACACCCAGACCGTCGGCGTCTACCCGGACTCGCTCAAGCGGGTCCTGCGCGACACCGCGCCGCTCTACGGCGTGCAGCGGCTGGTGTCGCTCGGCTACGCCACCCACTTCCGCCCCGAGGTCCCCCAGGACGGGATGGAGCCGACCCGCCGCATGATCAAGTGGATCACCGACGAGAGCTACGACCCGGCGTCGACGCACCCGTTCGCGCACCTGGCGCCGGACGCGCCCGCCTGGGCCGGGGAGGTCCGATGAGCTGCCCGGTCGACCGCCTCACCGCCGACTTCGACCACCACGACCCCGAGTTCACCCCCGACCTGGCCCTGCGGGTGCACCGCGCGGTGCGGGAACGGGGCAGGGTGGCGCACTCGTCGGCGCACGGCGGGATGTGGGTCCTGTCCCACCACGCCGACGTCGACGCCGCCCTGCGCGACCACGAGACCTTCGCCTCCGGCCACGGCGTGTTCTTCCCCAGGGCGGCGGGCACACCCCGGTTCGCCCCGCTGGAGTACGACCCGCCGGAGCAGACCCGCTACCGCGCGCTGATGCGCCCGCCGTTCACCCCGGCGCGGGCCAAGGAGTCCGCGGCGGCGATCACCGGGCTGGTGGCGGAGCTGGTGCGCCCCGTCGTCGAACGCGGCCACGGCGACCTGGTCGCCGAACTCGCCACCCCGCTGCCGCTGGCCGTGGTGGGCGCGGCGGTCGGCTTCTCCCCCGAGGCCCGCGCCCGCATCCGCGAACTGACCAGCAACACGTGGAAGGGCATGCCCAGGGACGCCGACTCCGGCGGCTTCTGGCCCCCGTTCGCCGAACTGTTCCGCACCGAGATCCGCCGCGCCCGCGAAAACCCCGGCGACGACCACCTCTCCACCCTGGTCCGCACCCGCGTCGACGGGGAACTGCTCACCGAGGACGACCTGCACGTCATGCTGGTCGCCTACGCGATCGCGGGCCACGAGACCACCATGAACACCATCGGCCACCTGTGCTGGGTCCTCGCCCGCCGCCCCGACCTGCAAGACCTGCTGCGCGAACACCCCGACCTGCGACCACGCGCGGTCGAGGAGACCCTGCGGCTGTGGGCCCCGGTCGACCACGGCACCCGGTTCACCACCCGCGAGGTGGAGGTGGGCGGCACCACCATCCCCGCGGGCGCCCGCGTGGTCCTGCTGACCGGCGCCGCCAACCGCGACCCGGCGGTCTTCGACGACCCGGACGAGTTCCGCCTCGACCGCCCGCACAACCGGCACCTGACCTTCGGCCAGGGCGTGCACTTCTGCCTCGGCGCCCACCACGCCAGGACCGAGTTCCTCGCCGTCCTCGACGAACTGGCCCGGCACGGCAACTACCGGCTCACCGCCGAACCGACCCGCTACTTCGAGAACGGCAGGCACATCTGCGTCGACCGCCTCCCGGTGGAGTTCGACTGAGGGGCGTACGAGCGCACTGGCCCACGGGGCTGGGCGGACCCGATAGCCTCGGGCGTCGTCAGCAGAACCGCACTCCGGCGCCCGGGAGAGACCGATCGACAGTCAGCGAGCAGGGTGGGTGAAGGCCCTCACCGGGAGCGCCGTGACCGCCGCCCTGGGCATCGTCATCAACGTCGCGACCGACCTCAAGAGCAGCGTCTGGGCGTGGCTCGCGGTCGTGGTCCTGGTGGTCGCGGGGGCGGCGGTCGGGTTCGGGGCGGAGAAGCGCACGAGGTCGCGCGGGGCCGTGGGGGCGCAGGAGGCGTCCGTGCCGGGGGCGGTGAGCCAGGCGAACCACGGCGAGCAGGGCGTGCAGGTGAACGTGGGCGGCTCCAGTGACCGGATCACGGTCAAGTCGCGTTCCGGCACCGCGGGGCTGACCGTCGGTGTGCTGGTCATCGTGGCGACGCTCGCCGGGATGGTGGCGGGGGCGTGGTTGTTGCAGCGGTCCGGGCCCGCCACGGCGGATTCGGCGACCGGTGGCGGGGCGCCGCACTGGGCCGTGTCGATGGGCCCGGACCGGTGCGAGACCGGGTGGGTGGTGCCCGACCGGGGTCAGAAGTCGATCCCGGTGCCTCGGGAGGGGCCGCCGGACGGGGCCGCGCTCAGCTCGGGTGGGCACGTCGAGGTCACGTTCCAGGGGGCCAGCGACACGGCGACCGTGCTGCACTCGATCTCGGTGGAGGTCGTGTCCCGGTCCGCGCCGCTGACCGGGATCTACCTGCCGGGCACGTGCGGCAGCGACGTCACACCGCACCACTACGCCACCGACCTGGGCTCGCCGCGACCCGAGGTCGTCCCGGTGGCGGGTGAGCAGGGCGGCCGGGTCGTCCCAGCCCAGGAGTTCAGCTTCAAGGTGGCGAAGGACGACGTGGAGAAGGTCGTCGTCGTGCCCACCGCGTCGAGCGGGTACGTGGAGTGGTACCTGCACGTGCGGTGGACTTCCGGCGGCAGCCGGGGTGACCTGCGGATCGACGACGGCGGCAAGCCGTTCCGGACGACCGCCGCCACGGCGGCGCGGAAGTGGTGCACGGAGGACTCCATCACCTGGGCCGAACCGGACGGGAGCCCGGCGTGCGCCTGATCCGCCTGCCGGTGGTCGTCCTGGCGATCGCCCTGGCCGCCGCCTGCGGGACCGGCGCCGCGCCGCCCCCGCCGACCGCACCCGCCGCACCGGCTCCCCGCTGGGTCGCCGCCTCCCCCGGGGTCCCGCCGGACCGGCTCACCAGCCTGCAGGGCGGCGCCGGGTGGGACCGGGGGTTCGTCCTGGCCGGGCACCACCTCGTCCCGGCCGCGCCGAACAGCCGGGGCCAGGTGAACGACCTGGTCAGCGACGTCTTCACCTCCCCGGACGGCGGGACGTGGTCCCCGGTGGTGCTGGACGGCGTCCGGCAGCTCGGGCACCGGACTCCGGTCGCCGGGTACCGGAACACCGTCCACGTCCTGGGCGCCACCACGAGCGGGGCAGCGGTCTGGCGGTCCGAGGACGGCGTTTCGTGGTCCGCGCACCCCTTGGCGGGGAGCGAGCCGGGCGAAGCGCTCTCGGCGGTGGCCGCCGGACCGCGCGGCGTGGTCGTGGTCGGGTTCGACCGCCCCATGGCCGTCCTGGACAGCGACCGCGTCGACAACCGCGACCACAACGGCCTCCGCGTCTGGCACTCGACCGACGGGAAGACCTTCTCCGGGCCGGATGCGGTCGACACCCCCGACCTGCGTTCCGGGTACCTGCCGGACGTGACCGCCACCGCCGACGGGTTCACGATCTTCGGCGTCACCGGGGATTCCTCCGGCGACACCACCGTGTTGTCCTCGACCGACGGGACCGGGTGGACCGCGGACGACCCCGGCCCCCTGCGCGGCAGGGTGCTGTCCCTGACCCGCAAGGACGACCTCACGGTCCTGTTCACCGACCCGACCACAACCGGCGACCCCAGGCCCACGGCGTGGCGCCGCGGAACCGGCGACTGGACCGCCTCCCACGACGTGACCGTGGGAGTGCTGCCCGACGCCAACGTCGACGAACCCGAAGCGCAACACGTCCGCCAGGTGGCCACCTGGCGGGGCTGGCTCATCGCGACCGGCTCCTCCGGCGACGGCGGTGGGGTGTGGCTGTCCTCGGACGCCGCCCGCTGGGAACGGGTGCCGGTCAAGCAGAACGGCTTCGACGCCGCGGGCAGCCTCAGCGTCTTCACCAACGACTCCACCGCCCTCGTCGCGGGCGACGCGGTGGACGGCGGTCCGCTGAGGATCTGGACGACCGCCTGACCGGGGGCTCACCGCGGCGGGCGCGACCGGTCAGGGGCGCTGGGCGGTGGGGCGGACGATGATCTCGTTGACGTCGACACCGGCCGGTTCGCCGACGGCGTAGGCGATGGCCCTGGCGATCGTGTCGGCGGGCAGGGTGTTCCTGCGGTAGGTGCGCATCGCCTCCCGGGCGGTGGGGTCGGTGATGTGGTCGGCGAGTTCGCTCTCCACGACCCCGGGCGAGACGGTGGTGACCCGGATGGACGGGTCGAGTTCCTGGCGCAGCCCCTCGGTGATGGCCCACGCGGCGAACTTCGTCGCGGAGTAGACCGCCGACGTCGGGACGACCTCGTGGGCGCCGATCGAGGCGACCGTGACGAAGTGGCCGCCGCCCTGGGCTTGGAAGTGCGGGAGCGCGGCGGCGATGCCGTGCAGGAGGCCCTTCACGTTGACCTCGACCATGCGGTCCCACTGCTCGACCAGCAGCGCGTCCATCCGCGACAGCGGCATCACGCCCGCGTTGTTCACGATCACGTCGAGCCTGCCGTGGTCGGCCGCGACCGCGTCGACGGCGGCCCGGACGGCGGCGGCGTCGGTCACGTCGAGGGCGCGGGTCGAGGCGGAGCCGCCCGAGGCGGTGATCGCGTCGGCCAGCCCGGCGAGCAGGTCGGTGCGGCGGGCGGCGAGGACGACGTGGTGCCCGGCCCCGGCGAGGGCCGTGGCGGTGGCGGCGCCGATGCCGCTGCTGGCACCGGTGATGAGGACGACCTTGTTCGTGTTCATGCCGTCGACCTTGCCGACCCGGCCCACCCCGGAGAAGGCCGCCGCGAACCTGGGAGCACCGCACCCACCCTCGCCCGCCCGCGCCGACCTACCCTGGTGCCATGAGCGCCCTCGGTGACCACCTCCGCGCCCGGCGTTCCGCCACCACCCCCGCCGGGGCGGGCCTGCCCGACACCGGCCGCAGGCGCGTTCCCGGGTTGCGCCGGGAAGAGGTGGCGATGCTCGCGGGCATGAGCGTTGACTACTACACCCGCTTGGAGCAGGGCCGCGAGACCAGCCCGTCCGGCCAGGTCCTCGACGGCCTGTGCGCGGCGCTGCGCTTGGACGAGGACGGGCGGCAGCACCTGTACCGCCTCGCCGGGCTCAGCCCGCGCGGCGACGGCTCCGGCGGTTCCGAGCGCGTCGACCCGGCGCTGGCCCAGCTCCTGGACGCCTGGCCGCACCACCCCGCCCTGGTCCTGGGCCGCGCGTACGACGTGCTGGTGGCCAACCGCCTCGGCGAGGCCCTGTTCTCCGGCTTCCCGGTGACCCGCAACCTGGTGGAGAAGGTCTTCCTCGACCCGGGCTCCCGCTCGTTCTACGCCGACTGGGACGCGGTCGCGGCGAACACCGTCGCGGGTTTCCGGCTGCTCGAAGGCGCCGCGCCGCAACACCCGCGCGTCCGCGCCGTGGTCGACGACCTGCTCGGCCGCAGCCCGGAGTTCGCCCGGATGTGGGCGCAGAACCGGGCCAGGGGCAAGCGGATCGAGACCAAGCGGCTGGTCCACCCCGAGGTCGGAGCCCTCACCCTGCGGATGCTGAGTTTCGACGTGCGCTCCGCGCCGGGGCAGGAACTGATCGTCTACCAGGCCGAACCGGGGTCGCCGAGCGCCGACGCGCTGGCCCTGCTCGGCAGCATCGCCGCGACCACCGCCGACCGGGACGGCCGCCGGTAGCGTCAGGCGGTGAACTCCAGCAGGGCGGTGGCGCCGGTGACGGTGGTCAGCTTGGTGGGGGTGCCGCCGGTCGCGGGGACCGTGTAGAGGTAGGTGGAAGTGCCCTCCCCCGCGAGGAAGGCGACCGACTTGCCGTCGGAGGAGGCCGTGACGTCCCAGATCGTCAGCTTGTCGTTGGCCAGGACGGTGGTCACCGTCGCGGTCTGCCCGGACAGCTTCACCGCGTAGATCTGCATGTCGTCGGTCAGCAGCACGGTGTTGTCGTCGAGGAAGCCGTGCAGTTCGGGTCTGCCGGTGAACTCGGCGGTGATCGGGACGCCGCTGGTGGCCTGGCGCAGGGAGTCGCGTTCGGCGGTGGGGACGACCACGACCTGGTCGGTGCCCGCCACCGCCGCGCTGATCAGCCCGGCGACCAGGGTGCCGGACCGGTTGTAGACCACGCCCGATCCCTTGTCCTCCAGGAGGGGCGCGGCCGTGGGCACCAGGACCGCCTTGTCCGACGCGGTGCTGGTCTCCGCCTTCTGGCCGGTGCCGTCGGCGGCGACGGACCTCAACTCGTCGTCGGCGTCGCGGAAGAACACCCGGTCGGTGGCGGGGTGGAACATCGGGTCGTGGTCGAGCTGCTTGGTGAAGTCGCCGGACACCGGTGTGGTCAGCGGGGTGAACTCCAGCTCCGGGGACAGCCAGCCGATGGTGGAGTTCTCCCCCTCGGTGTCGGTGGCGAGCGCGGCGGTGTAGTCCTCGTTGAAGGCCGACCGCAGCAGGTGCCCGTCCGCCCGGCTGGCCTGGGTGGTGAAGATCCCGAAGTCCAGGCAGGTCAGCGCGGGTGCGGCGCCCGGCGAACCGACGGGGAGCCAGGGGAACTCGGTGGTGCCGGTGGAGGTCCCGTCCGGCCCGAACCCGCTGACCCGGACCCCCGCCCCCGAGGGCACGTCGCAGTTGACCAGCACGACCCCCGGCCGCACCCCGACCGCGGGCGCGGCGCTCTGCGTGGTCTCCGGGGTGGCGGAGGCCTCGGTGGTCGGCGCGGGTGTCGACGACGGCGGCGCGGCGCTGTTCGCACCACACGCGGTGAGCCCTCCGACCACGACGAACACGGCGGTGGGCAACAGGACTCGACGCATGCGGTGGCAACCCCTCGACCGGTGGACCTTCCGCCTGGGGTCGCCGGGTGGGCACCACCCGTTACCCCGCTCGCCCAGAACGTGGGATCGCTCAGGCGGTCTTCTGCGCCAGGAACAGGTACTCCCGGCCGGGTCGGTCCGGCGCGTCCCGCACGTCCCGGACGGTGAAGCCGTTGGCGGACAGGCTTTCCTCGACCTCCGGCCGGTCGCGGAACCTGAGGGTGCAGTCGGACCGGAGGGCCGAGCCGTCGGAGGCGAAGGTGTAGGTGGTCTGGAAGGACACGAGGGGCAACGCCACCTCCACCACCTCCATCCGCTCCTCGACCGACCCGACCCCGGGGACGTCCACGACGCGGCGACCGTTCCACCCCTCCCACGCCCGGCGTTGCGGCCGCCGCGTCTCGAACGCCAGGTGGCCGCCCGTGCGCAGGGCGCCGAGGGCGCCGCGCAGCGTGGCCGCCCAGGCGTCGTCGGTGAGAAAGACCTGGGCGGTGTTACCGGTCATGGTGGCCAGGTCGGCCGCCAGTGGCGGGAGGGTGGTGGCGTCGCCGTGCAGCCAGGTGATCGGTCCTGGGGCGGGTTTCGCCCGTGCCACGCGCAGGGACGCCTCGGCGGGGTCGACGGCGGTGACCCGGCGGCCGGTGGCGGCCAGCAGGAGGGGGAGGGCGCCCGTGCCGCAACCGAGGTCGAGGACGTGGTGGGCCTCGACCTCGGTGGCGATGCGGAGGTAGGCGTGCAGGTCGTCGCGCTCGCCGTTGACCGCGTCGTAGACCTGGGCCAGTCGGGGGTGGGTGAAAGCTGTGTCCGGCATGGGGACCACCGTGCCGGACCGGGCTCAGGTCCGCACCGGAGTTGATCGCTCGGCCGGGCGCCGGGTCGAGCGGACCAGCCACAGCACCAGCAGGCCGCCGACCAACCCGGCGACCGCCGCCGCGGTGTGGCCGTGGCGCAGGCCCGCCGCGACCGCCTCGCGCACCGCGTCAGTCCTGGGTGCCTGCCCCGCCACGACCGCACCGGCCAGGTCGGGGTCGCCGACGTGGTCGACGACGGTCTGCTTGAACACCAGTCCCAGCACCGCCACCCCCAGCGCGTACCCGAGCTGCCGGGCCGTGTTGAGGGTGCCCGCGACCATCCCGCCCTGCTGCGGCGGCGCGGCGGACATGGCGGCGGCGGTCAGGGTGGGGATGGCCAGGCCGACGCCGACGCCCACCACGGCCAGGCCGGGCAGCAGGACCAGCGCGCCGGAGTCGGCCCCGACCGTCGCCTGGAGGGCCGAGCCCAGGCCGACGAGCACCATCCCGCCGCCGACGGTCCACCGAGGCGGCACCGCTTGAAGTGCGCGCCCGGCCAACGCGGACACCAGGAACGAGCACACGGCCAGCGGCAGCAGCGCCACCCCCGCCTCGATCGGCGACAGCCCGAGGACGCCCTGGAGCCAGACCGAGGTGAAGGCGAGCATGGCGAACGCGGCGGCCATCAGCAGCAGGCCCGCGGCGATGGTGGCGCTGAACGACCTCGACCGGAACAGCCCCAGGTCCAGCAGCGGGTGGCGCACCCGGCGCTCGATCCCCAGGAACACCACCAGCGCCACGGCGGCCAGGGCGAGGAGCAGCAGCGGGCGCGGCGCGGTCCAGCCGTCCTCGCCCACCCGGATCAGCGCGTAGGTGAGGGCACCGGCGAAGACCGCGAACGCCAGCGCGCCCGGCACGTCGACCCGCACGCCGCGGCGGCGGGTCTCGGTGGTGACGAGCAGGGTCAGGGCGATGGTCAGCACGGACACCGGCAGGTTCACCAGGAAGATCCACCGCCAGCCCGCGTGCTCGGTGAGCAGGCCGCCGACCAGCGGGCCCAGCGCCGACCCGGCGCCGTTGACCGCGCCCCAGGCGCCGAAGGCCACGCCCCGGTCGCGGCCGGTGTAGGTGGCGTTGAGCATGGCCGTGGTGGTGGCAAACATCAGCGCGCCGCCGATCCCCTGCAGGCCCCGGGCGGTGATCAGCACGCCCACCGTGGGGGCCAGGCCGCAGGCCAGGGAGCCGAGGGCGAACAGGGCGAGGCCGACCACGTAGGCCCGGCGCCTGCCGACGATGTCGCCGAGCGACCCGGCGCCGAGCAGCAGCGCGGCCAGGGCCAGGGCGTAGACGTCGAGCACCCATTGCAGGCTGCTGAAGGAGGCGTGCAGGTCGGCGGCCATGTCGGGCAGCGCGACCGTCACGATCGTGACGTCGAGGAGGAGCATGAACGACCCGAGGCAGATCGCGACCAGGGGCCACCAACGAGAGCGCATGGGGACAAGGATCGCGGCTGTGCGGGGAAAACCAGGTGTCGGCGGGCGTACGGTGGGAGAATCCGACACCAGACGGGGATTTGAGATGGATGTCGACGAGCTGGATCAGCGCGTCCTGCACGCGCTCACCGTGGACGGACGCGCGTCGTTCGCCCGCGTCGGCGAGGTGCTCGGGGTGTCGGACCGGACGGTGGCGCGCCGGTACGCGCGGATGCGGGAGTCCGGTGTGGTCCGGCTCACCGGGGTGATCAACGCGGTGCGGCTCGGCGGCGCGCAGTGGGTCGTCCGGGTGCACTGCCAGCCGGGCGCCGCGGTGGAGGTCGCGCTCGCCCTGGCCCGCCGCGACGACACCCGGTGGGTGCACCTGCTCTCCGGGGGCACCGAGATCAGCGCCAGCGTGCAGTCCTGGTCGGCCGAGGAGCGCGACGAGCTGCTGCTGCGCAAGCTGCCGCACACCGCCCCGATCACCTCGGTGACCGCGCACGGCATCCTGCACGTCTTCGGCGGCGGCCCGGAGGTCTTCGCCACCGTCCTCACCGACGCCGAGGTCGACGCGCTGCGCCCCGACCTGCCCCCGGTGGCGACCGACCTGACCGACGCCGACCGCCCGCTGCTGCGCGAACTCGCCCGCGACGGCCGCGCCCCCTACGGGCTGCTGGCCAGGGCCACCGGCTGGTCGGAGTCGACGGCGGCGCGCCGGGTGGAGGCGCTGCGCGGGGCCGGGCTGCTGTCGTTCGACGTGGACGTGGCCACCGCCCGGTTCGGCTACCACGCCGCCGCCCAGCTCCGGGCCACCGTCGCGCCGTCGCACCTGGCCGAGACCGGCGCCGAGATCGCCACCCACCCGGAGGTCGCGTTCTGCGCGGCCACCACCGGTCCGACCAACCTGATGGTCTCCGTGGTGTGCCGGGACAACCGGGACCTGTTCGGCTACCTGACCCGGCGCATCGGCGCGCTGCCCACGGTCGGCGCCGTGGAGACGAGCCCGGTCATCCGCACCCTCAAGCGCGGGGGCGCGTTCGAGCCCTGACGCTCCTCTGTGGACAGAGCATCCGGCGCGGTGATCGACTCCCGGTCCGCCGCGTAGGCTGGGGACATGCCGGGGGAGCACACACCGCCGACGGCGGGGGACATCAGCGGGCCGGGGCGGTTCCTGTGGTGGCTGGTGCGGTCGCAGCAGGGGCGGATCGCGGTGGCGATGGCGCTGAGCAGCGCGTGGATGGTCAGCCTCGCCGTGCCGCCGTACGTCCTCTCGCGGGCCGTCGACGACGGGCTGGCGCCCCGGGACATGGGTGCGCTGGTGGGTTGGGCGGCGGTGTTGCTGGGGGTGGGGCTGCTCAGCGCTGTGCTGGCGGTCCACCGGCACCGGACGATGACCCGGGTCCGGATGGACGCGTCGTTCCGGGTGGTGCGGGCGACGGTGCGCCAGTGCGCCCGGCTGGGGGCCACGCTGCCGCGGCGGGTGGGGGCCGGGGAGGTGGTGGCGATCGGGGTCGCGGACGTCACGGTGGTCGCCCAGTCGCTGACCGTCGCCGGGCCGGGGTTCGGGGCGGTCGTGGCCTACGCCGCGATCGCGGTGGTGATGTTCGGCATCTCGCCGCTGCTGGCGCTGGTGGTGCTGGGCGGGGTTCCGCTGCTGGCGCTGGTCATCGGGCCGCTGCTGCGGCGGATCGAGCGCACCGGGGCGGGCTACCGGGAACTGCAGGGCCAGTTGACCGGCCGGTTGGTGGACGTGCTGGGCGGGTTGCGGGTGCTCAACGGGCTCGGCGGGAAGCAGTCGCACGCCGACCGGTACGACGAGCGGTCGCGGCGGCTGACCGAGTCGGGGTACCGGGTCGGTGGTCCGGCGAGTTGGGTGGGCGCGCTGGCGAACGGGCTGCCCGCGCTGTTCTTGGCGGTGGTGGTGTGGCTGGCCGCGCGGATGGCGGCGCGGGGCGTGATCTCCATCGGCGACCTGGTCGCGGTCTACGGGTACGTGGCGGTGCTGGTCGTGCCGGTGGCGTTCTTCATCGAGGGCAGCGGGGACCTGGCCAGGGCCGTGGTCGCCGCGCGGCGCGTCATCCGGTTGCTGGCCCTGGAGCCCGACCACCGCGACACCTCGGGCGCGGTCGAGCCGCCCGGGGGCTGCGGTCCCCTGGTCGACCCGGCGTCCGGGGTGGTGCTGCGGGCGGGGCGGATGACCGCCCTGGTCAGCGCCCGCCCGGCGGAGGCGGTCGCGGTGGTGGAGCGGCTGGGCCGGTTCACCGACACGGACGCCACCTGGTCCGGGACCCGGATCGACGCGCTCGCACCGGACCGCCTGCGGAAACGGCTGCTGGTGGCCGACAACGACGCCGACTTCTTCGCCGGGACGATCCGCGAGGCGGTCGCGGGCCGGTGCGAGCCCGACGACGCGCGGGTGCGCGCGGCGGTGCGCGCGGCGGTGGCCGACGACGTCGTGGACGCCCTGCCCGCCGGGTTGGACGCCGAGGTGACCCCCGGGGCGGGCACCCTGTCCGGTGGCCAACGGCAACGGCTGCGCCTGGCCAGGGCGGTCTACGCCGAACCGGACGTGCTGCTGGCGGTGGAACCGACCTCCGCCGTCGACGCCCACACCGAGGCGGTGATGGCCACCCGGCTGCGGGCGGCGCGACACGGCCGCACCACCCTGGTCACGACGACGTCGCCCCTGGTCCTCGCCCAGGCCGACGAGGTGGTCTTCCTCACCGACGGCCACGCCACCGCGACCGGCACCCACGACGAGTTGATGCGCGAGCACCCCGCCTACCGTGACCTGGTGACCCGGCAGGCGGGCCTGCTCGGGGACGGGGACGCGTGACGCCGCCCGGCGCGCTGCCGCGCCGCACCAGCCACCCGGTGTCGCGGCGGGCGGTCCTGGCCGGGGGTGGGGGCGCATGACGCTGCCCATCGCGGGTGGGGCCCGGGTGCGGGCGGCGGTGTGGGGCGAGATCGTCGCCGACCGCCGGACCGTCGTCGGCGTGCTGGTCCTGAACAGCCTGGCGGCGGCGGCCGGGCTGGTGGGGCCGTGGTTGCTGGGGCGGATCGTCGACGCGGTGCGGTCGGGTTCCGACGTGCTCGCGACCGTGGACCGGCTCGCCCTGGTCATCCTGGTGTTCACCGTGGCGCAGACGCTGCTGTCGCGGGCCGCCCTGTCGCTGGGCCACCGGTTCGGCGAGCGGACCGCCGGGCGCATCCGCGAGCGGTTCCTGGCGCGCACGCTGGACCTGCCCGCCTCGGCCGTGGAGCGGGTGTCGACCGGCGACCTGATCGCCCGGGGCAGCACGGACTCCGCCACCGTCGCCTCGGTGCTGCGGCAGGCGTTGCCGGAAGTCCTCGTCGCCCTGGTGTACGCGGTGTTCCTGATCGCGGCGGTGCTGGTGCTCGACCCGCTGCTGGGCGCCTGCGGGCTGCTGAGCCTGGTCGGCATCGGCGGCGCCCTGAACTGGTACCTGCGGCGCGCGCGGACCGCCTACCTGGCCGAGGCCGCCACCGGCGCCCGACTGGCCGACGTGGTGGCGAGCACCGCCGAGGGGGCGCGCACCATCGAGGCGCTGGGCCTGCAGCGGCGGCGGGAACAGGCGGCGGAGGCCGCGATCGCAGACGCGCGGCGGGCGCGGTCGCACACGCTGCGGCTGCGCAGCGTCCTGTTCCCGACGTTCGACGTGTCCCACCGGCTGCCGCTGGTCGCCGTGCTGCTGGTCGGCGGCGCCCTGCACATCGGGGGCGCGGCCAGCCTGGGCACGGTCGTCGCGGCCACGGTGTACCTGCGCCAGCTCGGGTCACCCCTGGACACGCTGATGGTCTGGGTCGAACAGCTCCAGGGCGCGGTGGCCTCCTTCGCCAGGGTCGAGGGCTTGGCGGAAATCCCCCGCGCCGCCCGCGGTGACACCCGGACCCCGGCCGACGACCGGATCGAGGTCCGCGCCGTCCACTACGCCTACGACGGCGAACGCGACGTCCTCACCGACGTGGACTTCTCGGTGAACCCGGGTGAACGGCTCGCCGTCGTCGGCGCCTCCGGGGCAGGCAAGTCCACTTTGGGCAGACTGCTGGCCGGAGTGGACAGACCGCGTTCCGGCTCGGTCACCGTCGGCGGCGTCCCGATCGTCGACCTGCCCCCGGACGCGCTGCGCGAACAGGTGGTCCTGGTCACCCAGGACCACCACGTGTTCCGCGAATCGGTGCGGGACAACCTGCTGATCGTCAAACCCGACGCCCACGACGACGACCTGCGCGCCGCCCTCGATGCGGTGGGCGCCACCTGGCTCACCGACCTCCCGGACGACCTCGACACGGTGATCGGCACCGACACCCACCTCGACGGCGCCCAGGCCCAACAGCTCTCCCTGGCCCGCGTGGTCCTCGCCGACCCGCACACCCTCGTCCTGGACGAGGCCACAGCCCTGCTCGACCCCACCACCGCCCGCACCACCGAACGCTCCCTGGCGGCGGTCCTGCGCGGTCGCACCGTCATCGCGATCGCCCACCGCCTGCAAACCGCCCACGACGCCGACCGCGTCGCGGTCATGGACGCGGGCAGGCTCATCGAAATCGGCACCCACGACGAACTGGTCGCCGCGGGCGGCGCCTACGGCGCCCTGTGGCGCTCCTGGCACGGCTGAGCGGGTGCCGCGCCCAACCCGAGGGCGGTCGAGAGGACCGGGCGGATCATCCTGTCGCGGAAGGAGGCACGGCCGGTGGGAGAACAGCAGCCGCGGCGGGCGGGGCGTGGATCTGCTTCAGGGAACGGACCGCACCCGCGCGCGGGTGCGGCCCGTCCTGATCAGACGTACGAAGAGTAGGTGGCGTTGCCATTGCTGAAGACGTTGATCTGGGTGTACGGGTAGCTCCAGCCGGGACAGCCGTAGGTGGCCAGGCAGTGGTGGACCTGGCGCTGCATGACCGAGCTGGTGACGGTGCCGCCCGGCGGGTTGGCGAAGTTCTGCAGGTAGGCGCCGAAGTTCGCGGTGCCGTCGTTGTAGTCGACGATGTCGTAGCGGTTCTTCCAGGCCCTGACGACGTTGTAGTTGTAGTACCACTCGACGTACTGGCGGTAGCTGTAGACCGTGAAGCCCAGGGTCGAGTAGTAGTTCACCCGGACGTACGCCCAGTTGTACTCGTCCTGCGCGGTCTGCGTGCCCAGCTCACCCGTGGGTCGGTTGCCGGACCCCCGCTCGAACTGCACGGTGGTCTTCGCCGGGTCGACGACCCGCTTGGCGACCTCGGGCACCCGGGCCAGCAGCGCCCGGTCGGCGTCGGTGGCCCGCTCGTGCCACACCCGGTCGATGGCCGCGGACAACTGGGCCGTGCTCGGTTCGGCGGTCGCCGAGGCAGGGGCGGCGAGCGCGATCACCCCCAGCGCGACGGCCACCAGCGTGGTGATCAGGCGGCGCGAGCCGCTTCTGCGTGGTTTCATGAGTCTTCCTCCGCTCTCGCCCCGGCGCCCTCGCTGCCGGGCCGTCGACGACCGTCGCAACCGGCGGTGGTCAACCACTGGACGCTCTCTGGACGCGGTGGCGAGGACGACCGGCCCGCGCACCCGGTGTGGTAGACACCGGGGGGACCTCGCGGAGCGGAGGCGCAGTGCGCGTTCAGGTGCTGGGGGCGGTGCGGGCGTGGTCCGGTACCGATGAGGTGAACATCGGATCACCCGGCAGACGGGCCCTGCTGACGTTGCTGGCCCTGGCCGACGGGCACCCGCTGGGGATGAACGGGCTGATCGAGGCGCTGTGGGGTGAGCGGTCCCCGCGCAGCGCGGTGAACGTGGTGCACACCCACGTCAAGCACCTGCGCCGGGTGCTCGAACCCGCACGGCGACCGGGCTCCCCCGCGCGGGTTCTGGTGCGCTGCGGCGACGGGTACGCCCTGCGACTGCCCGACGAAGCCCTTGACCTGGCGCAGTTCCGGCGGTTGGCCGCCTCCGGCGCGGCGCTGTGCCGGGCAGGGGAGCACCGCGCCGCGACCGCCCGGTTGACCAGCGCGCTGGAGCTCTGGGCCGGTCCACCCGGTGGCGGGCTCGCCGCGCTGGCGGGCAACCCCGCCGTGACGGCGGCGGTTCGCGAGTGGTTGTCAGCGGTGCTGGCGCACGGTGAGGCCGCGCTCGCGGCGGGGGAACCGGCGGTCGCCGTGCCGCTGCTGTCGCGGGCCACCGCCGAGGCCCCGTTGGACGAGTCGTTGCACGCGCTGCTCATCCGCGCCCACCACGCCACGGGTGACCGCTCGGCGGCGGCCGCGGCCTTCCACCGGGTGCGCAAGGACCTGGCGGCGGAACTGGGACTCGACCCCGGTCCGAAACTGACCGCCGCGTACAGCGAAGTCCTCGCCAGCAGGCCCGCGGCCGCGGCCAGGGTTGTTGCCGTGGTGCCAAAGCAGTTGCCACCCGCCTGCGGGTCCTTCGTCCTCCGGGACGAAGTGCTCGCGGAGCTGGACGCGGTGGTGGCCGACGGCGACCGCGGGGTGCCGGTCGCGGTGGTGGACGGGACGGCGGGCGTGGGCAAGACGACGGTGGTGGTGCACTGGGCGCACGGGGTCGCGGACCGCTTCCCGGACGGGCAGCTGTTCGTGGACCTGCGCGGGTTCGGGCCGGGGGCGCCGCTGGACCCCACCGACGTGCTGGCCGGGTTCACCGAGGTGCTGGGGGTTCCCGCCGGGGCCTCGTCGGACCTGGCTGCCCGCACGGGGTTGTTCCGCAGCCTGCTGGCGGGCAAGCGGGTCCTGGTGGTGCTGGACAACGCCCGCGACGCCGACCAGGTGCGCCCGCTGCTGCCCGGGACGGCGGGCTGCGCCGCGGTGGTGACCAGCCGATCCCGGCTGCCCGGTCTGCTGGTGGGCGGGGCGCGGGCAGTCGCGGTGGACCTGCTCGCCCCGGCGGAGGCGCGCGAGATGCTCGCCGGGCGGCTGGGCAGCACCCGCGTGGCCGCCGAACCCGAGGCCGCGGAACGGGTGATCGCCGCGTGCGCGGGGCTGCCGCTGGCGCTGGCGGTGGCCGCGGCGCGGGCGACGACCACACCGCTGGTCGACGTGGTCGCGGACCTGGACGAGGCGGGCAGCCTCGACGCCCTCGCGACCGGCGAACCCCACTCGGACATCCGCGTGGCCTTCGAGACCAGCCACCGGGCGGTCGCGGAGCCCGCGGCCGGTCTGCTCGACCTGCTCGGCGTGCACCCGCTCCCGGAACTCCCCCTCGCGGCGGCCACCGCACTGGCGGGCACACCCACGACCGCGACCCGCCGCTGCCTGCGCACCCTCGCCGACGCCAGGCTCGTGGACGACCGCGGCCACGGGCGGTTCCGGCTGCACGACCTGCTGCACGACTACGCCCGCGAGCGGGCAGCCGAACTTCCCGCCCGGGCGGCCGCCGCGGCCCTGGACCGGCTGTTGGACCACTACCTGCACTCGACCCGCGCCGCGGCGCGCACGTTCTCCCCGTACACCGACACCCGGGAGGTGCCCGCCCCCGCGCCCGGGTCGGAACCGCTGGACTTCACCGACCGCGCCGCGGCCACCGCCTGGTTCGCCGTGGAGCAGGAGGCGCTGGTGGCGCTGGTCGGCACCGCGGAAGCGGCGGGTCGCGACCGGCACGTGTGCGAACTGGCCGTCGCCCAGCGCTTCTGGCTCGACCGCCGCGGCAGGTGGGAGTGCATGCGCGCCCTGGGCGAGGTCGCGCTGGCGGCGGCGGACCGGCTGGGCGACCCGTGGCTGCGCGGTCGCTGCCACCGCGAGCTGGTGACCGCGCACATGCGGTTGGCGCGCTGGGCGGACGGCGAGCACCACCTCGCCGCGGCGCTGCGGCTGCTCGAGGAGGCGGCCGACCCGGTCGCCTACGGGCAGACCCTGGTCAACGGCGCGCAGATGCGCCGCAAGCAGGGGCGCGTCGAGGAGGCCCTGCACGACGCCAGGACCGGCCTGGGTCTGTTGGTCGAGGCCGGGCACAACGGGCAAGCCCTGGCGCTGAGCCTGGTCGGCAGCCTGCTGTCGCAGACCGGGGCGCACGTCGAGGCGCTGGCCGCCCACGAGCGGGCCCTGCACCTGCAGCGGCAGCTCGGATACCGCTTCGGCGAGGCGGACACGCTGCTGGCGATGGGCACCGTCCGCCACAACACCGGCGACAACGAGGGGGCCAGGGCGTGCCACCGGCGCGCGGTCGAGCTGTTCGGCGAAGCGGGCGACCAGTTCTGCGTCGCCGACAGCCTGCTGCGCCTGGGCGACGACGAGCACGCCTTGGGCCACACCGCCGACGCCCGGGCGAACTGGGAGCAGAGCCTGAGCATCCTCACCGGGCTGCGCAACCCGTTGGCGGACACCGCTCGCCTGCGGTTGTCCGAGACCAGCGGCTGACCCCGGACGAGCGGCGGGGCCCGCCCGCGCACGGCGGGCGGGCCCCGGCGGTCAGGCGAGCCCGTAGCGGTAGATCGACGTGTGCAGGTCGAACAGGTGCCACGAGTTCGGCGGGATCGTCCACGAGCCCGCGAAGGCGCCCTCGGAGGTGCCGTTGTCGACGTAGGCCACGTGCGTCAGGGTGTCGCTGGGGTCGTGGTTGGCGACGCTGAACCCGTTCAGCGCGTGGTGGTAGTCGGGACTGCCGACCTCGAACACCTGGCCCTCGCCACCGCACACCGCACCCCGCCAGCCGATGCCGCCGACCAGGGCGTCGATGCAGAGCTGGGTCAGGCCCCACTGCTTCACGCGCAACGCCTGGAGCTGGTAGTACCAGGGGGAGACGATTGAGCTGCCACCCGGCCTGTAACCGGAGGGGGTGTAGTCGCCGCACCGCCACTCGGTCCACACCCCGTTGATGCCGCGACCGGAGATGCAGATCAAGTGCGACCGGCTCTCCGAACCGGCGGGGCGGTCGGGGCCGTAGCGGTCGTACCAGGTCGCCGACGCGGGCGCGGCGGTCGCGACGGCCGCGGTGAGCACCGCAGCCGCGACGACCGCGGCGCGGCGGAACCTCTTGCCGATCATGTCGTGCCTCTCTGCAGGGGGTGGGCGCGGTTCACAGGACCCAGAAGCCCTTCATCGGGCCGCCGAGGTCGAACAGGTACCAGGACTCGGGTCCGATCAGGGTCGGCGACGGCCAGTTCCAGTTGTCCGACCGCTTGGCCTCGAAGGAGATGAGGTCGCTGGGGTGGTAGTTGGCGATGCTCAGCCCGTGGATGTAGTGCGAGTTGTCCGGGCTGCCGACCTCGAACACCTGGCCCTCGCCACCGCATTGCTGACCCCGCCACCCGAGGCCGCCGACCAGGGAGTCCACGCACAGCAGCGGCAGCCCCCACTGCTTGAAGCGCAGCGCGGTGATCTTGCCGCCCGAGCCGTAGACCCACGGGTCGGCGTTGCCGTCCCACCCGGTCTCGGTCTGCTGGGCGCACTTCCACCGGCTCCAGGACCCGTTGGTGCCACGGGCCTGGTTGCACACGGTGTGGTTGGAGTACACGGCGCCGGGCGGGAAAGCGGGCCCGTACACGTCGGTCCAGGACGCCGACGCGGGCACCGCGGTCCCCAGAACGGCCGCGGCGGTGGCCAGTGCCATGACCGCGAACCGGCGGATCTTCTTGCCGAACATGGAGTCCTCCAGTCCGGGGGTGGGCCCGGCCCACCCCGTGAACGCCCCGATCTGAGCGATGCCCCGACCCTCCCACCCTCGGATGGTCACCCTCTGGACATCGACTGGACGGTTCACCGGGCTCGGATCAGGGGCCTCCAGCGGGTGCGGAGGAGCAGCAGCGCACGGCGGCGCCGCGACCACCGGCAGCGGCAGCCTGCCAACCGCGGCGCACCCCGCCGAGCCGAGCGATCGATGCCCGCCCGTCCTTCCTCCGCCTGCCCCGGCGCCCCGGGGGCCTGTCCGGACAAGCAGCCCAGGTCGGGTCTCGGACCCGGATCAGTCGAGTCCGAGTACGGGAAACTCCACCGCGGCGGCGGCCCCCGCACCCGGCGGTTCGCACCACGCGCGGTACCGGAGTCCATCCGGGCTCGTGATCCCGTACGCCCCGTGCAGTGCCGCGGTGCAGCACCGAGCGAGCTGCACGAACTCGTCCGTGAGCGCGGGGCGCCGGAGCGAGGACGTCCAGTTGGGTTGCGCGACGTCCGGCGCGGTCCACCCGGTCCGGCGCAGCAGGTGCTCGTCGGCGTCCCGCACGACGTCCGTCGCCGGTGCTTCCGCGTCGAGCAGGTCGGGCGCTGCCGCGAACTGCACGTACCGCCTGGGGTCCGCCGCCGCGTGGACGATGAGGAAGACACGGTCGGTCACGTCGCGGAACGCGTCCGCGAGGCGTTCGGTGAACAGCTCCCAGTCGTGCGCCATCCTCCACGGCACGGGGGGCGTGGTGGTGGACCGGGACCCCGGGTCGTCGGACGCGACCGGTTTCGCCCCTTCCGATCCGCGGTGGTCGGCCCGCTCGAAGCCCTCGACGTCCTGCGGGGTGTGGAACACCGCGCTGAGGCTCCTCGCGGTGAGGTTGAACGAGATCCGCCCGCCGGACGCGGTGTCCCAGTCCGCGGACGTCGTCCCCTCCCCGTCGCGCAGCGTCGGCACGCCCCAGCGCCCCTCCCCTTCGCGCACCGCCAGGGCGAAGGCGTCCCCGAGGAACCGCCTCGACCCGGGGGTCACCTCGCGGATCGTGTCCGCGACGTTGAGCTTGAGGTAGGACAGGTCGCCCTTGGAGCCGATGGTCGACACGTCCGGGACGGTGAACCCGGACACCGTGTTCATGAGGTAGGAGGTGCCGTCCTCGACCTCGGTCGTCCACCCGAACCGCTCGACGGCCCGCTGCTGCACCTGGTCGCGCGTGAGCGGCCAGGGCGCGGCGTCCCAGAAGTCCACGAGGTCGCACACCTCGGCCGGGGCCATCGCCTTCCACGTCACTTCTCGATCATCTCCTCGCAGTGTCGCGCACCAGTCTCGCAGGCGGTGACGCGTGGACGACTCGGGCAGGCTCAGGGGCTGCCTTCAGCGGCGTGGGCGGCGAGGGCGGCGGTCAACTTGAACAGGTCGTCGTGCCGGGTCGGGTTGAGCGACGTCAACTCCGCGATCCGGCGGATGCGGTAGTCGATGGTGTTCGGGTGGACCTGGAGCCTGCCCGCGGTCTGGCGGCGGTTGAGGTTCGTCGCCAGGTAGAGGCGCAGGGTGGGCAGCAGGTCGGGTTTGTCGAGCAGCGGCGTCAGCAGCGCGGCCAACTGTCGGCGGGCGGGACCGGGCCGGGTCAACTGGTGCTCCAGCAGCAGGTCGTCGAGGCGGTGCAGGCCCGGTGGGCGGTGGAAGGCGGTGGCGACCTCGCGGAGTTCGGCGGCGAGCCGGGCGGCGGCGGGCACGTCGGCGGGGGCGCAGTGCGTGGCGCAGGCCAGGACGGGGGCGCCCGCGGCCTTGCCCAGGGCCTCGACGAGGGCGCGCAGCCACGCCCACGGGTCGGGTTCGTCCGGGCACGGGACCAGCAGCAGGCCCTCGTCGGCGGAGACGCGGGCCAGGGCCGGGTGGGCGCAGCGGCGGTCGAGTTCGGCGCGGACGCGGCGGGTCTTGCGGCGGCCCGCCACGGCGGCGTCCACCCCGGGGTCGAGTTCGTCGGGGTGCGGGTCGATGGCGGCGGAGACGACGAAGTACGCGGTGGGCAGGCGGATGCCGGTGCGCCGGGCGGAGACCTCCGGGTCGGCGCCGGAGAGCAGCGCCGCGAGCATGGTCTGGTTCTGGGTGTTGTCCTCGCCGACGAGGGCCTGCCGCTCGGCCAGGTACCCGGCGGCCACCTCGGACACCGCCACGCACAGGTAGTCCAGCAGCGATCGGTGCACCACCGCCATCTCCCCCGGGTCCGTCTCCGGGAGCAGCGCGTCGACGCAGGCCTGCGCGCCGAGGTGGTAGGCGCTGAGGACGGCGTCGATCGGCAACCCCTCCTCGGCGCGCTTGGCCGCCGACGCCCGGATGGCCGCCAACTGGGCCGGTTCCGGTGGTCGCCCGGTGCGCAGGCCGCGGGCGAAGCCGCCGATGATCTGCTTGACGATCCGGTGCACGTCCCCGTCCAACTCCTCGGCGGGCAGCCTGCGGTAGACCGGCAGCCGCTCGGCCAGGTGCCCGGTGACGGTGGCCGCGAGCCCGGGCAGGTCGGCGAGCAACCGGGCGGCCAGCGACTCGGCAGCCGCGGAGTTGTGACCGGTCACAACAGCATCTCCCGGAACTCTGGCGGAGGTCCCAGCCGGACACCCCCGCGTTTGGCGGGATCATAAACGCGCCGGTAACACCTCACCCCTTGGAGCACCAGTGCCGCGGCCCAGGTTGATCAGCACCGCCCCCGTCCTCGCCCTGCTCGCCTGCGTCGGCCTCGGCGCCACCACCGCGGGCGCCGCCGACCCGCTGGAGTACGTCGCCCTGGGCGACTCGGCGGCGGCCGGGCCGCTGATCCCGCAGGTCGACCCGAACCTGCTGTGCCTGCGCTCCCGGGACAACGACTACCCGGCCGTCGCAGCCCGCACCCTCGGCGCCAAGCTCACCGACGTCACCTGCTCCGGCGCCACCACCGCCCACTTCACCTCCCGCCAGTTCGGCCTGGTGTCCCCCCAGTTCGACGCCCTCAAGCCCACCACGGACCTGGTGTCGCTCACCATCGGCGGCAACGACGTCAGCCTGGTGCAGCTCACCCTGGGCTGCCTCAACCTCCTGCCGGAACCGCTGGGCCGCTCCTGCGCCGACCAGGAGGCCGCCAAGGGCAACCCGACCGCCGCCAAGATCGACGCCTGGGCCCCCGCCCTCGGCACCGCCCTGGACACCATCCACGCCCGCTCCCCCCACGCCAAGGTCGTCGTCGCCGGCTACGGCACCTACATCCGCCCCGGCGGCTGCCACCCCACCCAGCCGATCTGGTCCCGCGACGCGGACTTCGTGCAGAGCCTGGTGAACCGCCTCAACGCCGCCCTGCGCACCCAGGCCGAGGCCCACGGAGCGACCTATGTGGACATCGCCGCGGTCAGCGAGGGCCACGACACCTGCGCCGCACCCGCCCAGCGCTACCTCGAGGGGCTGATCCCCACCAGCCCCGCCGCGCCGCTGCACCCCAACGCGGCGGGCATGGCGGCCTTCGGCGCCGCGGTCGCCGCCGCCGCGCGCTGACACCCCAGGCCGGGCTCGACCCGCGGGTCGAGCCCGGCCCTGCCGCTGCACCACCGGCGGCGCGGGGCGGAAGCGTTGTCGAGGGGCGAGCAGCCCCCACAGGCCGAAGCCCGCAGGGGTGCGCGGCTACACGACCCGGTGGAGCCGGCCCCGGGTGTCGGGGCGGGTGCCGAACTGGATTCCCACGATGTGTTCGCGGGTGGCCGGCGTGGTCGCCCCGGGGATGCCGCCGCCGACCGCCTGGGTGTAGCCCCGGCCTCGGAACTCCAGGATCGGGGTGATGACCGCCGCCGTGCCCGCCGCGAACATCTCGGTGACCGTTGAACTCTGGGCGGAACAGCCAAATGCTGTCGTCGGCGTGGCGGAATGCCTTAGCCATGTGGTCGGTGAAGACCTTGCCGAAACCCGGGTCCCGCACCGCCCGCTGCCGGGCCTCGGCGGGCACCGGGTCGGGCGCGGGGGTGTGGGTGAACGTGGTCATGGCGGCCTCCTCGTCCGGTGTCCGCGTCCTGTGGGGAACGCAGTCCACACCGCACGCGGGGTCGGGGAGGTCAGATCACCAGCGGACGGGGAGTTCGTAGACGCCGTACACCGCCCCGTCGTGCTTGAACGGGACCTTGTCGAGGTCGGTGGCCAATTCCAGGGTGGGGATGCGGCGGTAGAGGGTGCTGTAGACGACCTGGAGTTCCAGGCGGGCCAACTGCTGCCCCAGGCACTGGTGGACGCCGAAGCCGAAGGCGAGGTGCCTGCGGGCGTCGCGGCGCAGGTCGAGGCGGTCGGGGTCGGGGAAGACCTCGGCGTCGCGGTTGGCGATGTCGTTGGCCATGATCAGGCCCTCGCCCGCGCGGATGACCTGGTCGCCGACGGGGATGTCGGCGGTGGCGACGCGGCGGCGGCCGCTGTGGGTGATGTTGAGGTAGCGCAGCAGTTCCTCCACCGCCGAGGCGACCAGGGTGGGGTCGTCGGAGTCGCGCAGGAGGGCCAGTTGGTCGGGGTTCTCGAAGAGGGCGAGGGTGCCCAGGGCGATCATGTTGGCCGTGGTCTCGTGCCCGGCGATGAGCAGCAGCACCCCCATCTGCGCCGCCTCGGACCGGGTCAGCTCGCCCGCCTCCACGCGGGTGGCGAGGCCGGAGAGCAGGTCGTCCGCCGGGTGCTCCATCTTCGTGCCGACCAGGTCGTCCAGGTAGGACATCAGCTTGCCCATCGCGGCGGTGCGCTGCTCGGTGGAGACGTCGCGCTTGACGATGGTCTTGCTGCTGTCCTGGAAGTACTCGTGGTCGGCGTACGGGACGCCGAGCAGTTCGCAGATCACCAGTGACGGCACCGGCAGCGCGAAGGCGTCGACCAGGTCCACCGGGTTCGGTCCGGCCAGCAGTTCGTCGACCAGGTCGTCGACGATGCGCTGGATGGCCGGGCGCAGGGCCTGCACCCGCTTGGTGGCGAACGGCGCGGTCACCATCCGGCGCAGCCTGCCGTGCTCGGGGTCGTCCATCAGGATGAAGCTGATCGACGTGCCCCCGGGCGGGATCGGGGCGGAGCTGGGGTAGCCGGGGCGGGTGATGTCGGCGCTGACCCGGGGGTCGGCCATCAGCGCGCGCTGCTCGGCGTGCCGGGTGACCAGCCACGGAGTGCTGCCGTCCCACAGGCCGACCCGGGCCAGCGGGCCCTCCTCCTGCTTGGCCCGCGCGGCGGGCGGCGGGTCGAACGGGCACCCGGGGGCGCGCCGCATGGGGAACAGCTCCGCGCTCACGGGCCCTCCGCGATCTCGATCGCGGCGGCCGGGCAGACCTCGGCGGCCTCGCGCACGGCCTCGTGCAGGTCCGGCCGCGGGGCGGGGTCGAGCAGGACCACGATGCCGTCCTCGTCGCGCTGGTCGAACACGTCCGGGGCGAGCAGGACGCACTGGCCCGCTCCGCAGCACCGGTCCTCGTCCACCGTCACCTTCATCGTCGCCTGCTCCTTCGTCGTGGTGGTGCGTTCGGGTTCCGGGCCGGTCAGGTGACCGGGGCCTGCCAGAGGCAGGTGATCGCGTCGATCAGGCCGGTCCCGGCGTCGTGCCAGGTGGCCCTGGGGGTGGGGGTGCCGTCGGCGAGGGCGCGTTCGCGTTCGGCGACCATGTGCACCATGAGCTGCCGGGCCATGTCGCCGCGCTCGGCGCGGACGTCGGCGGGCAGGTCGGGCAGGCAGCGGTGCAGCCCGTCGAGGATCTGCCGCAGCGACGGCGCCTCCAGCGCCTCCTCGATCATGATGCCGCGCAGCGCGGGGTCGGTCATGACCTGCGCGCCGAAGCGGGCGAACCAGGTGGGCCCGACCGCGCCCGCCAGGTGGTCGGTCACCGGGCGCACCAGGCAGGCCACCCAGTCGCGGATGTCGGTGGAGCCCGCGCAGGCGGCCACCATCCGCGCCCGCAGCACCTCGGTGGGTTCGGAGTGCCTGCGGGTGATGGCCCGGACCAGGTCGGCCTTGGTGCCGAAGTGGTAGCCGACGGCGGCGTTGTTGCCCTGGCCCGCCGCCTCGCTGACCTGGCGGTTGGACACGGCGTAGACGCCGTGCTCGGCGAAGAGGCGTTCGGCGGTGTCGAGGATCTGGTCGCGGGTGGAGACCGCCCGCTCGGTGCGCACCGTTCGGCCGGGCACGGTCACCACCTGACCGGGAGTTCGCGCAGCCCGCCGACCGCGAGTCCTTCGACCCGGCGCAGCTCGGCGGCCGGGACGGCGAGTTCGAGGGTGGGCAGCCTGCGGACCAGCACGTCGAGGACCGCCTGCAACTCCGTGCGCGCCAGCGCCTGGCCCAGGCAGGAGTGCGGCCCGACGCCGAAGGTCAGGTGCGGGTTGGGGCTGCGGGCGAGGTCCATGTCCTCGGCGCCGTCGAAGGCGGTGGCGTCGCGGTTGGCGGCGGCCATGCTGCACACCACGGTGGTGCCCGGCGGCAGGTCGGTGTCGGCGACGCGGGCGCCCTCGGTGAGGAACCGGGGCATGCCGAACCCGGGGTTGGCGTCGAACCGCAGCACCTCCTCCACGGCGGTGCGCACCAGCGACGGGTCGGCCACCAGCCGCTCCCAGCGGGAGCGGTCGGCGAGCAGCATCCCCACCATCTTGCCGATCATGTTCGCCGTGGTCTCGTGCCCGGCGACGAGCAGCGCCTGCCCGGTGGCGACCAGTTCGCCGTCGGTGAGGCCGCCCTCCTCCTCGCTGCCCGCGATGAGGGCGCTGAGCAGGTCCTCGCCCGGCGCGGCGCGCTTGGCCGCGACGTGCTCGGTCATGTAGGCGCCGAACTCGGTCTGCGACCGGCGGATCTCCGCGAGGTCGTAGCGGGTGAGGTTGAGCAGCGTGTCGGACCAGTGGGCGAACCGGTCGCGGTCGGAGTCGGGCACGCCGAGCAGGTCGCAGATGACCCACACCGGCAGCGGGAAGCCCAGGTGCGCCTTGAGGTCGGCGGGGGCGCCCGCCGACCTCAAGGTGTCGATCAGCTCGTCGGCCAGCGCCTCGATCTGCGGGCGCAGCGCCGCCATCCGCTTGGCGGTGAACCAGCGGCCGACCGCGCGCCGCCACCGCTGGTGGCCCTCGCCGGTCTGCGGGAGGGCGTTGGCCATGTTGCTGTTGAACACGCCGCCGGACTCGTCGCTGGAGATGCGCGCGGCGCCGGGGGCGGTGCGGGCGAAGCGGGGGTCGGACAGCACCTGCTTGACGTCGTCGTAGCGGGTCAGCAGGGTCGCGGTGTCGCCGCTGGGCAGGGTCACCGTGGCGACCGGGCAGCCGGTGCGCAGCTCGGCCCACTCCGGTGGCGGTTCCAGTGCGGCCGGGCTGGGGATCGGGTACTCCAACACGTGATCGTCATCGACGTGCGCCACGGGTGTGTCCTCCTCGACAATCGACCTCGGTCCGTCACCACCTAACCGCCCCTTGCTACGGTAAGTCAAGCAACTGACTTAACTCCTGGTTCCCCGCTCCCAGCCGGAGGCTGACCGTGTCCCGTGCCGCTGTCCCGAACAGCGCTGTCCCCGGCGGAGCCGCCGACCAGCCCGCCGCAGCGGCGGTGATCCCGCCGTCGCGGGCGACCTCCGTGGTCGTGGTGCTGGCCTTCTCCGGCATCGTCGTCGCGCTGATGCAGACGCTGATCATCCCGCTGGTCCCCATGCTGCCCCGGCTGTTGCGGGCCGACGCCGCCGACGCCACCTGGGCGATCACCGCGACCCTGCTCGCGGGCGCCGTCGCCACCCCGACCATGGGTCGCCTCGGCGACATGTACGGCAAGCGCCGGATGCTGCTGGTCAGCCTGGGCCTGATGATCACCGGCTCGGTCGTCGCGGCGCTGAGCGACACCCTGCTGCCCATGGTGGTCGGCCGCACGCTGCAAGGCCTGTCCTCGGGCGTGATCCCGCTGGGCATCAGCATCATGCGCGACGAACTGCCCGCCGACCGCCTCGGCTCGGCGACGGCCATGATGAGCGCTTCCCTCGGCGTCGGCGGCGCCCTCGGCCTGCCCGCCGCCGCCCTGCTGGCCCAGTACACCGACTGGCACGTGCTGTTCTGGGCGTCGGCGGGCTTCGGCGTCGTGGCGCTGGCCCTGGTGCTGTCGCTGGTGCCGGAGTCGCAGGTGCGCACCGGGGGCCGGTTCGACGTCGTCGGCGCGCTGGGGCTGTCGGTCGCGCTGATCTGCCTGCTGCTGGCGATCTCCAAGGGTGCCGCGTGGGGTTGGGGCAGCGCGCTGACGCTGTCGCTGTTCGGCGCGGCCGTGGTGGTCCTGCTGCTGTGGGGGCGGTGGGAGCTGCGCACCCGGCAACCGCTGGTCGACCTGCGGACCACCGCGCGCAGGCAGGTGCTGCTGACCAACCTGGCCTCTGCGGTGTTCGGCTTCGCCATGTTCGCCATGTCCCTGGTGATGCCGCAACTGCTGCAACTGCCCACCGCCACCGGGTACGGCCTGGGGCAGTCGATGCTGGCCGTGGGCCTGGTCATGGCGCCGTCCGGTCTGGTCATGATGGCCACCGCGCCGCTGTCGGCCCGCGTGTCGCGGCTGCGCGGCCCGAAGACGACGCTGATGGTCGGCGCCGCCATCGTGGCCGCCGGGTACGGGATCAACATCGTGCTGATGTCGGCGACCTGGCACCTGGTACTGGTGTCGTGCGTGATCGGCGCGGGCATCGGCTTCGCCTACGGCGCCATGCCCGCCCTGGTCATGAGCGCGGTCCCCAACTCGGAGACGGCGGCGGCCAACAGCCTCAACACGCTGATGCGCGCGATCGGCACCTCGGTGTCCAGCGCGGTGGCGGGGCTGGTGCTGGCGCGGCTGACGATTCCGTTCGGCGACACGGCCCTGCCGTCGCAGGGCGGCTTCCGCATCGTCATGGCGATCGGGGCGGGCACGGCCCTGGTCGCGCTGCTCATCGCCTCCTTCCTCCCCCGCCGGGTGCCCGCCCTGCCCCCGGCCGAGCCGGTTCCCGCCGCCGCCTGACAACCACCGGTTGTCCACGGCTCGCGTGTCGTTTGTTGGACACCGGTCGCCCCGGTCGGCTCGAATGGGCATTCGAGCCGACGAGAGGGGCGACCGGTGGGGCACGGCGGACCGGGGTGGGAGGTCGACCTGGTCGCGGGGTTGCGCTGCCACCGGTGCACGGGCGAGGTGGTCTGCGCGGTGCGCGTGCCACATTCTTTCCTGCGCGCCGACGGCACCGAGGTCGGCGGCACCCGGCTGGTCGCCCTGTGCCCGGATTGCGACCGGGGTCGGGCGGGCGCCGCGCCGGTGATCGCGTACTTCCGGGCGCACGGGCGGGTCGTCGCGGACCGGGTGGAGGAGTTGGCCGGGCTGCTGCGCGAGTGGGTGGCGGACGTCGGACCGGCTCGGGCCGGGGACCTGGAACACTCGGCGCGCTGACACGGGAGGTGGGCGTGGGGGAACTGGACCTGGGCGCGGTGCGGGCCTTCGTGGCGGTGGCGGAGAACCGGCACTTCGGTGAGGCGGCGGTGGAGCTGGGGATCACCCAGCAGGCGGTGTCGAAGCGCGTCGCCAAGCTGGAGGCGGACCTCGGCACCGTGCTGCTGTCCCGGCTGCGCACCGGAACCGGCCTGTCCCGGGACGGGGACCGGTTCCTGCCGCACGCGCGAACCCTGTTGGAAGCGGCGGACCGGGCGGCGGTGGCGCTGCGCCGAGACCGCCCCCTGCGGGTGGACGTGCTCGACACCCGGCTGACGACCACGGAACTGATGCGCGCCTACCACGAAACCGGGGTGGACATCGACGTCGTCACCTCGGACGGCCTGCGGACCGCGCGGTCGACGCTCAGGGCCGGGACGGTGGACGCGGCCTTCGCGCGGGTGACCGGCCCGCTGGACGGGGTGCGGAGCACGCCGGTCCACCTGGAGCCGATGGAGGTCCTGGTCGGCACCGGGCACCCGTGGGCGGGGCGCGGGGCGGTCACCATGGCCGACCTGGCGGGGGTGACCGCGTGGATGCCCGGCAACGAGCGCGGCAGCGAGTGGGCCGAGTTCTGGGAGGTGGTGGGCGCCGAGTTCGGCGTGCGGATCGACACCACCGGCCCGAACTTCGGCTACGAGCACCTGGTGGCCGCCGTCGGCGCGAGCACCGACCGGATCAGCTTCATCGGCGAGCAGTGCCGGATGCCGGAGCACCCCGGCGTGGTCCGGCTGCCGGTGCACCCGCCGCGCCCGGCGTACCCGTGGTCGCTGCTGTGGCACCGCCACAACCGGCACGCCGCGCTGCCGGGGCTCATCGCCCACGTGCGCGCCGGGTTCCGCCCGCAGGACCCGGCCCAGGTCTGGCTGCCGGACGCGGACCTGCCCGCCTTCCGCCCCTGACCCACCACGCACAAAGCAGATCCCCCACCCCGACCACCCGCCACCCCCGACACACACTGGCGCACCAACAACAACCAGCCACCCCGAAAACCGCCAGCCCGGCAAGCAAACGCCCGGGTAGGTGGGTGGATGCGCTCGGCCAGCCGACCACCCATCAAACGGCGGCCCGGCCACAAAAGCGCCCGGGTGGGTGGAGGTGCTCGGCCAGCCGACCACCCAACAAACCGCCAGCCCGGCCACAAAAACGCCCGG
>NZ_AYXG01000132.1 GCF_000564855.1 Actinokineospora spheciospongiae
GCTGACCAGCCGCCGTGGCCCCGACGCCGAGGGCGCGCGGGAGCTGGTCGAGGAGCTGACCGGGCTGGGTGCGGTGGTCGAGGCCGTGGCCTGCGACGCCGCCGACCGCGACGCGCTCGCCGCCCTGGTCGCCACCCGCGACTGGTCCGGTGTCGTGCACACCGCCGGTGTGGTGGACGACGGCGTGCTGTCCTCGCTCACCCCGGAGCGGGTGGAACGGGTGCTGCGCCCGAAGGTGGACGCGGCCTGGAACCTGCACGAGCTGACCACGGGCATGGACCTGTCGATGTTCGTGCTGTTCTCCTCCGCTGCGGGCGTGTTCGGCAACCCCGGCCAGGGCAACTACGCCGCCGCAAACGCTTTCCTCGACGCGCTGGCCGCGCACCGCCGGTCCCTGGGCCTGCCCGCCGTGTCCCTGGCCTGGGGTGCCTGGGCCTCGGGCATGGCCGGTGCGCTCACCGCCGCCGACGCCGCCCGCGTGCGCCGCTCCGGTGTGCGCCCGCTGTCCACCGAGGACGGTCTGGCCCTGTTCGACGCCGGGTGCGCGGCAGGCGCCGACCTGGTGCCCGTGCGGCTCGACCTGGCCACCCTGCGCGGCGCGGGCGACCCGCCGCCGCTGCTGCGCGGCCTGCTCGCCACCGCGACCCGCCGCACCGCCGCCACGGCCACGGCCGCAGGTCCGCTGGCCGAACGCCTGGCCGCCGTGCCCGAGGCGGACCGGCCCGCCCTGCTGCTGGACCTGGTGCGCGCCCAGGTGGCCAAGGTGCTCGGCTTCGCCGGGCCGGACGCGGTCGAACCCACCTCCGCGTTCGTCGACCTCGGCTTCGACTCGCTGACCTCGGTCGAGTTCCGCGACAACCTCTCCGCCACCACCGGCCTGCGCCTGCCGCCGACCCTGGTGTTCGACCACCCGACCCCGCTGGCCCTGGCCGCCCACCTCGGCGCCGGCCTCGACGGCCGGACCGCCCCGGCCGCACCGGTGACCGCCACCAGGGCCGCCGCCGACGAACCGATCGCCATCGTGGCGATGAGCTGCCGCTACCCCGGCGGCATCGGCTCCCCCGAGGACCTGTGGCGGATGGTCCGCGACGGCGGCGACGGCATCTCCGCGTTCCCCGAGGACCGGGGCTGGGACACCGCCGAGCTGTTCGACCCCGACCCCGACAAGCCGGGCAAGACCTACGCCCGGGAGGGCGGGTTCCTGGCGGGCGCCGCCGAGTTCGACCCGGTGTTCTTCGGCATCTCGCCCCGCGAGGCGTACGCGATGGACCCGCAGCAGCGCCTGCTCCTGGAAACCTCCTGGGAGGTGCTGGAGCGCGCCGGGCTCGACCCGGCCGGGCTGCGCGGCAGCCGGACCGGGGTGTTCGCGGGCGTGATGTACCACAACTACGCCGCCCGCCTGGCCGACGTGCCCGACGAGATCGAGGGCTTCCTCGGCACGGGCGCCTCCAGCAGCGTCGTGTCCGGCCGGGTCGCCTACACCTTCGGGTTCGAGGGCCCTGCGGTCACCGTGGACACCGCGTGCTCGTCGTCGCTGGTGTCGCTGCACCTGGCCGCGCAGTCGCTGCGGCAGGGGGAGTGCGACCTGGCGCTGGCGGGCGGGGTGACCGTCATGGCCACCGCCGACACGTTCATCAACTTCAGCCGCCAGCGCGGTCTGGCCCCCAACGGCCGGTGCAAGCCGTTCGCCGCCGCCGCCGACGGCACCGGGTGGTCCGAGGGCGTCGGTGTGCTCCTGCTGGAGCGGCTGTCGGACGCGCGCCGCAACGGGCACCAGGTGCTGGCCGTGGTCCGGGGTTCTGCGGTGAACCAGGACGGCGCCTCGAACGGGCTGACCGCGCCGAACGGGCCGTCGCAGCAGCGGGTGATCCGGCAGGCGCTCGCCAGTGCCGGTCTGTCCACTCAGGACGTCGATGTGGTGGAGGCGCACGGCACCGGGACAACGCTGGGCGACCCGATCGAGGCGCAGGCCGTTCTCGCCACCTACGGGCAGGACCGGACCGAACCGCTGTGGCTGGGGTCGATCAAGTCCAACCTGGGCCACACCCAGGCCGCCGCCGGGGTCGCCGGGGTGATCAAGGTCGTCGAGGCGATGCGGCACGGCGTGCTGCCCAAGACGCTGCACGTGGACCAGCCCTCCCCGCACGTCGACTGGTCCGAGGGCGCCGTCGAGCTGCTGACCGAGTCCCGGCCGTGGCCGGAGACCGGCAGGCCCCGGCGGGCGGCGGTGTCGTCGTTCGGGGTCAGCGGCACCAACGCGCACGCCGTCATCGAGCACGTCGCCGAGGCCCCCGCGCCCGCCGAGCCGGACGAGCCCGGCGCGGTGCCGTGGGTGCTCTCCGCCCGCAGCCGCGCCGCCCTGCTCGCCCAGGCCGAGCGGCTGGCCGCCTTCGCCACCGAGCACCCCGACCTGGGCCCGGTCTCCCTGGGCCGCTCCCTGGCCGAGACCAGGGCCCGCTTCGAGCACCGCGCGGTGGTGGTGGGTTCCTCCCGGGCGGAACTGGTCGCCGGGCTGGGATCGCTCTCGCCGGTGGTGGCCGGGTCGGGCAAGACGGCGCTGCTGTTCACCGGTCAGGGTTCGCAGCGTCTCGGCATGGGTCGTGAGCTGTACGAGACGTACCCGGTGTTCGCTCAAGCGTGGGACGAGGTGACCGCGCACCTGTCCATTCCGGATCTGCCGGTTGGGGACACAGGTTTCGCGCAGCCTGCGATCTTCGCGTTCGAGGTCGCCATGGTGCGGCTGGTGGAGTCATGGGGCGTGCGGGCGGATGCGCTCGTGGGTCACTCCATCGGCGAGTTGGCTGCCGCGTACATCGCTGGGGTGTGGTCACTGGAGGATGCCTGCAAGCTGGTGTCGGCTCGTGCGTCGCTGATGCAGGCGTTGCCCCGTGGTGGTGCGATGGTGGCGATTCCGGTTGCCGAATCGGCGGTCGAGCTGTCCGAGGGTGTGTCGATCGCTGCGGTGAACGGCGCGGAGTCGGTGGTCGTCTCCGGTGATGAAGACGCGGTTCTGGCGTTGGCGGCGCAGTTCCCCAGGTCGAAGCGGCTGAACACCAGTCATGCGTTCCACTCGGCGCACATGGAGCCGATGTTGGCGGCGTTCCGGGAGGTCGCCGAGTCGGTGACGTATCAGGAACCGAGAATCCCGGTTGTCGGTGCCGAGGTGACTTCGGCGGAGTACTGGGTGCGGCAGGTGCGTGGGGCCGTGCGGTTCCACGACGCCGTGCAGCAGGTCGAAGGCATGGTGTTGGTCGAGGTCGGGCCGGATGCTTCGCTGACGGCGTTGACCGGTGGGGTTGCGTTGCAGCGCAGGGACAGGTCCGAGGCGGTCGCGTTGGTGACCGGGTTGGGCAAGGCCCACGCGGCGGGGACCCCGGTGGACTGGGCGGCGTTCTTCGGTGGCCGGGGGGCGCGGGTGGACCTGCCCACCTACGCGTTCCAGCACGACCACTACTGGCTGTTCCCGCCCGCCGCCGGGGCCGCCGGTGCCCGGGGCTACGGCCTGGCGGGCGCCGACCACCCGCTGGTCGGTGCCGCCGTGGCCCTGCCCGACACCGACGGGCTCGTGCTCACCGGCAGGCTCACCGCCCGCGACCACGCCTGGGTGGCCGACCACGCCGTGCACGGCGCGGTCCTGCTGCCCGGCACCGCCCTGGTCGACCTCGCCGTCCGGGCGGGCGACGAGGTCGGCGCCGCCGAGCTGGTCGAGCTGACCCTGGAGGCGCCCCTGGTGCTGCCCGGGGACGGCGCGGTCGACCTGCGGGTCGGCGTGGCCGGACCGGACGGATCGGGGGCGCGCGCGGTCAACGTGCACAGCCGTCCGGCGGGTGCCGACGCCGACGTGCCGTGGACCCGCCACGCCACCGGCCTGCTCGCCGAGGGCACCGGAACCGCCCCCGCCGACCTGACCGCTTGGCCACCGCCCGGCGCCGACCCGGTCGATACCGGCACCCTGTACGCGGAGCTGGCCGACCTGGGCCTGGACTACGGGCCCGCCTTCCGCGGCCTGCGCGCGGCGTGGCGGCGGGGCGACGAGGTCTTCGCCGAGGTGGCCCTGCCTGAGGAGCACCGCGCCGACGCGGCCCGCTTCGGTGTCCACCCGGCCCTGCTCGACGCGGCCTTGCACACCATCGGCCTCAGCGCCGCCACCACCGGCACCGACACCGCCCGGTTGCCGTTCGCCTGGACCGGGGTGACCCTGCACGCCGCGGGCGCCACCGCCGCCCGGGTGCGGGTCACCACGACGGGTGCCGACGCGGTCCGGGTGGACGTCGCCGACCCGGCGGGTGCCCCCGTGGTCACCGTGGCCTCCCTGGCCACCCGCCCGGTGTCGGTCGAGCAGTTGGCCGCCGCCGACCGGGGTGGGGCCGCGTTGCTGCGCCTGGACTGGGTGCCCGCCACCACCGCCGCCCCGGCTCCCGCCGCGGTCGTCGTCGGCACCGGTGCCCTCGACCTGCCGGGGGCGCTCAAGGCCGCGGGTGTCGAGGTGACCACGCACGCCGACCTGGTGTCCCTGCCCCCGCTCACCGACGCCGTCCCGGTCCTCGTCCACCTCGACCCCACCGACGACCCGCGCACCGCCGCGACCGCCGCCCTGGACCTGGTGCGCGGCTGGCTGGACGGCGACCGCCCCGAGGGCGCCCGCCTGGTCCTGCTCACCCGGGGCGCGGTGGCCGCCGCCGACGGCGACACCATCGCCGACCCGGCCCCGGCCGCGGCGTGGGGCCTGGTCCGCTCCGCCCAGTCCGAACACCCCGACCGGGTCGTCCTGGTCGACACCGATGACGACCCCCGGTCCCTGACCCTGCTCCTCCCCGCCATCGCGGGCGGCGAACACCAGCTCACCCTGCGTGCGGGCCGGGCACTGGCCCCCCGGCTGGTCCGCACCGCCACACCCGCGAACGACGGCCCGCCCGCCCCGACGGGCACCGGGCTCGATCCGGCGGGCGCCGGGTTCGGCTCAGCGGGGGCCGGGTTCGATCCGGCGGGTGCCGGGCTTGCCTCGCCGGCCGCCGCGCTCGACCCGGCGGGCACCGTGCTGCTCACCGGGGCGACCGGCTCCCTGGGCAGGCTGGTGGCCCGCCACCTGGTGACCGCGCACGGCGTCCGGCACCTCGTGCTGGCCAGCCGCCGTGGCCCGGCCGCCGCCGGTGCCCCCGAGTTGGTCGCCGAACTGGCCGCACTGGGCGCCGACGCTGAGGTGGTCGCCTGCGACGCCGCCGATCGGGTCGCCGTGGCCGCGCTGCTGGCCGCCGTGCCCGCCACCCGCCCGCTCACCGCCGTCGTGCACGCCGCGGGTGTGCTCGACGACGGTGTCCTGGCCGCCATGACCCCCGAGCGGGTGGAGCGGGTGCTGCGCCCCAAGGCCGACGCCGCCCGGGTGCTGCACGAGCTGACCCGCGACCTCGACCTGACCGCGTTCGTGCTGTTCTCCTCCGCAGCGGGGGTGCTCGGCAGCCCCGGCCAGGCCAACTACGCCGCCGCGAACGCCTACCTCGACGCCCTGGCCGTGCACCGGCGGTCGCTCGGCCTGCCCGCGGTGTCGCTGTCCTGGGGTGCCTGGGCCGACGCCGACGGCATGGCCGCCGACCTCGCCGACGCCGACCGGCGCCGGATGAGCCGGGCGGGTGTCGTCCCGCTGACCGCCGACCAGGGCCTGGCCCTGTTCGACGCGGCACTGGCGGCCGACGCGGCGCACCTGGTGCCGATGGGCGTGGCCGCCACCGCCCCGCGCGGGGCCACCATCCCGCCGGTGCTGTCCGGCCTGGTCCGCGCCCCCCGCCGGGCCGCCCGCGCCGCCGCCGCCGAGACCGACGCCTCCGCCCTGCTGGCCGCGCTGGCGGGCAAGTCCGACGAGGAGCGCACCGCGCTGCTGGTCGGCTTGGTCCGCGCCGAGGTCGCCGCCGTGCTCGGCTTCGCCGGACCGGAGGCGGTCGAACCGGGCCGGGGTTTCCTGGAGCTGGGCATCGACTCGCTGACCGCGGTCGAGCTGCGCAACCAGCTCGGCGCGGCCACCGGCCTGCGGCTGTCCACCACGGTGGTCTTCGACTACCCCACCCCGGACGCCATGGCCGGGCACCTGCGCGACGAACTGGGCGAGGGCACCGCCACCGGCGCCCTGACCGCCTACGCCGAGCTGGACCGGTTGGCCGCCCTGCTGTCCGCGGTGGTCCCCGCCGACGACGCCGAGCGCGCGGGTGTCGCCGAGCGGCTGCGCGGCCTGCTCGCCACGTGGAACGGCCCCTCGGCCGCCGCCGCGGGCGGGGTGGAGTCCGCCACCGCGGAAGAACTTTTCGACCTGCTCGACACGGAGCTGGAGACCTCATGAGCCCGGCCCGCCCCGTCCCAGAGGGAGCTGACCCCCGGTGGTGAACGAAGAGAAGTACCTCGACTACCTCAAGCGTGCGACGACCGATCTGCGGGAGACCCGGCAGCGGTTGCGCGAGGTCGAGGCCAGGGACCGCGAGCCGATCGCGGTGGTGGGCATGGCCTGCCGCTACCCGGGCGGGGTGGCCTCGCCGGAGGACCTGTGGCGCGTGGTCGCCGAGGGCGCCGACGGCATCGGCGGGTTCCCCACCGACCGGGGCTGGGACGTCGAGGGCATCTTCGACCCGCAGCGCCTGCGGCCGGGCACCTCCTACGGGCGCGAGGGCGGCTTCCTCTACGACGTCGCCGACTTCGACCCGGCGTTCTTCGGCATCTCCCCGCGCGAGGCGCTGGCGATGGACCCGCACCAGCGGCTGCTGCTGGAGGTCTCCTGGGAGGCCGTCGAGCGCGCGGGCATCGACCCCGAGTCGTTGCGCGGCAGCCGGACCGGGGTCTTCACCGGGCTGATGAACACCAACGACTACGTGTCCCGGCTGACCTCGGTGCCCGAGGGCGTCGAGGGCTACCTTGGCACGGGCAGTTCCGGCAGCATCGCCTCCGGCCGCGTCGCCTACACCCTCGGGTTAGAGGGTCCGGCGGTCACCGTGGACACCGCGTGCTCGTCGTCGCTGGTGGCCCTGCACCTGGCCGCGCAGGCGCTGCGCCAGGGTGAGTGCGGGCTGGCGCTGGCGGGCGGGGTCACCGTGATGGCCACCGCGGAGACCTTCGTCGAGTTCAGCCGCCAGGGCGGCATGGCACCCGACGGGCGCTGCAAGGCTTTCGCCGACGCCGCCGACGGCACCGGGTTCTCCGAGGGCGCGGGCGTGCTGGTGCTGGAGCGGCTGTCGGACGCCCGCCGCAACGGGCACCGGGTGCTGGCGGTCGTGCGCGGCACGGCGGTCAACCAGGACGGCGCCTCCAGCGGTCTCACCGCGCCGAACGGGCCGTCGCAGCAGCGGGTCATCCGCCAGGCCCTCACCGCCGCCCGGCTCTCGCCGAACCAGGTCGACGCCGTGGAGGCGCACGGCACCGGCACCACCCTGGGCGACCCGATCGAGGCGCAGGCCCTGCTGGCCGTCTACGGCCAGGACCGCCCGGCCGAGCGACCGCTGTGGCTGGGCTCGGTGAAGTCCAACCTCGGCCACACCCAGGCCGCAGCGGGCGCCGCCGCCATGATCAAAACGATCATGGCGATGCGGCACGGGGTGCTGCCCAGGACCCTGCACGTCGACCGGCCCTCCACCAAGGTCGACTGGTCTTCCGGCGGGGTCGCCCTACTCACCGAGCAGCGCCCGTGGGACACCGACGCCGACCAGCCCCGCCGGGCCGGGGTGTCGTCGTTCGGCCTCAGCGGCACCAACGCGCACGTGGTGCTGGAGCAGGTGCCCGAGTACGAACCCACCGAGGAAGCCGCTCCCGCCCCCGCCGGGCCGGTTCCGGTGCTGCTGTCCGCCCGCACCGCCGACGCCGTGCGCGCCCAGGCCGCCGCACTGGCCGAGACCCGCGCCGCCACCGCGCCCGACCCGGCGGACGTGGCCTGGACCCTGTCCCGCCGCACCGCCTTCCCCCAGCGCGCCGTCCTGCTCCCCGGCGACGACACTGTGCAGGTCACCACCGCCAAGCCGGGGGACCGGGTGGTCTTCGTGTTCCCCGGTCAGGGGTCGCAGTGGATTGCCATGGGCCGGGAGTTGTTGGATTCCTCGCCGGTGTTCGCCGCGTCGGTGGCGGAGTGCGAGGAAGCTTTTGGGGAGTTCACCGATTGGTCGGTGGCGCACGTCCTGCGCACTGGTGAGTCGCTGGAGCGCATCGACGTTGTGCAGCCGGTGCTGTTCACGATGATGGTGTCGCTGGCCCGTGTGTGGCAGTCGTTCGGTGTGAAGCCTGCTGCGGTGGTGGGCCACTCGCAGGGTGAGATCGCTGCCGCATACATCGCCGGGGGCTTGTCGCTTCGAGACGCGGCTCGCGTTGTGGCTCTGCGGTCGAAGCTGTGGTTGACCCTGTCGGGCAAGGGTGGCATGGCGTCGGTTCTCGCCCCGGCGGATCAGGTGCGCGAGCGGATCGAGAAGTGGTCCGATGTGCTCGCCGTCGCTGCGGTGAACAGCCCGGGTTCCTGTGCTGTCGCGGGCGATCCGGCCACGCTGGATGTGATGGTCGCGGAGTTCGAGGCCGAGGGCATTCGGGCTCGGCGGATTCCCGGTGTGGACACCGCTGGGCACTCGCCGCAGGTGGATCAACTGCGGGAGCAGCTTCTGGCGGACATGGCGCCGGTTCGCCCGGTCACCGCGCAGGTCCCGTTCTTCTCCACGGTGACCGGCGAGCTGTTCGACACCGCCGGGATGGATGCCGAGTACTGGTACCGCAACATGCGGGAGCCGGTGGAGTTCGAGGCTGCTCTGCGTGCTGCGCTGCCGGGCACGGCTGTCGTGGTGGAGGTGTCTCCGCACCCGGTGCTGTCCGTGGCGATTTCCGAGGTGATCGAGGACGCCGGCGTTGAGGCTGGTGTCGTTGGCAGCCTGCGCCGCGATGAGGGTGGTCTGGACCGGGTTGTCCGCAGCCTGGGGGAGGCGTGGACCCACGGCGCCCCCGTCGACTGGTCGGCCGTGGTGCCCTCGGGTGCGCTGGTGGACCTGCCCACCTACCCGTTCCAGCGGCAGCGGTACTGGCTCGACGCCCCCGCTGTCATCGGCGACCCGTCCGGCTACGGGCAGCTCGGCGCCGACCACCCCCTGCTGGGTGCCGCGATCGCCCTCGCGGACTCGGACGGCCTGCTGCTGACGGGCCGGCTGTCCCTGCGCACGCACCCGTGGCTGGCCGACCACGCCGTCTGGGGCAGTGTCCTGCTCCCCGGCACGGCCTTCGTCGAGCTGGCCGCGCACGCCGGTGCCCGGGTGGGCTGCGAGGCGATCGAGGACCTGACCCTCGAAGCGCCGCTCCTGCTCGCCGACGACGCCGTGTCCGTGCAGATCACCGTGGGCGCCCCCGACAGCACCGGTGCCCGACCGGTCTCCATCCACTCCCGCGCCGACGAAGACGGCCCGTGGACCCGGCACGCCACCGGCACGGTCACCGCCACCACCGCCGCACCCGACTTCGACTTCACCGCCTGGCCCCCGCCCGGCGCCGAAGAACTGTCCACGAAGGACCTCTACGCCGAGCTGTCCGGGATCGGACTCGGTTACGGCCCGGCGTTCCAGGGCCTGCGGGCCGCGTGGCGCGACGGTGCCGACGTGTGCGCCGAGATCGCCCTGCCCGAGGCGCACCGCGAGGAGGCCACCCGGTTCGGCCTGCACCCGGCGCTGCTCGACGCCGCCCTGCACGGCATGGGGCTCGGCGGGTTCGGCGACCACGAACCCGGGGTGGTGCGCCTGCCGTTCGCCTGGACCGGGGTGCGGCTGTTCGCCTCCGGTGCCCCGGCGCTGCGCGTGCGGCTGTCCCCGGTCAACGGTGGGATCGCCCTGCGGGTGGCCGACGGCGCGGGTGGTCCCGTCGCCGCCGTGGACTCCCTGGTGCTGCTGCCCGCCTCCGCCGACCAGCTCGCCGCCGGGGCCACCGCCGCCGTGGTCCGCGACTCGCTGTTCCAAGTGGACTGGACCCCGGTGTCGGTGCCCGACGCCACCGCAGAGGCCGAGGTGCACGAGGTGCCCACCGGCCTCGACCCGACCGCCCTGACCACCGCCGTGCTGGACAGGCTCCAGTCGTGGCTGGTCGGGGAGCAGCCCGCCGAGTTGCCGCTGGTCCTGCTCACCCGCTCCGCCGACGACCCGGCCCACGCCGCCGCGCACGGCCTGGTGCGCGCTGCCCAGTCCGAGCACCCCGGCCGGTTCGTCCTGCTCGACGTGCGGGGCACCGCTCCCGCCGCCGGGCTGGTCGCCGCCGCCCTGGCCACCGGGGAACCCGAGCTGGTGCTGCGCGACGGGCAGGTGCTGGCCCGCAGGCTGGCGCGCGCCCGCATCGTCGACGGCGCCACCTCGCCCGCCCTGGACCCGGACGGCACCGCCCTGGTCACCGGTGGCACCGGCGCGCTCGGTGCGCTGGTGGCCCGCCACCTGGTCACCGTGCACAGCGTCCGCCACCTGCTGCTGACCAGCCGTCGCGGCCCCGACGCCGAGGGTGCCGCCGAATTGGCCGCCGAGCTGCGCGCCCTGGGCGCGGAGGTGACCGTGGCCGCCTGCGACACCGCCGACCGGGCGGCGCTGACCGCGCTGCTGGCCGGGGTGCCCGCCGCGCACCCGCTGACGGTGGTCGTGCACAGCGCGGGCGTGCTCGACGACGGCACCCTCGAATCCCTCGACGCCGAGCGGGTCGCCCGGGTGCTGCGCCCCAAGGTCGACGCGGCCCTGCTGCTCGACGAGCTGACCCGCGACCTCGACCTGGCCGCGTTCGTCCTGTTCTCCTCCGCCGCCGGGGTGTTCGGCAGCGCGGGCCAGGGCAACTACGCCGCCGCCAACGCCTTCCTCGACGACCTGGCCGCCCGCCGCCGCGCCGCCGGGCTGCCCGGGGTGTCCCTGGCCTGGGGCTATTGGGCCCAGCGCAGCGCCATGAGCGGGCACCTCGCCGACGCCGACGTGGCCAGGATGGCCCGCGCCGGGGCGGGCGGGCTGTCCGCCGAGGAGGGCCTGGCCCTGTTCGACGCTGCCCTCGCTGCCGACCGGGCGCTGCTGGTCCCGGTCAAGCTCGACCTGGCCGCCGTGCGCGCCGCCGCCGCCGACGCGGTGCCCGCGCTGCTGCGCGGCCTGGTCCGGCCCACCCGCCGGGCCGCGTCCACCACCGCCGACGGCACCGCCACCCTGGCCCGGCTCGCCGGGCTGTCGGCGGCCGAACGGCTCGACGCCCTGCTGGAGCTGGTGCGCGAGCACGTCGCCGGGGTGCTCGGCCACGCCTCCGCCGACGCCGTGTCCCCCGAGCTGGCCTTCAAGGACCTCGGCTTCGACTCGCTGACCGCCGTCGAGCTGCGCAACCAGCTCGGCGCGGCCCTGGGCCTGCGCCTGCCCACCACCCTGGTCTTCGACTACCCGTCCCCGGCCGCCCTGGCCGCGCACCTGCGCGACCAGCTCGGCGGCGCCCCGGCCCCGGCCCGCGCGGTGGTGCGCACCGGCCCGGCCGACGAGCCGGTGGCCGTGGTGGCGATGAGCTGCCGCTACCCCGGTGGGATCGCCTCCCCCGAGGACCTGTGGCGACTGCTGGCCCGGGGCGCCGACGCGCTGGTGCCGTTCCCGACCGACCGGGGCTGGGCCACCGACACCCTGTTCGACGACGACCCCGACCACCTGGGCACCACCTACGCCCGCGAGGGCGGTTTCCTGGCGGGCGCGGCGCTGTTCGACCCGGCGTTCTTCGGCATCTCCCCGCGCGAGGCGCTGGCGATGGACCCGCAGCAGCGCCTGCTGCTGGAGGCGTCGTGGGAGGTCTTCGAGCGGGCGGGCATCGACCCGGCGACCGTGCGCGGCAGCCGGGCCGGGGTGTTCGCGGGCGCCATGAACAGCGGTTACGTCGCCCGCCTGACCGCCGTGTCCGACGACCTGGAGGGCTACCTGAGCACCGGCGCGTCGGCCAGCGTCATCTCCGGCCGGGTCGCCTACGCCCTGGGATTGGAGGGGCCTGCGGTCACCGTGGACACCGCCTGCTCGTCGTCGCTGGTCGCCCTGCACCTGGCCGCCAGGGCGCTGCGCGACGGCGACTGCGACCTGGCGCTGGCGGGCGGGGTGACCGTGATGGCCACCCCGGACACGTTCATCGACTTCAGCCGCCAGCGAGGCTTGGCCCCCGACAGCCGGGTCAAGGCGTTCGCCGAGGCCGCCGACGGCACCGCCATGTCCGAGGGCGTGGGCGTGCTGCTGCTGGAACGGCTCTCCGACGCCCGCCGCAACGGGCACCGGGTGCTGGCCGTGGTGCGCGGCTCGGCGGTGAACCAGGACGGCGCGTCGAACGGGTTGACCGCGCCGAACGGTCCGTCGCAGCAGCGGGTCATCCAGCACGCACTCGCCAACGCCGGTCTGTCCACACAGGACGTCGACGTGGTGGAGGCGCACGGCACCGGGACCACGCTCGGCGATCCGATCGAGGCGCAGGCGTTGCTGGCCACCTACGGGCAGGACCGCGAGGAACCGCTGTACCTGGGGTCGGTGAAGTCCAACATCGGCCACACCCAGGCCGCCGCCGGGGTCGCGGGCGTGATCAAGGTGATCATGGCCATGCGACACGGCGTGCTGCCCCAGACCCTCGGCGTCGACGCCCCCACCACCCACGTCGACTGGGCCGGGGGCGCGGTGGAGCTGCTGACCGAGGCGCGGCCGTGGCCGGAGACCGGGCGACCCCGGCGGGCCGGGGTGTCGTCGTTCGGCATCAGCGGCACCAACGCCCACGTCGTCCTGGAGGCCCCGGCCGACGAGCCCGCCCCGGCCGCCGACCCGCTCCCGGTGGTGCCGTGGGTGCTCTCCGCCCGCACCGCCGACGCCCTGGCCGCGCAGGCCGAACGCCTGCGCGCCGCCGTCACCGCCGACCCGGGCCTGGACCCGGTCGAGGTCGGCCGCACCCTGGCCCTGGGCCGGGGCCGCTTCGAGAACCGCGCGGTGGTCGTGGGCGCCACCAGGGACGAACTGGTCGAGTCCCTGCGCACCCCGGCGGGCAGTGTCGCGGGCACCGGCCGCACGGCGTTGGTGTTCACCGGTCAGGGTTCGCAGCGGCTGGGCATGGGTCGTGAGCTGTACGAGACGTACCCGGTGTTCGCCCAGGCGTGGGACGAGGTCACCGAGCACTTGTCCATCCCGGACCTTCCCGTTGAGGACACCGGTTTCGCGCAGCCCGCGATCTTCGCGTTCGAGGTCGCGATGGTGCGGTTGGTGGAGTCGTGGGGTGTGCGGCCAGACGCGTTTGTCGGCCACTCCATCGGTGAACTCGCTGCCGCGTATGTGGCGGGCGTCTGGTCGCTGGAGGATGCCTGCAAGCTGGTGTCGGCCAGGGCCTCGTTGATGCAGGGGTTGCCGCGTGGTGGTGCGATGGTGGCGATTCCGGTTGCGGAGTCGGAGATCGAGCTGGCCGAGGGTGTGTCGATCGCTGCGGTGAACGGCGCGGAGTCGGTTGTTGTTTCCGGTGACGAAGACGCTGTTCTGGCTTTGGCGGCGCGGTTTCCAAGGTCGAAGCGGCTCAACACCAGCCACGCGTTTCACTCCGCGCACATGGACCCGATGCTGGCGGCCTTCCGTGAAGTCGCGGAGTCGGTGACCTACCACGAACCCAAGGTGCCGGTTGTCGGTGCTGAGGTGACCTCGGCGGAGTACTGGGTGCAGCAGGTGCGGGGGACTGTGCGGTTCCACGATGCTGTGCAGCAGGTCGAAGGCATGGTGCTGGTCGAGGTCGGTCCGGATGCGTCGCTGACGGCACTGACCGGCGGGGTTGCGTTGCAGCGCAAGGACAAGCCGGAAGCGGTGAACCTGGTGGCGGGACTGGGCAAGGCCCACGCGCTGGGGACCTCGGTCGACTGGGCGGCGTTCTTCGGTGGCCCGGGTGTGCACGTGGACCTGCCCACCTACGCGTTCCAGCACGACCACTTCTGGCTGGAATCGCTCGACGGCGGCGGTGACGCCACCGGTTTGGGTCAGGTCGCCGCCGACCACCCCCTCGTGGGCGCCGTGGTCGAGGTGCCGGACGGGGTTGTCCTCACCGGGCGGCTGTCGCTGCGCACCCACCCGTGGCTGGCCGACCACGCCGTGCTGGGTTCGGTGCTGCTGCCGGGCACCGCGTTCCTCGACCTGGCCCTGCGCGCGGGTGCCGAGGTCGACGCCCCCCGGGTGGCGGAGTTGACCCTGGAGGCCCCGCTCGCCCTGCCCGAGGACGGCGCTGTCGCGCTGCGCGTGGTCGTCGACGCCGAAAGGCGGGTGGAGGTCCACTCCCGGGTCGGGGACGGCCCGTGGGTGCGCAACGCCGTGGGCGCGCTCGCCGCCGCCGAGCCCGCCGGGGCGCCCGCCGCCCCCGAGTGGCCGCCCGCCGACGCCGAGGTCCTCGACGTGGACGGCTTCTACGTCGAGGCGCTGGCCGGTGGTTTCGCCTACGGCCCGGTGTTCCAGGGCCTGCGGCGCGCGTGGCGCAGCGGCGGCGAGGTGCTGGCAGAGGTGGAACTGCCCGAGTCGGCCGACGCCGAGCGCTTCGGCGTGCACCCGGCCCTGCTCGACGCCGCCCTGCACACCCTTGGTTTCGCCGACCTGCCCGCCGCCGGTGACGGCGATGTCCGGCTGCCGTTTAGCTGGCGCGGTGTGGCCGTGCACCGCCCCGGTGCCGCCGTCGCCCGCGCCCGGCTGGTCCCGGTCGGCGACGACGCCGTGGGGCTGCTGCTCACCGACGCCCACGGGCAGCCGGTGGCCGAGGTCGAGCGGCTGGTGCTGCGCCCGGTCCCGGTCCGGCAGCTCGCCGCCGCCGGGGGAGCGGGCCCGGACGCGCTGTTCCGGGTCGAGTGGCGGCCCGTCGCGGTCGCCGCCGCCGCGCCGTTCCCCGGTCGGGTCGCGGTCGCCCCCGGCGACGACGACCTGGCCCGCGCGCTTGGCCTCGACCCGGCCGAGACCACCGCCCCGACCGACCTGTCCGGCTCACCCGACGTGGTGGTGGTCCCGCTGCCCGCCGGGGCGGGTTCGCCCGCCGCCGCCCGGGCCGCCGCGCTGGGCGCGCTCGGCCTGCTGCGCACCTGGTTGGCCGACGAACTCTCGGCGGGCACCGCGCTGGTCCTGGTGACCAGGGGCGCGGTCGGCGACGGGGTCACCGACCTGGTCAACGCCCCGGTGTGGGGCCTGGTGCGCTCGGCGCAGGCCGAGCACCCCGGCCGCTTCGCCCTCGTCGACACCGACGGCACCGAGGCGTCCCACCGGGCCCTGCTCGCCGCCTTGGCCACCGGGGAACCGCAGGTGCGGTTGCGCGGCGGTCAGGCGTTCGCACCCCGGCTGGCCCGCACCGGGCCGATCGCCCCGGGTGCCCCCGACCTGTCCGAGGGCGCGGTCCTGGTCACCGGCGGCACCGGTGCCCTCGGGGGCCTGGTGGCCCGTCACCTGGCCACCGCGCACGGGGTGCGGGAGCTGGTGCTGACCAGCCGCCGTGGCCCCGACGCC
>NZ_AYXG01000133.1 GCF_000564855.1 Actinokineospora spheciospongiae
TCCCTTCAGCCCCACCCTGTCACGCTGGGCCACATGATCGCCGTAGGGGCCCCGACCAAGCACATCCACCCAGCCGGGCACCCCCACAAAAACCGGCGACCAGGAACACGGCTCAGCCGAGCGTGCCCGTGGCCAGCAGCCCGCCGTCCACCCGCACCGTCTCCCCGGTGATCCACGACGCCCGCTCCGACGCCAGGAACGCGATCAGCTCAGCCACGTCCTCCGGCGTGCCCAGGCGCTTCATCGGGTAGGTCGCCGCCGTCTGCTCCTCGCCCTCGGCGTACAGCGCTTCGGCGAACTTGGTCTTCACCACGCCCGGTGCCACCGCGTTGACCCGGATCTTGGGTCCGAGCTGCCAGGCCAGTTCCTCCGTGAGCCGGATCAGCGCCGCCTTGCTGGTGCCGTAGGCGGCGATGACGCCGGTGGAGCGGATGCCCGCGACGGAGGCGACGTTGATGACGCTGCCGCCGTGCTCGGCCATCCACGCCTTGAACGCGAGCTGCACGTAGCCCAGGGCGGCGACGACGTTGGTGTCGTAGATCTTGCGGACCGCGGCGAGGTCGGCCTCCATCAGGGAGCCGTAGACGGGGTTGATGCCGGTGTTGTTGACTAGCACGTCCAGTGAGCCGAACTCCTCGACGGTGCGCGCGACCACCGCGGCCCGGTCGTCGTCGTTGCCGGTGTTGGCGGCGGCGGCGAGGACGCGGGCGCCGGGGACGGCGGCGCGGATCTCCTCGGCGGCGGCGTCGAGGGCGTCCTGCTTGCGGGCGGAGATGGTGACCGCGGCGCCGCCGCGGGCGAGGTGGGTGGCCACGGCCAGGCCGATGCCGCGGCTGGCGCCGGTGATCAGGGCGGTCTTCCCGGTGAACTCGGCTGAAGTCATGCGGGCACTGTAGCTAAGCGCGCGCTTAGTTTCGAGTCTGCCCACAGGTCGGTTGCGGGCGGCGCGTAGACTGGTCGCGTGGTCTCCACCGACTGACGTGCAGGAGGGCCCGCGAGTTCCGGTTCGCGGGCGGATGACCCCTGCCCATCGCCACGCTATCGACGGAGCCTTTCTTTGATCACCGCCACCGATCTCGAATTGCGCGCGGGTTCGCGCGTCCTGCTCGCCGACGCCACCCTCCGGGTGCAGGCGGGTGACCGCGTCGGCCTGGTGGGCCGCAACGGCGCGGGCAAGACCACCACCCTGCGCGTGCTGGCCGGGGAGGGCGAGCCCTACGGCGGCAAGCTCACCCGGTCCGGTGAGATGGGGTACCTCCCGCAGGACCCGCGCGAGGGCGACCTGGAGGTCACCGCGAAGGACCGGGTGCTCTCCGCGCGTGGTCTGGACGAGTTGCTGCGCGAGATGGAGAAGGCGCAGACCGCCATGGCCGAGCACGCCGACGAGGCGGTGCGCGACCGCGCGGTCGCCCGCTACGGCAGGCTGGAGGAGCGCTTCGCCGGGCTCGGCGGGTACGCCGCGGAGAGCGAGGCGGCGCGGATCTGCTCGAACCTCGGCCTGGCCGACCGCGTCCTGGCCCAGCCGGTGGGCACGCTCTCCGGCGGTCAGCGCCGCCGGGTCGAGCTGGCGCGAATCCTGTTCGCCGCCTCGGAGTCCGGCGCGGGCGGCGGGGCGGGCACGCTCCTGCTGCTCGACGAGCCGACCAACCACCTCGACGCCGACTCGATCAACTGGCTGCGCGGCTTCCTCAAGGGCCACAGCGGCGGCCTCATCGTGATCAGCCACGACGTCGACCTGCTCGCCGACGTGGTGAACAAGGTGTGGTTCCTCGACGCCACCCGCGGCGAGGTCGACATCTACAACATGGGCTGGAAGCGCTACCTCGACGCGCGCGCCGCCGACGAGAAGCGGCGCAGGCGCGAGCGGGCCAACGCCGAGAAGAAGGCGGGCGTCCTGATGGCGCAGGCCGACAAGATGCGGGCCAAGGCCACCAAGGCGGTCGCCGCGCAGAACATGATCAAGCGCGCGGAGAAGCTGGTGTCCGGTCTGGACGAGGTGCGCCAGGCCGACAAGGTGGCCAAGATCCGCTTCCCGGAGCCCGCGGCCTGCGGCAGGACGCCGCTGACCGCCGAGGGGCTGAGCAAGTCCTACGGCTCGCTGGAGATCTTCAGCGGGGTCGACCTGGCCATCGACAAGGGCTCCCGGGTGGTCATCCTCGGCCTCAACGGCGCGGGCAAGACCACGCTGCTGCGGCTGCTGGGGGCGATGGAGACCCCGGATTCCGGTCGGGTGGTCGCCGGGCACGGGCTGCGGTTGGGCTACTACGCGCAGGAGCACGAGACGCTCGACCACTCCGCGAGCGTGTGGAGCAACGTGCGGCGGGCGGCGCCGGACACCCAGGAGCAGCAACTGCGGTCGCTGCTGGGCACGTTCCTGTTCACCGGTGAGCAGTTGGACCAGCCCGCGGGCACGCTGTCCGGCGGTGAGAAGACCCGGTTGGCGCTGGCCGGGCTGGTCTCCAGCGCGGCCAACGTGCTGCTGCTCGACGAGCCGACGAACAACCTGGACCCGGCCAGCCGCGAGCAGGTCCTCGACGCGCTGCGCCGCTACACCGGGGCCGTCGTCCTGGTCACGCACGACCCCGGTGCGGTGGAGGCGTTGGAACCCGAGCGGGTGATCCTTCTCCCAGACGGCACCGAGGACCACTGGTCCGCCGACTACCTCGAACTGGTGCAGTTGGCCTGAAAACTGGCCGTTTTCCAGGGATCTTGTAATCGGGGATCACGCAGCGTCCCCGTTCCTGCATCTGCTGTGACGCCGCCTTTTGTTGACAGTTCGTCATCTCGTCTGGCATTCCTGCGTTTCGTGTTCGATCATTGCGGCGGTAGGGGTCTCACGTGACCCCACCACTTCGCGATGGAAGGCGGACAACGTGGCTGACCTCAAGAAAGGCGCGCGGATCACCGGTGCCACGCGCGACAAACTTGCCACCGACTTGAAGAAGAAGTACGAGAAGGGTGCGAGCATCCGCGCCCTGGCGGAAAGCACGGGGCGTTCGTACGGCTTCGTCCACAGAGTCCTGTCGGAGTCGGGCGTGACCCTGCGCGGCCGCGGCGGGGCCACCCGGACCAAGAAGAAGCCGTAACGCCGTTTCCCGCCCCGGCCCTGGCCGGTTCGATTCAGCGGGGCGGGATCGGTGCTGTCGGAGCGGAGTCCGGTTCCGCCGAACCGGGTCGCGCCCGGTCCTCGGGGTCGCCCGCCGCGGCGAACGCGACCACGGCACCGAGCAGCACCACCGGGTAGACCAGGTAACCCCAACGGGTGGCCGGGGCGAGCAGGATCGCCGCACCCAGACCGGCCGCGGTGCGCAGCATGGCGTCGGCCGCGGTGCGCGGCGGGCGCAGCAGCAGCCAGGCGGTGACGGCGACCGCCGCGGCCACCAGCAGCACCAGGGCGAGCACGTGCCCGACCGGGCCGGTGGCCGCGATCAGGTGACCGGGCAGCGGGCTCGACGCCGGGGAACCGGCCCGGCCCAGGCCCACCGGGAACTTGACCACGTGCTCAACGAACGAGGTCGGGTCGACCAGCAGGACCGGCAGCACGATGGCCGCGGCGCCGCCCGCGAGCCAGCCGAGGAACGCCGCGAGCCCGCGGCCGCCCCGGTGCGCCGCCACGCCCACCGCCAGCACGGCGGCGGCGGGCAGGGCGGTGAGCTTCATCGTGATCAGCACCGCGCACAGCAACCCGGCCCAGCCGGGGTGGGCGCGGTAGGCCAGCGCGCCGCCCAGCACGATGAGCGCGACGACGGCGACGTCGTCGCCCGCGACCGCCAGGGTGAGGGCGGTCAGCGGGCTGACCAGGAGCAGTTGCGCCGCACCGACCGGGACCCCGGGCCTGCCCAGGACCCGCCAGGCGAGGGCGAACGCGGCGAGGGTGACCACCAGGAAGGCGATCCGCGCGTCGGTGAGCGGGTGGTCGCCGAAGAGCGCCCTGGGCATCCCGAACACGGTCATGGAGGGTCCGTACGGCGTGTAGTCGTCCGGGTGCGGGGCCCGGTTGAGCGTGTCCAGGTCCAGGTAGGGCGTCCCGTCGGCGAACAGGGCGCGCGCCGATCGCTCGATCACCCAGACTTCCGGCTGCGCCGGGAAAGCCCACGGCCACTGCCCCCAGACGAACGCCGGGGACCGCTTGACCACCAGCACCCCGATCGGCACCAGCGTCGCGGGCACCCAGGCGACGACCGCGGGCGCCCAGCGCGAGCGCAGCCCCCGCCCCGCCCCGCCGGTGAGCGCGATCCACAGCGTCAGCGCCAGCGCGGCCAGGTAGCCCACCGAGGCGGAGTTGCCCCAGACGCGGTAGCCGTAGAACTCCGAGGCGAACGCCGTGGCGAGGGCGAAGGCCGCGCTGACCCCGTAGAAGGCGAGGTCCGGCCGCAGTGCCCGGCTCAGCGGCATCCGTGTCCCCTCCCGATTCCGTCGGCCAGGCTACCCAGCCCCCACCCCCCTGTGGACAACCGCCCGCACTTGTCGCCCGCGTGTGGGAAGTTGTGGTGGCGCAACGGTGTTGTACCGGGGCTGAGCGAGAGGGGGCACCGTGGAAAGTCCACGTCGTCTGATGGCCGGGGCGGTCCGCGCCGCCGACGCGCCCAAGGGCCTGCGGAAGGGCACCGTGCGCCGGGTGTTCGCCTTCAGCGGACGCCACCGGGGCAGGCTGCTGGTCTTCCTGCTGCTGACCGTGGTGTCGGCGGTGCTGGCGGTCAGCGCGCCGCTGCTGGCGGGCCGGGTGGTCGACCAGATCGTCGGCCGGGGCGCGGTGTCGACGGTGGTGTGGCTGGCGGTGGCCATCGCGGGCCTGGCCGTGCTGGACGCCGGGTTGGGGGTGGCGGCGCGGTGGCAGTCCAGCCGGGTCGGCGAGGGCCTGATCTACGACCTGCGGCGCGCGGTGTTCGAGCACGTCCAGCGGATGCCGGTCGCGTTCTTCACCCGCACCCGCACCGGGGCGCTGGTCTCCCGGCTCAACAACGACGTCATGGGCGCCCAGCGGGCCTTCACCTCGACGCTGTCAGGCCTGGTCACCAACGTGATCCAGTTGGTGCTGTCGCTGGCGGTGATGCTGACCCTGTCCTGGCAGGTGACCCTGCTGGCGCTGGTCATGCTGCCGGTGTTCGTCCTGCCCGCCCGCCGCATGGGCAGGCGCATGGCCGACCTGCAACGCGAGTCCGCCACCCTCAACGCGTCGATGACCACGCAGATGACCGAGCGCTTCTCCGCCCCCGGCGCCACCCTGGTCAAGCTCTTCGGCCGCCCCGGCGCCGAGGCCGAGGAGTTCGGCGAACGCGCGGGCCGGGTCCGCGACATCGGCATCCGCACGGCCATGGCCACCCGCTGGTTCATGACGGCGCTGCAACTGGTCTCGGCCCTCGCCCAGGCCCTGGTCTACGGCCTCGGCGGCTACCTCGCGCTCACCGGGCAGCTCGCCGCGGGCACCGTCGTCTCCCTGGCCCTGCTGCTGACCCGCCTCTACAGCCCGCTGACCGCCCTGGCCAACGTCCGCGTCGACGTCATGACGGCGCTGGTGTCGTTCGAGCGCGTCTTCGAAGTCCTCGACCTGCCACCGATGATCACCGAGCGGAGCCGCACGACCCCGCTGCCCCCGGGACCGGTTTCGGTCGAGTTCACCGACGTCCGCTTCGGCTACCCCGCGGCGGAGAAGGTATCCCTCGCCTCGCTGGAGGAGGTGGCCGTGCTCGACCGGCGCGAAGCCCGCGAGGTCCTGCACGGCGTCTCGTTCCGGGCCGAACCGGGCCAGCTCATCGCCCTGGTCGGTTCCTCCGGGGCGGGCAAGTCCACCATCGCCTCCCTGCTGCCCCGCCTCTACGATGTGGACGGCGGTTCGGTCCGACTGTCCGGAGTGGACGTCCGCGACCTGTCCTTCGACACCCTGCGCGACACCGTCGGCGTGGTGACCCAGGACGGCCACCTCTTCCACGACACCATCCGCGCCAACCTCTCCTACGCCCGCCCGGGGGCGACGGACGACGACATCCGCGAAGCCCTCCGCGGCGCCCGCCTGACCCCCCTCCTGGACGCCCTCCCCGACGGCTTGGACACCGTCGTGGGCGAACGCGGCTACCGCCTCTCCGGCGGTGAACGCCAACGCCTCACCATCGCCCGCCTCCTGCTGGCCCACCCCCAGGTCGTCATCCTCGACGAGGCCACGGCCCACCTCGACTCCGAATCCGAGGTCGCGGTCCAGGAAGCGCTGACCCACGCCCTGCGCGGCCGCACCGCCCTGGTGATCGCCCACCGCCTCAGCACGATCCGGGCCGCCGACCGCATCCTGGTGGTGGAGGACGGCCACGTGGTCGAGCAGGGCACCCACGACACCCTGCTGGCCGCGAACGGCCGCTACGCCACCCTCTACCGCACCCAGTACGCCAAATCCACCACCGCCGCCTGACCACCACCGCCGCCTGGCGGCGCCGCGCCTGGCGGCGCCGCGCCTGATCCCGTCCCTGCGTCGATGGGCGTACCCCGGTCGGAAAGTTTCCCCCCCGGTCTTGACCGTGCCGTAGCGGCATGGTTTCAACTTGGCCCCGTTCGACGTTCTGGTCCGGCTGAACGGCCGGGTTTCCGAGTGCGGCGCACCGCGGGTGCGCCGAGGGGGAGGTAATCGCGCATGCGAAGGTCGTTGTCCTTGACCGCGGTCTTGACCGCCGCGGCGGCGTTGGTGGCACCGGGGGTGTCGTCGGCGGCGCCCGCGCCGGTCACCACCGTGGCGTGGGTCCAGTGCCCGGCGGAGGTGGCGGGTCGGGGCCTGGAGTGCGGGACGCTCCAGGTGCCGTTGGACTACCGGGAGCCCGGGGGGCGCAAGATCGAGGTGATGATCTCCCGGCTGGCCAGTGCGAACCCGGAGAAGCGCCGGGGCATCCTGCTGACCAACCCCGGTGGGCCGAGCCCGGGTCTGTCGTTCCCGGCCGACCTCAAGAGCTTCGGGTTGCCGCAGGGCGTGTTGGACGCCTACGACGTGATCGGCGTCGACCCGCGCGGCATGGGGCACAGCACGCCCGCGACGTGCGACCTGACGCAGGAGGAGCAGTTCGCGGGCAGCGTCCCGCCGTACGCGGTGACGCCCGCCGACGTGCGCGAGCGGGCGGTCGAGGTGCGGGAGATCGCGCGCAAGTGCGCGGCGTCGTCGACGGCGTACCTGTTGCCGCACAACACGACCGCGAACATCGCCCGGGACCTGGACCGGGTCCGCGCCGCGCTGGGGGAGCCCAAGGCGTCCTTCCTCGGCTACTCCTACGGCACGTACCTGGGCGCGGTGTACACCACGCTGTTCCCCCGGACCACCGACCGAGTCGTGATCGACAGCAACCTCGGTGCGGGCGGTTGGGACGTCGAGGGCGGTCGCATGTTCGGCCGCGGTGTGGAGGACACGTTCCCGGACTTCGCGAAGTGGGCGGCCGCCCACCCCGAGTTCGGCTTGGGCAGTACGCCCGGGCAGGTGCGCGCGAAGTACTTCGAGCTCGCCGCCCGCCTGGACAGGGCACCGGTGCAGGGCTTGACCGGGCCGCAGTTCCGCGCGCTCACCTTCGGGCGCCTCTACGGCACCGGTGACGCTGCGTTCGCGAAGATGGCCGCGGAGTGGATGGCGTTGGACACGAACACGCCGCCGCCGCCGGACGACACGCCCATTCCCCCGGGGCTCGAGAACCTGATCGCGGGCCGCTACTACGTGGTGTGCGGTGATTCCCGCTGGCCCACGTCGGTGCGGACCTATGAGCGCAACGTCGCCGTCGACCGTGTCCGCCACCCGATGTTCGGGGCGGCGGCGGCCAACATCTACCCGTGCGCCTTCTGGGCGGACCCCGTGGAGCAGCCGGTGCGGATCTCCGACCGCGGACCGCGCAACGTGCTCATGGTGCAGAACGAGCGCGACCCCGCCACGCCGCTGGCCGGTGCCCGGACGACGCGCCGCGCCTTCGGGGACCGGGCGGCGATGCTGACCATCGACCAGGGCGGGCACGGCGCCTACGCCCTGGGCGGGAACAAGTGCGCCAACGACGAGGTGACCGCGTACCTGCTCGGCGGGCAGCGCCCGGCGCACGACCTCAGGTGCGCCGCCGAGGCCCCGGCCCCGACTCCTGCCCGGGTTCCGCTCCCGACCATCGGGTAGCGCTCCCGGGCGACTCCACCACTGGCCGCGCCGCGTGTCCGCCCGCCCTTCCGGGGCGGCGGGCACGCGGCGCGGTTGTGGCCCGGTGCGTCAGGGGAGCTGGGTGCCCAGGTGCGGTACGCGGCTGCCGTAGATGTCGAGGTACTGGGCGTTGGCGGCGTCGCCGCCCTCGGCGTTGGAGCTGCGCCACAGGGGGAGGGTGACCGACTCGGCGGTGGCCAGGTCGTGCAGGCGGGCGAGGAGCTGGTTCCACAGGTAGGCGTTGCTCAGCGTCGACAGCGACGCCGTGACCGGGGCGGCCGTGGGGTAGGCGACGTCACCGGGGCCGGTGAGGGTGTCGAGGGTGACCGTGGCGTGGTCGAGCAGGCGGGAGCCCGCGCGCACCGGGGAGGCCGCCGACGTGGTCACCGAGGTGACGGCGACGACCGGGACCCCCGCTTCCCGCGCCGTGGCGGCCAGCTCCACCGGGTAGTGGTTGATGCCGGAGTTGGAGAACACGAACAGCAGGTCGTGGCCGGAGAGCGGGACCTCGGCGAAGACGCCCGCCGCGAGGCCGGGTTCGCGCTCGGCCGCCGTGGCCTGGCGGGCACCGCCGAAGACCTGGAGGCGGTCGGTGAACAGCGGGCGGACGCAGGCCAGGCCGCCCGCGCGGAAGAAGGTCTCCGCGACCGCGGCCAGCGAGTGGCCCGCCCCCGCGGTGAGCACCAGCCCACCCGCCCGGATGCCCGCGAGCATCAGCTCGGCCACCTCCCGCAGCGCCTCGTCGTTGCGTTCACCGACCGCGGTCAGGTGCCGGGACACCAGGTCGCCGTAGACGTCATCGGCCATCAGTTGTGCTCTCCTCGGTTTCCGGGCAGGTCGTGGGGGTGGTCGGCGTCGGCGCCGTCGGCGATGTCGGCGCACGGGACGTCGAGCACCGGGTGGGCGCGCAGGTACGGGCGGGCCCCGGTATCCCCGTGGGCCGCGGCGGCCGCACCGGGCCAGTGGGCGCGGCCGAGCAGGACCGGGTGGCCGGGCTCGCCGGCGTAGGAGGCCCTGGCCAGCGCGTCGGGGTGGGCGAGCGCGGCGAGGCGGTCCACGGCCGCGCGGGTGACCCCGGGGGTGTCGACCGTCAGCACGACCACCGCGTCCGCGTCGGCGGGCAGCGCGGCCAGGCCGACCCGCAGCGAGGAACCCATGCCGGTGGCCCAGTCCGGGTTCCGCACGACGGTCGCGGCCAGCGGCGGCACCCGGTCCGCACCGGCGCCGAGCACCACGACGACCGGGTCGCACCCGCCCAGCGCCACCAGCGCGTGCTCGACCAGCAGGCCACCGCCGAAGGGCACCAGCGCCTTGGGCATCCCGAACCGGCGCCCCCCACCCGCGGCCAGCAGGAGACCGGCGACCCGGCTGCGGGGTGGGCCGGAGGCGTTCGCGGGCATGGCACGAGCCTAGTGGTCGGTGCCGGGGGTCCCTCAGCGGTTGATCAGGTCGGGCGGTGGACGAGCTGCTCGATCCGGCTGAGTTCCGCCGACGGGTACGGGGTGCGCCTGCTCTCCCGTTGGAACCCGCGGTAGAAGTCCGTCATCACCTCGGCGAGCGGGGCGTGGCGGGTGAGGATCGCCGCGACCCGCGGCGGGACGCCGCTCGGGGACTCCCCCCGGGCGCAGGCGCGGACGAACGCGGTGCGTTCGTCCCCCTTGTAGCCGTACAGGGCGGTGATGAGCCAGCTCACCAGGTGCGTGGCGCTGTAGCAGCGGTCGTAGGTCCAGTGCCCGGCGAGGAAGTCGGTCTCCTCCTCGGACAGGGCGAACCGGGAGGAGATCGCGAGGCCGTAGTCCGCGAAGTACAGCCGCTGGCCGTCGGTCAGGATGTTCTGGAAGTGGGTGTCGAAGTGCAGCAGGCCACGGGCGTTCATGAACGAGGTCCCGGCCCGCAGTTGTCCCTCGACCATGGCGCAGGCCCGCTCGGTGGCCTCGTCGCCCGCCTCGACCTGGGCACCCAGCCAGTCGTGCAGGTTCTGCGGGATGTACTCCAGGAACACCGCGATGCTCGCCGGGGCGTCCCGCAGGGCCTCGATCCGGCGGCGCACCGCCGACCCGCCTCCCCAGTGGGCGACGGCCCGCTCCACGTCGGCCAGTTCCTCTGGGAGCGACTGCCCGGGGTGCGGCAGCACCCGCCAGTGGTACATGAGTGGGAAGCCCTCGTGGTCCTGGGCGAGCACCCAGTCCGTCGTCGTGGTGTGCACGGCCAGTTCCCGCCAGGCCCCGAAGCCCGGCGCCCCGATGACCCCGACGCCGTAGTGGCAGAAGGTGGGCAGCCCGAAGAGGTTCGCCGTGGACCGCAGGTTCTCCGGCCGCAGTTCCAGCTCGGTCAGCGGCACCCGCTTGACGAACACCGGGGTCCCGCCGACCTCCAGCAGCACCGTCGTCCCGCCGATGCCGGACCCCACCGGTTCGCCGCCCTCGACGAGGTCGCGCAGTTCGCGATCACCGCACCGGGCCAGCGCCGTGGAGACGGCACCATGAGCGGCCAAGCGCGCACCGAGCGACATGTCAACGCCCTCGACGATGGCCCCCACCAACCTTCGACGTGAAAGTGTTGTCTGCCAACGGTTGTCGTCGACACACCGCGGTTCCCGCCCGCGACCCCTGCCCGCGGCGAGTGGCGACCCGGCTCACCCGGGCAACCCGGTGAGCCGGAACAGCGCCCGCGCGCACAGGTCGCGGGCCTCGTCGCGGGTCAGCGCGCGCTCGCGCAGCCAGTCCAGGCAGACCGCGACGATGAACGCCATCCAGCCGCGGACCGCCACCCGCAGCGCCACCGGTGCCCCGCCGCCGGGGTGCAGGGCGTCGACGACCCAGTCCTCCTGGCGGGTGTGGTTGGCGGCGAGGATCGCGCGCACCTTCTCGTCGGCCAGCGCGGCCCCGCCGTGCAGGGCGCGGTAGCCCGCCTCGTTGTCCTCGGCGTACCGGAAGTAGGCGTCCAGGCCCGCCACCAGTTGCTCGGCGACCGGCAGCGCCGGGTCGGGCTCGGTCATCGCCGGCATCCGGTCGGCCTCGGTCTGGATGATCGCCGTGGCGAAGTCCCGCTTGGTGGGGAAGTAGTGGTAGAGCAGCCCGCGCGAGACCTGGGCCAGTTCGGCGACCTGGTCGACCCACACCTCGTCGTACGGGCGGTCAGCCAGCAGCCGGGCACCGATGCGCAGCAACTGGTCCCTGCGCTGCTCGACGGTCATCCGGCTGCGGGGGGAACCGGAGGCGTTCGCGGCCATGGCCCGAGCTTAGTTGACACGGGTTCAGCAGCGTGTGAGAGTCCTATTGGACGTGGATTCAACAAGCCTTGGGCTCGAAAAATCGTTGCACAACAACGCTTTTTGTCGGTACGTCACCGTTTTCGACACGGCGCCTACCCGGGTCCGGGTGCGCGCCCGGCACGGGACGAGGCGGACATGCGCGAGCGCGACACGGTGGCCGGGCACCTGGCCGCGACCCTGGCCGACCTCGGCGTCGGGCACGTCTTCGGCATCGGCGGTGCCAACATCGAGGACGTCACCGCCGCCGTGGCCCGCCACCCCGCGCTGACCGGCGTGCCGGCCAAGCACGAGTTCGCCGCGGTGGCCATGGCCGACGGCTGCGCCAGGACCGGCAACCGCCTCGGCGTGGTCGTGGCGACCTCCGGCGGCGGTGCGCTGAACCTGCTCGCCGGGCTCGCCGAGGCGCACGCCGCGCGGGTGCCGGTCCTCGCGCTCGTGGGCCAGCCGCCCACCGGGCAGGAGGGCCGCGGCGCCTTCCAGGACACCAGCGGCAAGGCCGGTTCCCCCGACGCGCGGCGGGTGTTCGCGGCGGTGACCCGGTTCTGCGCCAGGGTCGACGACCCGGCGGCCCTGGGCCCGGCCCTCTCCGGCGCCGTCGCCGCCGCCCGCCGCGGCGGGCCCGCGGCGTTGTTGCTGCCCAAGGACGTCCAGTGCGCCGTCGTCGACGCGCCGCGCGGCTGCCCACCGCCGGGCCCGCCCGACAGCGACGGCGGCCGCACCCGCGCCCGCGTGCGCGCGCTGGTCGGGCGGGTGCGCGCCGCCGGGGGAGAGGTGCTGGTGATCGCCGAGGACGGTGTCGCCCGCGCCGACGCCCGGGCGGAGTCGGCGCGGCTGATCGACCGGCTCGACGCGTCGATCGCGGTGGCGCCGGACGCCCGCGACGTCTTCGACAACCACGACCCGCGCTTCGTCGGGGTGGTCGGGGTGATGGGCCACCCGGCGGTGCGCGGGCACGCCGAGCGGGCCGACCTCTGCCTGCTCGTGGGCACCCGGCTGCCGCTCGTGGCCAGGGCGGGCATCGAGGACGCGCTCGCGGGCGTGCCGCTGGTCTGCTTCGGCCGCGCGGAGCCGTTCGTCGGCCCGTGCCACCGGCTGACCGGCGACCTCCGCCGCGAACTGGCACTGCTGGCCGCCTCCCTCGCCGACGCGGGCGCCGCGCCGCGCCCCGGTCCCGCTCCCCGCGCCGCTGCCCGTCCCGCCGCACCCCGGCCGGAGAACGTCCTATTCGGACGCCGTGGCGGCCGTCGCCGCCGCCCTGCCCGACGACGCGGACGTGTTCGTGGACGCGGGCAACACCGGCGCGGGCGCCGTCCACCACCTGCCCGCGCCGCGCCGCGCCGCGGCCGGTTCGTCGTCGCGCTCGGCATGGGCGGCATGGGCCACAGCTTCGGCGCGGCCATCGGCGCCGCCTTCGCCCGCGGCCGCCGCTGCCACGCCATCGCCGGGGACGGCGCGTTCTTCATGCACGGCATGGAGGTGCACACCGCCGTCGAACACCACCTGCCCGTCACCTTCATCGTCTTCGACAACAACGCCCACGGCATGTGCCCCACCCGCGAGGAGCTGTTCCTCGACGGCGTCGACACCGGCAACCGGTTCCGCAGGTCGCACCTCGGCGCGGGCATGGCCGCGATGTTCCCCGGTCTCGACGCCCGGCACGTCGACACCGCCGCCGACCTGCACCGGGCCCTGGTCGACATCGACGCGGGCCGGGCGCCCGCGTTCGTCTCGATCGAGTGCCCTCGCCGGGCGGGGCGTGTGGGTCGGTGACTTCTGGGACCTGTTCCCCGCGGGCCACCTGATGGAACTGCGCAACCTCAAGGCGATCTGCGAACACCGCCACGCCGCGGGCACCCCGCTCACCCCGGCGTCGTGGGGGGCGGGCGCGTGGTCCCGGTCAGCCTCACCGACGTCTCCTCCTACCTGCCCGGGCGCCGGGTCGCCGCCGACCACTTCGCCGCCCTCGCCGGAACCGACGAACTCGTCGACAACGTCATGTTCCGCGCCCCCGCCACCGCCACCACGTCACCGACGAGACCGCCGAGGACGTGGTGGAGCGCGCCGCCACCGGGCTCGTCGAGCGGCGCGGCGCCCGCGCGGTGTCCGGTGTGGACGTGCTCATCACCCACACCCAACTGCCGGACCTGCCGGTCGTCGGCTGCGGCGGCACCGTCGCCCGCAGGTTCGGCGCGCTGCTCACCGTGTCCGACGCTTCCCCGATCCTCGACGTGGAGTGCAAGCACCACCCAGAGTTCGCGGGCGACATGACCGTGGTGACCGGTGACGGCCGCCGCTACTGGGCACCGGGCAGTTGCGCGTCGGCTTCACCGAGTCGGGGATAGCCGAGGTCCTCACCCGGGGCAACCGGCTGGTGCCCGAGGCCGCCGCCGCGGTCTGCGACCGCATCGGTGTGGACACCGCCGACATCGACCTGCTCGTGACCAACCAACCGAACCGGGTGTTCCTGCGCACCTGGCGCGAAGCGCTGCGGTTGCCCGCCGAACGCCACCCCGACACCTTCGACGACTGCGGCAACCTCTTCGGCGCGGCCATGCCGCTGACGCTCGACCGGGAACTGCGCGCGGGCCGGGTGCCCGACGGGTCACTGGTGGTGTTCGCCGGGTTCGCGCACGCGGGCGACTTCTCGGCCGCGGCGGCGGTCTCCTGGCGGCCGTGAAGGGTGAACGCCCGACCTCGCGGCCGTTTGTGGGGTAGTGTCGGCATTGGTCGGGATCACCAGCCGCTCGCACTCGGCGGGCGCGATCCCCCACCAGTCCGATCCGGTACTGCCGGTCGGGGACGGGAGCATCGGCCTGTCCGGCCCTCCGCTCGCTCTGCCGCCTCACGGCTGTCGCGGTTCGTTCTCGCCGCCCGCGACCACCCGCGCTCCGAGGTCCGCCGCGCCACCCCGCTTCCCCGTCGCCCGCGACCACCGCGCGGCCCCGCACCGGCCCGACCGGACGGCGAAGACGGAGGTCCCGTGATCCACCCCGCACCGGGAAGACCCAGCCGCGACCCTGGCTCGTTCGCCCGGGGCCGAGCCGAGGCCGTCCGCGCAGAGGGCGTCGAACGCATGCGCGCGGGCCGCACCGTCGCCAGCTTCGCCCGCGACAGCGGCGACCGCCGCGACCTGCTGTCCATGCTCGACCTGCCGGACCCGGACGCCGAACCCGACACGGCCCCCGCCTACGACGCCCACGCCCTGTCCGCCGCGCTCGACGCCTACGTCCGCGCGGTGGCCACGACCGTCGGGGTGCCCCCGGAGGGCGTCACCTGCGAGGTCACCGACACCGCCACCGCCTACCTCGCCCTCAGCCGCCGCGTCCCCGAACACCCCGGCCGCGACCTGATGCTGCTGTGGACCGAGTGCCAAGGCTGGGCGGTCTCCGTGGAGACCCGCCCGGTCGAACCCGCCATCGTCCTCGCCCGTCTCGGCGGCGACCCCGTGCCCCCACCGCTGTCGGTGGCGGGCCTGGTCGCCCACGCCCTGCACCCCGACGGCCCACCCCCGGCGCAACCGGTCACGCCGCTGGACCGCTCGGCCCTCGTCGAGCGCCTCAGCCGCTACCTGCGCTGACCCCAGAAACCCACCCGGCACGGACACGCGCCCGCGTGCCCGTCCAACCCGTCAGGAGCAACACGATGACCCAGGGAACCGTCAAGTGGTTCAGCGGCGCGAAGGGGTTCGGCTTCATCACCCCCGCGGGCGGCGGCGCCGACCTGTTCTTCCACCACTCCGCGGTCCACGCCTACGACCCGGCGGGCCTGCCGGACTCCCAGGCCGTCGAGTTCGAGGTGGGCGAGGGCCGCAAGGGCCCCGAGGCCACCACGGTCCGCGCGGTCTGACCGCGCCCACCCGCCACCCGGCCCCGAGCATCCACCAGGGTGCCCGGGGCCGGGTTCGTTTCCCAGCCCCAGCCACCGGCCCACCCCACCGACCGCAGGCCGGCGGTCGGCCACCGCGAACCCCACCGGCGCAGCGGCCCAATCAGCCACCCCGAAAATCGCCGGCCTGACTAAGAGTTCCTAACAGAATGATCAACTTGTGTGGCAACGTGGTCGTCGGTTGTGGATCATGGTCTGGTGAGGAGAGGTGAGGCGCCGCCGTGGATTGTCTCGGACGGATTGTGGGAGCGGGTCGAGCCGTTGTTGCCGGTGGTGGAGCGCAGGTCACGCAATCCGGGGCGGAAGCGGTTGCCGGATCGGCGGGTGTTGTGCGGGATCCTGTTCGTGCTGCACACGGGCATCCAGTGGGAGTTCCTGCCCCAGGAGTTGGGGTTCGGGTCGGGGATGACGTGTTGGCGTCGGTTGCGTGACTGGAACAAGGCCGGGGTGTGGTCCCGGTTGCATGCGGTGTTGCTGGCGGAGTTGCACTCGGCGGGGAGGCTGGACTGGGATCGGGCGGTGATCGATTCCTCGCATGTGCGGGCCGCGCGGCGGGGCCCAAAAGTGGGCCGAGTCCGGTCGACCGCGCCCGACCGGGCTCCAAGCACCATGTCCTGACCGACGGCAACGGGATCCCGCTGGCTGTGGTCCTGACCGGCGGCAACCGCAACGACGTCACCCAGTTGGAGCCGCTGCTCGACGCGGTGCCCCGCGTGCGCGGGCGGCGTGGGCGCCCTCGTCACCGGCCGGAGACGGTCTACGGCGACCGGGCCTACGACCACGACAAGTACCGCCGCCGCATGCGTGCCCGGGACGTCCGCACCCGCTTCGCCCGCCGCGGACGTCCCCACGGATCCGGGCTGGGCACCGTCCGGTGGGTCGTTGAACGCACCATCGCCTGGTATCACGGCATGAAACGGCTGCGCATCCGCTGGGAACGCCGCGACGACATCCACGAAGCCTTCCTCGGCCTCGCCACCTGCATCATCACCTGGCGACACATCCAACGACTCTGTTAGGACCTCTAA
>NZ_AYXG01000134.1 GCF_000564855.1 Actinokineospora spheciospongiae
CGCCCACGGGGACGTTTCCCGCTGTGGAGCGCAGGTCGGATCAGCCTGCTGATGGCGCAGGTCATCGCCGTACTCCCAGTGGGACGTTCCCGCCGGTCGAGCGCAGGTCGGAAGAGCCTGCCGATGCCGCAGGCCGCCGCCGTGCGCCGACCGGCACGTTTCCCGCCGTGGAGCGCAGGCCAGAGGAATCGGTGGATGCCGCAGGCCGTCGCCGCGCGCCCACGGGGACGTTTCCCGCTGTG
>NZ_AYXG01000135.1 GCF_000564855.1 Actinokineospora spheciospongiae
GGCCCCGGCCAAACACATCCACCCACCCGGGCACACCCACAAACCCCCGGCGCTTTGCAGGACACAGGCACGGCCGAGCGCATCCACCCACCCGTGCATCCTCACCAAACCCCAAGCCGCACAACGGAACCCCGAAACACAGCCTCAGAGGTACCTGACCGCGGCACGCGCCCGAGTGCCCGGAGCAGCAGCTCCACGAGGCCCCGGCTGGCACACCGGGCAGAAGTAGGCCACCCGTTCCCGCACGTCAGCCCCCTGCACCCCGGCCACCACCGCCCCGCCGCAGCGCAGGCACGGCGTCCGCCGCCTCCCGTAGACCCACAGCTCCCGCCCCCGCCGCGTGTCGCCCGTGGTGCACCGGTCGACCCGCATCTTGTTGCGCTCCAGCAGGTCCCGGGCCAGCTCCACCGTCTCCTCGGCCGACACCGCGGACACCGGCGACCACGGCGAGACCCGCAGGATGTGGCAGATCTCCGCCTTGTACACGTTCCCGACCCCGGCCATCACCCGCTGGTCCAGCAGGGCCAACCCCAGTTCCCGAGCCGGGTCCGCGGTCAGCCGCGACTGCGCCTCGGCGGCCAGTTCGGGACCCCACGCCGGGTCGAGCAGGTCCGGCCCGAGGTGCGCGACGAGCCGGTCCTCCTCCGCCGTGGGCACCAGTGCCATCTCGTGCAGGTTGAACCCGACGACCTGGTGCTCGGCGTTGACCAGGTGGGCGCGGACCTGGTGGGCGGGCCTGCGCCAGCGCCCCCGCGGCGCGTAGACGTCCCAGGCGCCGTCCATGCCCAGGTGGCTGCGCAGGCTCAGGTCCCGGTCGAACCGGAGGAACAGGTGCTTGCCGACCGTGCGCGTGCCCACCACGACCCGGCCCGCCAGGTCCACCGTGGACAGGCGGGGGTGGCGCAGCTCGCCCTTGGTCAGGACCCGGTCGAGCAGGGCGGTGCGCAGGCGCGCGGCGGTGCGGTAGACCGTGTCTCCCTCGGGCATCCCCCCAGGGTGCCACCGCGCTCAGTCGGCCGCCCGCTGCGCGGGGTCGGTGGGGTCGGGGTCGGTGGAGTCGGTGTCGTCGTCGTCCGGCCAGGCGATGGCCTGGTGGCGGCCGCGGCCACCGGTCCGCAGGACCCGGGCCAGCAGCAGGTTGAACGCCAGCGACACCTCCCGCGCCCCGGGGGTGTGCCACTGGTGGATCGGCATGCACGCGCCCTGCGCCTGCTGCACCGCCAGCCGGTCGGGCAGCGCCACCGGCATGACCAGCGAGCCGAAGCTCTCCCGCAGCTCGGCGATGCGGAACTGGTGCTCGTAGGAGTGCGTGCGCACCTTGTTGACCACCACGCCCAGCGGCACCAGGTTCGGGTTCTGCTCGCGCCGGGTGTGCTCGACCGCCTCGAACGCCCGCTGCGCCCCGGACACCGCGTACAGCGTGGGCTCGGTCACCAGCAGCGCGCCCTGCGCGGCCACCAGCGCCGACCGGGTCAACCGGCCCAGCGACGGCGGGCAGTCCATCAGCACCATCTGGTACGGCAGCTCGTCCTCGGCCAGCAGCGAGCCCAGTTCGGCCAGCGCCCGGCCCAGCTTTTCCAGCCTGCGCTGCCCCGGGTCCGGGTCGTTGAGCGATTCCAGTTCCTCGGAGCCGACCATCACGTCGACCTCGTCGCTCCACCCGCTCGGGGCGATCGCGGCGCGCAGCACCGAGGGGCGGGGGGTCTCCAGCACGTCGGCCAGGGTGGCCTCGGTGTCCGCCGGGTCCAGGGTGGCGGTCGCGTTGCACTGCGGGTCCAGGTCGACGACCAGCGTGCGGGCGCCCCGGCGCAGCGCGGCCGAGGCCAGGCCGAGCACCACCGTGGTCTTCCCGACGCCACCCTTGAGGCTGAGCACTGCGACCGTTTGCACGTCCTAGACCTTAGAGTCTCTAGAGTCCCTGTCCATGCGACCGGATGCTGTTCGCCGAGTGCTCGACGCCGAGCTGACCGCCGCCCGCGACCGCCGGGGGGCGGCACCGCACGTGCTCGACGTGGGCGCGGGCAGCGGGGTCCTGGCGGTGTCCCTCGCCGCCGACGGGTGCGCGGTGACCGTGGTGGAACCCAGCCCGAACGCGCTGGCCACCCTGCACCGCCGCGCCGTCGAGGCGGGCGTGGCCGACCGGATCACCGCCGTGCAGTCCGACAGCGACGCCCTCGCCGACGTCGCCACCCCCGGCGGCGTCGACCTGGTCCTCGCGCACGGCCTGCTGGAGGTCGTCGACGACCCCGGGACGACCCTCGCCGCCCTCGCGGGCGCGGTCGCCCCCGGCGGCGCCCTGTCGGTCGTGGTGGCCAACCGGTTCGCCGCCGTCCTGCACCGCGCGGTCGCGGGCAGGCTCGTCGACGCCCGCAGGCTGCTCGACGACCCCGCGGGCACCCTGCGCGCGCCGGGGGAGACCCTGCTGCGCCGCTTCGACACCGACGGCCTCACCGCCCTGCTCACCGACGCGGACCTGGTGGTCGAGGTGCTGCAGGGCCAGGGCGTGGTGTCGGACCTGGTCGGCGGGTCGGTGCTGGAGGCCAACCCGGACGCCCTGGCCGAACTGGAGGCCGCCGCCGCCCGCGTCCCCCCGCTGCGCGACATCGCCACCCGGCTGCACGCCCTGGCCCGCCGCTGATCGTCGGACCCCTGTGGTTTGCTCAGGGGCGTGGGGCGCAGCGCTGACCTGCCCAGGGGGCTGGTCGAGAGGTACCGGGCCGGACCGGGCGGGTGGCCGGAGGACACCGGCTGCCCGATGCTGCACGTCGACATGGACGCCTTCTACGCCTCGGTCGAGATCCGCGAGCGCCCGGAACTGCGCGACCGCCCGGTGGTCGTCGGCGGCGTCGGGGTGCGCGGGGTGGTGTCCTCGGCCAACTACATCGCCCGCCGACACGGCGTCCGCTCGGCCATGCCCACGGTGCAGGCCCGCAGGCTGTGCCCCAGGGCGGTGTTCCTGCCCCCCACGTTCGCCCTGTACCAGCAGGTCTCCGCGGGCGTCCTCGCCATCTTCCGCGAGATCACCCCCCTGGTCGAGCCGCTGAGCCTGGACGAGGCCTTCCTGGACGTGTCGGGTTCCCTGCGCAGGCTGCGCACCACCCCGGCGGGCGTCGGCGCCGAGATCCGCCGCCGGGTCCACGCCGAGCACGGCATCGTCTGCTCGGTCGGTGTCGGGCCCACCAAGTTCGTCGCCAAGCTCGCCTCCGGCCTGGCCAAGCCGGACGGCATGCTGGTCGTCCCGAAGACCGAGGTCACCGCCTTCCTGCACCCCCTCCCCGTCTCCGCGCTGTGGGGCGTGGGCAAGAAGACCGCGGAGCGCCTGTTCGACGTCGGCCTGGAAACGGTCGCCGACGTCGCCGCGGCCCCCCTGCCCCGGCTCCGGCGGATGATCGGGGTCGCCATGGCCGAACACCTGCACGCCCTGGCCCAGGGCCACGACGACCGCCCGGTGGTCCCGCGCAGCGCGGAGAAGTCGGTGGGCGCCGAGGAGACCTTCGACACCGACCACCACGACCGCGCCCTGCTCCGCCGCGAACTGCTGCGCCTCGCCGAGCGCACGGCCACCACCCTGCGCTCCCGGGGCCTGCGCGGGCGCACGGTGGCGATCAAGGTCCGCTACGCCGACTTCACCACCATCTCCCGCTCCCGCACCCTCCCGGTCGCCACCGACGTCACCCAGGAGATCTACCGCACGGCGGCCCAACTCCTCGACGAGCAGACCCCGCCCGGCGCGGTGCGGCTGATCGGTGTCCGCGTGGAGCAACTGGGAGCGGGGGAGTCGGAGCAACTGGCGCTCGACGCACCGGAACAGGGCTGGCGCGAGGCCGACCAGGCCGCGGACAAGGCCCGCTCCAAGTTCGGCGACCTCGCCATCCGCCCGGCGGCGCTGCTGGGCAAGGGGCCGGACCGGGCGGGCACCACGAAACCCGGCCCGGACCGCTGACCCGACCGGTGGAACCGGCGCGGCCCGGTGGCCGAGGCTTCCCCGGCCGACGATCACGATTTGGCGTGCGGGCCACCCCCGCTTCACACACGTGCGGTAGTCACATGATCACACCCCACACACGGGAGGTCCCTGCCGCATGTCCCGCCTGACCGTGCTCGCCTGCGCCTTGGCCGCGGCGAGTGTCACCCTGCTCCCCACCCCCGCCGCCGCCGCGCCGTCCGACCTCGCGCTGGCGACCCGGTGGGCGCCGATCCACTACCAGGACACCGATTCCAGCGACTACGACGCCGACTACCTCTCCCGCGTGGACTACGACGGGGACTGGAACGCGGTCAACAACTGGGAGAACCAGTCCGCCGACGTCAACCGGCTCAAGGGCGCCGTCTACTACAGCGTCGTCGAGACGGGGACGCACTGGTTCCTGACCTACGCGCTCTACCACCCGCGCGACTGGGAGGACTTCCCCGACCCGTTCGAGCAGTTCACGCACGAGAACGACATGGAGGGGCTGCTGCTGACCGTGCGCAAGGACGGGTCGACCTACGGCGCCTTCGAAGGCATGGTCACCGTCGCGCACAGCGACTTCTACTCCTACACGCCCGCGGGCAGTCCCTTCACCAGTGGTGGGGAGAGCGTCGACGGGCAGGTCGTCATGCAGACCTACGGCGGTGTGGCGCACCCCACGACCTTCCAGGAGGCCAAGGGGCACGGGCTCTACGCCAAGAACGCCCAGCACGCCCCCGACGGCGACGGCGTCGTCTACTACCCGAGCGGCACCGCCGAGGTCCCGTCGTCGGGCACCGACAGTTCGGTGGGTTACCAGTTGGTGAACATGCTGGACGCCGGTGGGCTCTGGGCGCGGCGCGCGAACACCGAGACCTACGCGGCCCCGGGCACGTTCCGGGGTGACAACGGCAAGGACAACGCCGCGAACACCTCGTGGGGTTGGGACGACGGCAACGACGGGTCGGTGCCCCGGGGTTCCGTCGCCACCGACCCCGCGCTGCTGGTCGGGACCTACTTCGGCGGCCTCGGGGACTTCTCCCGGACCTACTCGCGAAATTCTTTCCGCTAGACCGGTTTAACTCTGATCAAGTCGGGGTACCAGCTCACGGGTCCTGCCCCCGTGAGCCCGTTGCCGTGGGGCGGGGTGGTGATGGCGCCGGTGACGGCGCGAATCCCACCCCGCTCCACCACCGTTCTGCGGAGGTCGCGCAGGGGGTACGGTCCCGGGACAGCTTGGGACGGCAGGAGGTACGTGTGTCTGAGGTCGGAACCAGCCCGGTCGTCCGCGCCCACGGGGTGCGGGCCGTCGAGGTGAAGGTCTTCGCCGACGCCGAACAGGTGCCGCTGCTGCGGTCCTTCGCCGCCGACATCGCCATGCGGTTGGACTTCGACCTCGACGCCATCGAGGACCTGCGGATGGCCGTGGACGAAGCCTGCTCGCTGCTGGTGCGCGCGGCGGTGCCCGGTTCGGCGTTGGCGTGCGGGTTCGAGCCGGGGGAGCAGGTGATCACCGTCCGCGTCGGCGTCGACGCCACGGGGCCGACCCCGCCGTCGGCCGACGCGATGGGGTGGCAGATCCTGACGACCCTGGCCCAGGGGGTGACCGAACGGGTCGAGCCCGCGGGCGGCGGCCACCGCGTCACGATCGAGCTGACGTCGGGGCCCGCCGGAATCGATTCGCCGTGAGCACCCGCGAGGACGCCGCGCGCGACAAGGAGGCGCGCGACGCCGCCGACATCGCGCGGTTCCGCAGACTGGCCGAACTGGACCCGGCCGACCCGGCCCGCGCCGCGCTGCGCGGTGAACTGGTCGCCGACCACGTCGACCTGGCCCGCAACCTCGCCCGCAAGTTCGACCGGCGCGGTGACCAGCTCGAAGACCTCGTGCAGGTGGCCACCATCGGCCTGATCAAGGCGGTCGACCGGTTCGAGGCGGAACGGGGCAACTTCTACGCCTTCGCCATCCCCACGATCATGGGTGAGCTGCGCAGGCACTTCCGCGACACCGGCTGGGCGGTGCGGGTCCCGCGCCAGCTCAAGGAGTTGCACGTCACCGTCGCGGCCGGGCGCAACGAGTTGAGCCAGCGGCTCGGGCGCGCACCGAAGCCCAGCGAGCTGGCCGAACACCTCGGCCTCACCAAGGAGCAGGTCTACGAGGCCCTCGTGGCGAGCGCGGGCAAGCAGGGGACCTCGTTGGACGCGCGGCTGTCGGAACCCAGCGGCGACCGGTTCGGCTACGAGGACGAGCGGCTGGCGGAGGTGGACAACCGCCGTGCCCTCGGGCCGCTGCTGGCCGAGCTGCCCGAGCGGGAGCAGCGCATCATCGTGCTGCGCTTCTTCCGCGGGCTTAGCCAGGCCGACATCGCCCGCCGGGTGGGTGTGTCGCAGATGCAGGTGTCCCGGCTGCTGGCCAAGACGCTGGAGCGGCTGCGCGCCGCCCTCGGCGAGGACACCCTGGCAGGCTGACGCTCCCATGCCCAGAAGCGGACGGGAGGGGGCCGCGGCCCCCCGGCCACCCGGCTACGAGACGCGGACCTCGCGCCTGCGCTGGGCGATCAGCGTGCGCCGCTCGCCCTCGCCCATCGCACCCCAGATGCCGTACGGCTCCTGCACGGCCAGCGCGTGCTCGCGGCACTGCGCCAGCACGGGGCAGGCCCGGCAGATCTCCTTGGCGCGCTCCTCGCGGGCGTGCCTGGCCGGTCCGCGCTCGGCGTCCGGGTGGAAGAACACCATGCTGTCGGTGCCCCGGCAGGAGCCTGCGAGCTGCCAGGCCCACTCGTCGGAGACCGGCTTGGGCAGTCGGGTGATCTCGGCCATGGTGGTTCCCTCCTCAAGGTCCCGCTCCGCGCCGCGGGGGTGCGACCACGACTTACCCAGGAGTTCGCCGGGCGAAACGGTTCCTCCTGGGGCAAGATCCGCCCGCCCGCGCCCGGTGCGCGCCGGGGTGCGGCACTACTGTCACCCGGGTGTGGGCGTGTCCCCACCCGCCGAGGGAAGGAACAACGTGGACATCAAGAGCGAGGGCACCGACCCGGTCGTCGTGTCGGTGACCGGCGAGGTCGACCTGGCGACCGCACCGCAGCTGGAGGCCGAGCTGTCCGACGCGCTCGCCACCCCCGGCGCCACCGGCGTGCAGGTGGACCTGGCGGGCGTGGAGTTCATGGACTCGGCGGGCCTGCGGGTGCTGGTCGCTGCGCTGCGCACCGCCGAGGAGGGCGGGCGGACGCTGACGCTGTCCGCCCCGCACGACCGGGTCCGCCGCATCATCGAGATCACCGGGCTCTCCGAGGTCTTCGGCCTCGCGGGCACCGCCTGACCCGCCCCCGACCAGCCGGTCCGGCCCGGTGGTTCACCGGGCCGTGAACGGGGTACACCCCCGGTCGTGAGCGAGCAGGCAGTGCGGCGCGTGCCGGTGGTGCACAAGCGGGGGGCCGCCCGCGGTCACACCACCCCGTCCGGTGTGGGCCTGCGGTGGCGGGTTCCCGCGTTCGACGGACGGAGGGCGGTGGCAGGTGCGGTGAACGGGATGGCACCCGACAGCGGGAGGGTGCGGCGACTGGTCACCCGCCTCCCGGCGGTCGAGTCCTCGGTCGGCGAGTCCCGCGACTTCGTGTCCGCGGCGCTGGGCTCGTGGGCCGTGCCGCGCGGTGAAGCGGGCGACATCGTCCTCGCCGCGTCCGAACTGGTGACCAACGCCATCGAGCACGGCTGCGGCGAGGTCGACGTCGAGGTCGTCCTCGCCGCGGCCGTGGTCCGGCTGCGGGTCGGCGACCACTCCGCCGGGCTGCCGGTGCGCCAGGCACCCACCCTGCTCTCCGAGCGCAGCCGGGGCCTGGTGATCGTCGAGGCGCTCAGCACCGCGTGGGGTTACGAGGGGATCGCCGGGGCCGTGGGCACGGACGCGGGCAAGTGGGTGTGGGCCGACTTCGCCGTGACCGCCCCGCTCGTCGAAGTGGCCACCGTCGCCGCCGACCGGCGGTCGGCGACCCCCGTGCCGCTCGACAACCAGTAGGCTGGTCCCCATCTCCTGGCTTCGGAGAGGGAAGCGTGGCGCGATGATCCCCGGGACCACTGGTCCGGCGGCGGGCATCCCGGCCCCACCGCTCGACGGGCCCGGCGCGCGGACCCGGGGCGGTGACCACGGCCCCGGCTGGTCCGGGCAGCACGCCGAGTTGGCCGACGAGGTGACCACCGCCCTCGCCGGATCGCTGAACCTGCGCCGCACGGTGCTGCGGCTGGTGGACCTGCTCCGCCCGCGCTTCGCCGACTGGGTCCTGGTCGTCCTCGCCGACCACCGGCTCGGCAGGCTCTCCCTGCACGGCGGCACCGACCCGACCTCCACCGACTCCGTCGCGCGCAACCCCGCCGAGGACCTCGGGGTGGGCCGCGTGCTGCGCTCCGGGCAGGGCGAACTGCTGCACGTCGCCCCCGACTCGCCCACCACCGACGGCCTCGACAGCCTCATCCCGCACGACGCGCTGCGCGCCCAGGCCGTGGACCTGCGACCCGCCGACGTGCTCGGGGTGCCGCTGACCGCGCGCGGCAGCACCATCGGCGTGCTGGTCCTGCTGCGCGGCGGCGACCGCGGCTTCCCGGCCGAGGACATCGCCCTCGCCGAGCGGATCGCGGGTCGCGCCGCCACCGCGCTGGACTCCGCCCGCCTCTACGAGGACCGCAGCCGGGTCGCCTCGGTGTTGCAGGCCGGGCTGCGCCCGCCGTCGCTGCCGCGCATCCCCGGGATGCGCATCGCCGCCGGGTTCCGCGCCGCGGCCGACCACAGCGACATCAGCGGCGACTTCTACGACGTGCACGGCCACGGTGACGACTGGCTGCTCGCCCTGGGCGACGTCTGCGGCAAGGGCGTCGAGGCCGCCGTGCTCAACGGCCGCGCCCGGCAGAGCATCCGCACCGCCGTGCACTTCGACCGCTCACCCGCCGTCGTCCTCGGTGCGCTCAACAGCGCCCTGTACGACGACGGCGACGCCCGCTTCGTCACCGCGGTGTGCACCAGGGTGCGGCCAGGCGCCGACGGCGGGGCGGAGGTGACCGTGGCGGTCGCCGGGCACCCGCCGCCGATCGTGCTGCGCGCCGACGGCACCGTCGAGGAGCTGGCGGCGCGCGGGATCGTCGCGGGCGTGCGGCCCACGGCCACCTACACCGAGGTCAAGGACACCCTGGCCGCCGGGGACACGCTGCTGATGTTCACCGACGGCATCTACGAGGCCCGCGGCGCCCGCGGGTTCTACGGCATGGACCGGCTCACCCGGCTGCTCCCGGTCTACGCGGGCGCGGGCCCCGAGGCCGTGTGCGAGGCGGTCGAGCAGGACGTGGTGGAGTATCTCGCCGGTCGTCCGCACGACGACATGGCCCTGTTCGCGGTGTTCTGCGGGAGGTAGGGACTTGCCAGGCGGTTTCCCCGACACACCCGGCGCCCCGGACCCGGCGGCGCGGTTCGACGACGCCCTCGGCCGGGTCGACGCCGACGCCGCGGTCGAGGTGGTCGACGGCCTCCTCGACGCGGGCGCCGACCCGCTGGGGGTGCTGGTCGACGTGATCGCCGCGGGCCTGCGCCGGATCGGTGAACGCTGGCAGCGGGCCGAGTGGACGGTCGCCCAGGAGCACGCCGCGACCGCGGTCGCGGTCGTCGCCACCCGCGCGGTCGCCCGGCGCGCCGAGCGGGTCCCCGCCACCCGCGGCCAGGTCGTGGTGGCCTGCGCCGAACGCGAGTGGCACGCCCTGCCCGCCACGATCATCGCCTGCGCGTTGCGCACCGCGGGCTGGCGGACCACCCTGCTCGGGGCCGCCACCCCGGCCCGGCGGCTCAGCCAGTACCTGCACGACCTGGGCCCGGACGCCGTCGCGGTGAGCTGCTCGGTGCTCGGCTCGCTGCCCGCCACCCGCCACTTCATCGAGGCGGGCACCGCCGCGGGCATCCCGGTGCTCGTCGGCGGCGCCGCCTTCGGCCCGGACCCGGTCCGCGCCCTGGCCCTCGGTGCCACCGCCTGGGCCCCCGACGCCCGCGCCGCCGTGACCGCCGTGGCCGGACTGCCCGCGGTGGTGCCGACCGCGCCGCCGCTGCCGCAGGCGGTCGCCGCCGAGCAGGCCGCCCTCGCACTGGCCCACGACCGGCTCGCCGCGGACCTGCGGGTCCGCTGGTCGCCCACCGCCCGGGTGGTGGGCACCCCACCGCTCGACGGCGTCGACGGCGTGGTCGGCTCCGTGGTCGACCAGGCACTGCACGCCATCTCCGCCGTCCTGCTCACCGGCGACACCCGGGCGCTGTCGTGGACCGCGGACTGGGCCGAGGCCCTGCTCGCCGCCCGGGGTGCCGACCCGGCCCTGGTCACCGAGCTGGGTGACCTGCTGACCGCCGCCCTGCCCGAGTTCCCGCTCGCGCTCGACCTCGTCGAGCGCCACTGGGACCGCGGCCTCACCACGTCAGGACACCTGCCGACATGAACGACTTCAACCACACCGTCAGCACCGACCCCGGGCGGGTCGTGGTCACCGTCGAGGGCGAACTCGACATGCACACGTCGGTCGAGTTCAAGCAGGTCCTGATGGACCTGGTGGCTGACGACACCGACCTGCTGGTGGACCTGTCCGGGCTGACGTTCGTCGACTCCAGCGGGTTGAGCGCGTTCATCGCGGTGCACAAGTCGACGTTGAACCACGAGCGGGCGAGTCTGCTGCTGGCCAGGGTTCCGCCGTTCCTGAACCGAATCCTCGCCGTGACCGGGTTGGCCGCCGTGCTGCCGATCGCGGGGGCCCAGGCGAACAGCTAGCCGGGGTTGCGCGCCCGGGCCCGCCGGTGCGACGGCGAGCGCGGGAACTCAGGTCCGGGTGGCGGGGCCGTGCCAGTCGAGGCAGACCACCACGGCGTCGTCGTCCAGGTCCTCGTGGTCGCGGAAGACCGCCAGGTCGGAGAGGACTGCCCGGACGGCTTGGCCGGGCGGCAGGGCCCGGGTGGTGCGCACCGTCCTGGGGAGCGCCACGTCGGCGTAGCGGCGGTCGCCGCTCTGGGAGTCGAAGACCCCGTCGCTGACCACGAGGAGGCGGTCGCCGGGGCGGAGGGTTTCGTTCTGCACCCGGTAGTGGGTTTCCTCCAGGGAGCCGAGGGGGACCTGGGTCTCCAGGAGGATGCGGGTGCACTCGTCGTCGCGGACGCGCCAGACCTGGGGGGAGCCGCAGTCGACGATGCCCAGGGCACCGGTCTCCAGGTCCAGGGACAGCAGCAGCGCCGCGACGAAGTGGGTGCCCGCGTACTGGCCCCACACCGCCTGGTCGGCCAGGGCGGCCGCCTCGGCGATGCCGTGGCCGGAGCGGCGGGCGTTGCGCATGGCGGTGATGGCGATGGTGGTCAGCAGCGCCGCGTCCAGGCCCTCGCCCATCCCGTTGGTGAGGGTGAGCGTGAGCTTCCCGGGGTCCACGCTCCAGTCGAAGTTGTCGCCGCGCACCCCGTAGGCGGGCTCCAACTGGCCCGCCAGGGTGAACTCCGGGCAGGCCAGGCCGCGGCCGGGCAGCAGCTCCCACTGCATCTCCGCGGCCACCGTCATCCGCCGGTCGCGGCGCACCCTGGCGAGCTGGTCGGTGCCCAGGTCGGCCACCTGCAACGCGTCCGCCAGGGCGTCGGCCACCTCGCGCAGCTCCACCAGCCGCGCGTCGTCCGGCTCGGACAGCACGGTGCCGCTGAGCACGCCGTGGCAGTTGCCCCGGCACAGCAGCGGCAGGTGCACCGTCCAGTCGTTCTGCACCACGGCCTGCTGCTCGCGGAACGCCGCACCGGGCAGCGTGCCGGTGATCGGGACCGCCTCGGCGGCACCCACCAGCGGCACCAGGTTCGCCGCCGGGTAGTCGACCAGCCGGACCGTGGCGCCGAGCAGGGCGGCGTGCTCGGTCAGCAGCTCCGGCAGCCGCTCGGCGAACGAGTGCAGGGGCAGCGATCTCAGCGTGGTCTCGAACACGCGCAGGCTCTCGGCAGCGGTCGTCACGGGGTCCTCCGGTGGGCGTGGGGCCGACGGGGCCGCCGGTGTGCGAGAGTTGCAGTATGGCTGCGTCGTCGGGTTCCCAGCCGCCGGGTGCGGGCGCGGCGGACGAGGCCGAGGCCGCCGCCGCCGCCCTCGGGCTGGTGCTGGCCAAGGCCACCGCCGGGGTGTACCCCAAGGTGCCCGCGGTGCAACTGCGCGCGTTGCAGTTCATCGGCGACCACGAACCGATCAACCTGACCCGGCTCACCGAGGAACTGGGCACCATCGCGTCCTCGGCCAGCAGGCTGTGCGACCGGTTGCAGGCCGCTGGTCTGCTGGACCGGCGCTCCGCCACGACCGACCGCCGTGAGGTGGAGTTGGTGCTGACCGGTGACGGGGTGCGGTTGCTGGAGCGGTTGCGGGCGGCTCGGCGGGCCGGGCTCGCCGAGGTGCTGGAGCGGATGAGCCCGCAGGGACGGGCCGCGCTGCTGCGTGGTCTGCACGAGTTCAGCATCGCTGCTGAGCAGGTGGCGTTGCACGAGGACACCGCCTGAGCTTTCAAGCCCCGTTCTTTTTGTGGGTGGTGCCCGGCTGGGTGGATGCGCTCTGGTTTCGAGCCCGGTCGTTTGGTGGGTGGTGCTCGGCTGGGTGGATGTGCTCTGGTTTTAGAGCCCGGGTTTTCGGTGGGTGGTGCCCGGCTGGGTGGATGTGTTTGGCCGGGGCCCCTATGGCGATC
>NZ_AYXG01000136.1 GCF_000564855.1 Actinokineospora spheciospongiae
ACACATCCACCCACCCGGGCAGGGCCGTAGCCGGGCCGGCGGTTCTCGGGGTGGTCGGTTGGCCAAGCACCTCCACCCACCCGGGCAGTTGGCTCGCCGGGCCGCCGGTTCTCGGGGTGATTGGCTGACCAAGCACCTCCACCCACCCGGGCAGTTGGCTCGCCGGGCTGGCGGTTTGTGGGGTGGTCGGCTTGCCCTGTTTCCTGACCCCCCCGACACCGCCCACCTCGGTGGTGTCGGGTGGGATGCTGTGGCGGTGGACGTGGTGGTGCAGTGGGTGCGGACGTGGTGGACGAAGGAGTCGCGCAGTGGCGTTGCGGCTGCCCGCCGCAACGCGCTGCCGACTGTGTTCCTCGGCGTGCCCACCCGGCACGTCGACGAGCGCGTTCAGTTGACCGTGTACCGCCGGTCGGCATCGCGGTGACCCGCTCCCGCGAACCCGTGCCGGGCTGATCACCCACCCCGACGACGAGGGCCGCGCTCCTGGTGGGAGCGCGGCCCTCGTGCTGTTCCTGGGATCTGGTCAGCGCCCGTCAGGCCACGTCTCATCCGTGGTGAGGACCGTGAGGCGTTGGGTGGCGCGGGTCAGGGCCACGTACAGGGTGCGCGGGCCCGTGGTGGACTCGGCGACCAGTTCGCCGGGTTCGACCAGGACCACCGCGTCGTACTCCAGGCCCTTGGACTCCAGGCCGTCGACCACGCGCAGGCGGTCCTCGCCGAGGCCCTCGGCGGCGGTGCGGAGTCCGGGGAGCCTGGACGAGGCGGTGATGATGCCGACCGTGCCGTCCACCTCGGACAGCAGGTCGGCGGCGGCCTTGAGGGCGGTGGTGTCCAGTTCGTCCTCCACGCACACCTGGACCAGGGGATCGACGCCGGTGCTGCGGACCGCGTGCGGGAGCTGGTCGGGGGTGGCGACGTGGGTGACGACCCGGCCCGCCAGGGCGAAGATCTCCGCCGAGTTGCGGTAGTTGGTGCGCAGCGCGAACCGCCGGTGCTGGGTGCGCGGTCCGCCGAACGCGGCCTCCTGGGCCTGGCGGGCCTCCGCCGGGTCCGGCCAGGAGGACTGGACCGGGTCGCCGACGACGGTCCAGCTCGCGTACTTGCCCCGCCTGCCGACCATGCGCCACTGCATGGGGGAGAGGTCCTGGGCCTCGTCGACCACGATGTGGGAGTACTCGTCGTAGTCCTCGCGCGGGGGCGGGAGCTGGTTGTCGCGGCTGCGGTGCCGCCGCCTCGGGGGGCGGCCCAGCAGGACCCGCAGTTCGTCGAGCAGGGCGACGTCGGCGACGGTGAAGCCCGCCTCCGGGTCGGCCCAGGAGTCGGCCAGGAGGTCGACCTCGGCGCGGGTGAGGCCGCGCCCGGCCGTCCTGGCCAGCCTGCGGCGGTCGGACAGGCCGCGCAGCACCTCGCCGGGGGTCAGTAGCTGCCACCACACGACGACGAACCGGTGGAAGTCGATCCGCTCGCCCAGTTCGGTGATCAGCTCCGCGCGCTTGACCGGGAAGTCCTCGTAGGACTCCGCCTTGCGCCACAGCGCCTCCAGCAGCGCCTCGGCCGCGTCGACCCGGGACTGGTTCGGTGGGCGCCGCCCGTTGTGCACCGAGGCCCGGACCCGCGCCAGTTCGCGCGCGTCGAGCTTGAGGACCTCGCCGTGGTAGACGATGCGCAGTTCGGTCGGGGCGTCGGCGGGGGCCTCGCGGATGGCCTTCTTCAGCACCCGGCGCATCCGCAGCGAACCCTTGACCGCCGCGACCGGGCCGGGGTCGGTGCGGGTGGCCTTGACCCCGTCGAGCAGGTCGCTCAGCGAGCGCAGCTCCACGGTGTCCTCGCCCATCGAGGGCAGCACCCGGGAGATGTAGGAGGTGAACGCGGGCGACGGGCCGACCACGAGCACGCCCGCGCCGCCCATCCGCCGCCGGTCCCGGTAGAGCAGGTACGCCACCCGGTGCAGGGCGACCGCGGTCTTGCCGGTGCCCGGGCCGCCGGTGATCTCGGTGACCCCGCGCCACGGCGCCCGGATCGCCTCGTCCTGCTCCTTCTGGATGGTGGCCACGATGTCGCGCATGTTCTCGCCGCGCGCCCGGGTCAGGCTGGCGATCAGCGCGCCCTCGCCGACCACCGGCATGGTCTCCTGCCGCGCCTCGGGCATCAGCAGGTCGTCGTCGATGTCGACCACGGACTGGCCGGTGGAGCGGATCACCCGGCGCCGGATCACGCCCATCGGCTGCTCGGCGGTCGCCTGGTAGAACGGCGCCGCCGCGGGGGCGCGCCAGTCGGTCACCAGGTTGTCGAACTCGCTGTCGCGCACCCCGAGGCGGCCGACGTACATCGTCTCGGTGTCGGTGGTGTCCAGCCGCCCGAACACCAGGCCCTCGTGCTCGGCGTCGAGCGAGCGCAGGATCTGGTTCGCGTGCCGCACCATCACGTCGCGCTCGAAGAGCATCGCCGCCTGCTCGAAGACGGCCTCGTTGCGCGCGCCGTGGGCGAGTTCGTCGCCGCGGTCGCGCATGGCCTCCGCCTCGCCGCGCATCTCGGCGACCCGCGTGTAGACGACGTCGACGTGCTTCTGCTCGACCGCGATCTCGGCCTCTCTCACCGAGGTTTCCGACACCCAGCGCTCCCACGGTTCGTTCGGACGGGAAAAGCGAGATTACGCGCTTTGTCCCGGCCGGTAATCGGCCGCCGGGTCTATGTGCTCCGCCTCACCCCCGTGCCCCGCCCCCGCGGGTCCCCGCGGTGCGGTCGGCGACCCGGGATCGGGCACGATGTGGTGGTGACCAGGATCGTGGCCGGGACCGCGGGCGGGCGCAGGCTGGGGGTGCCCGCGAAGGGCACCCGGCCGACGTCGGACCGGGTGCGGGAGGCGCTGTTCAGCGCGCTGGAGGCGTCGGTGGGCCTGCGCGGCGCCCGGGTGCTCGACCTGTACGCCGGGTCGGGCGCGCTGGGGTTGGAGGCGCTGTCGCGCGGCGCGGCGCTGGCCACCCTGGTCGAGCACCACCGCGACGCGGTGGGTGTGCTGCGCCGCAACGCGGGCGCGGTCGGGCTGCCCGGCGCCGACGTCCGCGCGGGCAAGGTCGCCACCGTCCTGGCCACACCCCCGGACGCGCCCTACGACGTGGTCTTCGCCGACCCGCCGTACGCCATCGCCGACACCGAGCTGGCCGCCGCGCTCGCCGCCCTGGTCGAGCGGGGGTGGACCGCGCCGGGCAGCACCGTCGTGGTCGAGCGGGCGGCGCGGGCCGGGGAACCCGGCTGGCCGCCGGAGCTGGCCCCGGACCGGTCCCGCCGCTACGGCGACACCGAGCTGTTCTGGGCGACGCACCGGGGCTGAGCAGGTGACACGTCGGTGAACAGGGCTGGACGCCGGGGCCGACTCCGGTAGTTTCCGGGCATGACCCGAGTCGTCTGCCCCGGTTCGTACGACCCGCCGACCAACGGTCACCTCGACGTCTTCGAACGGGCCTCGCGCCTGTTCGAGGAGGTGGTGGTGCTCGTCGGGGTGAACAAGAGCAAGAAGGGCCTGTTCACCGTCGAGGAGCGCATCGAGCTGCTGGCGAGCGCGGTCGGGCACCTGGGCAACGTGCGGGTCGACTCCTGGTACGGCCTGACGGTCGACTACTGCGCCGAGCACGGCGTGCAGGCGATCGTCAAGGGCCTGCGCACGGCCACCGACTTCGACTACGAGCTGCCGATGGCGCAGATGAACCAGCAGCTCACCGGGGTGGAGACGCTGTTCGTGCCGACCCGGCCCGGGTACAGCCACCTGTCGAGCTCGCTGGTCAAGGAGGTCGCGGCGTTCGGCGGCGAGGTCGTCGACATGCTGCCCCCCGAGGTCCACAAGCGCCTGCTGGTCCGGCTGGCCGAGCAGCGGGACAAGGGCTAGGAACCCACCGCGGTCCTGGTCTCCGCTACAGCGGCAGCTTCATCCCGACGTGGCTGGCCACGAACCCGAGCCGCTGGTAGAAGCGCTGCGCGTCCTTGCGGGAGGCGTCGGTGGTGAGCTGCACCAGGACCGCGCCGCGCTCGCGGGCGGTGTCGATCGCCCACTCGAACAGCCGTTCACCGAGCCGGGCGCCGCGGTGGTCCGCGCGCACCCGCACGCCCTCGATGGTCGCCCGGGTGGCGCCCATGCGGGACAGCCCGGGGGTGAGGGTGAGCTGGAGCGTGCCGACGACCTCGCCCGCCTCCTCGGCGACGACCAGGACCTGGTGGGGATCGGCGTCGATGGCCCGGAAGGCCTCGTCGTAGCGGGGGGAGCCGGGCAGTTCGCGGCTCGCGCCCAGCGGGTCCTCGGCCAGCATCGCGACGATCGCGGGAACGTCCTCGGCTCGGGCTGGTCGGATCTCCACGTGATCAGACTGCCACAGCGGGTTCACCTCTCCGTATTGGAGTGCTCACCACATCGGGTTACTGTTGGTTAATGAGCAACATCACACTGAAGATGGTGAAGCCCCTCCTCGCGCTGGTGTTCGCAACCCTCGCCCTGCTCGGCCTCGCGGGACCGGCCGCGGCCGCCCCGGCCCTGCCCGACCCGGCCGCCACCGCGCTCGCCCAGCCCGCGTGCGGCAACACGTCGAGCTACGACCTCGTCCGGCTGTCCGCCCTGCCCGCGCAGGCCACCGACACCTACGAGCTGATCCAGACCGGCGGCCCGTTCCCGTTCACCCAGGACGGCACCGTGTTCCAGAACCGGGAGGGCGTCCTGCCCGCCTGCGCGGCCGGCTACTACCACGAATACACGGTCATCACCCCGGGCTCCGGCGACCGCGGCGCCCGCCGCATCGTCACCGGCGGCGGTGGCGAGTACTTCTACACCGGCGACCACTACGGCAGCTTCTCCCTGATCGACGTCTGATTCCCGCTCGCCCCGGGGCGCGGGCGCCGGGCGGGGACACGCCCGGGGCCTGCGTCCCGCCCCGTCGCGCCACCTGCGGCAGAATCGGTGCGGGAGCCGTGGTGGAGGTGGAGCTGTGTACAAGGTCTTCGAGGCGATCGACGAACTGGTGACGATCCTGGAGGAGGCCAGGGGCGTTCCCATGACGTCGGGGTGCGTGGTGCCCCGCGGTGACGTCCTGGAACTGCTCGACGAGGTCCGCGACGCGCTGCCCACCGAGGTGGACGACGCCCAGGACGTGCTCGACCGCAAGGACGAGATCATCGGCGCCGCCGAGCACGCCGCCGAGTCCATGCTCAGCAAGGCCAGGCTGGACGCCGAGACCATGGTCGCCGACGCCCGCGCCGAGGCCGATCGCCTGGTCGCCGAGGCCGCCGCGCACGCCGACCGGCTCGTCGCCGACGCCCAGGACGAGGCCGACCGGGTCGCCGCCGCGGGCCGCGCCGAGTACGAGGACCTGGTCGGGCGCTCCCGCGACGAGGCCGACCGGATGACCCAGGCGGGCCGCGAGTCCTACGAGCGCGCCGTCGAGGAGGGCCGCTTCGAGCAGGGCAGGCTGGTGTCGCAGACCGAGGTCGTGCAGGCCGCGCGGACCGAGTCCGCGCGCATCCTCGACGCCACCGCCGAGGAGGCCGCCCGCCAGCGCGCCGAGTGCGACGCCTACGTCGACGGCAAGCTCGGCGAGTTCGAGGAGCTGCTCTCGCACACCCTGCGCACCGTCGGCAAGGGCCGGGTGCACCTGCGCGGCGGGATGGGCGCGGTGCCCGCCGGGGTCGCCGCCCCCGCCTTCGACGGCCACGGCGCCCCGTTCGACTACGACGGCGCCTGAGCCGCATCCGGATTTCGCCGGGGACGCCGATTCGCGTACCCTGACCTGGTTGACCGCGTGGTCGGACGAACCCCCGCAGAAGGTGCTGACGAGCGAGCCATGTCCTCTTCCCGCAAGAGCCAGCAGGACCGACCGGTCCTGACCAGTTCCTGGGTCATCGACACCCGCGAGCTGGGCAGGCGGCCGGGGTCGAGCCGACCCGTCCGCCGCACGGCGCAGGCCAACCACGCCATCGGGCTGGAGGGCGTCATCGCCGTCCCGGCCGGTGCCGAGGTCGAGCTGGACCTGCTGCTGGAGTCGGTGGTCGAGGGCGTGCTGGTCTCCGGGACCGCGGTCGGGACCCTGGAGGGCGAGTGCTCCCGGTGCCTGGACCCGATCACCTCCGAGGTCGACGTCGACATCACCGAGCTGTTCGCCTACCCGGACAGCACGACCGACGAGACCACCGACGACGACGAGGTCAGCAGGCTCGTCGACGACCTGGTCGACCTGGAACCGGTGGTCCGCGACGCGGTCGTGCTGGCCGTGCCGCACGTGCCGCTGTGCGAGCCGGACTGCGCGGGCCTGTGCGCCGAGTGCGGCGGCAAGTGGGCCGAGGTCGGGCCCGATCACCGGCATGAGACCATTGACCCTCGGTGGGCCGCGCTGCAGGAGCGGTTCCAACAGGGGTCGGGTCAGTAGTCCGCTCAGCTTCACCGCCCGAGTCCTGCACAAACAGCTCGTCAGAGGAGATTCAGTCGTGGCCGTCCCCAAGCGGAAGATGTCGCGTTCCAACACCCGCTCGCGCCGTTCGCAGTGGAAAGCCAGTGCCGTGCACCTGGTGAACTGCTCGAACAAGGCGTGCCGCGAGCTCAAGCCGCAGCACATCGCCTGCCCGACCTGCGGCCAGTACGACGGTCGCCAGGTCGTCCAGCCCGCGTGACCCTCCGGCGGAAGTAGAACCAGGCATGGGGGCCAAGGCGTCCCGCGGGCCCACCGCGGAGCCTGAGACGCTGCTCGACGCGCTCGGCGTCCAACTGGACGCCGAGCTGCTCGTGCTCGCCCTGACCCACCGCTCGTACGCGTACGAGAACGGGGGCCTGCCCCCGAACGAGCGGTTGGAGTTCCTGGGTGACGCGGTGCTCGGCCTGGTGGTGACCGACCACCTCTACCGCACCCACCCGGACCTCCCCGAGGGCCAGTTGGCGAAGCTGCGGGCCAGCGTGGTCAACATGCACGCGCTGGCCGGGGTCGCCCGCGGCCTCGGCCCCGGCGGCCTCGGCGCGCACCTGCTGCTGGGCAAGGGCGAGGAGCTGACCGGCGGCCGGGACAAGGCGAGCATCCTCGCCGACGGCATGGAGGCGGTCATCGGCGCGGTGTACCTGGAGCACGGGATCGACACCGCCCGCCAGGTCGTGCACAAGCACTTCGACCCGCTGCTGGCCGAGGCCCCGCTGCGCGGCGCCGGTCTGGACTGGAAGACCAGCCTGCAGGAGCTGACGGCGTCGGCGGGCCTGGGCGTCCCGGAGTACCGGGTGCGCGAAGAGGGCCCGGACCACCGCAAGGAGTTCACCGCCATCGTCGTGGTGAACGGCCAGGGCTACGGCAACGGCGACGGCCGCACCAAGAAGGAAGCCGAGCAGAAGGCCGCCGAGGCGGCCTGGCGCGAGCTGACCGAGAAGATCTCCTCGGCCGGGGACGGTGCCTGAGCTCCCCGAGGTCGAGGTCGTCCGCCGCGGCCTGCGCGACCACGTCGTGGGCAGGCACATCGCGGAGGTGGACGTCTTCCACCCGCGCGCCATCCGCAGGCACGTCCCCGGCGCGGTCGACTTCGCCGCCCGGCTGGTCGGGCACTCGTTCACCGAGGCCCGAAGGCGCGGCAAGTACCTGTGGGTCGACCTCAGCTCGGGCGAGGCGGTGCTGGCCCACCTGGGGATGAGCGGCCAGATGCTGGTCCAGCCCGTGGGCGCCCCCGACGAGAAGCACCTGCGGGTGCGCGTCTCCTTCGCCGACGACGGCCCCGAGCTGCGCTTCGTCGACCAGCGCACCTTCGGCGGCCTGTCCGTGGAGGGGGTCACCGAGGTCGACGGCGTGTCCCTGCCCACCCCGGTCGCCCACATCGCCCGCGACCCGATGGACCCCGACTTCGACCCGGTGGCGGCGGTCGCCGCGCTGCGGCGCAGGCGGACCGAGGTCAAGCGCGCCCTGCTGGACCAGACCGTGGTCTCCGGCATCGGCAACATCTACGCCGACGAGGCGCTCTGGCTGGCCCGGCTGCACTGGGCCCGCCCCGCCGACGGGCTGAGCAGGGCCAAGGCGGCGGAACTGCTGACCGCCGCCACCGACGTGATGGACCAGGCCCTCCGGGCGGGCGGCACCTCGTTCGACGCCCTGTACGTCAACGTCAACGGCCAGTCCGGTTACTTCGACCGGTCGCTGAACGCCTACGGCCAGGAGGGGGAGCCGTGCCCCCGCTGCGGCAGGCCCATCCGCCGCGAGCCGTTCATGAACCGCTCCTCGTTCTCCTGCCCTCGGTGCCAGCCGCACCCGCCGGGCTTCCAGCTCTGACCCATCCGGTTTCCGCACCCTGAGCTGCACTTCGCCGCATCCGCTGTTCCGCGCCTTGCGCGGTAGTGCGCTTTGCGCAATAGTGTTCCTAGCGCGATACCGGGGAGGGGATCGATGGACACGAGCCAGTTGCTCAAGGGGGTGCTGGACCTCGCTGTGCTCGCCGTGCTCCAGGACGAGGACGGCTACGGGTACGACGTGCTGCGCAGGCTGCGCGGCGGCGGCATGGGGGAGGTGGGCGACGCCTCCGTCTACGGGACGCTGCGGCGGCTCTACAAGGCGGGCCTGCTCACGTCCTACGTGGTGCCCAGCGACGAGGGACCGCACCGCAAGTACTACGGGATGAACGACGCGGGCCGGTCGCGCCTGGTCGAGTCGGAGAAGGCGTGGCGCGCCTTCCAGGAGACGTTGGACGCGATTCTGCGGAAGGGGGCGGCGGCGTGAACGGCGAGATCGACACCCGCCCGGGACTGGAGGACTACCTCACCGAGGTGCGGTCGGCGCTGTCCGACCTCCCCGCCGACGAGGTCGCCGAGATCATGGAGGACGTCGAACCCAACGTCTACGAGGTCTACGGCGAAACCGGTTCCCTCCCGGCGCTCACCGCCCGCCTGGGCACCCCGCAGTCCTACGCCGACGAGCTGCGCGCGGCGGGCGACTACCCGCCGCCCCCGGCACCGGCCCCGCGCGGGACGGGCCGCGCCTTCCTGGCCAGGTACGTCCTGTGGATCACCGGGCTGACCCTCGTGGTGGCCCTGATCACCGGGATCGCGGTGGAGAACCGCTACGAACCGGAGCGGTTCGCCGTGCTGTTCGTCGTCGTCCTCGCGCTGCTCCCGGCGCTGTGGCTGCTGCACTCCCGGCGGGTGGGCCGCGCGGACGTCGAGGCGCTGGCCGAGTACCAGGCCGCGCGCCGGGCGGGCCGCTCCGCCGTCGAGGCGGTGCCCGCGCACATCACGGCGTACCTGCGCGGCCTGCAACCCGCGTGGTGGCTGGTGCGCATCGTGCTGCTCGCCGTGGCGCTGGTGGCGGCCCTGATGATCCGCTCCGGTGGCTTCGTCCTGCTCGGCGTCGTCGTGGCGATCCTGCTGTGGGCGGGTCCGCGCGTGCGCCACGACCGCCGCTGGCTGCCGGTCGTCCTGGCCGCCAACGCGTTCACCGTGGGCGTCGCCATCGCCCTCGCCCTGTCGGTCTTCTCCGACGCGGAAGCCTCGTCCAACCCGTACCGGTACGGGTACGCGGGCTACTCCGCCTCCGGCCTCACCTACGACGGCAGCTCGGTCGCCAACCTGTACGCGGTGGACGCCCAGGGCAAGCCCATCCCGGTGTTCTACCTCTACGACCAGGACGGCACCCCGCTCCGCTCGTACAGCTCGACCTGCAACCCCCAGGGCGGCCTGCACTCCGAGGACATGACCAACCGGTACCCGCAGCCCGAGGTCGACTACGGCCAGTACGGCTGCGTCGAGAGCACGACTATGCCGTTCGTGCCCCTGCCCCCGGTCGCGGGCCCGAGCCCCACACCCACCGCGCCGACCGGGCCGACCGCCCCGTCGGTGTCCACGGCGCCGACCCTGCCGCCGTCCGCCGCGCCGACCACCACCCCACCACCCGCGACCACCACCCCGTCGGCGCCCGCCGCGCAGCCGCCGACACCACCGACCACCGGGTAGGGGAGACCCGGCGGCAGGGGGGCCGGGAGCGGGAGCGGGCGTCGGGGGCCCGCTCCCGCTCCTGCGTCTACCGTGTCTACGTGACCCGAGTGCTGGTGGTGGACGACGAACCGCAGATCGTGCGGGCACTGCGCATCAACCTCACCGCCCACGGGTACGAGGTCGTCACCGCGGCCGACGGCGCCGCCGCCCTGCGCGCCGCCGCCGAACGCCACCCCGACGTGGTGGTCCTCGACCTGGGCCTGCCCGACCTCGACGGGGTGGAGGTCATCGAGGGCCTGCGCGGCTGGACCACCGTCCCCATCCTCGTCCTGTCAGCCAGGGTCGACAGCGGCGACAAGGTCGCCGCCCTGGACGCGGGCGCCGACGACTACGTCACCAAGCCGTTCGGGATGGACGAACTCCTGGCCCGCCTGCGCGCCGCTGTGCGGCGCGCGGCCCCGGTGGCGGACGAACCGGTGGTGCGCACCGCGTCGTTCACGGTGGACCTGGCGGCCCGGAAGGTGTCACGGGCAGGCGCGGAGGTCCACCTGACACCGACGGAGTGGGGTCTGCTGGAACTGCTGGCCCGCAACCGGGGCAAACTGGTCCCGCAGCGCCAACTGCTGCGCGAGGTCTGGGGCCCGGGGTACGAGTCGGAAACGCACTACCTGCGCGTGTACCTGGCCCAACTGCGGCGCAAGCTGGAGGACGACCCCGGCGCACCCCGACACCTGATCACCGAGGCGGGGATGGGCTACCGGCTGGAGGTCTAGCTGTGGGCAACCCCCGGCTCGACAGGGTTTCGTGTCGGTGCCGTGTGGTGGGATTGATTCGGGGGCTGCTCAGATCGGGCTGCGGGTTCGGCTCGCTGTTGTGCTGGTGCCGCGTGGTGGGTCGATCGGCGCCTGGGTCGGCGGGCTTGCCCTGCTTGGGTTGTGCTCGATCGGGTGGTTGCCCCGGGGCTACGCCGGATCGGTTGTGCTCGGTGCTCCGGTGGCCGAGTCGCTCGGGTCGGTCGGGGCGGCGGGACTCGCGGCTTCCGGGGCTGGGGCGGTGACCGCCTCGGCCGGGGGCGCCTCTGGGCCCGGGATCTCCGGCTCGGGGGTTTCGGCCGCCCCGGCTGCTGCCTGGGCCGCGTCCGCCGCTGCCTGTTCCGCCTTCGCCTTGGCGGCGGTGATGTGGGCGGGGGCGGGGCGGGATTCGTTGAGGCGCTGGGAGATGACCTGGGTGATGCCGTCGCCGCGCATGCTGACGCCGTAGAGGGCGTCGGCGATTTCCATGGTGGGTTTCTGGTGGGTGATGATGATGAGCTGGCTGCTGGCGCGCAGTTGTTCCAGGAGGCCGATGAGGCGGCGCATGTTGGTGTCGTCCAGGGCGGCCTCGACCTCGTCCATCACGTAGAACGGTGAGGGGCGGGCGCGGAAGATGGCGACCAGCATGGCCACGGCCACCAGGGACTTCTCGCCGCCGGAGAGCAGGGACAGGCGCTTGACCTTCTTGCCGGGTGGGCGGGCCTCGACGTCGACGCCGGTGGCGAGCATGTCGTCCGGTTCGGTGAGGATCATGCGCCCCTCGCCGCCGGGGAACAGGACGTCGAAGACCGTTTCGAATTCCCTGGCGACGTCGAAGTAGGCGGAGGTGAAGACCTCCAGGATCTTGTCGTCGACCTCCTTGATGACGGTGAGGAGGTCGCGGCGGGTGGCCTTGAGGTCTTCGAGCTGGGTGGAGAGGAACCGGTAGCGCTCCTCCAGGGCGGCGAACTCCTCCAGGGCCAGCGGGTTGACCTTGCCCAGCAGGGTCAGGTCGCGCTCGGCGCGCTTGGCGCGGCGGGCCTGGGTGTCGCGGTCGTACGGTGTGGACGGTGGGGTGGAGACCTCCTCGCCGCGTTCGCGGGCCGCCTCGTACTCGGCCAGTTCGGCGGGCGACGGCGGGACCGCGACGTCCGGGCCGTACTCGGCGACCAGGTCGTCGAGGCCGATGCCGAACGTCTCCGCGATCTTGACCTCAAGCTGCTCCAGGCGCAGGCGCTGCTCGGCGCGCAGGACCTCGTCGCGGTGCACGGCGTCGACGAGCTTCTCCAGTTCCGACGACAGTTCGCGGACCTTGGCCCGGACGTCGGTGAGGACCCGTTCGCGCTCGGCCCGCTGCGCCTGCACCACGTCGCGCTCCTCGGCGGCGCGGGCCAGCGACAGCGCGATGCGCTCCAGGGCCAGTTCGCCGCCGTCGACCACGGCCTGCGCCACGGTCGCGCCGCGCTGCCGGGCGGCCATCGCGCGGGCGGCGCGCTCCCTGGCCTCGCGTTCGGCGCGGGCGGCGCGGCGGAGCTGGTCGGCCTTGCCCTGCAGGGCGCGGTGGCGCTCCTCGGCGGTGCGCAGCGTCAGCCGCGCCTCCATCTCCTCCTGCCGCGACGAGGCCAGCGCGCCCGCGTACTCGTCGCGCTCGGCGGAGTCCGGTTCGTCGTCGACCTGCTCGTCCTGCGCGACCGCGAGGCGTTCCTCCAGGTCGGCGAGCTTGGCCAGCGCGTCCTCCCGGGTGGCCTCGACCTTGCCGCGCTGGGTCAGGGCCCGCTCCACCTCGGCTTCGGCCGAGCGGACGACCTGGCGCAGCCGGTTGAGCCGCTCCGACGACCGGGCCGCGCGGACCTTCGCGTCGTTCATCAGCTCCTTGACCGCGTTCACGTCCTCGCGGCGGGCCTGCTGCTCGGCGCGGGCGCCCTCCAGCGCCGCCGCCGAGTGCTCCAGCGACCGTTCCGCAGCGGCCAGCTTGCCGTTGGCCTCGTCCACCGCGGCCTGCACCTCGATGACGCTCTGCGCCCGCTCCGAACCGCCGATCGCCCAGTGCGCGCCCAGCAGGTCGCCCTCGCCGGTCACCGCCCGCACCTGCGGGTGCTCGGCGACCAGGGCCCGCGCCGACGGCAGCGCCTCCACCACGGCCACCAGGTCCAGCGCCCGGTGCACCGCGGGCAGCAGCGCCTCGGGCGCCTGGACCAGGTCGACCGCCCAGCGCGCCCCCGGGGGCAGCACCGGCCACCCGGACCGGTCGACGGTGAACGCGCCGCCGACGAGCAGACCGGCCCGGCCCGCGTCCCCGGCGCGCAGCATCCGCAGCGCCTCCACCGCCCCGTCCGGGTCGGCGACGGCGACCGCGTCGGCCACCGGGCCCAGGGCGGCGGCCAGGGCGGCCTCCGACCCCGGTTCCACGGTCAGCAGCGCGGCCACCGACCCGAGCAGCCCGGGCAGGCGGTCGGCGGCGGCGAGCAGCGCGCCCGCGCCGTCCTTGCGGGCCAACCCCAGCGACAGCGCGTCGACCCTGGCCCTCCACGAGGCGATGTCGCGCTCGGCCTGCCGCTCGGCCCGGACCAGCTCGTCCACCCTGGCCCTGGCGGCGTCACCCGCTTCGACCGCGCGCTGGTGGCGCTCGGCGAGCCCGGCGTCGTCGGTGTCCTCGACCTCGGTGCCCGCCTGCTCCTCGGCCAGTTCCTCGGCGGCGACCTCCGCGCGCTCGCGGGCCTCGCCGAGGGCCACCGACAGCCGCTCGATCTCCTCGCCGGTCGCGTTCGCCTTGCTGCGCAACGCCTCCACCTGACCGGACAGCCGGGCCAGGCCCTCGCGCCGGTCGGCGATCGCGCGGACCGCGGCCAGGTGCGCCTTCTCCGCCGCCTGCACCATCCGCTCCAGCTCGGCGCGGCGCTCGGTGGACTCGGCCAGGGTGTAGCGGGCCTCGGCGACGGCCTCGAACAGCTCGGCCTCGCGCATGGCCGTGTGCTCGGCCTCCTCCTCCAGCTCCTCCGGGTCGCGCCCGCCGCGCGGGGCCTCGCCCGCCGCCGACAGGTGCCGGGCGCGCTCGACGGCCAGGCGGACCGTGCCGCGCAGCCGCTCCTCCAGCGCGGAGAGCCGGTACCAGGTCTCCTGGGCGGCGGCGAGCTTCGGCGCGTCGACCGCCAGGTGCTCCTCCAGCTCGGCCTGCCGGGCGTGGCCGATCTCCAGGGCCTGCTCGACCTCGGCGCGCTTGCGCCGGGCGGTGGCCTCGTCGGCCTCGTCGCGGGCGATGTCGGCGCGCTGGGTGACCAGGTCGTCGGCGTGCAGGCGCAGCCGGGCGTCGCGCAGCTCCGACTGCACCGACTGGGCCTTGCGGGCGATCTCGGCCTGCTTGCCCAGCGGCTTGAGCTGGCGGCGCAGCTCGGCGGTGAGGTCGGTGAGCCGGGTGAGGTTGGCCTGCATCGCGTCGAGCTTGCGGATGGCCTTCTCTTTGCGCTTGCGGTGCTTGAGGACGCCCGCGGCCTCCTCGATGAACGCGCGGCGCTCCTCGGGCTTGGACTCCAGGATGGCGCTGAGCTGGCCCTGCCCGACGATGACGTGCATCTCCCGGCCGATGCCGGAGTCGCTGAGCAGTTCCTGCACGTCCATCAACCGGCAGCCGTTGCCGTTGATCTCGTACTCGCTGGCGCCGTCGCGGAACATCCGGCGGGTGATGGACACCTCGGCGAACTCGATCGGCAGCGCGCCGTCGGCGTTGTCGATGGTCAGCGTCACCTCGGCGCGGCCAAGCGGGGCGCGGCCCGCGGTGCCCGCGAAGATGACGTCCTCCATCTTGCCGCCGCGCAGGCCCTTGGCGCTGCCCTCGCCCATCACCCAGCGCAGCGCGTCGAGCACGTTGGACTTGCCGGACCCGTTGGGGCCGACGACGCAGGTGATCCCCGGCTCGAACTTCAGCGTCGTCGCCGAGGCGAAGGACTTGAACCCCTTCAGCGTCAGGCTCTTGAGGTGCACTGGGCGGGACCCTCCAGGTTACCGACTGCTGCCGCGATCCGGATGAGACTACCCGGGCCCCGGGGCGCGGTCCCCCAGGTGGGGGCCCGCGCGGTCAGGCGGGCGCGGGCACGTCGACCAGCACGATGTCGTCGTCGGTCACCACCTCGACCCGGCTGATGCTGGACCGGCCGATGGAGGTGCTGCCCGGGATCTCCTCGTCCTGCCCGCCGCTGCCCCACCAGCCCGCCACCTCGCGGTTGCCGTCGCGGCCGCGCACCACCAGCTTGCACGGCTTGCCCGGCGGCACGTCGTGCAACTTGATCTTGACCTCGGTGCCCCAGGAGCGGTCGATGAGCCGCACGTCCGCGCGGACCCCGCTGGCCGAATCGGTCGCCGACCAGCTCACCGACGGCGGGGTCGACGTCGGTTCCGGGCGCAGCACCTCGAAGCCCACGACCCCGGCGGCGGCCAGCACGACCACCGCCGCGGCCGCGCTGAGCAGCACCTTCCGCTTCGCCCAGACCCCGCGGCGCGGCTCCGGCTCCGGGACGACCAGCAGGTCGGCCTCGGTGGGCTCCACGGCGTCCTCGAAGTCCTCCACGCGCACCCGGTGCAGCAGGCCCGGCAGCGGCGAGAGCCGCACCAGCTCGCCGCGGCAGGAGTCGCACCGGTGCAGGTGCGCCTCGAAGTCGGCGCGCTCGGCCGGGTCCAGCGCGCCGAGCAGGTAGGCGCCGAGGGACATCGTCTTCGTACAGGTCACAGCTCCGTCACCCCCCGCTCCTCCAGGGCGTCGCGCAGGGCGCGCAACGCGTAGAACGACCTCGACTTGACCGTGCCCTGCGGCACCCCCAGCACCTTCGCCGCCTCCGCCACGGTCCGCCGCCGGTAGAACAGCTCGGCGATGACGTTGCGGTGGTCGCGCGAGAGCGCCCGCATCGCCTCGGCCACCTGCCAGCCCTGCAGGACCTGCTCGAACTCGTCCCCGGCGCGCGGCCAGTCCTTGTCCTCGATCGGCACCTCGGCGACCCGGGCCCGCTGCCTGCGGTAGCCGGTGATCACCAGGTTCCGGGCCACCGTGTAGAGCCACGGCCCGGCCTTGTCGGCCTCCAGCGTCCCGGCGTTGCGCCAGGCGCGCAGCAGCGTCTCCTGCACCACGTCCTCGGCGCGCTGGTGGTCGCCGCCCACCGCGCGCAGCGCGTAGCCCAGCAGCGGCCGCCGGTAGCGGTCGTAGAGCTCGCGGACGAAGACGTCGTCCTCCTCGGGGGTGGGCACGTCCGGCATTACGCCGTCCGCCGCCCCCCGGTTCACCGCTCGACGAAACCGACCAGGTCGCCCTTGACCGCGCCCCACTGCTCCACCACCACCTCGACCGACCCCGGCGACCGGCCCGATCGCAGCGCGGCCAGCAGCTCGTCGCAGCGCGCCCGGGTGCCCTCGGCCACCACCTCGACCCTGCCGTCGGCGGTGTTGCGGGCCCAGCCGACCAACCCCAGCTCCAGCGCGCGGGACCGGGTCCACCACCGGAAGCCGACGCCCTGCACGGTGCCGCGCACCCACGCCGTCACCCGCACATCCGGTTCCCCGGCCACCTCGGACACCCCGCTATCGTGCCGTGCACAGACCCGTCGCCCGCCCGCGCCCGGGAGGGGAGTTTTGTCGTCGGGTGATACGTTACCGCGTCGTGACGTGCGTCCCGACCGCGATCCGGCGCACCGCCGGGCCGCGGGGTGGGGCTGGGAGCCTGCACCGGAAGTCCAGGAAGGGTTAACGGTTCATGTCTGATCCGATCGACCGGGCCGAGGTGGCCCCGCCCGAGGACCGGCCCGGCCTGCGCCGCTCGTCCTACGCCATCCTCGGCGTCTCCGGTGTGGTGCTCTCCACCGTGTTCGCCGCCGTGGCCGCGTTCGCCAACGGCGAGGGCGGCCAGTCGGTCCCCACGCGGGTGAACGAGGAGGTCCAGGTCGGCACGTCGCGCACCACCGGTTCGACGCCGACCGCCGCGAGCAGCACCACCGCGGCCACCGAGACCAGCGCGCCGACCTCCGGCACGACCACCACCGAGGCGGGCGCGTCGACCACCGGCACCACCACGACCACCACCCGCAAGAGCAGCCCCGGCCAGACCCCGCCCCCGGCGGGCGGCGGTGGCGGCGGTGGCGGTGGTGCAGGAGGCGGTGGCGGGGGAGGAGGCGGCGGCACATCTCCGACCACGCCACCGAGTACGCCCAAGCCGCCGACCAATCCACCGACGACCAACCCGCCTACGACCAACCCACCGACGACCAACCCGCCCGTCGAACCCACCACGCCGCCTCCCGGCGGGGGCTGAGCACCAGTCCGGTTGCGCCACTCGGCGTAGCGGTGGCGTCACTCGAAAGTGGTACGTTGCCAAACCGTGACACAACGTCGGGGACGATCCGCCTTACTCCCGGCCGTGCTCGTGGCCCTCGCGGTGGGGGCGGGCACGGCCGGGGTGACCACGGTGCTGGGCCTCGCGCCCGGCGCCGGTGCGGGCGCGGACCGGAGTGACGAGGTCGCCCTCGGCCTCTCCGCCCAGCGCATCGTGATCCCCCCGCAGGACGCCTCCACCCCGGTCGACGCCCCCTCGGGCAACGGCAGCGGCCCACCGGACAGGCCGGAGAACCCCGGAACGGGTTCCCCGGCGCCCAGTTCCACCACCGCGCCGCCACCCGAGACCCCGCCCAGTTCGGACCCACCGCCCGTCACCACCACGACCGAGGCCCCGCCCACGACCCGCGCCGCCAAGGCGGACGCCCGGGTGCTGGCCCTGGTCAACGACGAGCGCGCCACGGCGGGCTGCGACCCGCTGGCACCCGACGACCGGCTCACCGCCGCCGCGCAGGCGCACGCGGTCGACATGTCGGCCAACGACTACTTCTCCCACGTCAGCCAGGACGGCCGCTCGTTCGTCGACCGGTCGAGGGCCACGGGGCACCCCGACCCGGCGGCGGAGAACATCGCCAAGGGGCAGCGCACGGCCGAGGACGTCATGCGGGCGTGGATGGACTCACCGGGCCACCGCGCCAACATCCTCGACTGCGACCTCAAGACCCTCGGCGTCGGCTTCACCGCCGAGGGCCACTACTGGGTGCAGGACTTCGGCCGCTGAGCCCGGCCGGGCTGCCCTACGGCATCGTCCCGTCCCACTCGTCGAGCGGCGCGCAGTGCCAGCGCCACCGGTCGAGCCTCGGGTGCCCGGGCAGCGCGGTGCGGCCGTTGGCCCACAGCAGCGTCCGCCACGGGTCGGCGCCGGTGGGCGCCCACGGGAAGATCCGCTCCAGGACCGGCGTGACCAGTTCGGCGGGCGGAGCGAAGTCCACACCCAGGGCCGCGGCGGCGTCCCCGGTGTGCACCAGGAGTTCGTCCCCCGCCATGGCCGCGAAGCCGGAGGCGTCGGCGGAACCGAACGGGTGGAAGCCGCGCAGGCCCGGCGGCGCCGCGTCGACCAGCAGGGCGAGCATCCGGCCGTAGGTGTCCAGCGCCCGCAGCAACTCACCGGGCGGGCCGTCCGGGGGCAGCTTGACCTGCGCGACGGACAGTTCCGCCGCCCCCGCCAGGAAGTCCGCCGAGTACCAGAGCAGCGTCTCGCCGACGTGCGCCACCAGTTGCCCGGTCGACAGCTCCACCGCCTCGCCGGGCCGAGCCCAGTCGCCGCCGGTGTGCCCGGCCAGGAAGTCGCGGCAGCACTCGACCGCCGAACGCAGAATCGCCCCGTCCACGCACGCAGCATGGCCGGGGCGATCCCGTTCGGGCAACCGTCAGGCGACGTGCCTGCGGGTGGCCTGGAAGGTCAGCACCGCGCCGACCGTCGACACGATCGCGGCGACCAGGCCCAGGAACAGCCCGACCCCGGCGCTCACCACGCCCATGTAGTCGTCGTCGCTCAGGGTGACCCAGCGCAGCAGGATGAACAGCACGGACACGCCCGCCAGCACCAGCCAGATCAGTGGCAGGTTCTTGACCGCGGTGCCGAAGTGCGTGGCGAGCAGCAGCCCGGCCGCGACCACCAGCAGCAGCACCGGCAGCCAGGCGAGGAGCCCGGAGTTCCACGCGCTCGCGCTGAAGAAGGCGGAGATCGAGACCCAGGGCAGGAAGCTGAAGATGAAGGCGGCGGCGCCCGCGCCGATCCCCATCCACTCGACGGGGGTGACGTTCTTGGGGTCGAAACTGGCCATGTGGAGGCCTTCCTTGGGCACGACCGGGGTCGGATCGGCGTCCGTCCGGATGGGACTGTCTGAGGTCGCACAAGTATCGGGCCGATCGGCCGACAATCAAGTCACAAGACCGTCTCGGACCCGTGGGTGTGCCCGGATGGGCGACGGAACCGGCGCGACCGGCCCCACCGGTCACCCTCCGCGGGGGGCCGGTCGCACGGTGTCGACTCGGTGTCGGTGCTCAGGCGTCCACGACGAGGTCCGCGTACTCCGGGTGCTTGTCGACCCAGCCGCGGAGGAACGGGCAGTACAGGCGGGCGGGTGTGCCCTCCGCTCGGAGGTGGTCGAGCACCGCCCTGGCCAGCGCGCCGCCCACGCCCCGGCCCGCGAAGCCGTCGGACACCTGGGTGTGCATGAGCACGATGGCGTCGTCGAGCCGGTGGTACTGGACGTACCCGGCCACCTCGCCGTCGGCCACGCCCTCGAAGCGGTGGCCGCCGGTGTCCTCGCGCAGCTCCAGGTCGATCTTGTCCGCCACTGCCGTTCCTGCCCCTCGGGTTAATTTGCTCGCTTTCCGACACCGCCAGCGTTCACGATTCCGGTATGTATGTCATCCGTCTCGCGGTTCCCGCCGATGAAGCCGCGGTGGTCGACCTGGTCACCAGGTTGCAGGGCGATCCGGAACAGCTCATCGGCTACCACGGCACCACGGCGGCGGAGGTCGCCGACGAACTCGCGGGCCTGCGCCCGGACTGGTCGTCGGGGGCGGTCGTGGCCGTCGACGACCACGGCGGCGTCCGCGGGGTGCTCAGCGTCGACGCCGACCCCGAGGTGGGCCGGGCCTGGCTGCTCGGCCCGTTCGTCGACCTCCCCGAGGGCCACCCGGCCGAGCGCCAGGCCTGGCACAACACCGCCGACGACCTCGTGGACGCAGCCCTGGCGCTGCCCCGGCTGACCGGGGTGGTCGACCTGGAGCTCTACGGGCACCGCAAGCACCGGCGGCTGGCCGACCTCGCCGCCCGGCACGGCTTCGACCCCATGGGCGCCAGCCGCGTGTTCACCCTCACCGGCCAGGCACTGCGCTCGGTACTGGTGTGCGCGGTGCCCGACGGCGGCGAGCCCCGGCTGCTCGGCGGCGACCAGACGACTGTCGACGGCGTCGCCGCCCTGCACGAGCGTTGCTTCCCCAACCGCACCGTCACCGGCCGCCAGCTCGTGCACGGCGACCGCGGGCACACCGTGGTCGTGCAGACCGGGGTCGACGGCGTCCTGGGCTACGCGGCGGGCTTCGCGCAGGAGGACGAGCTCTACATCGACTATGTGGCGGTGGACCCGGAGGTGCGCGGGGTCGGCACCGGCCGGGCGCTGGTCGGTGCCCTGCTGCGCGCCCTCGCCGCCGAGCACGGTGCCCGCCCGCGGGCGGCGGCGGTGATCGCGCTCGGCAACGACGCCTCCGAGCGCATGTTCACCGCACTCGGGTTCGACCTGCACCTGGAACTGGTGAGCTACCGGCGCAAGTAGCCCACCCGGTCAGGTGGGCGTGGCGGGGTGCTCCTCCTCGGCCCACCGGGCGGGTTCCCGGTGGCGCAGGGACAGCAGGCCGCCCACCACCAGGGTCACCAGCACCCCCAGCGGGGTGTACCAGGGGAACGCCAGGGCCACCGACTCCTTGGTGGCCTTGGCGAAGTCCACCCCCAGGAAGGCGCCGGAGCGGCTGAACTTCAGGCCCAGGATCACGAACGCCATCACCGCGACCGTCACCACGAACGCCGCGATCGCGTCGGCCTGGCGGGTCTTGCGCACCCACAGCCCCAGCAGGAACGCGCCCAGCAGCGCGCCGTAGGTGTAGCCGGTGATCGCCAGCGCGGTTTCCACGATCGGGTTCTTGGTGGTGGTGAACAGGGACGCGAAGACGATCAGGGCGCCCGCCCAGACGATGGTCCAGATGCGCCCCTGCTTGAGCAGTTCCGCGTCGGACAGCGTGCGGCGCACCACCTTCTGGTACACGTCGGTCACCGTGGAGGAGGCCAGCGCGCCCAGGGAGGAGCTGAGCGCGGCCGCCAGGATGCCCGCGATCACGAAGCCGGACAGGCCGCTGGGCAGCTCGGTGACGATGAAGTGGGCGAACAGCTCGTCGTTGGTGCCCAGGCCGAGGTCGCCGACCGGGTCGACGCCTCGGTAGAACGACCACAGCATCGTGCCGATGAACAGGAACAGCGCGAACTGGAAGAACACCACGACCCCGCTGGCGACGAGCGCCTTCTGACTGGCGCGCACGTCGTTGCAGGCCATCAGCCGCTGCACGATGAGCTGGTCGGCGCCGTGGCTGGCCATGGACAGGACCGCGCCGCCGAGGACGGCGGTGACGAACGAGTACGGGTTGGACAGCGGGCTGGAGGCGAAGTCCAGCAGGGAGAACTTGCCCGCGTCGAAGGCCGAGGAGAACCAGCCGTCGGGCAGTTTGCCCATCAGCACCAGGATCACCGCGAGCCCGCCCAGGACGTACCAGAGCATCTGGATGGCGTCGACCCAGATCACCGCGCGCACGCCGCCGAAGAACGTGTAGACGACCATCGCCACGCCCAGCGCCGCCACGATGAGCAGGTAGGAGGCGTCGAGGCCGTAGGCGGCGAGCACCACCTTGATCGGGATCGCGGTGGCGAACAGCCGCACCCCGTCGGCCAGCAGGCGGGTGAACAGGAACGTCACAGACGCCGTGCCCTGCAACCCGGCGCCGAAGCGCCTGCCGAGGAAGTTGTAGGCCGTGGTCATGTTGCCCGCCACGTACCGGGGCAGCAGCACGAACGACACCACGACCCGCCCCAGGACGTAGCCGATCGCCAGTTGCAGGTAGGTGAACGCCCCCAGGTAGGCGACCGTCGGCACGCTGAGCACCGTCAGCGTGGAAGTCTCCGCCGACACCACCGACAGGCAGGCGACCCACCAGGAGATCCGGCCCTCGCCGACGAAGTAGTCCGCGCCGGAGCGCTGCCGCCCGGCGATCTTGATGCCCAGCAGGGGCATGCCGACCAGGAAGACCGCGATGATCGCGAGGTCAAGGGCGCGCACGGGGGCCTCCAGGGGGCTGCGGGGACAGGTGCAGGGACTCGGCGGTGCCGTCGAGCGGTTCCGGCCAGCGGGCCGGGTCGCGGCCGGGGGTGACGCTGCCGAGCACCCGGGCGCCGCCGCCGGTGCCCGCGTCGACCGGGACACCGTGCCAGGTCAGGAAACCCAACAGGGCGGCCAGGTACGCCTCCTTGGCCTCGGCGGGCAGGCCCAGCGCGTCGGTGGTGGTCAGCTCGGTCGGGGCGAGCGCGGCGGCCAGGGCGGTCATCAGCGCCGGGTTGCGCACCCCGCCGCCGGAGGCGAGCACCCGCCTCGGCCGGTGCGGGGCGCACGCCCGGGCGACGGTGATCGCGGTCAGCGCGACGAGGGTGGCCAGCAGGTCGGCGTCGGCGACCGCGGGCACCCGGGCGAGCGCCGCGTCCAGGTAGCCGCCGTGGAAGTGCTCCTTGCCGGTCGACTTGGGCGCGGGCGCGGCGTAGTACGGGTCGGCGAGCAGCACGTCGAGCAGGTCGCGGCGGACGGTGCCGCGGGCGGCGAGGGCGCCGTCGGTGTCGCACGGGGTGCCGGTGCGGGCCAGCGCCGCCGCGTCGAGCAGCGCGTTCGCCGGGCCGGTGTCGAAGGCCAGGCCGCCCGCGGTGCTGTCAGTGGTGATGTTGGCGATGCCGCCGAGGTTCAGCGCGGCGGTGCCCGGCTCGGCCGCGAGCAGCAGCCGGTCGAGGACGCCCGCCAGCGGCGCCCCGTGCCCGCCCGCGGCGACGTCGCGGGCGCGCAGGTCCGACACCACCGGCAGCCCGGTGGCCTCGGCGATCCACGCGGGCTGCCCCAGTTGCAGCGTGCCGAGGCAGTCACCGCCGTCGACCCAGTGGTAGAGGGTCTGCCCCAGGGAGGCCACGAGGTCGACACCGAGGTCGACGCCGCTGTCGCCACCGCCGGTGAACCGCGCGGCGGCGGCGCCGAAGGCCTGGCCGACGCCGGTGTCGAGGCGGCAGAGGGTCCGCGCGTCGCACGGGTTCGGGGGCAGCGCGGCGAGCAGGTCGGCGCGCAACGCCTCCGGGTGGGGGACCTCGGCGTGCCGGACCGGGGACAGCTCCACCACCCCCGAGCGCAGCCGCAGGTCGGCCACGGCCACGTCGATGCCGTCCACCGACGTTCCGGAGATCATCCCGAGCACCCGCCGCCAACCCATGACCCTGTGGTCTATTGCACACCCCGAGCGCGCGCAAGGGTTTGGTTGGTGATTGACCAAATTGACGCTAAATCGGTTCTTATCCCACCGGGGGTGGCATCCCGGCCGCCCACCGGCCGGGATGCGAGGATGGCCCGGTGTCGAGCACCGTGATCATCATCCTGGTCGTCGTCGCTGTCGTGCTGCTCGCCGCCCTGGTCACCGGGGTCGTGCTGGCGCGCAGGCGGCGGATCACCCTGGACAAGCCCGAGGCCGTCGAGAAGCCGAAGGGCGGCGGCTACCAGGCGGGGGCGGGCATCAGCCTCGCCCCGGCCAAGCCGAAGGACGCCCCGCTCGCCCCGCCCGCGCACCCGGCCGGTGAGCGCACGGAGGTCGACGGCCAGCCCGGCGTCGGCGACGACGCCTCGGTGCCGCGCGACTCCGAGAAGCGCGGCATCGTCGACATCGCGCTCCCGGACGCGACCACCACCGGCACGCCCCCGACCGGCACCGCGCCCGTCGAGCCCGCCCCGGTCTCCTCCCTGCCCACGGACAAGCTCCCGGTGCAGGCCGAACCGGTCACCGAGCAACTGCCCGTCCAAGGCGAACCGCTGACCGAGCAGTTCCCCGCGCAGGACGAGATCGAGCCCACCGCAGGTCGCCTGGAGCGGCTGCGCGGACGGCTCTCCCGCTCCCGGTCCACCCTCGGCCAGGGCCTGCTCGGCCTGCTCGGCGCCGGTGACCTCGACGAGGACTCCTGGACCGAGGTCGAGGACACCCTGCTGCTGGCCGACCTCGGCGCGCGCACCACCGCGGAGGTCGTCGAGCGGCTGCGCGCCGAACTGGTCTCCCGGGGCGTGCGCACCGCCGACGGCGCCCGCGCCCTGCTGCGCGAGGTCCTGGTCGACGCGCTGCGCCCCGACCTCGACCGCGCCGTGCGCGCCCTGCCGCACGGCGACGGCGACGCCAAGCAGCCCGCCGTGGTGCTGGTCGTCGGCGTCAACGGCACCGGCAAGACCACCACCACCGGCAAGCTCGCCCGCGTCCTGGTCGCCGACGGCCGCACGGTCGTGCTCGGCGCGGCCGACACCTTCCGCGCCGCCGCCGCCGACCAGTTGCAGACCTGGGCCGACCGGGTCGGCGCCGAGGTCGTGCGCGGCAAGGAGGGGGCCGACCCGGCGGCGGTCGCCTTCGACGCGGTCAAGCGCGGTCGCGCCGCCGCCGTCGACGCGGTGCTGGTCGACACCGCGGGCCGCCTGCACACCAAGGTCGGCCTGATGGACGAGCTGGGCAAGGTCAAGCGGGTGGTGGAGAAGCAGGCCGAGGTGGACGAGGTCCTGCTGGTGCTCGACGCCACCACCGGGCAGAACGGCCTCACCCAGGCCAGGGTCTTCGGCGAGGTCGTGGAGGTGACCGGCATCGTGCTGACCAAGCTCGACGGCACCGCCAAGGGCGGCATCGTCTTCCAGGTGCAGCGCGAGCTGGGCGTCCCGGTCAAGCTCGTCGGCCTCGGCGAGGGCCCCGACGACCTGGCCCCGTTCGAGCCGGTGGCCTTCGTCGATGCCCTGCTCGGCTGACCCGGCCGGGCGCCCGACCCGTGCCCGGGACAGCGCCGCCGTCGACGGGGCACTGGTCGATGGGGCATGGGTCGATGGGGCACCGTGGGGGGATGGACCCGGTGCGCCTGTGGCTCGTCGACGACCACGAGCTGGTGACCGAGGCGCTGTCGGTCCGCCTCGGCGCGTTCACCGACCTGTGGGTGCTCGGACGCTGCGCCACCGACGACCCGAACCTGCTCGCCAGGGTCGAGCGGGGGCGGCCGAACGTGATCACCGTCGACCCGGACTCGGCCGGGGTCGACGAGGTCGAGCTGTTCACCTCGCTGCGGCTGGCCGCCCCCGGCGCCCGGCTGGTGGTGCTGTCCGGCCTCGACGACGCCGACCGGGTCGTGGCGGCGGCCCGGCTCGGCGCCGACGCCTGGGTGCCCAAGGAGTCCGGGGTCGCGGACCTGGTGCAGGTGCTGCGCGGGGTCTGCCGGGGCGAGGGGTGGTTCCCGCCGCGGCACCTCGGGGCCGTGCTGCGCGGCCTGCGCGAGGAGGTCAGCCGCTACCGCGAGGGCGGCGGGCCGCTCGCCGCGCTGACCGGCCGCGAGCGGCAGGTGCTGGTCAGCATGGTCGACGGGCTGCGCGGCACCGAGATCGCGGCCGAGTTGGGGCTCTCGGCGAACACGGTGCGTACACACACGCACTCCCTCTACCGCAAGCTCGGCGTCCACTCCCGCTTGGCGGCGGTCAGCACGGCCCGCGCGGCCGGACTACTACCGACACGACGTGATCCCCACCAGACAACGTAAGAAATCTCATCCTCTGGGCTGACCCCATGAGGAGGACGCCCGCCTACGCTCTGTGACAACAGTCGGGGGTTGTCGACAACGGGGTGGCAATGGGGTTCCGCACGTGATTCCTTGGCTCCTGGCCCTGCTGGTGGTGGGCATCGGTCCGCTGGTGAACGTGGTCCTCGGCGTGCTGCGCCGCGACCGCGAACGCGGCTCGCTCGTCGGCGGTGTGCGCGAGAAGAAGGTCCTCGGCGAGGTCGCCGTGGTCATCGCCGCGCACGACGCCGAGTCCGAGGTCGCCGAGGCGCTCGCCGCCGCCACCCGGCTGGTCGCGCGCGGCGACGTCTTCCTGGTCTCGGACGCCTCCACCGACCGCACCGCCGAGATCGGCAGGGAGCACGGGGTCAACGTCGTGGAGACGGTGTCGCCGCTGGGCCGCTCCGGCGCGGTCGTCGCCGGGCTCACCGGGTTCCGGGTGCCGCAGGACTACCGGTACGTGCTGGTCCTCGACGTCGACCACCGGCCGCACCCGGCGTTCCTCGACCGCACGCTGCCGATCTTCGACGACCCGGACGTGGTCGCGGTGGCCGGGTTCGCCCGCACCGACTGGACCACCGCCCGCCGCGGCCCCCTGGGCAGGCTGGTCACCGCCCACCGGGGCCGGGCCTACGCGCTCGCGCAGTTGCTGCTGACGATCATCCGCACCCGCCCCAACGCCGAGGCCGCCCGCGTCCTGCCCAGCCCGGCGCGGATGTTCCGCACCTCGGTGCTGGAGCGGGTCGACCTCGCGCCCGAGGGCGTGCCGGTCGCCGACTTCGACGTGTCCAACCAGATCTACCGCGCGGGCCTGGGTCGGGTCGTGGTGGTGCGCGGCGCGGTGGTCGGCACCCGCGACCCGGACACCCCGCGCGGTTACGTCCGCCAGGCCCGGCAGTGGGCGGTCGGCTTCTGGCAGGCGGTGCGCCGCAACGGGCTGCGCCGCGGCCCGCAGGTGCTGGGTCTGGGCTGGTTCGCGGTGGAGAGCGTGCTCACCTCCGCCGTACTGCTCGCGCTGCCGTTCCTGCTCGGCTTCGGGCTGCTGCCGGTGTGGACGGTGCTGCTGGGCGTGTTCCTGCCCGACCTGCTGCTGACCGCCCTGGTCGCGCTGCGCCAGCGGCAGCCCGGGTACCTGCTGCCTGCGCTGTTCCTGCCGCTGATGCGACTCGTCGACGCGGTGGTCCTGCTGTCCGCGCTGCCGCACGCGTTCCGCGACCGGCCCGCGACCGCGCCCTGGCTGAGCCCGGTGCGCACCGCGCAACCGCCGCCGCCCGAGGGGCCGTGGTGGCGCTCGAGGCCTGCGGCGGCCGTGGCGTGGCTGGTCGGGGTCGCCGCCGGGGTGGTGCTGACCCTGCGGGTCGCCGCCGCCGTCTCGACGCTGCCCGCCACCGCCTCCGAGCCGGGGCTGGTCGACGCCGTGTTCGGCCGGGTCGCCGGGTTCGGCGGGGCGGTGCCGGAGGGCATGGTGCCCGCCGCCGCCCAGCTCGCCGGGTACGCCTCGCTGACCGGGGCGTTCGACCGGCACGCGACCGTGCTGACCGGTGTGCGCGAGCTGTCGGTGGTCTGCGCGGCCGTCTTCGCCGCCGGGTTGCTGGTGGCCGCGGCGGTCCTGCGGCTGCGGCCGGTGGCCGTCGCGGTCGCCCTCGCCGCGGTCGCGGTGTGCCCGCCCGCGATCGGCGTGCTCGCCGGTGCCGGGCCGGGGCCGATCGCCGCCGCCTGGCTCGCCGTGGCCGCCGTGCCGCTGGCGCTGGCCGCCAGGGTCGGCTGGAAGGCGGTGCCCGCGGCGGTCATCCCGGTCGCCGGGGCCGTCGTCACCGTGCCCGCGCTGGTCGTCCCGGTCGCCGTCGCCGCCGCGGCCTGGTGGGTGGGCGACCGGGAGCGGGCGCGCGAGGTCCGCCGGGTCGTGGTGGCCGTCGCCGTGCTGGTGGCCGGTGGCGCGCTCGCCGCGCTGCTGGCCGGGTTGGGCCTGGTGGGGGTGTCGGACGCCGCGCCGATCGCCGCCGCGCAGCGGGTGTGGCTGCTGGTGGCGGTCGCCGTGGTCGCGGTCGGCGGTCTGGTCCGCGGCCGGGCCCGCGCCGGGTCGGCCGGGCTGCTGGCCGTCGCCGCCGGTTCGGCGGTGCTCGACTCGGACGTGCTGCTCGCCACCGCGGTGGCCGGGGCCGCGCTCGGGCTGGCCGCCCTGCTCGACGGGACCGCCACCGAGCGGTCCGCGGTCCGCCGGGTCGCGGTCGGGGTGGCCGCGCTGGCCGGGCTCGCCGTCGTCGGCGCGGGGGCGGCGGCCGTGCTGCCGGTCGCGCCCGCCGTCGACCACCGGGGCGCCGCCGACTGGTTCACTGTCGCCGCCGCCCCCGGCGCCACCCTCGCCGCGCCGCCGCTGCTGGTCTCCGACCTGCGCCGCGACCTGCGCGGCCGGGCACCGCAGCAGGTGCGCCCGGAGGGCGGCTACGCCCACTACACCGTGTCCCCCGCCGACGGCGCGGGCCTGGTGGTCGCCCGGTTCGACGGCCTCACCGCCCGCCTCGCCGACGGCACCGCCGTGCACAGCGGCGGACCCGACCGGACTGCGGCGGGCGCCCAGCTCGCCGACAACCCCCGCATCCAGAGCCCGGAGGAGGTCAAGGCGGTCCTGCGCGCGGGCGCCCTGGACTTCCGCGCCATGGCCGTGCTCGCCGAGATCGGCGCCCAGCACGACCTGGTCGTCGCCGACACCTCGAAACCGGTGGCGGAGAACGGTTCGGACCTGCCCGACCGGACCGTCGTCCTGTCGAGTGTGGACGGGCGGCCCGCGGGTGACCCGGCCGTCGTCGACACCCTGCGCGCCTGGGTCCAGGCCCAGCGCGGCCCCTACGCCCCCAGCGACGTCCGCCCCACCGGGGACGGCCGCGCCGCGCTCGACTGGCGCATCCCCAACCCCGGTGACCCCGCCCCCCGGTGACACTTTCCGGGAACAACGATTCCCGTCGCGTGATAACACTTTCCGCCCCAGGACGACTCCCTTCACAGTCTTCCCTTACCGCTTCCTTTGGTTCCACCCGATGAAGGACCACCGCGATGAGCACAACCCTCCGGCGTTCCCTGGTCCCGCTGCTCGTCGCCGGTGTCCTCATGGCACTGACCGCGGGCCTCCTGCCCGCGAGCGCGGCCACCGGCACCTACCTGCGCCTGGCCCATCTCTCCCCGGACACCCCGAACGTCGACGTGACCGTCACCAGCTTCGGCCGCCCGGACTGGTCGGTGCGGCTGGGCGGCGTCGGCTACGGCGACGTCTCCGGCTACCAGCGCATCGAGCCGGGCACCTACACCATCGCCATGCGCCCCGCCGGGGCCGACCCGGCGAGCGCCCCGGTCATCTCCGCGACCCTGGACGCGGGCGAGGGCAACGCCTACACCGTCGCGGGCCTGGGCAAGTTCGACGGCCTGGCGCTGCGCGTGCTCAACGACGACATCAGCCTGCCGCCCAACGGCCAGGCCCGGATGCGGGTGGTCAACGCCGCGCCCAACGCGGGCAACCTGACCATCGACCGGGCCGGGCAACCGGTGACCGGCCAGGCCGTGTTCGGCGCCGCCACCGACTACGCGCTGGTGCCCTCGGGCGCGTCCGCGTTCCAGGTCGCCCCGATCGGCGCGGGCCCCACCGAGCTGTCGGTCACCCTCGACCCGGGCGGCGTCTACACGGTGCTGGTGCTCGAACGCGAGGGCAGGCTCGTCGCCGAGGTCAAGGCGGACGCCAAGGGCGCCGAGGTGGTGCCCGCGGGCGGCGTGGAGACCGGCTTCGGCGGCACGGCGGACGCCACCGGCACCGGCAGCGCTGACACCGAGGGCTCGGGTGTCGAGGTGGTGGCGCTGGGCCTGCTGCTCGCGGCCTGCGCCGCAGGCGGGCTGTTCGCCGCCGCGCTGCCGCGGCGCCGCCGGGCATGAGCGCACCAGCGGCGGGCAGGCCCGTCGCCGCGTGCAGGCCCGGTGCCGAGTCCGGGGCTGGCATCGCAGGCAGTTCCGGCGCCGCGCGCAGTTCCGGCGCTGCGCGCAGGCCCGGCGCCGCGCGCAGGCCCGGCGCCGCGCGCAGGCCCGGCACCGCGCGCAGGCCCGGCACCGCGCGCAGACCCGGCACCGCGCGCAGACCCGGCGCCGTGGGCGGGCTCGGCACCGCGCTGCGGCTGGTCGCGGTGGCCACGGTCTTCGCGGTCGCCGGGTGCCAGGCAGGGGGCACCGCCGAGCCCGCGCCGCCGCCGGGCGGGCCGGTGTCCTGGGCGCCGGTCGCGGGCCAGGACGCGGCGGACGGCCCACCGCCCACCTGGGACGGCGGGTCCACCGCGGACCCCGCGCCGAAGCGGCCGACGCACCTGCGCGTCCCGGCCATCGGGGTGGACACCGACCTGGTCGACCTGGCCGTCGACGGCACCGGGGTGCTGGTCCCGCCGGAGTCCGCTGCGGTCGCCGGGTGGTTCGCCGCCGGGGCCGCCCCGGGTTCGGTCGGCCCGGCGCTGCTGGCCGGGCACGTCGACTCCCACGCCGGACCGGGTGTGTTCTACCGACTGGTGGACCTCAAGCCGGGCGACCGGGTCGAGGTGGGGCGCGCGGACGGCTCGACGGTGGTGTTCTCGGTGACGGGGACGCGCCGCTCGCCCAAGGCCGACTTCCCCACCGCCGAGGTCTACGCGCCCACCCCGGGTCCGGAACTGCGCCTGGTCACCTGCGGCGGCGCGTTCGACCACTCGGCCCGCAGCTACCGCGACAACATCATCGTCGAGGCGACGCTCGCCGGGCCGTGATCCCGGCGCCCGCCACCGGATCGGGGGCATCCGCCCGCGCCGCCCACCGCGGCGTGGCACCCTCGGTCGACGAACACTCCATCGGAGCCGACCACCGGGGGGAGCGCCCAGTGCCACCCGACCGCGCCGCCGCCGGACCGCCCGCCCCGGCGCGCCGGTGACCGCCCCCGACGGGGAGCCGCGCCGGGCGGACGTGGTGGTGTGCGACGACCACACCGTGTTCACCGAGGCGCTGGCCGCGGTGCTGGAGGCGCACGGCTTCCGGGTCCGCGACACCGCCGCCACCCTGGCCGGGGCGCTCGCCGCGGTCCGCGCGGCCACCCCGGCGATCCTGCTGCTCGACCGGCACCTGCCCGACGGCGACGGCGTGGCCGCCCTGCCCACCCTGGCCGCAGCCTCCCCGCGCACCCGGATCGTCCTGCTCAGCGCCGACGGCGACCCCGCCGCGGTCCGCCGCGCGGTCGACGGCGGCGCCGCGGGCTACCTGCACAAGACCGCGGGCGTCCGTGATCTCGCCCACGCCCTGCGCCGGGTTCTCGACGGCGAGACGGTCGTCGACGTGCCCGCCGGGCGCTCGCCCCGGCATTCCCCGGACGCCGCCGCGGCGCACCGGCTGGCCGCGCACCTCACCCCGCGCGAGCGCGAGTGCCTGGCCCTGCTCGTGGAGGGTGCGAGCACCGCCGCGATGGAGCGGCGGCTGGGCGTCTCGGGCACCACGGTGCGCACCCACGTGCAGGCGCTGCTGACCAAGCTGGGCGTGCACTCGCGGCTCGAAGCGGCCTCGCTCGCCGTCCGCCACCGGCTGCTGCTGCCGCAGCCCGATCGCGCGGCGGGTACCTGAACGCGGCTTCTCGGGTCACTATGTCCCCATGGCGCACAGCGGAACGGTCGAGATCACCGGCGGCGACGTCGAACGCGGCGGGGTGGTCCTCACCCCCGCCGCGCTGGAGTTCGTCGCCGGTCTGCACACCGCCTTCGCCGCCCGGCGCGACGAGCTGCTGGCCGCCCGCGCGGTCCGCCGCGAGCACGCGGCCCGCACCGGCACCCTGGACTTCCCGCCGCAGACGCGGGAGGTGCGCGAAGCGGAGTGGTCGGTGGCCCCGGCGCCCGAGGCGCTGCGCGACCGGCGGGTGGAGATCACCGGCCCGACCGAGCGCAAGATGGCTATCAACGCGCTCAACTCCGGCGCCCGGGTCTGGCTGGCCGACCTGGAGGACGCGAACACCCCGCACTGGGCGAACGTGGTGTCCGGCCAGGTGAACCTGTACGACGCCGTGCGCGGCCAGATCACCTTCACCTCGCCGGAGGGCAAGTCCTACGCCCTCGACCCGGCCGTGCGGCCCGCCACGATCGTGGTCCGCCCGCGCGGCTGGCACCTCGACGAGAAGCACCTGCTGGTCGACGGCAGGCGCGCGGTCGGCGCGCTGGTCGACTTCGGGCTGCACTTCTTCCACAATGCGCGGGCCGCCCTCGACCGCGGCGCCGGGCCGTACTACTACCTGCCGAAGCTGGAGGGCCACCTCGAAGCGCGGCTGTGGAACGACGTGTTCACCCACGCCCAGGCGGAGCTGGGCATCGAGCACGGCACGATCCGCGCCACCGTCCTGATCGAGACCATCCCGGCCGCGTTCGAGATGGAGGAGATCCTGCACGAGCTGCGCGAGCACGCGTCGGGCCTCAACGCGGGCCGCTGGGACTACCTGTTCAGCCTGATCAAGTACTTCCGCGACGCCGGGCCGGGGTTCGTGCTGCCCGACCGCGACAGCGTGACCATGACCGCGCCGTTCATGCGCGCCTACACCGAGCTGCTGGTCAAGACCTGCCACCGGCGCGGCGCGTTCGCCATGGGCGGCATGGCCGCGTTCATCCCCGACCGGCGCGACCCCGGGGTCACCGCCCGCGCGCTGGCCAAGGTGCGCGAGGACAAGGGCAGGGAGGCGGGCGACGGGTTCGACGGGTCCTGGGTGGCGCACCCGGACCTGGTGCCGGTCTGCCGGGAGGTCTTCGACGGCATCCTTGGCGAGCGGCCCAACCAGCTCGACCGGCAGCGCCCGGAGGTGGCGGTGACCCCGGCGGACCTGCTCGACCTGGCCTCGGCGCCCGGGTCGGCCACCGCGGCGGGCCTGCGCGCGGCCGTCGACGTGGGCCTTCGGTACCTGTCGTCCTGGTTGGGCGGCAACGGCGCGGCGGCGATCCACAACCTGATGGAGGACGCGGCCACCGCGGAGATCTCCCGGTCCCAGGTGTGGCAGTGGGTGCGCAACGGCGTCGTCCTCGACACCGGCGACACCGTCACCCCCGAACTGGTGCGCGCGGTGCTGGCCGAGGTGCGGGCGGACCTGGCCGACCTGCCGCGGCTCGCGGAGGCCGCCGGGCTGTTCGAGGAAGTCGCGCTCGCCGAGGACTACCCGGACTTCCTCACCGTCCCCGCCTACGAGCGGATCTGACGTGCCCCTCGACCCCGGACTGCTGGCCGCCGCCACGAGCAGGCTGACCGCCCCCGACGCCGCCCGAGCCGCCCGCTACCCCGGTGACCCGGGCACCCGCCAGCCGGTGCACACCTGCTACGTCCCCGCCGACAAGGTCACCGACGACACCCCCACCGCCTGGGGCGCCGCCGCCCTGGCCGCCCTCGACGAGCACGCCCCCGACGCGGCGGCGCTGGCCGAAGTCCTCGGGCTCGACCAGGCCCTGGCCGGGGCCGTGCACGAGCGGGTGCGCGCCAAGCTCGCCACCGAGCCGATCGAGGACCTGCGGGTCGACTTCGAGGACGGCTACGGCACCCGCGCCGACGCGGACGAGGACGCCGACGCCGTGCGCGCCGCGGGCCTGCTGGCGCGGTGGGGCCTGGCGAGCGCGGGCATCCGCATGAAGTCCTTCGACACCAGGGCTTTGCTCGACCGCGGCCTGCGCACCCTCGACCTGGTGCTCACCACCGCGGGCGGCCCACCGCCGGGCTTCGCCCTCACCTTCCCCAAGGTCACCGTCCCCGAGCAGGTCGAGGTCCTGGTGGACGTCCTCGGGCTGCTGGAGCGCGACCTCGGGCTGGCCGGGGGCGCGCTGCGCTTCGAGGTCCAGATCGAGACCACCCAGGCGGTGATCGACGCCGAGGGCCGCTTCACCGTGCCCCGGCTCATCTCCGCCGGGGCGGGCCGGGTCAGCGGCCTGCACTTCGGCACCTACGACTACACCGCCGCCTGCGGCCTCGGCGCCGCCGAGCAGCACCTGGCGCACGCGGCCTGCGACTTCGCCCGGCACGCCATGCAGGTCGGCGCGGCGGGCACCGGGGTGCGGCTGTCCGACGGCTCGTCGAACCTGCTGCCGGTCGGCGACCGCGAGACCGTGCACCGCAACTGGTCGACCCACTACACGCTGGTCCGCCGCTCGCTGCGGCACGGCTTCTTCCAGGGCTGGGACCTGCACCCGGCGCAACTGGTCACCCGCTACGCCGCGGTGTACGCCCACCACCTGGCCTCCGCCGAGGCCGACGGCGGGCGCCTGGCCGCCTACGTCGCCAGGACCACCGGCTCGGCCGTGCTCGACGAGCCCGCCACCGCCGCCGCGCTCGCCCTGTCCCTGCGCCGGGCCGTGGACTGCGGCGCCCTCACCGCCGACGAGGTCACCGCGTACTCCGGCCTGGGCACCGACGACCTGAACGCCCTCATCGAGCGGAGAACCGCGTGACCCTCCTGTTCCGCGCCCCCCGGGCGATCGTCGACGGCACCGAGCGGCCCGCCGCGGTGCGCGTGGTCGACGGCCGGATCACCGCGATCGAGCTGCTGACCGCCGACGCCGACGGCGCCGAGGTGGTCGAGCTGGCCGGGGACGAGGTGCTGCTGCCCGGTCTGGTCGACACGCACGTGCACGTCAACGACCCCGGCCGGGCCGACTGGGAGGGCTTCCCGTCGGCCACCCTGGCCGCCGCCGCGGGCGGGGTCACCACCGTCGTCGACATGCCGCTCAACAGCCTGCCGCCCACCACCGACGTGCGGGCGCTGCGGGTCAAGCAGGAGGCCGCGACCGGCCGGGTGCACGTCGACGTCGGCTTCTGGGGCGGGGCCGTGCCGGGCAACGCCGGTGAGCTGGCCGCGCTGCACGAGGCGGGCGTGTTCGGCTTCAAGTGCTTCCTGCTGGACTCCGGTGTCGCCGAATTCGGCCACCTCGACCCGGACCAGCTCGCCGAACACCTCGGGGTCACCGCGGGTCTGGGCGCGCTGCTCATCGCGCACGCCGAGGACGGCGGGATCGTCGAAGCGCCGCCGAACAGCCGCGACTACGCCGACTTCCTCGCCTCCCGCCCGCGCGCCGCCGAGGACTCCGCCATCGCCGGGATCATCGCCGCGGCCAGGGCCACCGGGGGCCGCGCGCACGTGGTGCACCTGTCCTCTTCGGACGCGTTGCCGATGATCGCCGCCGCCAAGGACGAGGGGGTGGCGCTGACGGTGGAAACCTGCCCGCACTACCTCACCCTCACCGCCGAGGACGTGCCCGACGGCGCCACCGAGTTCAAGTGCTGCCCGCCCATCCGCGAGGCCGCCAACCGGGAACTGCTCTGGGAGGGCCTGCGCGACGGCGTGATCGACGTGGTGGTCAGCGACCACTCCCCGTGCACCCCGGACCTCAAGCGGCTGGACTCCGGCGACTTCGGCGAGGCCTGGGGCGGTGTGTCGAGCCTGCAACTGGGCCTGCCCGCGGTGTGGACCGGGGCGCGCGAGCGCGGGGTTGAGCTGTCGGAGGTCGTCGGCTGGATGGCCGAGGGGCCCGCCGACCTGGTCGGCCTGGCGCGCAAGGGCCGCATCGCCGTCGGCTGCGACGCCGACCTGGTGGTCTTCGCCCCCGACGACACCTTCACCGTCGACGCCGCCGCGCTGCGCCACCGCAACCCGGTGACCCCGTACCACGGCGCCACCCTGCGCGGTGTCGTCCGCTCGACCTGGCTGCGCGGGGCCCCGGTGGCCGGGGAACCGCGCGGACGACTGCTGAGGAGGGGACACGCGTGAACGGCGAACGCGCCTGGGTGACCCGGCCGGACCTGGCCTCGCGCCGGGTCGGCGGCTCGGTGCTGTGGGCCAACGATGAGACCTTCGCCGAGCGGGAGAACCTGATCACCCCCGCCCCGGCCGGGTTCCGGCCCGCCACCTTCGGCCACAAGGGACAGGTCTACGACGGCTGGGAGACCCGCAGGCGCCGGGAACCGGGCGACGACGAGGTGGTCGTGCGCCTCGGCCTGCCCGGGGTGATCAGCGGCGTGGTCGTCGACACCGCGTTCTTCACCGGCAACTACCCGCCCGAGTGCACCGTCTCCGCGCTCGCCGCCGAGGGCTACCCGAGCCCGGCGGAGCTGCTGGCCGCCGACTGGGAGGTGGTCGTGCCGCGCTCCCCGCTCGGCGGCGACACCCGCAACCCGTTCGACGTCGTCTCCCCGCGCCGGTTCACCCACGTCCGGCTGACCATCCACCCCGACGGCGGGGTGGCCAGGCTGCGCGTGCACGGCACCCCGGTGGCCGACCCGGCGCTGCTCGACCTGGGCTCGCTCGACCTGGCCGCGCTGGCGCACGGCGGCTCGGTCGTGGCGTGCAGCAACATGTTCTACTCGACCCCGGCGAACCTGCTGGCCCCCGGGAACGCGCAGGTGATGGGGGAGGGCTGGGAGACCGCCCGCCGCCGCGACGGCGCCAACGACTGGGTCGTGGTCGCCTTGGCCGCCGCCGGTGTGCTGCGCCTGGCCGAGTTGGACACCACGCACTTCAAGGGCAACGCGCCCGGCTGGGCGACGCTGTCCGGTTGCGACAGCACGACCGCGGACCCGGACGACCCGACCGCGTGGTTCCCGCTGCTGGAGCGCACCCGCCTGCAACCCGACACCGTGCACCGGTTCCCGATCGCGCAGCGGCGGCAGACCACGCACGTGCGGATGGACATCCACCCCGACGGCGGCATGGCCCGGCTGCGGCTGCACGGGGCGATGACCGACGCGGGCCGCGACGATTTCCTCCGCCGCTTCGCGGAAGTCTCCGGGAACTGAATTCCGCTCAACCGCCGAATACCGCGCGCAACCGCGCGGCCCGTTCCTCCGGCGATTGCCGCGGGCAGCTCACGCATTTCGCCGCGCCCCCCGCCCGGTAGACCAGGCAGCAGGACGCGCGGCGCACGACCTGTTGTCCCCCCACTGAAACAAAGCGGGGCACCGGCAGTGACGCTCCGACACCGGCGGCCAGGGCCACCGCCGTTTCTCCGGTGCCACCCGCCCACAGCACCCGATTCGCCAGCGAATCGGCGGCGATGGCCCAGAAAGGCCGCGTCGAGGTGCCCAGGGCGTCGCCCAGCAGGTCGGCGAACGCGCCGATCACCCCGGCCAGCGCCGGACCGGGCTCGGCACACACCGCGTCCGAGCGGGCCGCGAGCATTCGGCCATCCGGGTGGGCGTACACCGTGACCCGCCCCGGGTCGAGCGCGGTCCCGGTCACCAGCAGTGACTCCACCGTCGGTGCCAAGACGACCGAACTCGCCGAGTACCACCACAGCGTGCCCAGCGTGTGCGGGTCGTCGGTCCGGTACAACCGGGACAGACCGCGCAGCCGCCCGGGCAGCGCGCCGGGGTCGAGCAACCCGGCCACGGGGGTCGCCAGCAGGCCGGATGTCGACGAACCGGCGTGCGCGGGCAGGCGCTCGGCCAGTAGGCGGTGGACCGCGGGGGCGTCAAGCATGGCGAGGTCACGTTACCGGCACGGGTCCGCGGCGGTCGTCGGGCGGCCGGATGGGGAAACGCGTCCGTAACACGGACCGGTCGGTAGTTCACCGCTGCGAAACCTCACGCGCCCGTCGGCGAAACAGCACCCCCCGATGCTTCCCGCAATCATTAGTTCACGGGAGGACGATGTGAACGCAGGAGATACAGCCTGGGTGCTGGTGAGCGCGGCGCTGGTCATGTTGATGACGCCGGGACTCGCCTTCTTCTACGGGGGCATGGTGCGCGCCAAGAGCGTGCTCAACATGCTCATGATGAGCTTCATCGCCCTGGCTGTGGTCAGCGTGCTGTGGGTGCTCTACGGCTACAGCCTGGCCTTCGGCAACGACGTCGGCGGTGGCCTGCTCGGTGGCGGGGACTTCCTGGGCGGGGCCAACCTGCTCGGTGAGACCGCCCTCGTCGGCACCCTGCCGATGACGGTCTTCATGGTGTTCCAGATGATGTTCGCCATCATCACGGCCGCCCTGATCTCCGGTGCCATCGCCGACCGCGCCAAGTTCTGGGCGTGGACGCTGTTCATCGCGGTCTGGGTGACCATCGTCTACTTCCCGGTCGCGCACTGGGTGTTCAACTTCGACGGCACCACCGGCACCGACTTCGTCGGCGGCTGGATCGCCAACAAGCTCGGCGCGCTGGACTTCGCCGGTGGCACCGCGGTCCACATCAACGCCGGTGCCGCGGGCCTGGCGCTGGCCCTGGTGCTGGGCAAGCGCAAGGGCTGGCCGCGCGAGTCGATGCGCCCGCACAACCTGCCGTTCGTCCTCCTCGGCGCGGGCCTGCTCTGGTTCGGCTGGTACGGCTTCAACGCCGGGTCCGCCGTCACCGCGGGCGAGCTGGCCGGGGTCGCGTTCCTGACCACCACGGTGGCCACCGGCGCGGCGGTCCTGGGCTGGCTGGTCGTCGAGCAGTTCCGCGACGGCAAGCCCACCACCCTCGGCGCCGCCTCCGGCGCGATCGCCGGCCTGGTCGCCATCACCCCGGCGGCGGGCTTCGTCAACCCGATCGGCGCGCTGGTCATCGGCGTCGTCGCCGGTGCCCTCTGCGCCCTGGCAGTCAGCATCAAGTACAAGCTGGGCTTCGACGACTCCCTCGACGTGGTCGGCGTGCACCTCGTCGGCGGCCTCGTCGGCACCCTGATGATCGGCCTGCTGGCCACCGACTCGGTGAACTCCGCGGGCTCCAACGGGCTGTTCTACGGTGGTGGCCTGGGTCTGCTGGGCAAGCAGGCGCTGGCCGCGGTCGTGGTCATGGCCTACTCGTTCGTGCTGACCTACGTCCTCGGGTTCATCATCAACAAGACCATCGGCTTCCGGGCGTCGGAGGAGGCCGAGGTCACCGGCATCGACGAGTCGGAGCACGCGGAGAGCGCCTACGAGTTCTCCAGCCTCCGCAGCGGTGGCGCGGGTGTGGGCAAGGCGGCCGACGTGCTGACCAAGAGGGTCGCCGCGAACTCCGGTAAGGAAGGCTGACGGGCATGAAGCTGATCACCGCGATCATCAAGCCGTTCACCCTCGACGACGTGAAGGCGGCGTTGGAGCAGATCGGCGTGCTCGGCATGACCGTCAGCGAGGTCCAGGGCTTCGGGCGGCAGAAGGGCCACACCGAGGTCTACCGCGGCGCGGAGTACTCGGTGGACTTCGTCCCCAAGGTGCGCGTCGAGGTCCTCGTCGACGACACCATGGGCGAGAAGGTCGTCGAGGCGGTCGTCGAGGCGGCCCGCACCGGCAAGATCGGCGACGGCAAGGTCTGGGTCACGCCGGTCGAGACCGTGGTCCGGGTCCGCACCGGAGAGCGCGGCACGGACGCGATCTAGCACATGGCACAGGGGGAGCACGCGAGTTCGACCCCGACGGCGGCGGACCTGGTCCGCGCCCGCGACCGGCTCCTCGGCGCGGGCGCGACGACCAGGTCCGCGGGCCCGTCGGGCTCCCGGCTGAACCCCGGCGCCCTGCGCGAGGCCCTCGCCGACCTGCACGAGTTCTGGCTGACCGCGCACGCCGCGCAGGCCGGGGTCGGCGGGCGCGGCGGGGGCGTCGCGCTGCTGGCCGTCGGCGGCCTGGGCAGGCGGGAACTGGTCCCGTTCTCCGACCTCGACCTGGTCCTGGCGCACGACGGCCGCAAACCGGTCGACGCGGTGGCCGAGCGGCTGTGGTACCCGCTGTGGAACTCCGGGGTCGGCCTGGACCACTCGGTGCGCACCGTCGGCGAGGCCCTGGACGTGGCCTCGCACGACCTGCGCACCCAGCTCGGCCTGCTCGACGCCCGGCACATGGCGGGCGACGCCGAGATCACCGCCCGGCTGGCCACCGCCGCCCGCGCCCAGTGGCGCGGCGGGGTGCGCAAGCGGCTCGGCGAGCTGATCGAGTCCGTCCGGCAGCGCTGGGCCCGCGCGGGCGAGGTCGCGCACTGGGTGGAACCGGACCTCAAGCACGGCCGCGGCGGCCTGCGCGACCTGGCGATCCTGGACGCGCTGGCGCTGGCGCAGTTGATCGACCGCCCCGGCCCCGAGGTGGTCGCGGCGCACACGCTGCTGCTCGACACCCGCACCGAACTGCGCCGCATCGCGGGCCGCCCGCGCGACGTGCTGCGCCCGCAGGACGGCGACGAGATCGCCGCGATCCTGGGCCTCGGCGACCGGTTCGCCCTCGCCAGGGCGCTGTCCGGGGCGGGGCGCACCATCGCCTACGCCCTCGACGTGGCGCTGCGCTCCACCGGCGCCACCACCCCCACCCGCAAGGTGCTGGGCGTGCTGCGCCGCCAACCCGAGCGCCGCCCGCTCGACGAGGGCGTCGTCCTGCACGGCAACGAGGTCGCGCTCGCCCGCGACGCCGACCCCGGCAAGGACCCCGGCCTGCTGCTGCGCGTCGCCGCCGCCGCGGGCCGCACCGGGCACCCGATCGCCCCGGTCGCGCTGAGCAGGCTGGGGGAGTCCGCCCCGGAACTGCGCGCCCCGTGGCCCGAGGAGGTCCGCCAGGACCTGGTGGCGCTGCTCGGCGCGGGCGAGGGCCTGACCGACGTGGTCGAGGCGCTGGACCGCACCGGCCTGTGGGCCAGGCTGTTCCCGGAGTGGGGCGCGGTCCGCGACCTGCCCCCGCGCGACGCCGCGCACGTCTGGACCGTCGACCGCCACCTGGTCCAGGCGACGGTGAACGCCGCCCGCCTGGTCACCTCGGTCTCGCGCCCCGACCTGCTGCTCATCGGCGCGCTGCTGCACGACCTGGGCAAGGGCCGCGGCCAGGACCACTCGGTCGTCGGCGCCGCGCTGGCCACCCAGGTCGGCGCCCGGCTCGGCCTGCCCGCCGCGGACGTCGCCACCCTCTCGGCGGTGGTCCGCCACCACCTCCTGCTCCCGCACACCGCCACCCGCCGCGACGTCACCGACGAGGCCACCGTCCACCGCGTGGTCGACACCCTCGGCGGCGACCCGGTCCTGCTCGAACTCCTGCACGCCCTGGCCGAGGCCGATTCCCTCGCCACCGGCCCCGGCGTGTGGACCGACTGGAAGGCCCGCCTCACCGCCGAACTGGTCTCCCACTGCCGGATGGCCATGGCGGGCACCCCCCTCCCGGCCGCGGACCCCCTCGACGACGCCCAACGGGCACTCGCGCAGACGGCCGCCGAGTCCGGCAGACCCGACATCCACGTCGACACGGTCGACCGCCTGGCCACGGTCACGTTCGTCGCCAAGGACTTCCCCGGCGTGCTCTCCCGCGCGGCGGGCGTGCTGGCGCTGAACTCCCTGGAGGTGCACGCCGCCACGGTCGGCTCGCACGCGGGCGTGGCGGTCGGGGCGTTCTCGGTCACCCCCCGCTTCGGCTCCATGCCCGACCCGGCCCTCCTGCGCGAGCAGTTCACCAGGGCCGTCTCCGGCTCCCTGCCCCTGGCGGAGAAGCTGGCCGCCAAGGAACGCGACTACGGCGGTCGCGCCGAGGACGCCCCGGCCCCCAAGGTCCTCTGGTTCGACCACGAGGCGGGCGGCCTCGACTCGGCGGCGGTCGTCGTCGAACTCCGCTGCGCCGACCGCATCGGCCTGCTGCACTCGGTCGCCGACGCCCTCGAGCGCTGCGGCGTCGACGTCCTGTGGGCCCGCGTCGCCACCCTCGGCGGCTCCGCGGTCGACTCGTTCAGCTTCGCCGCGGGCACCACCCCGGGCTGGCGCAGCGCCGTCGAGGTGGCCGTGCTCCAAGCCGCCCGCTGACCGGTTGGGTAGTCCTACTCAGCGCCACCCGGGTGGCTTCACGCTGGGCCGCCCCCACCGTCCACGACAGACTTTTCCCGTCCCCACCGAGTGGCGGACCCCGGCCGGGGAGGGCCGGGGGAACCCACTCGACCGGGATGCCGGGAGGGGCCCGTCGAGGGGTCGGGCCCCACCCGGACGGCCCGGTCCGCGCCGGTTCGGTCGTGGGTCGACCCGGGTCCCCCGCCCAGCGGGGGACCCGGGAACGATCACACCGCCGCCTTCCCGGCGAGCCGGGACCTGGCCACCACCAGCAGGGCCGCCGCGGCCACCGCCGCCCCGCCCTCGAGCGGCCAGAACACCGCCACCCCGTCCTCCCGGGCGAACCGGACCAGCACGGTCACCGCCACCAGCCCCAGGACCGCCGCACCGGCCGCC
>NZ_AYXG01000137.1 GCF_000564855.1 Actinokineospora spheciospongiae
GGCCCCGGCCAAACACATCCACCCAGCCGGGCACCCACGACAAACGACCGGGCTCTGAAAACGGCCAAGCCCACCCAAGCACCCCAGCGAAACCCAGTCTCAGGACACTACGGCCGCACCGGCTGCGCCGGCAGCACCCGACCGACCACTTCGGACACCGTTTGCAGCGGACCGGTGCCCAGCCCGTCGGGCAGCGTCAGCGCCACGTACACCGGCCGGTCGACGGCGAACCACGTCGACGCCCCGGTGCCCTCGACCGGCAGCCACTGCACCCCGGAGACCACGCGGAGCTGCGCCGTCGGCGTCAGCTCGCCCGGTTTCGACAGGCCGCAGCGCAGCACCACCGGCTCCGCCACCCGGTCACCCCACACGACCGCCCCGGCCGGGGCGGGGTCGGCGACGGGCAGCTTCTCCAGCGTGCCGTCGCCGTTGGGCAGCGCACCGGTGAGCTGCCCGACCAGGGACGCGCACGACGGCGACCCGGCGTCCGGCGCCTCCACCGGGACCAGGCCGACCGGGCCGGTGCGCGGGGCCGCCATGGGATTCGATGCGGTGGGGTCCTGCGCGGCGGTGTCGGCGGGTCCGAGGAACCGGCTGGCCAGCACGACCCCGGCGACCAGCAGCGCCACCAGGACCGCGGCGGCGACCACCGCGCGGCGGGACGGTCCGGCGGCGGGGGCGGGGGTGGTCGGGGCGTTCACCGCCCCAGTGGACCACGCCTCAGAGGTGCACCACCGGGCAGGTCAGCGTGCGCGTGATGCCCTCCACGTTCTGGATGTTGGCGACCACGAGCTGCCCCAGCAGGTCCACGTTGTCGGCCTCCGCGCGCACGATCACGTCGTAGGGCCCGGTGACGTCCTCGGCCGTGGTCACCCCTTGGAGCCCGGCGATCTCGGACGCGACCGCGGCGGCCTTGCCGACCTCGGTCTGGATCAGGATGTATGCGTGCACCACGGCGCGCCCCTTCGCGGCTAGGTGTCCCCAAGAGGTAGGAACGTGTCCAGCAACGTACCCCAGACGCGGTTTCGGTGGGGGGTCCGAAAGTCGGTGATCGGAGGACATGGGTGCGACCTGAGATCCCGGGGGCCCCGGAGACGGTCGCCGACGTCGGCGAGTTCGGGCTCATCCGGCGGCTGACCGAGGGGCGGGTCCAGCCCGCGGCCACGCTGCTGGGCCCCGGCGACGACGCCGCCGTGGTGACCGCGGCCGACGGCAGGGTCGTGGCCAGCACGGACGTGCTGGTGGAGGGCGTGCACTTCCGGTTCGACTGGTCGGACCCGGCTCAGGTGGGGCGCAAGGCGGTCGCGGCGAACCTGGCCGACGTGGCGGCCATGGGCGCGGTGCCCACCGCCGTCCTGGTGGGCCTCGCCTGCCCGGCGACCACGAAGACCACCGTCCTGGAGGGGCTCACCGACGGCATGTGGACCGAGGCCCGGCGGGCGTCGGTCGGGGTGGTCGGCGGCGACATGGCGACCGCCCCGGTGCTGGTGATCTCGATCACCGCGCTCGGCGAGCTGCGCGGTCGCGCACCGGTCACCAGGTCCGGGGCCAGGCCCGGCGACGTGCTGGCGGTGTCGGGCAAGCTCGGCTGGAGCGCGGCCGGGCTGGCCGTCCTCAAGCGCGGGTTCCGGTCCCCGGTCAACGTCGTGGCCGCCCACCGCTCACCGGAGCCGGACTACGCGGCCGGACCGCGGGCCGCCGACGCCGGTGCCACCGCGATGCTCGACGTGTCCGACGGCCTGCTCGCCGACCTCGGGCACCTGTGCGCGGCCTCCGGCGTCGCCGTCGACGTGCGGTCGGACCTGGTCGAGGTGCACCAGCGGCTGATCGACGTCGCCTCCGCGCTCGGCGGCGACCCCCGGCACTGGGTGCTCACCGGCGGCGAGGACCACGCGCTGGCCGCCACCTTCCCCGACCCCGACGCGGTGCCCGACGGCTGGCGCACCATCGGCACCGTCACCCGACCCGGCACCGGCCCCGCGGTGACCGTCGACGGCAGGCCCTACCCAGGGGCCACCGGCTGGCAGCACTGGCGCTGACCGTCGGGGTGGTGGGACACAATCGGGTGGTGCGCATCGAAGTCCTCACCTACGACCACCCCGATTCGACCACCCTCATCGCCGAGGTCCAGCAGGAGTACGTCGTCCGCTACGGCGACGTCGACCTGACCCCGGTCGACCCGGCCGAGTTCGCCCCGCCGCACGGGCTGTTCCTGGTCGGCTACCTCGACGGCGTCGCGGTGGCCACCGGCGGCTGGCGCCGCCACGGCGAGCACGACGCCGAGATCAAACGCATGTACGTCAACGCTTCCGCCCGCGGCCGGGGACTGGCCAGGCGCGTCCTGGCCGAACTGGAGGACACCGCGCGGGCGGCGGGCCTGCGCAGGCTCGTCCTGGAGACCGGCGACGAGCAGCCGGAGGCCATCGCCCTGTACCGGTCCGCCGGTTACACCCCCGTGCCCCCGTTCGGCTACTACGCCGACGAGGAGGGATCGGTCCACCTCGGCAAGGAACTCCGGTCGCTGGGGACCGATCACGACACCCGAGTGAGTGACGAACGGGTCGGCACACCCGAGTAGGCTCCAACGCCGTGCCACAACCGCTGTCCGAGACCGTCGAAGCCGGGTGGGCCGAAGCGCTCGCCCCCGCCGCCGACCAGATCGCCACCATGGGCGAGTTCCTCCGCGCGGAGATCGCCGCGGGCCGCCGCTACCTCCCGGCGGGCGAGAACGTCCTGCGCGCCTTCAAGCAGCCCTTCGCCGACGTCCGGGTCCTCATCGTCGGGCAGGACCCCTACCCCACCCCCGGCCACGCCGTGGGCCTGTCCTTCTCCGTGGCCCCGGACGTGCGGCCCATCCCCAAGAGCCTCATCAACATCTACAAGGAGTACCAGGAAGACCTCGGCCTCCCCCTCCCGTCCAATGGGGACCTCACGCCGTGGGCCGAGCACGGGGTGCTGCTGCTCAACAGGGCGCTCACCGTGGAACCGGGCAAGGCCAACTCCCACCAGGGCAAGGGGTGGGAGCAGGTGACCGAGCAGGCCATCCGGGCGCTCGCGGCGCGCGGCGGCCCGCTGGTGGCCATCCTGTGGGGGCGCAACGCGCGCAACCTCAAGCCGATGCTCGGCGACGTGCCCGCCATCGAGTCGGCGCACCCCAGCCCGCTGTCGGCGCACGCCGGTTTCTTCGGGTCGAAGCCGTTCAGCCGGGCCAACGCGCTGCTCGTCGAGCAGGGCGGCGAGCCGGTGGACTGGAAGCTCCCGTAGAACCGGTTGTTCGCCCCCGCTAGCGTCGGACGCGTGCGCAACACCAGGGACCTGGTCCTGATCGCGTCCGGGGCGGGGGTGTCGCTGTTCGGGTCCGCGGTGACGCTGCTCGTGCTCCTGGTGCACTTCAAGGAGTTCGGGGCGTTCGCGGTCACCGCGGTGCTGATCGCCGAGTTCCTGCCCATCGCGCTGGGCGCGCCGCTGGCCGGGCTGCTGGTCGACCGGCTGCCCAACCGCAGGCTGATGATCGCCGGGCAGGTGCTCCAGGGCGCCGCCGTGCTCGGCATCGTGGCGACGCTGGGGAACTTGGCCGCCACGCTGGTGCTGCTGTTCGCCCTGGGGTGCGGCACGGCCGTGGTCAACCCGGCCGCCGCGGCGCTGGTGCCCGCCGTCGTGGGGGAGGACGGGGCCACCCGCGGGTACTCGTGGATCGCCACCGGCCGCGCCCTCGGCACGCTCGCCGGGTCGGCGGCGGGCGGGGTCCTGGTGGCCGCGCTGGGCACCGAGCGCGCGCTGCTCGTCGACGCCTGCACCTACGCGGTGCAGGCGCTGGGCCTGTGCCTCGTCCGCGCCGAGCGCCGCCCGGAACGCGGCGGGGGGCGGGTGCGGGCGGCTGACGGCATCCGGCACCTGCGGGCGGACCGGGTGCTGAGCACGTCCGCGACCTGCCTGGCGATCGCGTGCCTCGGGGTCATGTTCACCGAGGTGGCGAACGTGTTCTACGTCACCGACGTGCTCGGCGGGGACGTGGTGCTGCTCGGGGTGCTGCACGCCTGCTGGATGGTCGGGATGCTCGTCGGCGTCCGTTTGGTCACCGGGCTGCGGACCGCCACGGCGCTGCTGGTGGGCCTGGGGTCGTCCTGCGCGGTGATGGGCGCCGCGATGGTGCTGCCCGCCGCCGTGCCGTTCACCGCCGCCGTGGTCGTCGGGTACGCGCTCGGCGGGATCACCAACGGGGCGCAGAACGTGATCAACCAGGCGCTGGTGCGGTTGCGCACCCCCGACGCCCTGCGCGGGCGCGCGTTCGCCGCGATGGGGTCGGTGCTGATGACCGCCAACGTCACCGGGATGGTCACCGGCGGGGTGCTGACCGGGTTGGTGGGGCCGCGGTGGACGTTCGCGCTCGCGGGCATCCCGGCCGTCCTGGTCGGACTCGCCTCCGTCGCCGTGGCCCGCGGTCGGGTGGCGTCCAAGTTCAACGCCTGAGGGGTGCGCACAGCGAACCGGCGCCCGGGGCCTGGTGGCCTCGGACGCCGGTCGGGGATCTGCTGCGGTGACTCGCTCAGCCGCGAACGACCTTGCCCGCCTTCAGGCAGGAGGTGCACACGTTCAACCGCTTGCGCTGGGAAACGCCGGTCTTCGCGTGCACGGTCTGGATGTTCGGGTTCCACCGGCGGTTGGTGCGCCGGTTCGAGTGCGAGACCGACTTGCCGAAGCCTGGCCCCTTGCCACAGACGTCGCACACGGCAGCCACGTCGACACTCCTTCAGGTTGCGGGTGCCCGGCCGGTCGATTCCTCGACCACTGCGGGCGCACGTACGAGAGCCCAGGCGGGCCCAGGCGGTCTGCACAGGGTAACCGGTGCCCCGCCGGTGCTCCAAACCGGGTGGGTGCCCACCGGTGGTTACCCTCGCCGGAGGGGACCGACGAGCTGGGAGGCCCGGTTGCTGGAGGCACTCGACGCGGCGGCGGTCCGGCGGTGGGCCGCGGCGTGCGTCGGCGCCCTGGACGCGCACCGGGAGGCGATCGACCGGATCAACGTCTACCCCGTGGCCGACGGGGACACCGGGTCGAACCTGCTCACCACGGTCCGCGCGGCCCTGGAGGCGCTGCTGCGGGCCCCGGTGACCGAACGGGCGGACGCGGGCGGGGCCTTCGGGGTGCTGGCGACCGGGGCGCTGGCGGGGGCGCGGGGCAACTCCGGGGTGATCGTGTCGCAGGTGCTGCGCGGCATGGCCGAGGCGGTGCGGGAGCAGCCCGTCGTCGAGGGGGAGCACCTGCGGCGGGCGCTGCGGCGGGGGGCGGAGCTGGCCACCGCGGCGATGGCCGAGCCGGTGCCCGGCACCATGATCAGCGTGCTGTCGGCGGCCGCGGCGGCGACCGGTGGCGAGGGGCTGCACGGGGTGGCCCAGGCCGCGGTGCGGGCGGCCGCGGTGGCGCTGGAGCACACGCCGCGCCAGCTCGACGCGCTGGCAGACGCCGGGGTGGTCGACGCGGGCGGGCGCGGGGTGGTGGTGCTGCTCGACGCGCTGCTGGCCGTGGTGCAGGGGCGGGAACCGGACCTGCGGGACGCGGGCACCACCGTCGCCCGGCCGGTGAACCCGCACGTGGCGCCTCGGGAGGCGGGGTCGGACCTGTACGCCTACGAGGTGATGTACCTGCTCGACGGGGTCGACGACGCCACGGCGGGCGCGCTGCGGGAGGTGCTCGTCGGGCTCGGGGACTCGGTTTCGGTCGTCGGCGACGGGGCCGGGCTGTGGACCGTGCACGTGCACTGCAACGACGTCGGCGGGGCCGTCGAGGCCGGGGTGCGGGTGGGCAGCCCGCGGCGCATCCGGGTGGCCCGGTTCGCCGACGCCGCCCCGGACGGCCCTGCCCGGTTCACCCGCGACCGCGCCGTGGTCGTGCCCGTGCGCGGGGAGGGGCTGGCGGAACTGCTGCTCGCCGAGGGGGTGGCCGTGCTGCGCGTCGGCGACGGGGAGGAACCGACGCCGTACGAGCTGACGCAGGTGATCACGGCCACCGGCGCCGCGCACGTCACCGTGCTGCCCGGGCACCCGCTGCTGATGGAACTCGCCGACGAGGCCGCGATCCGGGCGGTGGCCGGGGGGCAGGACGTGGTGGTCGTCCCGTGCGCCTCCCCGGTGCAGGTGCTGGCGGCGGTCGCCGTGCACGACCCCCGCCGCAGACCGGCCGACGACGTGGTGGCGATGACCGAGGCCGCCGCCGCGACCCGCCGCGGGGAGGTGCGGGTGGCCGTCGAGGACGCGATCACCTGGGCCGGACCGTGCCGCGCCGACGACGTGCTGGCGCTGGCCGACGACGAGGTCGTGCTGGTGGAACCGGGGCCGCCCGGGGTGGAGGCGCTGGCCAGGGCGACCCGCGCGGTGGCGCGCAGGCTGCTGGCGGCGGGCGGGGAACTGGTGACCGCGCTGCTCGGCCGCGACGCGCCGGAGGGGCTGGCCGACGGGCTGGCGGCGTTCCTGCGCGCCGAGCGCCCCGAGGCCGACCTGGTCGTGTACGCGGGTGGGCAGGCGGATTCGGTGCTGCTGCTCGGGTTGGAATGACCCGCCCCGGTGACCCGCTGTGGACGGGCCGCGACCGCTGTCGGTGGGGGTCGACATAATCGGCCGGTGACCGAGGCAGTGCGGGAAGTGGAATCGCGGGAAGTGGGTGGGCAACGGCGATGGCGTCGCTGAGCGACCGGCTGGACCGGGTGGTGGGCAAGAAGTCGGCGGACGCGCTGGCCGCCGCGTTCACCCTGGAGACCGCGGGGGACCTGCTGCGCCACTACCCGCGCCGCTACGCCGAGCGCGGGCAGCTCACCGACATCGCCGGGCTGGAGGTGGGCGAGCACGTCACGGTGATGGCCAAGGTCGTGTCGGTGACCAAGCGGCAGATGAAGACCAAGCGCGGCTCCCTGGTCGAGGTCTCGCTGACCGACGGCAGGCGCTCGCTGGACTGCGCGTTCTTCAACCAGCCGTGGCACCTGGACAAGCTCAAGCCCGGCACGAGCGCCCTGTTCGCGGGCAAGGTCACCGCCTTCCGCCAGAAGCTGCAACTGGCCAACCCGGACTACCAGCTCCTCGACGCCGACCCGGAGTCCACCGACGGCGCCCCCGCCGTGGAGGAGTTCGCCGGAGGTCTCATCCCGGTCTACCCGGCCTCGGCGAAGATCCAGTCGTGGCAGATCGCCCAGTGCGTCCAGCAGACCCTGGCGATGCTCGACGAGATCGAGGACCCGTTCCCCGAGGAGCTGCGCAAGCGCCTGGACGTCGCCGAGTACGACGTGGCCGTCCGCGCCATCCACCGCCCCGCTGAGTGGGACGACCTGGAGACCGCGCGCAAGCGCTTGAAGTGGGACGAGGCCCTGTCCCTGCAACTGGCGCTGGCCCAGCGCAGGCAGACCGCCGCGGCCCGCCCGGCCCCGGCCTGCCCGCCCCGCCCCGGCGGCATCCTGGACGCGTTCGACCAGCGCCTGCCCTTCACCCTGACGGCGGGGCAGAACGAGGTGGGCGCGGCCATCGCCGCCGACCTCGCGGGCGAAGCCCCGATGAACCGGCTGCTGCAGGGGGAGGTCGGCTCCGGCAAGACGATCGTGGCGCTGCGGGCCATGCTCCAGGTCGTCGACTCCGGGCGGCAGGCGGCGCTGCTGGCCCCCACCGAGGTGCTGGCCGCGCAGCACGCGCGGTCGCTGACCGAACTGCTGGGCGACCTGGCGAGCGGGGGGCAGTTGGGCGGCGCGGAGAACGCCACCGCGTTGACCCTGCTGACCGGGTCGCTGTCCACGGCCCAGCGCAAGCAGGCGATGCTCGACGCCGCCAGCGGCGCGGCGGGGATCGTGGTGGGCACGCACGCGCTGATCCAGGACAAGGTCGCGTTCGCCGACCTGGGGTTCGTGGTGGTCGACGAGCAGCACCGGTTCGGCGTGGAGCAGCGGGACGCGCTGCGGGCCCGGGCGGGGGCGCTGAGCCCGCACGTGCTGGTCATGACGGCCACGCCGATCCCGAGGACCGTGGCCATGACCGTGTACGGGGACCTGGAGACCTCGTCGCTGCGTGAGCTCCCGGCGGGTCGCTCGCCGATCTCGACGACCGTGGTGCCGGTGGCGGAGAAGCCCGCGTGGCTGGACCGGGTGTGGCAGCGGGTCCGCGAGGAAGTCGCCGCGGGGCACCAGGCCTACGTGGTGTGCCCCCGCATCGGGGACGAGGACTCGGCTGTGGCCGATGACGGGTCGGGGCGGCGGCCGCCGTTGGCCGTGGCTGATGTGGCGCCTGATCTGGCGGGGGGTGCGCTCGCCGGGCTTTCGGTCGACGTCCTGCACGGGCGGATGGCGGCGGAGGACAAGGATCGGGTGATGCGGGGGTTCGCCTCGGGGGCGGTGGACGTGCTGGTGGCCACGACGGTGGTCGAGGTGGGGGTGAACGTGCCGAACGCGACGGCGATGGTGATCCTGGACGCCGATCGGTTCGGGGTGAGTCAATTGCACCAGTTGCGGGGGCGGGTGGGGCGTGGGTCTGCTGCGGGGGTTTGCCTGCTGGTGACGGAGATGATCGGGGGGACGTCGACCCGGGAGCGGTTGGACGCGGTCGCTTCGACGTTGGACGGGTTCGAGTTGGCTCGGCTGGACCTGGAGTTGCGGCGGGAAGGGGATGTGTTGGGGTCTTCGCAGTCGGGGACCAAGTCGGGGTTGAAGATGCTGTCGTTGTTGCGGGATGAGGGGATCATCGCTGACGCGCGGGTGGTGGCTCAGGCGTTGATCGCTGATGATCCGGGGTTGGGGGCTTATCCGGGGTTGGCGGGGATGGTGGCTCAGGTGGTGAACGCTGAGCGGGCGGAGTACTTGGAGAAGGCTTGATCCTGCTTGCTCGCCTGCGGCGCTGCTGGGCTGCGGGGCTTGTGGGTTGGTGAAAAGCGCGGGCCTGACTTCGGGGGTCGCTGTGGCGTGGTGAAGAGCAGGAGCCTGGCCTCGGGGGTCGCTGTGGCGTGGTCAAGAGCAAGGGCCTGGCCTCGGGGGTCGCTGTGGCGTGGTGAAAAGCAAGGGCCTGACCTTGGGGGCCGCGATTGTTTAACTCTGCGAGCGCGGCGTCAAGGGCGCCTTCGGCGTCGGCTTCGCCGATGGCCTTCGGCCACCCTTGACACCGCGCTCGCAGAGCTAACGGCGGCCGGGACAAGTTCGGGCCCTCCCCCTAGGCCATGGGTTTGTTGCTCGTGGGAGGGGGGTGCTGGTGGCGGGGGTGGTGGCTTTGGGGTGGCTTGTGACGGGCGTGCGGCCGGGTGGGTGTGGGGGTTTGGCGTTGGGTGGCGGGCCTGCGTTTCGTTGCAGACCAATGGCTTTCAAGGCCGGTGGACAGCGAAGTGGCCCCCGGCTGGTGCCGGGGGCCACTTGCTTGTCGCTCACGTTTTTACTTGCTCACTGCTCACTGCTCACTGCTCACTGCTCACTGCTCACTGCTGGCGGCCTGAGGGCTGCTGGGCTGTGATCAGCGGCCGGTGCGGGCGGGGGTGCCGTTGGTGTTCGAGGGCTTCTGCTGCTCGGCGGCCGTCTTGAGGGCTTCGGGCTTGACGGTTGCTGCGCCCTCGGCCTTGGTGAACATGTCGGTGAAGTGCTTCTTGGCCTCTTCGAGGATCGAGAAGGTGTTGGTGACCTGCTCGGAGACGCGCTTCTCGAACGCGTCGGCCTTGGAGTGGCGGTCGTTGGCGTCGGCCAGTTTGGTTTCGGCTTCGGAGACGAGGCGGGCCGCGTGCTTCTCGGCCTGTTCGCGCTGGGACTTGAGTTCCGCCTCGGTCCTGGTGCGCTGGTCGGCGACGGACCTCTCCGTGTCGGCCTTGTGCTTCTCGGCGTCGGCGATGAGCTTCTCGGCCTGCTTCTCCGCTGCCTCGCGCTGGGACTTGAGTTCGGCGTCGACCTTGGCGCGCAGGGCGGCGATGGACTTCTCGGTGTCCGACTTGAGCTTCTCGGTGTCCGCGACGAGCTTGGCGGCTGCCGCTTCGGCCTGTTCGCGCTTGGCCTTGAGGTCG
>NZ_AYXG01000138.1 GCF_000564855.1 Actinokineospora spheciospongiae
TCGCCATAGGGGCCCCGGCCAAACACATCCACCCACCCGGGCACACCCACCAAAAGACCGGCGCTTTGCAGGACCCGCCCCAGCAGGGGACGCCAGGCCCCGCCCAGTGATCACGGTGCCAGGCGAAGTACCGCTCGGTCTCCGGGCGGTGCGCGGTGCACCGCCTGCCCCCCCCAGCAGGTCGAGACCCGCCTGCACCACGGCCACCGGGATCGGCTGCCGATCCGGCGAACTGCTCGTGGAGACCACCACGGTCTTCTCCGAGACGTCCACGATGCGGTTGACCGCGCCATCGGCGACCGAGGTCAGCGAGATGCCGACCATCGGGGAGAGCACGTCCACCGCCCTCGGCGCGCGATCGGCTCGGTGAGGAGCACCCGGGTGTCCGTTTCAGCGGTGACGATTTCGGCGTCGCGCACGCTCAGCCTGCGCAACAGCGTCGTCAGCGCCTCCACGTAGTCGGGGTTTGCCGCGTCGGGTCCGACTGCCTCGATCACCAGGGTCAGCGTGTCGCCGCTGGGGGTGATGGTGAAGTCGGCGATAAGGTCACTACCGTCCGACCGCTTCGCATGCACGGCGTCAACTGATACACCATCGTTCTGGAGCTTGAGACAGCCACGCATCGGCGGCGGTGCGTGACCGATTCGCGGACAGATGGACACGCTGAGTGAGACCGGGACCTGACGTCCCACAGTCGAGGGATGACGTGACACCATCTGGCGCACGCGAAGGAGGCACCCTATGACCGACCGGACCGAGCAGATGGACGACCTTCAACTGGTCGCCCTACCCAGTGCCGTGGGGTGCACGGAGATGTTCGTGCGGTTCTCCCTGACCGAGTGGAAGCTGCGGTCGATGCGCGACGACGCGGCCGCGGCCGCGGGCAGGCTGGCGCAGGCCGTGGTGGACGCGGCCGAGCCGGGGTCGCCGGGGATGATCACCGCCCGGGTCCGCCTCTCCGGCGGCAACCTGGTGATCGAGGTGGAGTCGTCGCGGCCCGCGCGGGCGCCGTCGGCCCCCGCCGGTGGGCGCTGCGGCGCCGACGACCTCGGGCCGGGCAGGCACATGCTGTGGCTGACGATGCCGCTGCCGGGCGGGATGGACGCGGGCGCGGTCCCGCTGCCCCGCCGCCAGCGCAGGCCCTCGCCGGAGGCCGCGCGGCTCGCCGCCGAGGAGGAGGCGGGCGCGCCGCCGGACCCGGACGTGCTCGGGCGCATCCTCTACGGCCTCAACGGCTCGCAGAGCAGGCACCAGAAGTAGGACCGATCCCAGGAGGCCGCGACCGGAACCCGGTCGCGGCCTCCGCCGTTCCCGCCATCCGGGAGCCTCACCGGACGGTTGTCCTGCTATATGGGAAGACGGGGAAAACAATCGACCAAGTCGGGCGGGATGACGTTCCCCCAGGTCAGCGACTTTCACCCGACCGGCAATCACCCGTCAGGGTGAGACCCGAACGGCCCAACCGACCGCTGTGAACGACCGGAAATGGCGGTTTGACGCGGTTCGTCATTCGCAAACCGGACACCGACCGTAACGTGGTGCGGGTCTCAACTCGATGAAACCACCGAGCGGAGTCCCGCATCCGAGCGGGCGGTCGCGACGAAGACCGACGAGGACCTCGACCAGGGGGAGAGATGACCACCACCACCACCGAACCGCACGAACTCAACCGCAGAGCACTCGCCATGCTGCGGGCCGTGGCCCAGGGCCGCGCCCAGCTCGCGTGCAGCGCCGAACCGGACCTCTACATCGACGGCGTCCCGTGCTGCGACCAGTTCACCGCCCACCTGCTCACGCACGCGGGCCTGATCACCCCGGCCACCGGCCGCTTCGGCGAACTGGTCCCGGCGACGCTCAGCCCGGCGGGCACCGCGGCGCTGTCGACCCCGGTGGCCGCCTGACGGTCGCCGTCCCGCGCACGGCCCCCGCCCCGGGGGCCTTTCGCGTTCCCGGGGCCGGATCAGCGCACCCCGCCCAGGTGCGGGCCGAAGGCGCGGTCCACGCCCACCGACACCCACCAGTCGAGCTGCGCGGCGTCGGTGATGCCGCCCGCGATGACCGAGCGGCCGGTGTCGCGGACCATCGGGACCAGGTCGCGGACGGCCCGGACGAACATCGACGACCCGTCGGCCCCGGCCACCCGGCCCACCACCGTGGCGTCCAGGCTGACCGCCCGCAGGGCGCCCAGGTCCTCCAGGCAGGCCAGGTCACCGCGGGTGCGGCCGAAACCGGTGAGCACGGTGCGGACGCCCAGGTCGACCAGCACGCCCAGGTTCTCCTCGGCCGGGCTGTCCACCTCGCACAGCGCGGCGACCGGCAGGCCCAGTTCCAGCGAGCCGCCCGCGGTGAGCACCCGGCCGACCGCGGCGACGAGGTCCGGGTCGGCGGCCTGCTCGACGGTCAGCTCCAGGTACGGGGGCACCCCGCCCAGGTCGGCGTCGAGGGCGCGCTCCAGCACCCAGTGCCCGAGCGGGACGCCCAGGCCGGTGTCGGCGAGCAGCGCGCGGCAGCGGGCGTCGTCGAGCGGGCCGTGGTCGGGGTGGTCCCAGCGCAGCAGGGCGCGGGCCGCGGTCACCTCCCCCGACGGCACGGCCAGGACGCGTTCGAACTCCACGGACAGCTCGCCGGACTCCCAGGCGCCGGGGATGGACGCGGCGAGCCGGTGGTGTTCGCGGCGGCGGGCGTTCTCGTCGGCGTCGACCAGGCCCCATTGGCGCTTGCCCTGCGCCTTGAGCGCGCGCAGTTCGGCGTCGGTGGCGGCCAGCAGCTCCTCGGGCCGGGTGCCGCGCGCGGGCAGCCGGGCCACGGCGATGGTGGCCGAGGCCGCGGTCCCGCCGCCTGCGACGTAGGTGGGTTCGGCCAGCGCGTCGTTGATCTCCGCGGGCAGGTCGCCGACCCGGGTGGTGGGGGTGTGCGGGAGCAGGACGGCGAACTCGTCGCCGCCGATCCGGGCGACCGCGGCGCCGCGGCCCTCCACCACGGACTCCAGCCGGTTGGCGACCTCGCGCAGCACGCGGTCGCCCGCGGCCCGACCGAGGCCGTCGTTGACCACGGCCAGGTCGTCGAGGCCCAGGTGCAGCACGGACAGCTCGGCGCCGGTCTCCAGCGCCTCCTCGAGCCTGCCGACGAACGCGTCCCGGTTGGGCAGCCCGGTGAGCGGGTCGTGCGTGTCCTGGAAGCTCATCTTGTGCTCGAGCAGGTGCAGGTCGGTGAGGTCGCCCACCATGGTCACCAGGCCGGTGGTCGCGCCGTCGCGGTCGCGCAGCGGCAGCACCACGACGCGCACCCAGACCGGTTCGCCGTCGCGGCCCAGGAAGCGGGTGCGCTGCTCGTCGACCCGCGCGCAGTCGCCCGCGACCAGTTCGGCGTAGCGGTCCAGCAGGTACGCGCGGTCCTCGGGGTGGAACAGGTCGGCGACGGTGCCCGGCAGCGTGCCCGCGGGGTGTTCGAGCACGACCTCCAGCGCCTCGTTCGCCCGCAGGACCCGCCCGTCCGGGGTGCTCAGGACCATGCCCTGCACGGCGGCGGCGAACACCGCCTCGAACCGCTCCTCGACCGCGGCGAGTTCGCGCTCGGCGTCCTCCCGCCGGTGCAGCAGCGACTCGCGCAGACCGCGCTGCTCGGTGAAGACCCGTTCCCGGGATGCCTCGGTGAACCCGACCGCGACCGCGGCGACCGCCTCGGCCACGGCGTCGTCGTCCAGCTCGGGCAGTGCGGTGAGCGCCCGCCGCAGCAGCGGCAGCGAGACGCGCAGGCAGTCGGCGGTGGCGAAACCCGCGTCCACCAACCGCGCGCCGATCCCGGCGGCGGCGACGTGGTCGCCCGCGCGGGCGTGGCCGAGCAGGTCGTCGAGCAGGGCACCGAGTTCGGCCTCGACGTCCTCGTGCGGCGTGGGCACGAAGACGAGCGCGGACAACGCGGTCGCCCACCCGACGGCCAGCTCGGCACGGGGTGGGCTGGTCATGGTCCGTCCTAGGTTCCGGGGGCGGCAACAACTCTGTACCCGATCGGGTACCGAGTGCCACCTTCCTACCCATCGGGGCCGGATCGGGCGATAGGCCGTTCGGGTGCGATCGGTCGTGGGGGGACAACACACCCGGTAGGGCGAAGACCGTTCGGGCACAAGGGCTCTGGTCGGATGTGCCCATTCGGATCAAGCGCCCGATCGAGCGGGTCGTCGGGTCCGCCGAACGGGGACCATCGCCCCTGGCGACAGCCACGGAGAGCGACTAACGGATGTGACGCAGCGCACTTCCGCCCGACGGCCCCGACAGCCCCGCCGCGACCGCGAGCCTGGTGCCCGCCGCCGCCAGCGCCCGCGCGGCGCCGTGCTCGTCGACCCGGGTGGCGACGTCGTCCTCCACCACGGTCCGCCCGCCCGCCAGCAGCAGCCGCAGCGGTGGCAGCGAGCCGAGCACCAGGGCGGCGACCGGGTCGGCGATGCCCGCGTGCGCCAGGCCGTCGAGCCGCCACAGGGCGACGTCGGCGAGCTTGCCCGGTTCCAGCGAGCCCAGCTCGTCCTGCCTGCCCAGGCACAGCGCGCCGCCCATCGTGCCCAGCCACAGCGCCTGTCGGACGTCGAGGGCGTCCGCGCCGTCGCGCAACCGGGCCTGGTAGGCGGCCTGGCGCAGCTCCGGCCCGAGGCCGCCGTCCTCGTTGGACGCCGCGCCGTCCGCGCCGAGCCCCACCGCGACACCGGCGGCGAGCAGGTCGGCGACCCGGGCGGTGCCCGCGCCGAGCCGGGCGTTCGAGGTGGGGCAGTGCGCGACGCCGGTGCCGCCCGCGGCCAGGACCTCGATGGCGCGGTCGGACAGGTGCACCCCGTGCGCGAGCCACACGTCCGGGCCGATCCAGCCGGTGCGCTCGGCGTACTCCACCGGGGTGCAGCCGTACTCGGCCAGGCACTGCACCTCCTCCCCCACGGTCTCGGCGAGGTGGGTGTGCAGGCGGACCCCGGCGGCGCGGGCCAGTTCGGCCGCGCCCGACATCAGCTCGGCGCTGACCGAGAACGGGGAGCACGGCGCCACCGCGACGCGGGTGAACGCGTCCGGCGCCGGGTCGTGCCAGCGCTCGATCGCGGCCTGGGTCGCGGCCAGGGCGCCGTCGGTGGTCTCGACCAGCGAGTCCGGCGGGAGGCCGCCGGAGGAGACGCCGCGGTCCATCGACCCGCGCGCGGCGTGCAGCCGGATGCCGACCGCACCCGCCGCGTCGACGGTGGCGCCGAGCAGGTCGCCGCCCGCGGCGGGGAACACGTAGTGGTGGTCGGCGGCGGTGGTGCAGCCGGTGCGGGCCAGCCGCAGCAGCCCGGCGGTCGCCGCGGCGCGGGTGGTGTCCTCGTCCAACCCGGCCCACACCGGGTACAGCTCGACGAGCCAGTGGAACAGGTCGGACTGCTGCGCGTAGCCGCGGGTCGCCCACTGGTAGAGGTGGTGGTGGGTGTTGACCAGGCCCGGGGTGGCCAGGCAGCCGCGGCCGTCGACGACGCGGTCACCGGGTCCGACCGGGGCCGCCCCGGCGCCGACGGCGGTGATCCGGCCGCCGTCGACGACCACGTGGCCCTCGGCATACTCGGTGCCGCGGGCGTCCACGGTGGCCACGGCCGCGCCCTGGATGACCGTCCGGGTCACCACCAGGCGAGTCCGGGGTCGGGTGCGCCCGTGCGGTGGACGGTCCCCTCGATCAGCCCGTACGGCCGGTCGGCCACCTGGTAGACCTGCTGCGGGTTGTCCAGGTCGAACGGTTGCAGGTCGACCAGGAAGTGGTGCTTGTTCGGCAGCGCCAGCCGGGCCTCGGCGAGGCCGTCGTCGCCGCTGAGCACGTACTGGCCCATCGAGTGCAGCGTCTGCTGCAACGAGTGGCTGTAGGTGGCGGCGAAGGCGTTGAGCAGCCGGTCCTTGGCCCCGGCGAAGGAGGCGGCCCAGTCGGTCCGGGTGGGGTCGGCGTGCCGCCAGCGCGCGGTGACGTCGGTGGCGAGGATGCGGTCGGAGGTCTCGGCCAGCGTCGTGTACCGGTCGCGGGGGAAGCCGTGGAACTCCGAGCCGGTGGTGTTGAGGACGGTGACGCCCTCGACGCCGGAGACCACCCACGCCGTCGTGCCGTCGTAGGCGGCCGACGCGGTGCGGGTGCCCGCGGTGCGGGTGAAGGAGTGCCCGGTGGCGGGGATGCGCTCCCAGCCGTACTGCTCGATCCGCACCCTGGCGCGGGTGATCGCCGGGGCGGAGTCGACGAAGTGCCTGGCCAGGCGCAGCGCGAACTCCTCGATCTCGCCGATGCCGTCGCGGGCGAAGGCGTGGACGGTGTTCTTCTGCGTGTCCGTGGGCAGGACGCCGGTGTTGTCGCCGGTCAGGTGGGTGGCGGTGAGGTCACCGGCGAGGGTGGTGGTGACGTTGAGGTCGGTGATGCCGTGCGCCTGGGGACCGCGGTCCACCCGGACCAGCCGGACCTCCGCCTTGCCGTACTGGTTCTCGCCGAGCTCGAATGTCATCAACTTCCCCGGTAGGTGGAATAGCCGAACGGGCTGAGCAGGAGCGGCACATGGTAGTGGCCCTCTGTTGCCCGGAAGACGACGCTGACCTCCGGGTAGAACGCACCGGGGCCCAGGTGGTCGCCGGTGTCGAAGGTGAACCGGTGCTCCCCCGGCTCGGCGGCCCAGCCGGGCACGCGGCCGTCGTCGTCGGTGGTGTGCTCGCCGACGGGCACCCAGGTGTCGCCGTCGCGCCGCTCGTGCCGGACCCGCAGGCCCGCGGCGGGTCGCCCGGCGGCGGTGTCGAGGACGTGGGTGGACAGGGTGAGGCTCATCGGCCCACCAGCTTCCCGAGCCGCAGCTCGACGATCTTGGCCAGTTCCCCGCGCACGGCGCGGCGCTCCCCGGTCTCGTCGTTGGTCAGCCGGTGGCGCAGCGCGGCGAGCACGGCCTCGGCGGGCAGCCCGGTCGCGCAGACGAGGAAGACGTGCCCGAACCGCTCCTCGTAGACCCGGTTCCCCTCGACCAGGTCGGCCCTGATCCGGTCGTCGGCGGTGGCGGCGGCCGACTGCTCCTGCCGCGACCACCCGGACTCCCGGTCGGCGCCACCCGCCCGGTCCCCGATCCGCGGGTGCGCCGCCAGCGCCTCCAGCACGTCCGACCAGTCCAACCCGGCCAGCACCTCGGCGGAGGCCGCCACGAGGTCGTCGAGGTCGGCGAACGGACCCCGCGCCGCGACCTGTTCGGCCCACCGGCGCGAGGCGCAGCAGGAGAGCAGGTCGGCGGTGTCGACGCCGTCGGTGGTGGTGAGGAGGTCGCCCGGCACGGACGCCAGTCAACACGAGCACAGCCGCCAGTCAACACGCGCTAGCACAAACAGGCCACCGGCAAAAGCGACGAAGAAACAGCAGGCCCCCCGGGGATCTCTTGTAGGTTCCTCCAATTGACCGGCCCGCCACCCCGGAGGACCTGAGTGAACCTGGAGTCGCTCCTCGACCACCCGGACCTGGGGCTGGAGGTGCACGTCCCACCCGAGGACCCGAAGCGGCCGGTCCGCTACGTCCACACCACCGATCACCCGGACCCGTCGCGCTACCTGAGCGGGGGTGAGCTGGTGCTGACCGGCCTCCTGTGGTGGCGACCGGAGCGGGCGGAGGCGTTCGTGGCGGCGCTGGCCCGGGCGGGCGCGGTGGCGCTGGGCACCGGGGTCACCGAGGCGGGCGAGGTGCCCGCGGAGCTGGTCGCGGCGTGCTTCCGCCACGGCGTGCCGCTGTTCGAGGTGCCGCGCGGGGTGTCGTTCGCCTCGGTCACCGAGCACGTGGTGCTGGGCGCGGCCCGAACCAGGGCACGCGCGGGCGAGGGCGTGCCGGACCTGGCCACGGCGGTGGCGAACGCGGCGACCGCGCTGGAGGGCGGCTGCTGGGTGCTCTCCCCCACCGGTCGGGTCGTCGCGGGCACGACCTCGGCGCCCCCGATCGGGCTGCGCCAGGGGTTGGTCCGCAGGTTCCTGGAGGCGACCCGGCTGCCGCTGACCGTGCGCGGCCCCGGCCACCTCCCGCACACCGTGGCGGAGGCGTCGGTGACCGGGACGCGCGCGCTGGACTGGTTCCTGGCGGTGCAGGGCGAGCAGGAGCGGTGGACGTCGCACCAGCGGCACCTGGTGGACGTCCTGGCGGTGGCGGCGGCCAACGAGCAGTCCGCACGCGACAGCGCCCGCCGCGCGGCGGCCCGGGTGCCGCTGGAGCGGGCGGCGGACGGGTTCGCCCGACCGGACGAGCTGTGCGTGCTCAGCGCCTCGGCGGACAAGGCGACACCGGACGTGGCCGCGGCGGTGCTGGCCGAACTGGCGGAGACCCTGGGCCTGGCGGCGGTGGTGACCGAGGTGGACGAGGAGGTCTTCGCCGTCCTCGGGGTGCGCCGCAACCGGCGGGACCGGGTGCTCGACGAACTGGTGGAGCTGGCCCGGCTGCTGGAGCGCGGGTTCGGCGACGCCAGGGTGGCCATCGGCGTCGGCGGGGTCACCGACGCGGCGGGGTTGCCCACCTCGGTCGAGCAGGCCCGCAACGCCCGCCTGGTCGCCGAGCGCCGCGACTGCCGGGCGGGGGTGCAGGACGGTGTGCAACTGGGCGCCTTCCACACCCTGCTGGTGGGGGTCCCCGACGACCAGCGCGCCGCGTTCCGCCGCTGGGTCCTCGGCCCGATCCTGGACTACGACGCCGAGCACCAGTCCGACCTGGTGCACACGCTGCGGGTGTTCCTCGCCTGCTCCGGCTCGTGGACCAGGGCCGCGGAGAAGCTGCACGTCCACGTCAACACCCTGCGCTACCGCGTCGGCCGGGTCGAGGAGCTGACCGGCCGCGACCTGTCGTCCCTGGCCGCGCAGGTGGACCTGGTGCTGGCGCTGGAACTCGGGTCCGCTTGACTTGCCACCCCGGTCCGCAAGGGGGTTCGCGATGGCTCCGGTGTCCTTCGTCCACGTCACCGCCGTCCGGCGGCTGACCCCGCACACGACCCGCGTCACCTTCACCGGCGACGGCCTGGACACCCTGACCCGGTGGCCGGACCAGCAGCTCAAGCTGTGCTTCCCGCGCCCGGGCCAGTCCGAACCGAGAATCCCGGCCGAGCACCCGGCCGACGTGATGCGCTGGTACCAGGCGTTCATGGCCATCCCGGAACCGGAACGCCCATGGATGCGCAGCTACACCGTCCGCCACCTCCGGCCCGGCGCAGCCGAGTTCGACGTGGACTTCGTCCTGCACGACACCCCCGGCCCGGCCACCGAGTGGGCGGCCGGGGCGCGGGTGGGCGACACCCTGGCCCGCTACGGCCCGGCCCGCCAGTACGCCCGGTCCCTCCCCCGCGGCGACGACCACCTCTTCGCGGGCGACCTCGCCGCCCTCCCGGCCATCGCCACGCTCCTGGAGTCCCTGCCGGACCCGGCCACCGCCCAGGTCTTCATCGAGGTCCCCGACCTCTCCGACGCCCAGGACCTGCCCCGCCCGATCACCTGGCTCCCCCGCGGCTCGACCGCACCCGCCGACAGCACGCTCCTGCTGGAAGCGGTCCGGTCGGCCAAGACCACCCCGGACACCGTCGCCTGGATCGCCACCGAGGCCACGATCACCCGCACCCTCCGCCGCCACCTGGTCGACCGGGGCATCCCCAAGCCCCGCATCGAGTTCACCGGCTACTGGCGCCACACCCTCACCCAGGACGACGCCCCCACCGCCGAAGACCTCACCGACGCCCGGGAACGCGTCGCCCGCGACGGCTAGCGCAGCCTGGCCTCGAACTCCTCGACGTCGGCGGTGAACCAGAGCTGCCCGCCGCGGTTGCTCTCGGCCACGAACGCCCGCAGGGCCGAACTCCCGGCCGTGTACCCGGAGATGTCGCCGACCACGGCCAACCCCAGGCGGTAGTTGACGAACTTCTGCACGACCTCGCCCGCCACCCCGGTGCGCAACGTGAAGAAGTCCGCTCCCAGCCGCTGCGCCGGGATCGCCACCCACGTGGCGCCCATCGCCCAGGCATCGCCGATCAGGTCGATCGCACCCGCCGCGTCGAGCACGGGTCCGGTGGGCGGCACGTGCAGGATCACGGTTCCTCCCGGAGGAATTCGAGGATCGGCCCGGTCTGACCGGTGATGTGGTGCCCCTGCTCGGGGAGCACCCGGACGTCGGCGTGCGGGACCTCGGCGGCGAGCCGACGAGCGGTCGCCGCCGCGTCGAGCATCGCGTCCCGGGCGCCCAGGAGGGCGAGGACCGGCATCGCCAACCCGAGCCGCCCGAAGACCGGCAGCGGTTCCATCCGGGGCTTGAAGCTGCGGAAGACCAACACCAGGTGGTCCACCAGCTCCGGCGGCACCGCCCCCACGGCGGCCTTGATCGACCGCCGCAGCCCCCACTCGCCGAGCAGCGCGAGCAGCACGCCCTTCACCATGAACCCGGCCCGGCGCGGCGCGAACCCACCGGGGTTGAGCAGCACCAGCCGCCGCACCCGGTCCGAGCGCAGCGCGTAGTCGGTGACGAGGAACCCGCCGAGCGACACCCCGACGAACGCCGCGTCGGCGACGCCCACCGCGTCGAGCACGTCGTCGAACCACTCCGCGTGCCCCGGGCCGTCGAGCGGGAGCCGGGTCTCGGCGCTGAGGCCGGGTTCGCCCGGCACGTCCACGGCGATCACCCGGAACTCCCGCGACCACCCGGCGACGTCGTCCAGCCACATCGCCGTGTTCGACCCGGAGCCGTGCACGAGCACGACGGGCGGCGCGTCCGCCGGGCCGGACACCACGACGAACGTGTCCCCGTGCCGCGTGGGCACCACGAGCCGTTCGGCGGGCACCGGCCAGCGGTCGAGGAGGTCCCGGTAGGCGGCGCGGACCTCTTCGCCGCGCGCCCGGTAGATGCCGCTCACCCGCGCACCACCGCTTCGACGATCCGCAGCAGTTCCGCGCAGGCGCCCGGGTCGCCGAAGGCCATGACCCGCAACCGGCCGCGCTTCTCGTCGAACACGGTCTGCACCCGCAACCCCTGCCCGGCGACGGCGATCACCGCCGTCGTCACCCGGTCGGCGTTGCCCCGGTCGATGTCCTCCACCTGCGCGATCGTCGTGACGTCCACTGTGGACCCGGGTTGCGCGGCCACGCCGGTGAACGCGTCGAGGTCCGCCCGCGAGATCCGGTACTGCTTGCCGATCCGCTGCGCGCGCAGCCGCCCGTCGCGGATGTACCCGCGCACGGTCCGCACGTGCAACCCGAGCGCCTCGGCGACCTGGTCCACTGACAGCCAGTCCATATCACTCCCTAAACTTCCCTAAACGACTCTAACATCGATGCTTAGGGAGTCATACAGAAGGCAGCAGGCGCCCCGACCGGAGTCGGAGCGCCTGCTGGGGACGAGCGGTCGGGGGGACGACTACTCGAAGACCTCACCCTTCTCGGCCTTGGCGACCAGGGAGGCGGGCGGGGTGAAGCGCTCGCCGTAGGCGGCCGCCAGCTCGTTGGCCCGGGCCACGAAGCCCGCCACACCGCCGGGGTAGCCGTTGATGTACTGGATGACACCACCGGTCCAGGGCGGGAAGCCGATGCCGAAGATGGAGCCGATGTTGGCGTCCGGCACCGTGCGCAGGACGTTCTCGTCGAAGCACTTCACCGTTTCCAGCGCCTCGGCGAAGAGCATCCGCTCCTGCATGTCCTTGAACGGGATTTCGTTGCCGCCGCCGAAGGCGTCGCCGAGACCGGCCCAGAGGCCTGCGCGCTTGCCCTGGTCGTCGTACTCGTAGAAGCCCGCACCGGCGGAGCGGCCCAAGCGGGCGAACTCGTCGACCATCCGGTCCACCACACCGTCGGACGGGTGGCCCGGCCAGGTGCCGCCCGCGGCCTCGATCGCGGCCTTGGTCTCGTCGCGGATCTTGCGCGGCAGGGTCAGCGTCAGCTCGTCGAGCAACTGCAGCGGCGGCGCCGGGTACCCGGCCTGGGTGCCCGCCTGCTCGATCGACGCGGGCACCAGGCCCTCGCCGACCATGGCCACGGCCTCGTTGATGAACGTGCCGATGACCCGGCTGGTGAAGAAGCCGCGGCTGTCGTTGACGACGATCGGGGTCTTCTTGATCTGCAGCGCGTAGTCGAACGCCTTGGCCAGCGCCACGTCCGAGGTCTTCTCGCCGACCACGATCTCCAGCAGCGGCATCTTGTCGACCGGGGAGAAGAAGTGCAGGCCGATGAAGTCCTCCTGCCGCTTCACCCCCTCCGAGAGCAGGGTGATCGGCAGCGTGGAGGTGTTGGAGCCCAGCAGCGCGTCCGGCGCCACCAGGTCCTCGACCTCGCCGAAGACCTTCTTCTTCAGCTCAGGGGACTCGAACACCGCCTCGACCACCAGGTCCACCCCGGCGACGTCCTGCGGGTCGGCGGTCGGGGTGATCCTGGCCAGGACCTCGTCGGCCTTCTCCTGGGTCAGCTTGCCCCGGCCCACGGCCTTGGCGAGGATCTTCTCCGAGTACGCCTTGCCCTTCTGCGCCGCCTCGATGGTGACGTCCTTGAGGACGACCTCGATGCCCGCGCGGGCGCTGGAGTAGGCGATGCCCGCCCCCATCATCCCGGCGCCGAGCACGGCGACCTTGCGCGCGGTGTACTTCGGCTGGCCGTCGGGGCGGGAGTTGCCCTTGTTGATGGCCTGCAGGTCGAAGAAGAACGCCTTGATCATGTTCTTCGACACCTGGCCGCACACCAGGTCCACGAAGTACTGCGTCTCGATCTTCGTCGCGTTGTCCAGGTCGACCTGGGAGCCCTCGATGGCCGCGGCGAGGATGTTGCGCGGGGCGGGCATCGGGGCGCCCTTGAGCTGCTTGCGCAGGTTCGCCGGGAACGCGGGCAGGTTCGCCGCGAACGACGGGCTCGACGGGGTGCCGCCGGGGATGCGGTAGCCCTTGACGTCCCAGGGCTGCACGGCCTCGGGGTTGGCCTTGACCCACGCCTTGGCCGTGGCGAGCAGTTCCTCCGGGGTGGAGACCAGCTCGTCGACCAGGCCCAGCTCCTTGGCCTTGGCGGGCTTGTGCCGCTGGCCCTGGAGCAGGACGTTGAGCAGCGCGCTCTGGATGCCCAGCAGCCGCACGGTGCGCGAGACGCCACCGCCGCCGGGCAGCAGGCCCAGGCTCACCTCGGGCAGGCCGATCTCGCTGCCCCTGGCGTCGAGGGCGACGCGGTGGTGGGTGGCCAGCGCGATCTCGTAGCCGCCGCCGAGCGCGGCGCCGTTGATGGCCGCCACGACCGGCTTGCCGAGCTGCTCCAGGCGCCGCAACTGCGCCTTCATCTCGTCGACCCGCTCGGTGATGGCCGCGGCGTCCTCCGGCCCGGCCTTGCCGAGCTGGTTGAGGTCGCCACCGGCGAAGAAGGTCTTCTTCGCGGAGGTGATCACGACACCGGTGATGGAGTCCTTCTCGGCCTCCAGCCGGTCGACCGTGGGCCCGAACGACTCCCGGAAGGTGTCGTTCATGGTGTTCGCGGACTGGTTCGGGTCGTCCATGGTGAGCACGACGATGCCGTCGGCGTCGGACTCCCACTTGATCATGTTCTCGGTCATCTTCCCGGCCTCAGACTCGCTCGATGATGGTCGCGACGCCCATGCCGCCGCCGATGCACAGGGTGACCAGGCCCCGGCGGGCGCCGCGGCGCTCCAGCTCGTCGACCACGGTGCCGGTGATCATCGCGCCGGTGGCGCCCAGCGGGTGGCCCATGGCGATGGCGCCGCCGTTGACGTTGATCTTCTCGTGCGGGACGTCCAGGTCCTTCATGAACTTCATGACGACCGCGGCGAAGGCCTCGTTGAGCTCCCAGACGTCGATGTCGCCCGGGGTCAGGCCCGCCAGCCGCAGCGCCTTCTGCGCGGCCGGGGTGGGCCCGGTCAGCATGATGGTCGGCTCGGCGCCGGTCACCGCGGCGGAGACGATCCGGGCGCGCGGGGTCAGGCCCGCGGCCTTGCCCGCCGCCTCGTTGCCGACCAGCACCAGCGCGGCGCCGTCGACGATGCCGGAGGAGTTCGCGGCGGTGTGCACGTGGTCGATCTTCTCGACCCAGTGGTACTTCTGCAGCGCCACGGCGTCGAAGCCGCCCATCTCGCCCATGCCCGCGAACGACGGCCCCAGCTTGCCCAGGCCCTCCACGGTGGACTCCGGGCGCATGTGCTCGTCGTGGTCGAGCAGCACCACGCCGTTGCGGTCCTTGACCGGGACCACGGACTTGGTGAAGTAGCCAGCCGACCAGGCCGCCGCCGCGCGCTTCTGCGACTCGACCGCGTAGGCGTCGACGTCGGCGCGGGAGAAGCCTTCGATGGTGGCGATCAGGTCGGCGCTGATGCCCTGCGGGACGAAGTAGCTCTCGTAGCTGGTCTCCGGGTCCATCGCCCACGCGCCGCCGTCGGAGCCCATCGGCACCCGCGACATCGACTCGACACCACCGGCGATGACCAGTTGGTTCCAGCCGGAGCGGACCTTCTCCGCGGCCGTGTTGACCGCTTCCAGGCCCGAGGCGCAGAACCGGTTCAACTGCACGCCCGCGACGCTGTCGGGCAGGCCCGAGACGATCGCGGCGGTGCGCGGGAGCACCGAGCCCTGGTCCCCGACGGGGGAGACGATGCCCAGCACGATGTCGTCGATCGTGGCCGGGTCCAGGTCCGGGTGGCGGGTCTTGAGCTCGTCGATGAGTCCCACGACGAGCGAGATGGGCTTGACGCCGTGCAGCGAGCCGTTCTTCTTGCCACGGCCGCGCGGCGTGCGGATCGCCTCGTAGATGAAGGCTTCGTTACTCACGCTCGTCCAGTCCTTCCGACGGTACGTGTGCGCTAATGACGATTCACATGATGCCCCGAATCCGCTGGTTGTCAATGTGAGACGGCCACCCTATGGTTGCAATCCGGACCTCACCCAGGAAGGGGCGCCGGTGACCGCTCGGAGCAGGCCGCGCAACCGCAGGGCCCAGTTGGCCGACGCGGCGGCGGCGCTGTTCGGCAAGCGCGGCTACCACTCGGTCGGCGTCGGCGACATCGCTGCCGCGGCGGGCATCACCGCCTCCGCGCTCTACCGGCACTTCCAGAACAAGCAGGACGTGCTCGGGCACGTGCTGCTCACCGGGGTGGACGAGCTGGCCGAGCGGGTGCACGACGCGGTCTCCGGCCTCGCCGACGACCCGCAGAGCAGGCTGGCACCGCTGCTGCTGGCCGCCGCCGAGGTGTCCATCGAGCGCAGGGAGCTGACCGCGCTGTGGCGCTGGCAGGGCCGCCACCTGCGCGAAGCCGACCAGAAGGAGCTGCGCGGGCGGGCCGCGACACTGCTCAGCGCGTGGCTTACCGGCCTGCGCCGCCTGCGCCCGGAGCTGTCGTCGGGGCAGGCGCACCTGCTGTGCTTCGCCGCGCTGAGCGTGTTCGGCAGCGTCGGCGACCACCGCGCGACCCCGCGCTCGGGGTTCGCGCCGCTGCTGGCCCGCCTCGGCGAGGCGGTGGTGCGCGCGGACCTGCCCACCCCGGCGCCGCGCGCGGACGGCTGGCGCACCCGGGTCGCGCCCGCGCCGTCGCGCCGGGAGGAACTGCTGACCGCGGCCACCCGGCTGTTCCGCGAGCGCGGGTTCCACGCGGTCAGCATGGACGACATCGGCGCGGCGGGCGGGATCGCCGGGCCGAGCGTGTACCGGCACTTCGCGGGCAAGTCCGACCTGCTGCTGGCCGCCTCGCGCCGGATGGCCGACCGGCTCACCCTGGGCCTGGAGGACTCGCTGGCCACCGCCACCGACCCGGCGGACGCGCTGCGCAGGCTCGCCCGCTCCTACGTGGACACGGTCCTGCGCTCCGACGACCTGATCGCCGTCTACACCACCGAGCTGGCGAACCTGCCCGAGCGCGACGGCCGGGAACTGCGGGCGATGCAGCGCGGGTACGTCGCCGAGTGGGTCCGGCTGCTGCGCGAGGTCGCCCCCGGGCTGGACGAGCCCACGGCCAGGGTCGCCGTGCACGCCGCGCTGACCATCGTCAACGACATCCCGCGCACCCAGCGCTTCACCACCCGCCCCGGCCTGGCCGACGAGCTGTCCACACTGGCGGCCACCGTGCTGCGCGCCGCGGTCGAGGACCGGTGAGGACCACGTTGCCCAGGTGCCGACCGCGGTGTTCGCCTCGGCCTCCCCGCTGATCGGCGAGGGGCCGCGTGGTCGGGTGACCGGCCGTCCCGACCCTCTCCTGGCCGCAGACGACGGGCAGGCAACCCCGGGGGTGACGGCGTCCGGCCGTACCCATTGGACTGAACGGCGGCACTCACCACACGAATCCGGTTGATCACACAACGGAGCGGGTCCGGTGCGGCAGCATGCGGGCCACTGGCTATCGTCTGCTGATCTTCACCGCGCACTGTGCGCGCGGGCTGGGCCGCGGGGAGTGGGACATGGCGACGGGGATGCTCGACCGGTGGTTGTCGAGCCGGCGGTGGCCGGTGACCGACTTGGCGGCGCCCCCCGCCGACAGCGACCTGCGGGCGGTGCCCGGCGACTCGGGTCCCCCGGTCCTCGGGCACACCCTGTCGATGTTCCGGCAGGGCGACTTCGGCCTGCGCCGCCACCGGGAACTGGGCCCGGTGTCGTGGGCGCGGGCGTTCGGGACGCGCATCGTCGCCGCCACCGGCCCGGACGCCGCGCAGGAGGTGCTGGTCAACCGGGACAAGGCGTTCTCCCAGGCGGGCTGGACCTTCCTGGTCGGCCCGTTCCTCAACCGCGGCCTGCTCCTGCTCGACAGCGAGGAACACCTGCACCACCGCAGGCTCATGCAGGAGGCGTTCACCACCAGCCGCATCGCGGGCTACCTGGACCGGGTCGACACCCTGGCCAAGCGGGTGGTCCCCACGTGGGAACCCGGCCCGGCCCACCCGGCGCTGCGCCGCCTCACCCTCGACGTGGCCACCGAGGTGTTCATGGACGCCCCGGTCGAGGACGCCGCCGCCCTGCAACGGGCCTTCACCGACACCTCCCGGGCAGGCATGGCGGTGGTCCGCCGCCCGGTCCCCGGCGGCCGCTGGTCGGCGGGCCTGCGCGGCCGCAAGGCCCTGGAGGACTTCTTCCGCCCCCGCATCGCCGAGCGCCGCACCAGCACCGCCACCGACCTGTTCACGGCCCTGTGCCAGGCCCGCACCGACGAGGGCCACATGTTCACCGACGACGACGTCGTCAACCACATGATCTTCATCATCATGGCCGCCACCGACTCCACCACCACGGCCCTCACCTCGGCCATGCACCAACTCGGCCGCCACCCCGACTGGCAGGACCGGGCCAGGGCCGAGTGCCTGTCGGTGGACCCGCCCACGGTCACCTCACTGGGCGGCCTCACCGCCCTGGACCTGGTCGTCAAGGAATCCCTGCGCCTGGTCGCCCCCCTGCCCACCCTGGCCCGCCGCACGGTGAAGGACACGTCCCTGCAAGGCCACTACGTCCCCAAGAACACCCTGGTCTTCCTCTCCCCCGGCATCAGCCACAAACTCGACGACTACTGGACCGACCCCACCCGCTTCGACCCGGACCGCTTCGCCGAACCCCGCCGCGAGGACAAGTCCCACCGCTACGCCTGGATGCCCTTCGGCGGCGGCGCGCACAAGTGCCTGGGGATGCACTTCGGGATGTTCGAGGTGAAGGCCCTGCTGCACGCGATCCTGCGCACCTTCCGCTGGGAGTTCCCACCGGACTACGAACTGGTGTGGGACACCAACTCCATCCCCGTCCCCGCCGACAACCTCCCGATCCACCTGGAACGGTTGTGAGCCAGGAAGAATCGCCACCGATCGCGGGCGGCTCGGGACTCTTCGACGGGTTCGAGGGCTACCGCACCCCACAACCCGGCGACTACAAGGAGATCGCCACCTCCGGGCTCATCGCCTTGGACGCCAACGTCCTGTTGAACCTCTACCGGTACAACGAGGCCACCCGCAACGACCTGATGTCGCTCATGGAATTGGTCAGCGCCCGACTGTGGGTGCCGCATCAGGCGATGGAGGAATTCTGGCGCAACCGAGAAACCGCCGCCAATGGGGCGTGGGCAAGCACGCAGGAGGCGATCGAGGCGCTGGAGAAGGCGCGCCGGGCCACCGAGGCGGCGATGTCCATGTGGGCCAAGAAGACCGCGTTGGCCGACGACCCGCGCGATGAGGTGCTGGGCGAACTGGGCCCCGCACTCGACCGGGCAGTCAGGTCGCTCAACGCGCAAGCGGAGAAGGACCGCGTCAAGGGCGCCCAGGACACCGCGCTCGACCCCATCGTCACTCGGCTCGCCCGCATCCTGGAAGGCCGGGTTGGACCACCGCTCCCGGATGAGGACTACGCCACGGCACTGGAAGAAGCCGAACGGCGCATCCAAGCCAAGCTGCCCCCCGGCTACCGGAGCGGTTACAAGGACAATGCATACCGCGCGGACGACTATCTGATCTGGGAACAGCTCCTCCGCGCAGCGGCGAACGCCGGGTGCGACGCGCTCTTCGTCACGGGCGACACCAAGGACGACTGGTGGCGCCGCAACCGGGGCCGGGCACTGGGCCCCCGACCCGAACTGGTCGAAGAGTTCCGGCGGCGCACGGGCCGGATGCTGTTCATGCTCCAGCCCCAGGAATTCCTGCGGGACATCGGCAGCGCCATCAACGCGAACATCAGTCCCACCTCGGCGGTCGAGGTCGAGCGGGTCGACCACTTGCTGAAAGCCACTCCTGAGACCAACGAACGATCGGTGATACAGGCGCGTCTGGACGCGGCCATGCAGCGGGTCTACGAAGTGGCTGAAGATTTCGTCAGCGGGACTTGAGGTCGCGCCTGCGTTGCGCTCACCACCGCGAGGAGTGACTGTCCGGCTCATTCGGTGATCGCGGTGGTGAGCATGGCGGTCCACTGGGTGAGGACTCGGCGGCGGCGTTTGGTGTCGTCGGTGAGGACGTTGGCGAGGCCGAGGCCTCGGGCCATGTCGAGGGTTGCCTGGACGGCTTCGCGGATGCCGGGGCGGGATTCGTCCACGCCGAGGGCTTCGAGGGTGAGGCGGTGGGTTTCGCGGCCCACTCGGGCTTCGAGGGGGACGACCTGGGCCTTGAGGGGTTCGTCGGAGGCGGCGGCGACCCAGAGTTGGAGGGCCGCGCGGAAGAGCTTGCCGGTGAACATCTCGCCGAGGGTGTGGACGACGAACTCGGTGCGGTCGCGGCCGGGGGGCAGGTTGGGGAGGTTGGCGCGGAGGTGGGTGAGGCGTTCCTCGGTGACGTATTCGATGGCTGCGGTGAAGAGGTTTTCCCGGGTGGGGAAGTGGTGTTGGGCGGCGCCCCGGGAGACGCCGGCGTGTTCGGCGACGACCGAGACCGTGCTGCCGGACCAGCCGACCTCGGCGAGGCAGTCCACGGCGGCGGCCAGCAGCCGCTGCCGGGTGGCCCGGCTGCGGTCCTGGCGGGGTTCGCGGACTGCCTCGACCATCGCGGCGCTCCTAGTAGGACTTGGGCAGGCCCAGGGAGAACTGGGCGACGAAGTTGAGGATCATCTCGCGGCTGACCGGTGCGATGCGGGTCAGCCGGGAGGCCGCCACCAGGGCGCCCAGGCCGTACTCGCTGGCCAGGCCGTTGCCGCCGTGGGTCTGGACGGCGGCGTCCACGGCGTTGACCACGGCCTCGCCCGCCGCGTACTTGGCCATGTTGGCGGCCTCGCCCGCGGCCATGTCGTCGCCGGAGTCGTAGAGGGCGGCGGCCTTCTGGGTCATCAGCTTGGCCAGTTCCAGTTCGACCTTCGCCTTGGCCAGGGGGTGCGCCACGGCCTGGTGGGCGCCGATGGGTTCCTTCCACACGGTGCGGGTCTTGGCGTACTCGACGGCCTTGTCCAGGGCGAAGCGGCCCATGCCGACGGCGTAGGCGGAGGCCATGATGCGTTCGGGGTTGAGGCCCGCGAAGAGTTGCATGAGTGCCGCGTCCTCGGAGCCGACCAGGGCCTCGGCGGGGAGGTGGACGTCGTCGATGAAGACCTGGAACTGGCTGTCGGGGGCGATGACGTCCATCTCGATGCGCTGGAACTCGAAGCCGGGGGCGTCGGTGGGCACGACGAACAGGGCGGGCTTGAGCTTGCCCGTCTTGGCGTCCTCGGTGCGGCCGACCACCATCACCGACTGCGACTCGTCCACGCAGGAGATGTAGACCTTGCGGCCGTTGAGCACCCAGCCGTCGCCGACGCGGCGGGCGGTGGTGGTGAGCCGGTGGGCGTTGGACCCGGCGTCGGGCTCGGTGATGGCGAAGGCCATCCGCAGGGTGCCGTCGGCGAAGCCGGGCAGCCAGCGCGACTTCTGCTCCGGGGTGCCGAAGCGGGCGATGATCGTCGCGCAGATGGCGGGTGAGACGACCATCTGCAACAGACCGGTGCCGGTGGCGCCGAGTTCCTCGCAGACCGCGGCGAGGTCGCCGATGCCCCCGCCCCCGCCGCCGAACTCCTCGGGCACGCTGACCCCGAGGTAGCCCAGCTCGCCCGCCTCGTTCCACAGTTCGGTGGTGTGGCCGCCGGAGCGCGCCGCCTTGAGCGTGTACTCGTGGCCGTACTTGCGGCCCAGTTCGGCGACCGCCTTGCGCAGCGCCTGGCGTTCCTCGGACTCGGTGAAGCTCATGACCCCTCCTCGGCAGTGCGGACGACCGCGAGCACGCGGCCGACGTCGACCTGGTCCCCGGCGGACACCGGCAGCTCGGCGACGACCCCGTCGGTGGGGGCGTCGATCCGGTGTTCCATCTTCATCGCTTCCAGCCACAGCAGCGGCTGCCCGGCCGTGACGGAATCCCCGGCGCTGACCGCGACCCGCACGACGGTGCCGGGCATCGGGGCCAGCAGCGACCCCGCGGCGACCTGGTCGGCCGGGTCGGGGAACCGGTCGACCGCGGTGAGCGCGACCGGTCCCAGCGCGGAGTCGACCCACACCGAGCCGCCGACCGCGGTCACCTCGAACCGCCGCCGGACCCCGGCCACCTCAAGCTCGACCGCCCGGGCGGTGGCGGACACCAGCCGCACGCCGGTGAACCCGTCGGCGGCCAGCCCGGCGCGGCCGACCCGGTAGCGCACCTCGTGCTCGCCGGTGACCCCCGTGTACACCTTGACCTGCGGCTGTGACACCACGTTGCGCCAGCCACCGGGCACGCGGCCGAGCACCCGGGCGGCGGCCCGGTTCGCCTCGGCGTCGGCCAGCGCGGCGGCGAGGGCGGACAGCGCCTCGGTGTCCTTGTCCGCCAGCGGTTCGGACAGCGCGCCCAGGCCGTGCCGGTCGAAGAACGCGGTGTCGGTCTCGCCCGCCAGGAAGGCCGGGTGGCGCAGCACCCGCACCAGCAGGTCGCGGTTGGTGTGCACGCCGTGCACCCGGGACCCGGCCAGGGCGCCGGCGAGCGCGCGGGCGGCGGCGGTGCGGTCGGGTGCCCAGGCGATGACCTTGGCCAGCATCGGGTCGTAGTGCACCCCGACCACCGAGCCCGACTCCACACCGGAGTCGAGGCGCAGCCCGCGCTCGCCCGCGGCGGTGAAGTGCGCGGTGACGCCGGGGACGGCGAAGTGGTGCAGGGTCCCGCTCTGCGGCCGCCAGTCCAGCGCCGGGTCCTCGGCGTAGAGCCGGACCTCGATGGCGTGCCCGGCGGACTCCGGCGGGTCAGCCGCGAGCGGCGCGCCCTCCGCGACGGACAGTTGCAGGGCCACCAGGTCCAGGCCGGTGACGCACTCGGTGACCGGGTGCTCGACCTGCAGGCGGGTGTTCATCTCCAGGAAGTAGAAGCGACCGGCGTCGTCGGCGAGGAATTCAACGGTTCCCGCGCCCTCGTAGCCGATGGCGCCCGCGGCCTTGCGGGCGGCGTCGAACAGCCGCTCGCGCATCCCCGGCGTGCGCTCCACCAGCGGTGACGGCGCCTCCTCGACGACCTTCTGGTGGCGGCGCTGGATGGAGCACTCGCGCTCGCCCACCGCCCACACCGTGCCGTGCCGGTCGGCCATGACCTGGACCTCGATGTGGTGCCCGGTCTCCAGGTAGGGCTCGACGAACACGGTCGGGTCGCCGAACGCGGACGCGGCCTCGGACCGGGCCGCGGCCAGTTCGCCGTCGAGGTCGGCGAGCCGCCGCACTACCCGCATCCCCCGCCCGCCGCCGCCCGCGGAGGCCTTGACCAGCAGCGGCAGGTCGGCCTCGGTGGGCTCGGCGACGTCGGTGAGGGTCGGTACGCCCGCCTCGGCCATCAGCAGCTTGGACTCGATCTTGGAGCCCATCCGCTCGATGGCCTCGACCGGCGGTCCGACCCAGGTCAGGCCCGCCGCCAGGACGGCCCTGGCGAACTCGGCGTTCTCGGACAGGAAGCCGTAGCCGGGGTGCACGGCGTCGGCCCCGGCGTCGAGCGCGGCCCGGATGAGCAGGTCCGGCCGCAGGTAGGTCTCGGCCGGGCTGGAGCCGGGGAGCCGGACGGCCGCGTCGGCCTCCCGCACGTGCGGGGAGTCCGCGTCGGCGTCGGAGTGGACCGCGACGGTGGCGATGCCGAGGTCGCGGGCGGTGCGGAAGACCCGGCGGGCGATCTCGCCGCGGTTGGCCACGAGCAGGCTGGTGATCATCGGGCTCACATCCGGAAGACGCCGAAGGAGTCGGCGCCCTCGACGGTGGTGGTGTGGACGGCGGACAGGGCGATGCCGAGGACGGTCCGGGTGTCGCGCGGGTCGATGATGCCGTCGTCGTAGAGCATCCCGGACAGGAACGTCGGCAGGGACTCGGCCTCGATCTGGTTCTCGACCATGGCGCGCATGGCGGCGTCGTGCTCCTCGTTGTAGGCCTGGCCGCGCGCTTCGGCGCCCTGGCGCATGACGATCGACAGCACCCCGGCCAGTTGCTGCGGCCCCATGACCGCGGACTTGGCGCTGGGCCAGGCGAACAGGAACCGGGGGTCGTAGGCGCGACCGCACATGCCGTAGTGGCCCGCGCCGTAGGAGGAGCCCATCAGCACGGAGATGTGCGGGACCTTCGAGTTCGACACCGCGTTGATCATCATGGCGCCGTGCTTGATGATGCCGCCCTGCTCGTACTCCTTGCCGACCATGTAGCCGGTGGTGTTGTGCAGGAACAGCAGCGGGGTGTTGGTCTGGTTGGCCAACTGGATGAACTGGGTGGCCTTCTGCGACTCCTCGGAGAACAGCACGCCGCGGGCGTTGGCCAGGATGCCCACCGGGTACCCGTGCACCTGGGCCCACCCGGTGACCAGGCTGCTGCCGTAGAGCGGCTTGAACTCGTCGAAGTCCGACCCGTCGACCACCCTGGCGATGACCTCGCGCGGGTCGAACGGGACCTTGAGGTCGGTGGGCACGATGCCCAGCAGGTCCTCCGGGTCGTGCTCGGGCTCGGCGTAGTCGGCGGCGGGCGCGGGCCCCCGCTTGCGCCAGTTGAGCCGGGCGACGATCCGCCGCCCGAGCCGGATGGCGTCGCGCTCGTCGACGGCGAGGTAGTCGGCGAGGCCGGACACGCGGGCGTGCATCTCCGCGCCGCCGAGCGATTCGTCGTCGGACTCCTCGCCGGTGGCCATCTTGACCAGCGGCGGCCCGCCGAGGAACACCTTCGCCCGGTCCTTGACCATCACCACGTGGTCGGACATGCCCGGCAGGTACGCGCCACCCGCGGTGGAGTTGCCGAACACCAGCGCCACCGTGGGAACCCCGGCCGCGGAGGACCGGGTGAGGTCGCGGAAGGTTCGGCCGCCGGGGATGAAGATCTCCTTCTGGGTGGGCAGGTCGGCGCCGCCGGACTCGACCAGGTTGACCGTCGGCAGCCCGTTCTGCGCGGCGATGTCGGCCGCGCGGAAGCCCTTGCGCATCCCCCACGGGTTGATCGCGCCGCCCTTGACCGTGGGGTCGCTGGCGTTGACCAGGCACTCGACGCCCTCGACCACCCCGATGCCGGTGACCAGGCTGCCGCCGACCTGGTAGTCGGTGCCCCAGGCGGCCAGCGGCGACAGCTCCAGGAACGGCGAGTCCGGGTCGAGCAGCAGCTCGACCCGCTCCCTGGCCAGGAGCTTGCCGCGGGCGCGGTGCCTGCTGACGTACTTCTCGCCGCCGCCCGCCACCGCCTTGGCGTGCTCGGCGTCGAGGTCGGCCAGCTTCGCCAGCATCGCCTCGCGGTTGGCCGCGAACTCGGTGGCCGTGGTGTCCACACCGGACCTCAGCACCGTCATCGCGCACCTCCTTCGCTCGTGGTGTCCGGGAATACGATCCGCCGGGCGCCGGAAACCGTCAAAAAGTTGTCCACATCCCCCGATCGGGTCATTGCGTGAACCCCAGTCGTCTGCCCGCCAGCATGGTCATGATCTCGTCGGTCCCGCCGCCGATGCCGAGGATTCGGATGTCGCGGTAGTGCCGCTCCACCTCGGACTCGCGCATGTAGCCGAGCCCGCCGAAGAGCTGCACCGCCTCGCGGACGACCCACTCCCCCGCTTCCACGGCGGTGTTCTTGGCGAAGCAGACCTCGGCGATGACGTCCTCGCCCGCCAGGTGCCGCAGGGCCACGTCGCGGGCGTAGACCCGCGACACGTCGACGCGGCGGGCCATCTCCGTCAGAGTGTTCTGCACGGCCTGGCGGGAGATCAGCGGCCTGCCGAACGTCGAGCGGAGCCTGCACCACTCCAGCGACAGGTCCAGCGCCCGCTGGGCCGTCGCGTACGCCTGCACGGCGAGGGTCAGCCGCTCGGCCACGAAGTTCTGCGCGATCTGGACGAACCCGGTGTTCTCCGCGCCCACCAGGTTCGACACCGGCACCCGGCAGTCCACGTAGGACAGCTCGGCGGTGTCTGAGCAGTGCCAGCCCATCTTCTCCAGCTTGCGGCTGACCGTGAACCCCGGCGTGCCCTTCTCCACCACCAGCAGCGACACCCCGTGCGCGCCCGGACCGCCGGTCCGCACCGCCGTGGTCACGAAGTCGGCCCGCACGCCGGAGGTGATGTAGGTCTTGGCGCCGTTGACGACGAAGTGGTCACCGTCGCGGACCGCGGTGGTGCGGATGCCCGCCACGTCGGAACCGCCATCGGGCTCGGTGATCGCCAGCGACCCGATCAGGTCACCCGCCAGCGTCGGTCGCACCCAGCGCCCGACCTGGTCCGGATCGGCGGCGGCGGCCAGGTGCGGAACGGCGATCCCGCAGGTCAACAGGGACGCGATGAGCCCGCCGGACGCGCCTGCGTAGTGCATCTCCTCGACCACGACCATGGCGTCGACCAGCGACCCGCCCTCGCCGCCGACCGCCTCCGGGAAGGCGATGCCGAGCAGGCCGAGCGCGGCGGCGGACCTGTGCAGCGACCGGGGCAGTTCGCCCGCGCGTTCCCACTCGTCGAGGTGCGGCAGCACCTCGCTGGTCATGAAGCCGCGCACGGTCGCCCGCAGCTCGCGGCGTTCAGCGGTGTCGAACGGGTTCACAGGAATGCCTCCGGGACGTCGACGACGCGGGACCGCAACCACTCGCCGAGCGCCTTGGCCTGCGGGTCGAACCGCGTCGAGGCGGCGACGCCCTGGCCGAGGACCCCGCGCACGAGGAAGTTCACCGCGTTCAGGTTGGGGAAGGGGTGGCGCTCGACGTCGAGGTCCCGGGTCTCCGGGAGGAGTTCCCGGAGGCGGTCGGTGGTCAGCTCACCGAGCAGCCAGGCGAAGGCCTCGGGCTTGCGCACCCACACCCCGAGGTTGGCGTCCCCGCCCTTGTCGCCGGAGCGCGCGCCGATGACGCGGCCCAGCGGGACCGCGCGGGTGGGGCCGTACTCGGCCGTCGAGGCGGGGTAGTCGATGGACCGCGGTTCGACCCTCGTGGCTTCGCCCCAGGGGATGGTCTTGCGCTCCCCGGCGACGACCGCCACCGCTGTCACCTCGGACCGGTCCACGTGGTCCGCGCGGTAGATGCCCACCGGGGTTCCGTCGGCAGGCGGGGCGGTGAGGGTGAAACCGGGGTAACTGGCGAGGGCGAGTTCCACCGTCGCGCGGGAGAACGCCTTGGCGCGCTTGGGGTCCGGCGTGCGGATGGTGGCGTGCAGGAAAGCGCTTGCGGTCTCTTCGGTGTCCGCGTCGGGGTGGTCGGTGCGGGCGAGGGTCCAGTGCAGGCCCTCCGCGCCGACGGCGGTTTCGAGCTGGCGGCGGGCCAGGGCGGCCTTGGCCTCGACGTCGAGGCCGCAGAGCACGAAGGTCGCGCTGTTGCGGAAGCCGTCGAGGGTGTTGACGCAGACCTTGACCGTCTCCGGCGGCGGCGAACCCTGCACACCGCTGATGCGCACGCGGTCCGGGCCGTCGGCGGCCAGGGTGATCGTGTCGAACCGGGTCGTGACGTCCGGCCCCAGGTAGTCCGGCCCCTGGATCTCGTAGAGCAGTTGCGCGGTGACGGTCTCGACGGTGACCGCTCCCCCGGTGCCCGGGTGCTTGGTGATGACCGCGGACCCGTCCTCGGCGATCTCGGCGATGGGGAAACCGGCATGGCCCAGGTCGCCGAGTTCGGTGAAGAAGGAGAAGTTGCCCCCGGTCGCCTGGGTGCCGCACTCGATGACGTGCCCGGCGACGGTGGCGCCCGCGAGCCGGTCGAGGTCACCGGGCGCCCAGCCGTGGTGGGCCGCGGCGGGGCCGACGACCAGGGAGGCGTCGGTGACGCGGCCGGTGACGACGACGTCCGCCCCGGCGTTCAGGCACTCGGCGATGCCCCAGGCACCCAGGTAGGCGTTGGCGGTCAGCGCGCCGTCGAGGCCGAGTTCGGCGGCGCGCGGCAGCAGGTCGTCGCCCTCGACGTGGGCGACGGTGATGTCGAGGCCGAGCCGCGCGGCCAGGGCGCGGACCGCGTCGGCGAGACCGGCCGGGTTGAGGCCACCCGCGTTCGAGACGATCTTGACCCGGCGCTCAACGGCGGTGCCGAGGGAGTCCTCCAACTGGCGGAGGAAGGTCTTGGCGTAGCCGCCCGCGGGGTCCTTGAGGCGCTGGCGGCCGAGGATGAGCATGGTCAGCTCGGCCAGGTAGTCGCCGGTCAGGACGTCGAGGTCGCCGCCGGTGAGCATTTCGCGGACGGCGCTGAGGCGGTCGCCGTAGAAGCCGGAGGCGTTGCCGATGCGGATCACCGGGCTTTTCCTTCCTGCCGGGGCCTGCCGTCACCGGGTGGACCCGCGAAGGCTTGGGCGATGCCGAGCCAGTCCTCGGCCTCGCCGGTGGCTTCGAGGGCGGTGTCGGCCCGGTGGACGCGTTGGGTCACGAGGAGGCAGAAGTCGAGGGCGGGGCCGGTGACCGTGGCTGTCGCGTCGTCCGGACCCCAGGTCCACAGCTCACCGCTCGGGGAGGTCAGCTCGACTCGGAAAGGAGCGGTGGGGACGGGCTTCTGCCGGACCAGGTAGGCGAAGTCGCGGGTGCGGACTCCCAGGTGGGCGACGTGCCGGATGCGGTCGGTGGTCGGTTTGCGGATCTCCAGGGCATCGGCCACGTCGTTGCTGTGCGCCCAGGTCTCCATCAGGCGGGCGGTCGCCATGGAGGCCGGGCTCATGGGCGGGCCGTACCAGGGGAGCTTGACGCCGTCGGAGGTGGCGGCGAGGGCGTCGTGGAGGGCTGCGCGGCGTTCGCGCCAGTGGTGGAGGAGGTCCCCCGGGGATCGCCGGGCGCCGTCCTCGGCGCCCTGGTCGACGAAGCGCTGGGGGTCTGGGTCGCTTGTGAGCGCTTCGACGATCTCGGCTTGGAAGGCGGCAGCGTCGGTGGTGGCGAGGAGGGCGCGCTCGTCGGTCCAGGCCAGGTGCGCGACCTGGTGGGCGACGGTCCAGCCGGGGGCCGGGGTGGGGGTGCGCCAGGCCGGTTCGGGGAGGTCCGCGAGCCAGGAGTCCAGTTCGTCGCCTTCGGCGCGGAGGTCTGCGAGGAGGGAGCTGAGGTCGACCACGGGTTCACCGTGGCACGGGGGGAGGGGATTATCAAGCATTCATGCTTGATTGTTTTTGGGGTGGGGGTGTCGGCTTCTAGAGCCCGGTCGTTTGTTGGGCGTGCCCGGGTGGATCTGCTCAGCCGTGCCGTGGTTTCAAAGCCCGGTCG
>NZ_AYXG01000139.1 GCF_000564855.1 Actinokineospora spheciospongiae
ATGACAATTCTCCTGTCGACAGACCCCATTCTACTTGGGGTCGATGTCCGAGAAATCCATGGCACTCCAGGCATGGCCGTAGCCGGGGCGGCGGTTTCCGGGGTGGTCGGTTGGGCAAGCACATCCGCCCACCCGGGCATTCGCTCGCCGGGCCGCCGGTTCTCGGGGTGGTCGGCCTGCGTTCAGGACCTCCACCCACCCGGGCAGTTGGCTCGCCGGGCCGGCGGTTCTCGGGGTGGCTGGTTGTTGTTGCTGCGCCGGTGGGGTTCTTGGTGGCGGGCTGCCGGGCTGGTGGGCTGGTGGTTGGCGGGGTGGTCGCGCGGTCTGGGGGGCAGGTCTTAGGGTGCTGGGGTGATCACCGAAGAAGAACGCGCCGCCCGTTCCGCCCGCGCCCGCGACGCCGCTGTGGCCGCCGCGACCGATCTGGGGCTTGACGCCTCGGGGGCGGCGGTCGTCTACGACGTGTTCTCGGTCGTGGTCGACCTGGCTCCGTCGCCGGTGGTGGCCCGGGTGCCGGTTGTGACCCCGCGTGGCACCGACTCCGCGGGGTTCCAGCGCACCGAGCTCGCCGTCTCGCGGTGGCTGGCCGGGCGCGGGGAGCCGACCGTGGTCCCCAGTGGACTCGTTCCGGCCGAACCGGTCTTGCGCGATGGGTTCGCGATGACCTTCTGGGAGAAGGTCGACGGCGTCCTCCCGCCGGACTACGAGGTGGTCAAGCGCATGCCCGCCGTCGCGCGCCTGCACTCGGTCCTCGCCGAGTACCCCGGTGAGGTCGGGTTCTTCCCGGGGATGCAGGGTTACGTGGACCTGGCCTTCGACGACCTCGCGGGGCGCGCGGACCTGCTGCCCGCTGCGGACCTGGCCCGGGCTCGCGCCGAGTGGGCGGCGCTGTCGCCCGCCATCGCCTCGCCCGAGGCGTTCGCCGGGGTGTTCCCGGGGGTCCCGGTGCAGGTCGTGCACGGCGACGCCCCGTACTTCAACCTCATCGCGACCGCCGACTCCGTGCTGTACTCCGACTTCGAGCACGTCGGCCTCGCTCCCGTGGAGTGGGACCTCGCGCACACCGGCGCCGAGGCGATCGCCGCCTACGACGCCGCGGCCGTCGACCTGGGGCTGCGGCCGGTGGACCCCGGCGCGCTGCGCGCGGCGGAACGCCTGCGCGACCTGCAAGCGGTCGCCTGCCTGGCGCTGGCGCCGCAACTGCCGCTGCTGGTCGACGGACTGGCCTCGACGGTGGAAACCTGGCGCGGCACCGAACCCTGGGCCTAGGACCGAGCCGGTCAGTGCGGTTGAGGGAACACGACCGACCGGGGCGACGGGTTCGGGGCGGGCGGCAGCACGGCGCGGACACCGCCGCGGTGTCCGAAGAGGACGCGGGGTGTCGGGCCCGCGGTGGTGGCACCGAGGTCCGCGGGCCTGTGCGGGGTCGCCCGTATGGTCCCTGTCGCGGGTGCGGGGACGGGGGCATCCTTGGTGTCCGGCGCGCGTGCCCGTGCCGGGCTCCCGAGCACCGCCTGGATGGAGACCGATGATGATCACATCGTTCCGCACCGCCGCGGCCGTCCTGCCGGCAGCCGCCTGCACCTCGGCACTGCTCGTGCTGGGCTCGAGCACCCCGGCCTCGGCGGGCGTGCTCGACGTGACCTGCGCCCCGCCCAGCAGCGAGGTCGTCAACTTCTCCCCGCCGTTGACCATGACCCCGCAAACCGTCACCGTCAGCACCACGACGCAGTACGGGCCGTGCGTGTCGCTGAGCAACCCGGCCCTGACCTCCGGCGCCCGCACCAACAGCAGCTCCGCCCCCGGTCAGACCTGCCTCGAACTGCTGACCAACGGGCCCACCACCTTCACGGTCACCTGGAACACCGGCCAGACCTCCACCATCTCCGCGAACCGCACCTCCACCGTCGTCGGAGCCGCCCTGGTGACCACCCACACCGGCACGGTCACCGCGGGCCTGTTCGCCGGGAGCACCGCCGTGCAGGTCCTCACCGGCGCGGCCGCCGACGTGCTGCCGTGCACCCTGGGTCTGGGAACGGTCGCGAGCATCTACTCCGCCGTCACCCTGGAGATCACCTCGGTCTGAGGTCCGTGGGGTCCGCCCACGACCTCGACGATCGCGGCCGCCGTCGGTTTCCCCGCTCCCGCGGTTCAGACGGGTTGGTGGGAGGTCCACTCCACGGGGTGCAGCGCGTGGTCGCCCTTGAGGCCCTTCAGCTCGGTGTGCCGGGGCTCCGCGAGGCGGAAGCGGCCCGGGTCCGGGAGACCGTCGAGGGTGTCGGCGCTGACCAGGACCTCCTCGCTGCCCGCCTGGGCCGCCACCCGGGCGGCGGTGGCGACGGTGCGGCCGAAGTAGTCGCCGTCGCGGGTGATGGCGGGGCCGCGGTGGATGCCGATGCGGATGGTGATGGGGGTGGCGCGCAGGGCCTTGTGCTTGCGCTGGGCCAGGGCGTGCTGGATGGCGATGGCGGCGGAGATGGCCGGTTCGGGGGTGCTGAAGGCGACCATGAAACCATCGCCGAGGGACTTGACGACGTGGCCCCCTCGGGTGCTGACCTGCGTGCGGACCAGGTGGTCGTGGGCTTGCAGGAGGCGGACCCAGGCCTTGTCGCCGAGTTCGTCGTTGAGGGTGGTGGAGTCGATGATGTCGGTGAACACGAACGTGATGGTGCCGTCGGGGGCGGTGACGCGGGCCAGTTCCCCGCGGTGTTCCTCGGCCCAGCGGGTCAGGTCGTCGAGGGAGCTCAGGAGCAGGCCGCCGACGCCGTGGCGGCGCAGGCGGGCCGCGGTGGTGTTGGCGATCCGGACGGCGCGGTGGGTCGCCCCCAGCAGGCCCTCGGCGCGCGGCCCGGCCCCCAGGCGCGGCCGCGACTCCGAACGCGAGCGGGTGGAGGCCAACAGCCTGGCGTAGCGGCGCCTCGACCGCCCCAGGAGGATGGAGAGCACCAACACCGCGACCAGGGCACCGACGGCGACCACGGACACTGCCACCAACCAGACGGTCACGACGCGGTCTCTCCTTCACGGCGGGCGGACCCGGGCACCAGCATGCTACCCATCGGTAACCCACCGGGCGGCCGGTGTCACCGTGATCTCACCGGTCCCGGGCACTTGGACCACCTCGCCGCGTGCGGGACCGCCGCTTCGCCTGGTTGCGACGTGGGTGGTTCGACTGTGCGCGAGGTGGCAGATGCGGTGGCCACCACCATCGACCACAGCGGGATCGACCGATGAACGACGCTTTGCGGCAGCTCGCCGACCTGACGGGTCGGCAGGGCACGGCCGGGGCAGAGCCCCGAGGGCGCCCCGCTGGCGGCCCAGCTCGACGTGCGGGTCGTCGGCGCGGACGGCGTCTTCGACTCCGGGTTCCCGACCTTCGTCGTCCACCAGGTGACCGGCCGGGGGTGGCGGCCGGTGTACCTGGGCGGGCTGGACCGCTGGGCCGCGCGTCAGCGGTCCGCGTGGTCGCTCGGGTTCGGGACCCCGGTGGTCGGGGCGTGCGGTGCCCGGGTCGGTCCGCGGTTGAGGTAGGTGGCCAGGCCGCCGAGTTCCTCGCTGGCGATGAACGCCGACCGCACGTTGAGGAGGGCTTCCTCGGCGTGGACCTGGCAGCCCCACGCCGCGTCGCCCCAGGAGTCGGCGACCTTGAGTTCTGCCGGGGCGGTGCACCCGTCGGCGGCGCCCAGCGCGCACTGCTCGGGGTGCGGCACGGCGGCCTGCGCGGCGGCGGCGGTGCGCATCCGGTCCGCCAGTTCGGCGGCGGCGGTGGCGCGCTGCTCGGCCTCGGCGCGCAGTTTCTGCTCCGTGCGCACCGCCTTGGCCAGCTCGTCGCGGGCCGCTTCGGCGCGGGTTTCGGCGTCGCGCCGCGCCTGCTCGTCGTGGTGGCGCTCGATGGCCAGGGCCGCGGTGCCCGCGAAGACCCTGGCGAGGGCGAAGTCGAAGTCCCGTGGGACCCGCGGGATGCGGTGGTACATGGCGAAGGTGCCCAGCAGGCTCCCGTCGCGGGCCAGGATCGGTGTGGACCAGCAGGCGGCCAGGCCCGCCCGGTCGGCCAGGTCCCGGAAGTCGTCCCAGAACGGGTCGGTGGCGATGTCGGTGACGATGACCGCTTCCCGCCGGTGGGCGGCCGTGCCGCACGAGCCGACGCCCTCGCCGGTGGCGATCCCGTCGATGGCCTCGTTGTAGAAGTCGGGCAGGCTGGGCGCGGCCCCGTGGCGCAGGTGCAGGCCGTCGGGGTCGGCGAGCAGGACGGAGACGAGCACCTCCTGCGCCGCGAGGTCCTCGATGCAGCGGGCCATCCCGTCGAGGACCTCGCCCAGGGGCGCCTGCCGGGCGATCTGCTCCAGCAGGGCGCGGTGCTCGGCCATCAACTGGTGGGCGTGCTTGACCTGGGTGGTCTCGACGCCGATCACCCGAATCCCGGTGACAGCGCCCCCGGCGTCGCGCCGCGGCTCGTAGGTGAAGTCGAAGAACGCCTCCCGCGCGTCCGGGCCCGTCCCGAGCACCACCCGGACGTCGCGGCCGGTGTGCGGCTCACCGGTGCGGTGGACCTGGTCGAGCAGGGCGATGAAGCCCTGACCGACCAGCTCGGGCATCAACTCGGCGAGCGGCACACCGGTGCGCTCCCGCTGCCCACCGATCGTGGCGAAGAACGCCGGGTTCGCCGCCTCCACCACGTGCGTCGGCCCCGCCAGCGAGGCGAACACGGCGATGGACTGCCCGAACAGCGCCCGCAGGTCCTCCTCCGCGGCCTGCCCGGCAACCGCAGGACCCGTGGACAGGGGGTGCCCGCTCGATGCCGCCGTCATGGTGTGTTCCGTTCCTCGTCTGTGGGGTGCCACCGTAATACCAGGGACACGTCCGGGCCGCACGGGCTCGCGGGCTGAGACGCACGCCGCTGTGGTCGAAGGCCCGGCCCCGGACGGCGGAGAGCGAACCGCCCGTCGAGGAAACCCGTCCTCGGCGGGCGGTTCGCCTGCCGTCAGCCGGGGCCCGGCCTCACCTCAGGTGCCGGACGAAGAACCGGTTCCCGTCGTCGCCCTCGAACCGCGGGACGCCGGTGTGCCCGCCCGTGTTGGCGTGCAGCGTCTTCTCCGCGGAACCGAAGGCGTCGAACAGGTTCAGGGCCATCTGCCGGTCGTTCCCCTCGTCGTCCCACTGCAACAGGACCAGCAGCGGGATGGTGACCCGCCGGGCCTCTTCGACGATGGCGCGCGGCACGTAGCTCCCGGCGAACAGGAGGGCGGCCGAGATCCGCGGCTCCACCACCGCCAACCGGACGCCGATGGAGATCACCCCGCCCGAGAACCCGACCGGGCCACCGATCCCGGGCAGCGGCAGGAGTGCGTCCAGGGCGGCCCGCCACTCCGGGACCGCCTCGTCGACCAGCGGGAGGACCAGCCGGTCGACGACCTCGTCGGGGACCGGCTCACCCGCCCGCACCGCCCGGCGCAGGTCGGCCCGGGCTTCCTCCGCGGCGGCGGAACGGGGTCGGTCACCGCTGCCGGGGAGTTCGATGGTGGCCGCGGCGAAGCCCTCCGCCGCGGCGTGCCGGGCCCGGTCCAGCAGCCGGGGGTACATCCCGGCCAGCCCGCCGGGGTGGCCGAGCAGGACCAGCGGGGCCGGTGCGGGCGCGGGTTCGGGCGTCCACAGGATGCCGGGGACCTCGCCGAGGGTGAACCCGCGTTCGAGGACACCGTCGTCGAAGCGCTGTTCGGAAGTGAATCGCATGGTCGTGCCTTTCGGGAGAGCTCGTGAACGGCGCTCCCGGACGACCTACCGCCCGACCGTGACCCGCGAGGGGAGCACCCATGTCGATACGTTCACGGGTACCACCTCCTCGGTCTCTCGCACGGCCGACGGCAAGGTAGCAGTGCCCGCCGCGGTCCACCACGAGGTTTTCGCATGACCTCCGCGACCGCCCGGATGAATCGAAAAAAGATCCGGGAGGCGGTGTCGGATCGGGGTGGTGGCGTTCGTAGCAGGGGTGAGGCCGCCCGCGGGGGTGGCCCGGACGAGGGAACCGCGACCATGAGGCTGACGGCCATGACCCAGGTCACCATCGACGGCGTGATGCAGGGCAACGGGCACGCGCCGGAGGAGGACCGCGAGAACGGGTTCGAGCGCGGCGGGTGGGCCCGGACCTCGCCCTCGACCCGGTCGAGTCGCGGGTCGACTCGAAGGGCGTGGCGATCCAGGTCCACCGGCCCGCCGGGCGCCCGCGGTACGCGACGGTCTGAAGTCCCCCGCTTTCCCGACGACACAGGAGATGATCCTCAGATGCGGTACCTGGTTTCCGTCATCGACGACAAGGTCAACCCCGGCAGCACGGACCGGCAGCCCGCCATCAGCGCGTTCAACGAACGGCTGATCGCCGACGGCCACTGGGTCTTCGCGGGCGGACTAGCCGACACCGACGCCGCCACGGTCGTCGACAACCGGGGTGAGCAGGTCGTGTTCAGCGACGGGCCCTTCGTGGAGTCGAAGGAGTACCTCGCGGGCCTCTGGGTGTGGGAGGCCTCCGACCTGGACGTGGCGCTGCGGCTCGCCACCGAGGCGTCGGAGGTCTGCGACCGCAAGATCGAGGTGCGGCCGTTCCGGTGAGCGATGTCGACGAGGCGGTCACCCGGGCCCACCGGGAGGGGTGGGCCCGGGTGGTCGCCGCCCTGACCAGGCGCTTCGGTGACCTCGACATCGCCGAGGAGTCGGCGGCCGAGGCGTTCGCGACCGCCGTCGAGCGGTGGCGGGCCGACGGCGTGCCCCCCAACCCCGGCGCGTGGCTGACCACCACCGCCAACCGCAAGGCCATCGACCGCATCCGGCGGGAGAACAAGCGCGACGACAAGCACGAGGAGGCCCGGCTGGTGCACGACGACGACCCGCCCGAGCCCCCCGGCGCCATCGACGACGACCGGCTCCGGCTGATCTTCACCTGCTGCCACCCGGCGCTCGCGCCGCAGACCAGGGTGGCGCTGACGCTGCGCATGGTCGGCGGCCTGACCGTGCCCGAGATCGCCCGCGCCTTCCTGGTGGCCGAGACCGCCATGGGGCAGCGGATCACCCGCGCGAAGACCAAGATCAAGGCGGCGCGCATCCCCTACCGCGTACCGTCCGCCGAGGACCTGCCTGCCCGCGTCACCGGTGTGCTCACCGTCCTGTTCCTCGTCTTCAACGAGGGCTACCTGGCCACCGGCCCCGACACCGACCCGGTGCGCCACGACCTGACCGCCGAGGCGATCCGGCTCACCCGCCTGATCCGCGCCCTCCTGCCGGAGGACGGCGAGGTGGCCGGGCTGCTGGCGCTGATGCTCCTCACCGAGGCCCGCCGCCCCGCCCGGGTCTCGGCGGACGGCGAACTGGTCGCCCTGCACGAACAGGACCGCGGGGCCTGGGACCCCGCCCTGATCGCCGAGGGCCACCGGCTGGTGCGCGAACGCCTCGCCGCTGCCGCCGCCGGGGTGGCCCCGGGCCGCTACCAGGTCCTGGCCGCGATCAACGCCGTGCACACCTCCGCCCGCGACGCCCGCGACACCGACTGGTCCCAGGTCCTCGCCCTCTACGACCGGCTCGTCCGCCTCGACCCCTCCCCGGTCGTCGCCCTCAACCGGGCCATCGCGGTCGCCGAACTCGACGGCCCGGAAGTGGCCCTGGCGGCCGTCGAGCGCCTCGGGGACGAACTGGCCCGCTACCACGCCTACCACGCCACCCGCGCCGACCTGCTGCGCAGACTGGGCCGCAGCGAGCAGTCGCGCGCGGCCTACGACACGGCGATCGAACTGGCGGGCAACACCGCCGAAACCGCCTACCTGACCCGCCGCCGCGACCAACTGGGGTGGAGCCCTCCCGGCGCGGCAACCGAAACACGGCCTAGTCCTCCCGTGGAGGGACGTTGAGCACCTCCAGGTAGAGCTTGCGGACGATCGCCTCCTGCGTCGCGCCCGTCGAGACGTAGTGGTCGAGTCCGGGGGTGCCGTTGACCTCGATCACCGCGCACGTGCCCTCGTCGGAGGCGATGTCCGAACAGGCCAGGTCGACACCGCAGAACCTCAGGTTGAACAGGCCCGCCACCGTGACCGCCAGGGTGACCCACCGCTCGGCGACGATTCCGGTCACGTCGTCGGCGGTGCCCCCCGCCGACAGGTTGGAGATGTCGAGCAGGCGGACCCGTTCGCCGGTTTCCGGCACCGAGCGCAGCGTGCGCCCGTCCCGGCGCAGTCGCGCCCCGATGCGGGCGTCGCCCGCCCTGAGCACCGTGTCGCGGAGTCCCAGGCTGTACGACTCCTGCAACCGGGACATCAACTCGGCCACCGTGGACGCGCCGTCCCCGACGACCGCCAAGGGGTTGCGCCGGTACGCGGAGATGAGCTTCCCGTCGAGCACGACCAGGCGGTAGTCCGGCAGGTCGATGGCCTCCTCGACGAGGGCCACCCGGACCCGCTCCTCCTCGAAAGCGGCGAACACCCCGGCGAGTTCCGCCTCGTCGGACACCCGCCACACGTTGATGCCCTTCGAGCCGTCGACGGGCTTCACGTACACCGGGAACCCCGTGTTGTCCCGCACGTACTCGGCGGCGGCGTCGACGGTGCGCAGCGCGTGGTGGCCGTTCGACTCCATCCGGGGGCGGATGCGCCGGGCCCACCAGGGGAGCAGGAACGACTCGCCCCTGGCGCAGGGAACACCGGAACGGCGCAGGAAGAACTTGGTGTGGGCCTTGTCCTTCACCACCTCCTGCGCGGCACCCGAATTCAACCCGACGTCATTCCCGCGAGTCGTGCGGTACGTGCCGTTCGCGTAGTGGATTCTGGTGACGTACCCGTACTCCGGCTCGATCTCGACATCCACGACGTTGGACAACGCGCCCTCCGCGAACAGCCCCGCGACCATCCGGGTGACATACGGGTAATGCGGCGCACCATCGATGACCATGTCGCGACACGTTACCCCGCAACGGATTCAACCCCGGGATGGCCTGGAGGTCGTCCAGGTGGGCTCCGCCCCATTCGGCCTCAGCTCGGATTGACCTCCCGTGCTCGAGGGGCGGGGGACCGCACTGCTGGTCCACTGTGGATTGAACGTGGGAAGGTCCGGCACCAGGCCGGGGTGGCTCAGCGCGCGGGCCGACAGCCCCCACGCGACCTGCCCGGCTGCCCCCCGCCCCGGCGGCCGTGCCCCAGGTCGGGGACGGTGCTGGATGGGGGCGGAGGGGCGGGAGGAGGTGCCTCAGCGCGTGCTCGCCAGCCGGGTGACCGGGGTGGTGTCGCGGTCGACGAGGAAGTCGGGTCTGGTGGGGGAGCGCGGTGCGTTGGTGACCGAGTTGTAGGTGATCAGCAGCAGTGCCCGGCCCCGGTCGGACCGGTTCTCCGCTGAGGAGTGCACCAGGTTCGGGTGGAACGCGAAGAGCGTCCCCGCCGGTCCGGTCAGCTCGACGGTGCCGTGCGCCTCGGCCAGGTGCCGGGCCACCGCGCCGTCCACCCGGTGCGGCAGGTCGGCCGAGACGTGGCTGCGCCAGTCCGCTTCCCCGGCACCCACCCGCTCCGGGACGTCGAGCAGGTGGGTGCCGGGGATCACCGTCAGCGGGCCGTTGGTCGAGTCCACGTCGTCGAGCAGGAGGGCGATCGTCAGCGCCCTGGGTTCGGGCATCCCGTCCTCGGTGCGCCAGAACGGGTAGTCGCGGTGCCAGGGCCAGGCGGCCCCGAGGCGGGGCTGCTTCAGGTTCACCTTGAACTGGTAGACGTACGCGGGCGTTCCCAGCAGCGCCTCCGCGGCGTCGACCAGGGCGGGGTGGCGGACCAGCCGGGCGCACCCGTCGTCGTGGCGGTGGCAGCCGTGGACCGCCCGCACCACCGACGACCCCGCTTCGTGGACGACCTCCGGCCGGTCCTGCGCGCTGATCCGCTCGATGGCCGCGCGCAGCTCCGCCACCCGGTCCGGCCCCAGCCGGGCGGGCAGCCCGCTCCACCCGTGCGCGGCGTAGTCGGCGACCAGCGAACCGGTCGCCGCCTGCTCGACCGGCATCAGGCCGGGTCCCCGCCGTCGCGGGCGTGGCCCTCCATCGCCTCGATGAGGCTCTTGGGGCGCATGTCCGTCCAGTTGCGCTCCACGTACTCCAGGCACTCGGCCCGCCCGGCCGGTCCGTGGGCGGTGGTCCAGCCCGCGGGCACCTCGACGAACTCCGGCCACAGCGAGTGCTGGCCCTCGTCGTTGACCAGCACCAGGTAGGTGCCGTCCTCGTCCTCGAAGGGGTTGGTCATCGTGGTTCCTCTCCACTCGTGGGTCTACCGCTGGGTGCCGCGCGGGTGCGCGGTGTCGTGCCGCCGGGTGGTGTCGAGCCTGGCGGCCAGCACCCGGCCGATCTCGGCGGCCGGGCCCGGCCGCATCATCTCGGCGTGCCTGCACCCGATGAGGTGCGGTCGCACCGCGCCGTCGACGTGGGGCAGCCACCGCCGGGCCAGCGAACCGGGGTCCGACTTGCCGACGGTGGCGGTGAACAGCAGCAGGTCGCCGCGGAACCGGCCCAGGTCGGCGGTGTGCACGACCCGGACGTTGTTGTCCATGACCCGCAGGAAGCCGGGCAGCTCGGACTCGACGAAGGCGCCGATCGCGCTGCCCCGCTCGCGCAGCAGCGCGGCCACGGCCTCCGGGGTCGGTTCGCCGTCGCCGAGGTCGCGCGGGTCGCAGCCCGCCACCTCCAGCAGCAGCTCCAGCGCGACGCCCCGGCCCACCGGCTCGACGTCCGGTCCCGCCTGCGCGGCCCCGGCGGTGGCCAGCGTGGTCGGGTAGGTGTCGAGCACCGCCAGCAGCGCCACCTCCTCCCCGGCCGCCTGCAACCGGGTGGCCACGACGTGCGCCACCGGGCCGCCGAAGGACCAGCCGAGCAGGTGGTAGGGGCCGTGCGGTCGCACCGACCGGATCTCCCCGAGGTAGTCCTCGGCGACCTCCGCCACGGTCGAGGGCAGCGCGTCCGGCTCGGTGTACGCCCTGGCCTGCAACCCGTAGACCGGGTGCTCGGCCGGGATGTGCGGCAGCAGGGCCGCGAACGGCCAGCCCAGGCCGCCACCGGGGGACACGCAGAACACCGGGGGCGCGTCCCCGCCGCGGCGCAGCGGCAGCAGCACGGCCAGCGCGTCGTGCTCGCCGACGCCGGTGTCGAGCAGCGTGGCCAGCCCGGCGACGGTGGGTGCCTCGAACAGCGCGCGCAGGGTCAGCTCCGCGCCGAACGCGGCCCGCACCCGCGCCACCACCCTGGGGACCAGCAGCGAGTGCCCGCCCAGCTCGAAGAAGCTGTCGTCGATGCCGACCGAGGGCAGGCCGAGCACGTCGGCGAAGATCCCGCACAGCACCTCCTCGTGCGGGGTACGCGCCCGCCGGGCACCGGGCCCGCCGGGCAGCGGGGCGGGCAGCGCGGCCCGGTCCACCTTGCCGTTGCGGGTCAGCGGCAGCGCGTCGAGGACGACGAACGCCGCGGGCACCATGTGGCCGGGCAGGGCGGCGGCGACCCGCCCGCGGACCAGCTCCCGGTCGACCTCGTGCCCGGCGGCGGGCACGAGGTAGGCCACCAGCCCGGTGGTGCTCCCGTCGGCGCGGGCCACCACGGCGGCCTGGGCGACACCGGGCTGGGCGGCGAGCACCGCCTGGACCTCGCCCGGCTCCACCCGGAACCCGCGGACCTTGACCTGCTGGTCGGCCCGGCCCAGGAACTCCAGCTCGCCCGCGCCGGTCCAGCGCACCAGGTCGCCGGTGCGGTACATGCGCTCCCCGGTCCCGGCGAACGGGTCGGGCAGGAACCGCTCGGCGGTCAGCCCCGGCCGCCGGTGGTAGCCGCGGGCCACCCCGGCGCCCGCCGCGTACAGCTCGCCGGGCACCCCGGACGGCACCGGTGCCAGCCGGGCGTCGAGCACGTAGAGCCGGGTGTTCCACAGTGGACCGCTGATCGGGGCGGTGCCCGGCCACCCGACCGGGTCGGCGGGCAGGGTGTGGGTGGTGACCGCGTGCGTCTCGGCCGGGCCGTACACGTTGTGCAGCCTGCGGCCGGGCAGCGCCGCGTGGAACGCGCGCAGGCCGCCGCCGAGCGCCAGGGCCTCGCCGCCCTGGAGCACGTCGGTGAGCGACGGGAGCGCGGTGCCCAGGTCCCCGGCGGCCTCGACCAGCGCCTCGACCGCCGGGTTGGGGGCGAACAGCTCGTTCACCCCGTACCGGTCGATCCAACGCGCGAGCGCCGTGGCGTCCCGGCGCACCCGCTCCGGCGGGATCACCAGGGTCTTGCCCGCCACCAGGGTGGACAGGACCTCCTGCACCGCGAAGTCGAAGGCGAGCGCGGTGAACTGGGCGGTGCGCGTGCCGGGCCCGCCGGGCAGCGCCGACCGGTGCCAGGACAGCAGGTTGACCAATCCCCGCACCGGCATCACGACGGCCTTCGGGCGCCCGGTGGACCCCGAGGTGTGCACCACGTAGGCCGGGTTCTGCGGCCGCACCGCGGCGGTGCGGTCCGCGTCGGTGATCGCGGTGGCCGGGGTCGCGGCGACCGCCGCCAGGGTGGCCGGGTCGTCCAGGGCCAGCCACGCCACCCCGGCCGCCGCGCCGGGCAGCCGGGCGGTGATCTCGCCGGTGGACAGCACCAGGTGCGGTTCGACGTCGGCGAGCAGGTCCGCGACGCGCTGGGCGGGGTCCTCCGGGTCGAGGGGCAGGTAGGCCGCGCCCGCCTTGAGGACGGCGAGCACCGCCACCACCAGCTCAGGGGAGCGCGGCAGCAGCAGCGCCACCACCCGCTCGGGACCCGCCCCCCGGCCGATGAGCAGCCGGGCCAGCCGGGTGGACCGCTCGTCCAGCTCGGCGTAGCCCAGTCCGGCGGCGCTGTTCCCCGCCGGGTCGGTCTCCTCGTCCGCCCACAGCGCGGCCGGGCCGCCCGGGGTGCGGGCCACCTGTTCGGCGAACAGTTCCGGCACCGACCGCGCCCGCACCGGGTGGGCGGTGTCGTTGCGGGTGACCAGCAGCTCGTGCCGCTCGTCGGGGGTCAACACCTCCACGGCGGTGACGGGGGTGTCCGGTTCGGCCAGCACCGCGGCCAGCAGCCGGGTGAAGGTGGCCGCCAGCCGCTCGACGGTGCCGCGGTCGAACAGCTCGGTGCTGAACTCCAGTGCGCCGTTGACGCCGTTCGGGGTGCCGTCCTCCGCCCGGCTCTCGGCCATGCTGAACAGCAGGTCGAACCGGGACGTGCCCAGCCCCACCGGCACCTGCTCGGTGCGCAGGCCGGGCAGCTCGACCGCGGCCCGCGCGTTGTTCTGCAACGCCAGCATCACCTGGAACAGCGGGTGGCGGGCCGCCGACCGCTCCGGCCGCAGCACCTCCACCAGTCGCTCGAACGGCACGTCCTGGTTGGCGTAGGCGGCCAGGTCGGCCTCCCGCACCCTGGCCAGCAGCGCCCGGAACGACGGGTCGCCCGAGGTGTCGGTGCGCAGCACCAGCGTGTTGACGAAGAAGCCGACCAGCTCGTCGAGCGCGCTGTCGGTGCGACCGCCGACCGGGGTGCCGATCGGGATGTCGGTGCCCGCGCCCAGCCGGGTGAGCAGCACGGCCAACCCGGCCTGCAGCACCATGAAGACCGTCGCCTGGTTCTGCCTGGCGAAGGCCACCAGCTCCGCGTGCGGGCCCGGGTCGAGCCGGAAGGCGATCCAGTCGCCCCGGTGCCGGGTGGTGGCCGGGCGCGGCCGGTCGACCGGCAGCGCCAGCTCCTCGGGCAGCCCGGCCAGGCGCTCGCGCCAGAAGCCGGTCTGCCGGTGCACGGGGCTGGTGGGGTCGTCCTCGTCGCCGAGCACCGCCCGCTGCCACAGGGTGTAGTCGGCGTACTGGGCGGGCAGCGGCGCCCAGCCCGGGGCGCCCCCGCCCAGCCGGGCGGTGTAGGCCGCGGCCAGGTCGCGCATCAGCGGCGCCATGGACCACCCGTCGCTGGCGATGTGGTGCAGCACCAGCAGCAGCACGTGCCGGTCGCCGCCGAGGTCGAACAGCGCGGCGCGCAGCGGCAGGTCGGCGGCCAGGTCGAACGGCTCGGACACCGCGGCGGCCACCAGCGCGGGCAGGCCCGCCTCGTCGGCGGGCACCCGGCGCAGGTCGGGTCGCAGCCCGTCGGGGTCGAGCACCACCTGGTGGGGTTGGCCGTCGGTCTCGGCGAACACCGTCCGCAGGCTCTCGTGCCTGGTCACCAGGTCGGCCAGCGCCTCGGCCAGCGCGGTCGCGTCGACCCGCCCGGACACCCGCAGCGCCACCGGCACGTGGTAGGTCGGGCCCGCGTCCTCGAACCGGTCGAGGAACCACAGCCGCCGCTGGGCGAACGACAGCGGCACCCGCTCGGGCCGCGGCCCGGCGGTGAGCGGTGGGCGCCCCGCCCCGTCCGCCGCGCCCAGCAGCCCGGCCAGGCCCGCCGGGGTCGGCTCCTCGAACACCGCGCGCACCGACAGGTCGACCCCCAGCACCGCGCGGATGCGGCTGACCAGCCGGGTGGCCAGCAGCGAGTGCCCACCCAGGTGGAAGAAGCCGTCGTCGGGGCCGACCGCGGGCGCGCCGAGGACGTCGGCCATCAGCTCGCAGAGGATGTCCTCGGTCGGGGTGCGCGGGGCCCTGGCCGCGCGCTCCCCGCGCACCTGCGGCTCGGGCAGCGCGGACCGGTCGACCTTGCCGTTGGGCAGCAGTGGCAGCACGTCGAGCACCACGAACGCGGCGGGCACCATGTACTCCGGCAGCGCCGCCTCGGCGTGCGCCCGGATCGCGGCCACCTCGGGCGAGCGCCCGGACCGGGGCACCAGGTAGGCCACGATCTGCCGGTCGCCGCGCGGGTCCCGGCGGGTGACCACGCAGACCTTGGCCAGGTCGGGGTGGCTGTCGAGCACCGACTCCACCTCGCCCGGTTCGATGCGGAAGCCGCGGATCTTGACCTGGTCGTCGGTGCGGCCGAGGAACTCCAGTTGCCCCTCGGCGTTCCACCACACCAGGTCGCCGGTGCGGTACATGCGCTCGCCCGGCCCGCCCAGCGGGTCCGCGACGAACCGGTGCGCGGTCTGCCCCGGCTGCCCGAGGTAGCCGCGGGCCAGTTGCACCCCGGCCAGGTACAGCTCGCCGGGCACACCGGGCGGCACCGGCCGCAGGGCGTGGTCCAGCACGTACACCCGGGTGTTCCACAGTGGACGACCGATCGGCACCATGCCCGGCCCCCGGTCGCGGGGGCAGTGGAACGCCGTCGTGTCCACCGACACCTCCGTGGGCCCGTACAGGTTCCACAGGTCGGCGCCCAGCACGCGGAAGAAGTCCGCCCGCAGCTCGTCGGAGAGCAGTTCGCCGCCGTAGATCACCCGCTTGAGGCCGGTGCACAGCGCCGTGGTCGGCTCGTCGACGAAGACCCGCAGCATCGGCGGCACGAAGTGCGCCGTGGTCACCCCCGCCCGGCGCACCAGCCCGGCCAGGTACGCCGGGTCGCGGTGCCCGCCCGGCTTGGCCAGCACCGTGGCCGCGCCGACCGCCAAGGGCCAGAAGAACTCCCACACCGACACGTCGAAGCTCGACGGGGTCTTCTGCAGGACCCGGTCCTCGGCGGTGAGCCCGTAGGTGTCCTGCGCCCACAGCACCCGGTTGACGATGCCGCGGTGCGGGATGACCACGCCCTTGGGCCTGCCGGTCGACCCCGAGGTGTAGATGACGTACGCCGGGTGGTCGGGACCGGCCACCGGGGTGGGGCCGTCGGCGGGCAGGGTCGCCAGTTCCGCGACCACCGCCGGGTCGTCGAGCACCACCGCGGGCACCGCCGCGGCGCCCGCGGGCAGCCCGCCCCCGCCGCCGACGGTCAGCGCGACCACCGGGCGGGAGTCCGCCAGGGTGTAGGCGATCCGGTCGGCCGGGTACTCCGCGTCGACCGGCAGGTAGGCCGCCCCGGCCTTGACCACGGCGAGCAGGCACACGACCAGTTCGACGGACCGGGGCACGGCCACGGCGACCACGTCCTCGGCGCCCACCCCGCGCGCGGCCAGCAGCCGCGCGAGCCGGTTCGCCCTGGCGTCGAGGTCGGCGTAGGAGACCTCGGTGTCCTCGAACACCACCGCGGTGGCCTCGGGCGTGCGGGAGACCTGCGCCTCGACCAGTTGCGACAGCGTCGTGGGCGGCAGTTCGCGCGCGGTGTCGTTGCGCACCACCAGCAGTTCGTGGCGCTCGGCGTCGTCGAGCACGTCGATGGTGGCCAGGTCCCGCTCCGGGTCGGCGGCCACCGCCCGCAGCACCCGCAGCAGCCGCGCCAGCACCCGCTCGGCCTGTTCCCGGTCGATGAGGCCGGGCTGGTGGTCGAGCCGGAACCGCAGCCGCTCGCCCGCGCGCACGGTCAGCGAGAGGGCGTAGTGGTTGGCGTCGCGGCCGGAGACGCCGCTGATCCGCAGCCCGGTGTCCGGGAGCGCGATGGCCCTCGGGTCCGTCGGGTAGTTCTCGAAGGTGACCACGGTGTCGAACAGGTCGGTGCTGCGCCCGGCCCCGCCCGCCGTGCCCGCGAGCCGCTGCACGTCCGCGAGCGGCAGGTACTGGTGCTCGGCCATGCGCGCCTGCGCGTCCTGCAACTCGGTGAGCGCCCGCGCCGCGCCGCGGCCGGGGGTCAGGTCGACCCGCACCGGCACCGCGTTGATGAACAGGCCCACCATCGCCTCGACCCCGTCGACCTCGGGCGGGCGGCCCGAGACGATGGTCCCGAAGACGACGTCCGCGCGCCCGGTGAGCGCGCCCAGCACCACCGCCCAAGCGCCCTGGACCACGGTGTTCGTGGTCAGGCCCAGCCGCCGGGCCGCGGCGGACAGCGCGTCGCCCACCGCCCGGTCCAGCTCGCCGGTGCGGCGACCGGGCGCCGTGGGCGTCCAGTCCGGCGGTGCCGTCGCCACCAGCGTCGGTTCCTCCACGCCCGCCAGGTGGTCCCGCCACGCCCGTTCGGCCGCGCCACGGTCCCATGTGGACAACCAGGTGAGGTGGTCGCGGTAGGGCGCGATCGGCGGCCCCGCCGCCGCGCCGCCGTGGTATAGCTCGAACAGCTCGCGCACCAGCACGGGGGTCGACCAGCCGTCCAGGAGCACGTGGTGGTTGGTCATCAGCAGCCGGTACCGGTCGGCGGCGACCCGGACCACCGTGAACCGCAGCAGCGGCGGGTGGTCGAGCCGGAACCGGCGGGTGCGGTCCCGCTCGGCGACGCGCTCCAGCTCGGCCGCGGGGTCGGCGGCACCGGACAGGTCCACCTCGTGCCACTCCGGTCGCACGTCCCCGGCGATCACCTGCACCGGGCCGCCGGAGGCGCGCCGGGGGAAGCAAGCCCGCAGGTTGTCGTGCCTGGCCACCACCGCGTCCGCCGCGGCGCGCAGCCGGGCGGGCTCCCACGGGCCGTCGAGGTCGATGGCGAGCTGCACCGCGTAGAGGTCGTCGGCGCGGTCGTCGTACCAGGCGTGGAAGAGCAGGCCCCCCTGCAACGGGGCCAGTGGCAGCACGTCGGCCAGCCCGGGCACGGCCGCCGCCAGGTGGTCGACCTCCCGCTGGGAGAGCTCGACGAGCGGGAAGTCCGAACCGGTGTGCCCGCCGCCGCCCGCGTCGACGTGCCGGGTGATGCCCTCCAGCGCGTGCCGCCACAGCTCGATGAGCTCCGCGACCTCCGCCTCGGCCAGGGCGGTGCGCGGCCAGGTGGCGGTGGCGCGCAGCCGCGGGCCGTCGGGGTGCTCGTGGGTGACGGCGTTGACCTCGACGGCGTGCGCCGCGGGCAGGTCGGCGGTCAGCGCCGCGCGGTCGGTGCCGGGCGCGGCGCGGTCGAGGCCGCCCGCGCCCGCGCCGAACCGGCCGAGGTAGTTGAACCCGATCTGCGGGGTCGGCAGCGCGGCGAGCACCGCGCCCGCCTCCGGCCGCAGGTACCGCAGCAGGCCGAAGCCCACGCCGTGGTCGGGGACCGCCCGCAGTTGCTCCTTGACCCGCTTGACCGCGCGGCCGACGCCGTCGCCGCCCGCCCGGACCTCGGCCCAGCCGACCTCGCCGGGGTCCAGGCGCACCGGGTGGATCGCGGTGAACCAGCCGACCGTGCGGGACAGGTCGGCCCCGGTGTCGCCCTCGTGCCTGCCGTGGCCCTCCAGGTCGACCAGCACGGCGCTGCCCGCCGCCGCCCGCCGCCCGCGCCACCGGGCGACGGCCAGCGCGAGCGCGGTCAGCAGCACGTGGTCGACCCCGGCGTGGAACGCCGCGGGCACCCGGGTCAGCAGCGCGCTCGTCAGCTCGGCGGGCAGCTCCGCGGTGAACCGGGCCGCGGTCGAGGCGGTGTCCGCGGCGGGGTCCAGCGGCCGGTCGAGCAGCAGGGGGTCCGGGGTCCGCAGCACGGCGGTCCAGTGCGCCAGCTCCCCGGCCCGGTCCACCGCCTCGGCCCGCTCGGGCAACTGCCTGGCCCACCGCCGCAGCGGGGTGCCCACCGGCGCGAGCCCGGGAGCCCGGCCCGCCGACACCGCGGCCCAGGCCGCGTGCAGGTCGGGCAGCAGGATGCGCCACGACACGCCGTCCACGGCCAGGTGGTGGACCACCAGCAGCAGCCTGCCCGGGGTGTCCGCCCCGGCGTCGAACCACACCGCGCGCAGCAGCGCACCGGCACCGGGGTCCAGCGCGCGCCGCGCGGCCACGGCCGCCCGGTCGACCGCCGCCGCGTGCTCGGACGGGTCGAGCCCGGTCAGGTCGACCGTGGTCAGCAGGTCCTCGGCGGGCACGGGCGCGGTCGGCCCGACCGACAACCGCCACGGCCCGTCCGCGGGGCGCTCCAGGCGCATCCGCAGGGCCTCGTGGTGGTCGAGCAGGGCTTGCAGCGCCGCCGCCAACCGCCCTGGCGCGCAGTCGGGCGGGGTGTCCAGCAGCACCGACTGGTTGAACTCGTCGACCGGGCCGCCGCGCTCGCGCAGCCAGTGCGCGATCGGGGTGAGCGGCACCTCCCCCCAGGCGTCCTCCGGGGTGCTGCCGGGCCGCGCGGGGCGGGCGATCGCGGCCAGCCGCTCGACGGTGCGGTGGCTGAACACCTCGCGCGGGGTGAACACCAGGTCGGCGGCCCTGGCCCTGGCCACGAGCTGGATGGAGACGATGCTGTCGCCGCCGAGGTCGAAGAAGTCGTCGCGCACCCCGACAGAGGGCAGCCCCAGCAGGTCGGCGCAGAGCGCGCAGAGCACTTCCTCGGCCGCCGTGCGCGGGGCTTGCGCGGTGGTGGACGCGGTGAAGTCCGGGGCGGGCAGCGCCCGCCGGTCCAGCTTGCCGGTGGGCCCCACCGGCAGCGCCGCCAGCTCGACGACGGCCGCCGGGACCATGCGGTCGGGCAGGGCCGCGGCCACGTGCGCGCGCACCTCGGCGGGGTCGAGCCGGGCACCGGGCCCGGGCACGGCGTAGGCCACCAGCCTGCGCACGCCCGGCGCGTCCTCGCGCACCACCACGGCGGCCTGCGCGACGCCCCCGTGGCGCAGCAGCACCGACTCCACCTCGCCCGGTTCGATCCGGAAGCCGCGGACCTTGACCTGCCGGTCGGCGCGGGCGACGAACTCCAGCTCGCCGGTGCCGCGCCAGCGCGCCAGGTCGCCGGTGCGGTACATGCGCGCACCGGGCGGCCCGAACGGGTCGGCGACGAACCGCTGCGCGTCGGTGCCCGGCTGCCGCAGGTAGCCCCGGGCCAGGCAGTCGCCCGCCAGGTACAGCTCGCCGGTGAGCCCCTCGGGCACCGGGCGCAGCGCGGCGTCGAGGACGTGGGCGCGCACACCCGGGTTCGGCCTGCCGATCGCGGGTGCCGCGTCGCCGGACAGCGGGTCGCTCAGGGTCGCGCACACGGTGGCCTCGGTCGGGCCGTAGGCGTTGAGCACGCGGCGGCCCGCCGACCACCTGGCGACCAGCCCGGCGGACAGCGCCTCGCCACCCACCACCAGGCAGCGCAGGCTCGGCAGGGCGGCGGGCGGGACGGTGGCGAGCACCGAGGCGACCACCATCAGGTGGGTGGCGCGGTGCTCGTCGACCAGCGCGGCCAGCTCCGGCCCGACCGGGTCGCGCCCGGCGCCGGGCAGCACCAGGGCCGCGCCGCTGAGCAGGGTCATGGCCAGTTCGCCGACGACGACGTCGAAGTGCGGCGCCGCGACCTGGAGGACCCGGGAGTGCCGGTCCAGGCCCAGCCGCTCGGCGTGGCCCCCGGCCAGGGACGCCAGACCGGTGTGCGCGACGACGACGCACTTGGGCGTGCCGGTCGAGCCCGAGGTGGGGATGACGTAGGCCGGGTGCGCGGGCAGCAGCGACGCGGCCCGGTCGGCGTCGGTCGGGTTCGCGCTGTCCTGCTCGGTGCTGTCGGTGCTGTCGGTGCTGTCGGTGCCGGTGGGGGTTGTGGGTGCCCCCGCCAGGTCGACCTCCACCCGGGGCACGCCGGTCGGCGCGGGCAGCGGGCGGTCGGCGGTGGCGAGCACCAGCACCGGCCGGGTGTCGTCGAGCAGGGTGCGCAGCCGGGGCTCGGGCAGGTCGGGTTCGACGGGCAGGAACGCCCCGCCCGCCTTGGCCACGGCCAGGACCGCCACCACGAGGGCGACCGACCGCGGCAGCGCGAGGGCCACCACCCGCTCCGGACCGGTGCCCGCCGCGATCAGCGGCCGGGCCAGCCGGTTCGCCCTGGCGTTCAGCTCGGCGTAGGTCACCGGGCCGGTGTCCGGGCAGTCGACGGCCACCGCGTCCGGGGTGCGCTCGACCCGCGCCTCGAACAGGGCGGGCAGCGTCGCCGGGGGCACCGGGGCGGCGGGGGCACCCCACCGCCGCAGCCGCTCACGCTCGTCGGGTGCGAGCAGGTCGAGCCCGGCCACCGGCAGGCCCGGGTCCGCGGCGATCGCCCCCAGGACGCGCACCAGCCCGCGCAGGGCCGTGCGGGCGAGCCGGTCGGGCACGTGCTCCGGGTGGTGGTGCAGGCCCAGCCGCAGCCGCGGCCCCGGCACGGCGGCCAGCCCCAGCGGGTAGTGGGTGGAGTCCTGCCCGTGCACGCCGGTGATCCGCAGCTCGGCCGCGGGCGGCTCGCCGGGGCCCGCGTCGAACGGGAAGTTCTCGAACACCACCGCGCTGTCGAACAGCGGGCCCACCCCGGCCACCCGCTGGACCTCGGCCAGCCCCAGGTGCTGGTGGGCCATCAGCCGGGTCTGCTCGTCCTGCAGGCGCGCGAGCAGGTCCACGACCCGCGCGGCCGGGTCCAGCCGCACCCGCACGGGCACGGTGTTGACGAACAACCCCACCATCGACTCGATCCCGGCGACCTCGGGCGGCCTGCCCGCCACGGTGGCGCCGAACACCACGTCGTCGCGGCCGGTGAGCGCGGACAGCACCACCGCCCACGCGCCCTGCACCAGCGTGTTCGTGGTCAGCCCGCACCGGCGGCCCACCGCGGTGAGCGCGGCGGTGGTGTCCTCGGGCAGTTCCGCGCCGATCCGGGTGGGCTTCACCCGTCCCGCGTGCCCGGCGTCGGGTGCCACCAGGGTGGGGCCCGGCAGGTCGGCGAGGGCGGTGCGCCACGCCTCCCTGGCCGCGTCCCGGTCCTGCGTCGCCAGCCACGCCAGGTGGTCCCGGTACGGGGTGGGGGCCGGGAGGTCCGCCGCGCCGCCGTGCAGGGCCACCAGGTCGCGCAGCAGCGCCGGGGTGGACCAACCGTCCAGCACGAGGTGGTGGTGGGTCAGCACGAGCCGGGCGTGCCGCTCGCCGAGGCGGACCAGCAGGAAGCGGATGAGCGGCGCGGTCGAGACGTCGAACCGCTCGGCGCGGTCGGCGGCGAGCAGGGCGGCGAACTCCTCGGCCCGCCGCCCGCCCGCCCCGGACAGGTCGACCTCGCGCCAGGGCAGGTCGACCCGGTCCAGCACGACCTGCGCGGGAGTGCGCAGGCCGGTGTGCCGGATCGCGGTGCGCAGGGCCGCGTGCCTGTCGACCAGGGCCGCCGCGGCGGCGCGCAGCCGTTCGGGCCGCCACGGGCCGTCGAGGTCGACGGTGAGCTGCCCGGTGTAGGCGTCGTGCCCGCGTTCCCCGGACCCCGGCCCGTCGTAGAGGGCGTGGAAGAGCAGGCCCTGCTGGAGCGGGGCGAGCGGCAGCACCTCGACCAAGCCGGGCAGATCCCGTTGGAGGCCGTCCAGCTCGGCCTGGTCGAGGTCGGCCAGCGGGAAGTCCGAGGGGGTGAACCCGCCCGCGCCGGGTTGCCCGGTGTGCTCGACCAGACCGGTCAGCGCCGCGAACCACAGCTCCGCCAGCTCGCGCACCGCCGCCTCGTCGAGCACGCCGGAGGGCCAGGACCAGACGGCGTCGAGGCGGGGGCCGTCGGCGCCGTCGTGGGTGATGGCGGTGATGTCGACCGCGTGCACCACGGGCATGTCCGGGTCCGCCGTCGGCACCGCGTGCGGCTCGTCCGCCGGGCCGAAGTCGCCGACCTGCCCGCCGGAGCCGAACCGGCCGAGGTAGTTGAAGCCGATCTGCGGGGTGGGCAGCGCGGCCAGGGTCGCCGCCGCGGTGGGGTCGAGGTGGCGCAGCAGCCCGTGGCCGATGCCGTTGTCCGGCACCGCGCGCAGTTGCTCCTTGACCCGCTTGAGCGCCATCCCGGCGGCCGGGCCGCCGCGCAGCGCCTCGGCCGGGTCGACCGGCCCGGCGTCCAACCGCACCGGGAACGTGGCTGTGAACCAGCCGACGGTGCGGCTGAGGTCGAGCCCCGGCGCGATCTCCTCGCGCCCGTGCCCCTCCACCTCGACCACGACAGCGGTGGTGTCCGCGCCGCGCCCGCGCCGCCAGGCGGTGACCGCCAGGGCCAGCCCGGTGAGCAGGACGTCGTTCACCGCCGCGTGGTGGCGTGCCGGGACCTCGGTGAGCAGCGCCTCGGTGGTGGCCACCGGCAGCGACAGGGTCAGGTGCCCGGCGTCGCGGCGCAGGTCCTCGCCCGGCCGCACGGGCCGCGCACCGAGCTGGGGGTCCTCCCCGTCCAGTACGGCCACCCACCCGGGCAGCTCGGCGGTGCGGGCGGGGTCCAGCGCGGCGGTGACCAGGTGCTGGGCCCAGCGCCGGAACGGGGTGCCCACCGGCTCCAGGTCGGGTGCGGCCCCGGTGCGCACGGCCGCCCAGGCCGCGGCCAGGTCCGGCAGCAGGATGCGCCAGGACACCCCGTCGACGGCCAGGTGGTGCACGACCAGCAGCAGCCGGTCGCCGTCCGGCCGCCCGGTGGCGAACCGGACCGCCCGCACCACGACACCCGCCTCGGGGTCCAGCTCGCCCACAGCGGCGGTGCCGTGCGCGGTCACCAGTTCCGCCAGGTCGGTGCCGGGGTCGGGGCAGCGCACGGTGGTGAGCAGGTCCTCCGCGCGCGCGGAGCCCGGCTCGGGCACGCGCAGCCGCCAGGAGCCGTCCGCCCGGCGCAGCAGCCGCACCCGCAGCGCGTCGTGCCGGTCCAGCAGCGCCTGCAGGACGGTGACCGCCTGCTCGGTGGTCAGCTCCGCGGGGACGCGCAGCAGCATGGACTGGTTGAACGCGCCGATCGGGCCGCCCAGCTCGCGCAGGTCGTGCACGGCGGGCGTGAGCGGGACCTCGCCGACGCCCGCGGCCGGGTCCACCACGACGTGGTCGGTCAGCTCGCGGGCGGTGCGCGCCAGCGCGGCCACCGTGCGGCGCAGGAACACCTCGCGCGCGGTGAGCACCAGGCCCGCGCGGCGGGCGCGCGCCACCAGCTGGATGGAGGTGATGCTGTCGCCGCCCAACGCGAAGAAGTCGTCGTCGGCGCCCACCTCCGGCCGGTTCAGCAGCTCGGCGACCAACCCGCACAGCACCGCCTCGCGCCGGGTGCGCGGTGCGCGGGTCGTCGCGGTGGTGCCGGGGTCCACGGGCGCGGGCAGCGCCGCGCGGTCGAGCTTGCCGTTGGGGGTCAGCGGCAGCTCGGCCAGCGGCACGAAGACGGCGGGGACCATGTGCTCGGGCAGCGACGCGCCCAGGAACTCGCGCAGGGCGGCCTGCCCGGGCAGGGTGTGCCCCGCCCGCGGCACCACGTGCGCCACCAGGCGCGCCGCGCCCGCGCCCCCGGTGCCGTGGTCGAGTGACACCACGGCCCGGCTGATGGCCGGGTGCCGACGCGCGGCGGCCTCGACCTCCGCCGGTTCGACGCGGAAGCCGCGCAGCTTGACCTGCTCGTCGACCCGGCCCAGGTACTCCAGGACGCCGTCGGCGGTCCACCGCACCAGGTCCCCGGTGCGGTAGGCGCGCGTGCCCGGCGGGCCGTACGGCGCGGCGACGAACCGCTGCGCGGTCAGTCCGGGCCGGTCGAGGTAGCCGCGGGCGAGCTGGGCGCCTGCCAGGTACAGCTCGCCGGGGACACCGGTCGGCACCGGCCGCAGGTGCTCGTCGAGCACGAGCACCCGGGTGTTGCACGCCGGTCGCCCGATCGGCACCGGCCCGTCCGACAGCGGGGCGCCCGGGGCGACCCGGTGCCGGACGCAGCCGATGGTGGCCTCGGTGGGGCCGTAGTGGTTGGTCACCGCCGCCGCCGGGTGCCGCTCCCGCCAGTCGCCGAGCGCGGACGCGTGCAGTTGCTCGCCGCCGATCACCAGGTCCTCGGTGGGCGACATGCGCTCGGGCGCCGAGTCGAACAGCGCCAGGTGGCTGGGGGTGACCTTGAGGAAGGTGCACGGCCGGGCCTCGCCCGGGTCGTCGTCCGTGGCGGCGAACGCGTCCGCGGACTTCTCCACCCGCAGGCACCCGCCCGCCGCCAGCGGCACGAACAGGGTGGTGGCCGCCAGGTCGTACGCCGTGGACGAGTGCAGGACGGCGACGCCCACCGCGCCGGGGAACTCCTCCCGCGCCCACGCGACGTAGTTCGTCAGCGCCGAGTGCGAGACCACGACGCCCTTGGGCTCGCCCGTCGAGCCGGAGGTGTACACGACGTACGCTGCACTGTCCCCAGTGGACTCCACCGCGGGGATTCGTTCGGGGGACAGGCCTGCGAGTTCGTCGCGCACCCCCGGGGCGTCGAGCACCAGGGTCGGCGTGCCCGCCGAGTCGATGTCCTCCGTGGCCAGCAGCAGGGCGGGCCGGGCGTCCGCGAGCAGGGCCGCGGTGCGTCCCGCCGGGTGGTCGGGGTCGAGCGGCAGGTAGGCGGCCCCCGCCTTGAGCACGGCGAGCAGCGCCACGAGCAGCCCTGCCGACCTCGGCAGCGCCACCGCGACGACCCGCCCGGCGCCGACCCCGCGGGCCCGCAGCAGCCTGGCCAGTCGGTTCGCCCGCGCGTCGAGTTCCGCGTGCGTGACCACCTCCGCACCGCACAGCACGGCGGGCGCGTGCGGGGTCCGGTCCGCCCACGCCCCGATGAGCGCGTGCACCCCGACGGCGGGCACCTCCCGGACCGGGCCGCGGCCGAGGTCCAGCAGCCGTTCCCGCTGCGGCCCGTCCACCAGGTCGACCCGGCTGATGGGCTGGTCCGGGTCGTCGGTCATGGCGGTGAGCACCCGGCGCAGCCACCCGGTGATGCGCTCGGCGGTGGACCGGTCGAACAGGTCGAGGTCGAACTCCACCGACGCGGCGACGCCCGCCGGGTCGCCGTCGGCCGTGCCCTGCTCGGCGAAGGAGAAGGACAGGTCGAACTTGGCCGAGGGCGGCCCTGCCGGGACGTAGGCGACGTCCAGGCCGGGGGCGCGCGTGGCGGGCGGTTCGGTGTTCTGCAGGGTCAGCATCACCTGGAACAGCGGGTGCCGCGACAGCGACCGCGGCGGGTTGAGGTGGTCCACCAACTGCTCGAAGGGCAGGTCCTGGTGGGCGTAGGCGGCGAGGTCGGTGTCGCGGACGCGGGCCAGCAGGTCCCGGTGGGTGGGGTCGCCGGAGGTGTCGGTGCGCAGGACCAGGGTGTTGACGAAGTTGCCGACGAGGGAGTCGAGGGCGGTGTCGGTGCGACCGGCGATCGGTGTGCCCAGCGGGAGGTCGGTGCCCGCCCCCAGCCGGGTCAGCAGCGCCGCGACCCCGGCGTGCAGCACCATGAACACGCTCACCCGTTCCCGGCGGGCGAGCGCGGCGATCCGCCCGTGCAGCCGCGCATCGAGCGGGAACGCGATCCGGTCGCCGCGCCCGCTGGGCTCCACCGGCCGCCTGCGGTCGGTGGGCAGCGCCAACTCGTCGGGGAGCCCGGCCAGCGCGGTGCCCCAGAACGCCAGCTCCGCGGCGGCCCGGCTGCCCGGGTCGTCCGCGGAACCGAGCAGTTCCCGTTGCCACAGCGCGTAGTCGGCGTAGCGCACCGGCAGCGGCGGCGGCGCGAAGCGCAGGCCGCGGCACCGCGCCGCGTAGGCGTTCGCGACGTCGGTCAGCAGCGGGCCCAGCGACCACCCGTCGGCCGCGATGTGGTGGATGGACAGCAGCAGGTGGTGCTCGGCCGGGCCGAGCGCGAACAGCGTGGCGCGCAGCGGCGGTTCCACGGTGAGGTCGAAGCCCTTGGCCAGCTCCGCGTCGACGGCGTGGTCCAACCGCCCCGCCCCGACCTCGACCAGGACCAGGTCCGCGCCCGTGGCCGAGCCCGGGTCCAGCACCAGTTGGTGCGGTTCGCCGCCCCGCTCGGGGAAGACGGTCCGCAGGGGTTCGTGGCGGGCGACGACGTCGTGCAGCGCACCGCGCAGCGCCTCGCGGTCCAGCTCCCCGGTCAACCGCAGCGACAGCGGCATGTTGTACGCCGCGCCCGAGTCCTCGATCCGGTTCAGCAACCACAGCCTGCGCTGCCCGGACGACAGCGGGACCCGGTCGGGCAGGACCGCCCGCCGCAGCGGCGGCCGACCGGCGCCGCCGGGCCTGGCCCGGTCGAGGCGCTCGGCCAGGCCCGCCGCGGTCGGGGTCTCGAAGACTGACCGCACCCCGAGGTCCACCCCCAGCGCCGCGCGGACGCGGGCGGTCAACCGGGTGGCGAGCAGGGAGTGCCCGCCCAGGTCGAAGAAGTCGTCATCGACACCGACCCCCGGCACGCCGAGTACGTCGGCGAACAGCCCGCGCAGCAGTTCCTCGTGCGGGGTGCCGGGCTGCCGGGCGGGTGCGCCGGTCGCGGTCGGGGGCAGCGGGTCGGTCGCCAGCCGCCTGCGGTCGGTCTTGCCGCTCGCCGTGCGCGGCAACGCCCCCAGCGCCACCACCAGGGCCGGGACGAGGTGCCGGGGGAGCCGGGTGCCGAGCAGGTGCCGCAGCCGCGCCGGGTCCACGTCGTGGCCGGGCGCGGCGGAGACGAAGGCGACCAGCCGCTGCTCACCGGGGGTGTCGGTGCGCGCGACCACCGCGGCGCCCGCCACGCCGGGCAGCGCCGCGAGTGCGGCCTCGACCTCGCCCGGCTCGACGCGCACCCCGCGGACCTGCACCTGCTCGTCGACGCGGCCCACGAACTCCAGCACGCCGTCGGCGGTCCAGCGCGCGCGGTCGCCGGTGCGGTACAGCCTGCCCCCGGCCGTGCCCGCCGCGGCCGTGCCGAACGGGTCGGCCACGAACCGCAGCGCCGTTTCGCCCGGCCTGCCCAGGTAGCCCCGCGCCAGGGCGGGGCCCGCGACGTACAGCTCGCCGACCACGTGCGGCGGCACCGGCCGCAGGTGCCCGTCGAGGACGTGCACCCCGGCCCCCGCGATCGGGGTCCCGATCGGGGCGGCGGCGGTGCGCAGCGGGTCGCTCACCGTGGCGCACACCGTGGTCTCGGTGGGGCCGTAGGCGTTCACCAGCCGGTGGACCGGCCCCCACCGGCCCGCCAGCTCGGCGGGCAGGGCCTCACCGGCGAGCACGAGGGTCACGCCCGCGGGCACGTCCTCCGGCGCCAGCTCGGCGAGCACCGACGGGGGCGCGGTCAGGTGCGTCACCCGGTGCTCGGCGAGCAGGTCGACGAGCAGGTCGGGGGTCATCGGCTCGTCCGGGGGCAGCACCAGGGCCGCGCCGGTCCCCAGGGCCATGCACAGCTCCCACACCGAGGCGTCGAAGGCGGGGGAGGCGAACCGGAGCACCCGCGAGCCCGGCCGCACGCCGAGTCGTTCCCGCTGCGTGGCCACGAGCGCGGCGACCCCGGTGTGCGAGACCACCACGCCCTTGGGGGTGCCGGTGGAACCCGAGGTGTGGATCAGGTAGGCGGCTCGGGCCGGGTGCGGCGGACCGCCGCGCTCGGCGTCGGTCGGTTCCCGGTCCGGCAGCCCGGCCAGCTCGGCTCGGACGCCCGGGGCGTCGAGGGCGGTCCAGGCGGCGTCGGGGACGTCGGCCAGCGCCGCCGCCGTGCGCTCGTCGGACAGCAGCACGACGGGCCGGGCGTCGGCGACCACCGCGGCGAGCCGGTGCGCGGGGTGGTCCGGGTCGAGCGGGAGGTAGGTCGCGCCCGACTTCACCACGGCGAGCGCGGCGACGACCTGGTCCACCGACCGCCGCAGCGCCACCGCGACCGCCTTCTCCGGCGCCGCGCCGCGGGCGAGGAGGAAGTGCGCGAGCCGGTTGGCCCGCCGGTGCAGCCACGCGTGGGTGCGGGTGGTGCCGTCGGGCTCGACCAGGGCCGTCGCCTCGGGGGTCGCGGCGGCCTGGGCCGCGAAGAGTTCGGCGAGGGTGGCCTGCGGGGGCGCGGGCGGGGCGTCGGCGCGCAGGAACCGGCGCCGCTCCGCCGGGTCCAGGACCTCGACCTGGCTCAGCCGCTGGTCGGGGTCGGTGGCCAGGGCGTCGAGGACGCGCAGCAGCCGCTCGGCGATGGCGCGCGCGGCCGCGCGGTCGAACAGGTCGGTGCGGAACTCGAGGTGCCCGTCGACGCCGTCCGGCCCGCCGTCGGCGGTCCACCGCTCGGAGAACTGGAACGTCAGGTCGAACTTGGCCCCGCCGGTCGCGACCGGCTGGTGCTCGACCAGCACGCCGGGCAGCTCCAGCGCGGGCGCGGCGGTGTTCTGCACGACCAGCATGACCTGGAACAGGGGGTGCCCGCCGGGGACGCGCTGGGGGTTGAGGTGTTCGACAAGCTGGTCGAACGGGGTGTCCTGGTGGGCGTAGGCGGTGAGGTTGGTCTGGCGGGTCCTGGCGAGCAACTGGCGCAGGGTGGGGTCCGCGCCGGTGTCGGTGCGCAGCACGAGGGTGTTGACGAAGAAGCCGACGACGTTGTCGAGCGCGTCGTGGGTGCGGTTCGCGGTGGGGGTGCCCAGGGCGATGTCGGTGCCCGCGCCGAGGCGGGTCAGCAGCGCGGCGAGCGCGGTCTGCAGTGTCATGTGGACGGTGGCCCGGTGGGTGCGGGTGAGCGCCGCCAGCCTGCCGTGCAGGGCGGGCGGGATGGTGAAGCCGATGTGGTCACCCGCGTGCGTCGCGGTCGCGGGCCGGGGGCGGCTGGTGGGCAGGGGGGTGGTGGCCGGGATGCCGCGCAGGGCGTCGGCCCAGTGCGCGAGGTGGTGGTGCAGGGCGGAATCCGGGTCGTCCGCGTCGCCGAGGACGGCGTTGTGCCACAGGGTGTGGTCGGCGTAGTGCACCGGCAGCGGGGTGAACTCCGGGGCGCGACCGCCGCTGCGGGCGAGGTAGGCGGTGGTGAGGTCGCGGGCCAGGGGGGTGAGCGACCAGCCGTCGCAGGCGATGTGGTGCACGACCACGAGCAGCACGTGCTCCTCGGCGCCCAGCGCGTACAGCGCCGAGCGGAAGGGCAGGTCGACGGCGAGGTCGAACTCCCGCGCCGCCTCGGCGGCCAGCACACCGGGCAGGTCGCCCTCGTCGACCGCGGCGCCGACCTGCTCCGGGTGCGCCGTCGCGGCGTCGAGCACGTGCTGGCGCGGCTCGCCGTCCTCGGCCGGGAACACCGTGCGCAGGCTCTCGTGCCGCCGCACCAGGTCTTCCAGTGCCGCCCGCAGCGCCCGGGCGTCCAGCGGGCCGCGCAGCCGGACCGCGAGGGTCACGTGGTAGGCCGCGCCGGAGTGGTCGAACTGGTTGAGGAACCACAGCCTGCGCTGCCCCGGGGAGAGCGGCACGCGGTCCGGTCGCGGCCCCGCGACCAGGGGCGGCCGGACCCGCGCCGGGCCGCCACCCGCCGCGCGGTCGGCCTCGGCCAGGCGGGCCGCGGTCCCCACGACCGTCGGGGCGTCGAACAGCGCGCGCAGCGGCAGGTCGACGCCCAGGGTCGCCCTGATCCGGGTCACCAGCCGGGTGGCCAGCAGCGAGTGCCCGCCCAGGGCGAAGAAGTCGTCATCGATGCCCACCCGGCCGACGCCGAGCACCTCGGCGAACAGGCCGCACAGCACCTCCTCGCGCGGCGTGCGCGGCGGGCGGGACGCGGCGGGGGCGTGCCGGGGGGACGGCAGGGCGGCGTGGTCGAGCTTGCCGGTCGCGGTCAGCGGCAGCTCCACCAGCGGCACCAGCGTGGTCGGCACCAGGTGCGCGGGCAGGGTCGCGCCCAGGTCCCGGCGCAGGGCGTCGAGGTCGAGCCGGTCGCCGCCCCCGGTGGGCACGACGTAGCCGACGAGCGCGCGCTCGGTCTGCTCCCGGCCGCGCACCGCGGCGGCGGCGTCGGCCACCGCCGGGTGGGCGCGCAGCGCCGCCTCGACCTCACCGAGCTCGACCCGGTGGCCCCGGACCTTGACCTGGCGGTCGGTGCGACCCAGGAAGCGCACCCGGCCCCGCTCGTCGCGCGCGGCCAGGTCCCCGGTGCGGTACATCCGCGTCCCCGCTGGCCCGAAGGGGTCGGCGACGAACCGCTCGGCGGTCAGCCCGACCTGGCCGAGGTAGCCGCGCGCCAGTCCCGCGCCCGCCAGGTACAGCTCGCCGGGCACCCCCGGCGGGGCGGGGCGCAGCGCCGCGTCGAGCACGTGCGCCCGGACGTTGCCCAGGGGCAGCCCGAGCACGGGTTCCCCGCCGTCCACCCTGGCCGCCAACGCGCTCACCGTGGCCTCGGTCGGGCCGTAGGTGTTGAAGGCGGTCACGTCGTCGAGCGCGGCCAGCTCGGCCCACCGCACCGCGTCCAGCTCCTCGCCGCCCACCAGCAGCACCCGGGGCGCCCGGTCCCCGGACAGCAGCCCGGCCTCGACCAGGACCGGCAACTGCGAGGGGGTGGCGTGCAGCGCGTCGAGCCGGTGCTGGCGGGCGTACTCGACCAGCTCGACGGCGTCGGTCAGCAGTTCCTCGCCCAGCACGTGCAGGGTGGCGCCGTGCAGCATGGCGGCGAGCTGCTTGATCGAGGCGTCGAACAGGAAGCTCGACGTCAGCCCCATCCGGCCGCCCGGCTCCCACAGCGCCGGGTGCGGCAGCGCGGCGGGCAGGACGGCGCAGTAGTTGGCGACCGCCGCGTGCCCGACGACCACCCCCTTGGGCCTGCCCGTCGACCCGGAGGTGTGGATGACGTGCGCGGGGTGCTCCGGCAGCAGCGGCGTGGTGCGCTCGGCGTCGGTGGGCGCGGTCGCGGCCCGCCCGCGCAGCCGCGCGCGGACCCCGGGGTCGTCGAGTTCCACGATCGGCACGCCGTGACCGGGGGGCAGCGCGGCGGCGGTGGCGGTGGTGGTCAGCACGGCCGCCGCCGCGGTGTCGGCGAGCAGCAGCGCGACCCTGGCCGGGGGCAGGGCCGGGTCCAGCGGCAGGTACGCCGCGCCCGCCTTGAGCACGGCGAGCAGGGCGACCACGGTCCGCGCCGAGCGCGGCAGGAACAACCCGACCACCCGCTCCGGGCCGATGCCGCGCTCGGCGAGCAGGTGCGCCAGCCGGTTGGCCTCGGCGTCCACCTCGGCGAAGGTGAGCGCGTCCGCGCCGGACACCAGGGCGACCGCGTCGGGGGTGCGGGCGGCCTGGGCCTCGAACAGCGCGGCGGGGCTCGTGGCGGGCACGGGGACGGCGGTGTCGTTCCCGGCGCGCGCGAACCGGGCGCGCTCGGCCGGGTCGACCGGGTCGAGCAGGCCCAGTGGCCGCCGGGGGTCGGCGGCCTGCCCGGTCAGCGCCCGGACCAGCCAGGCCAGCGCCCGTTCGGCCCGCTGCCGCGGCACCGCGTCCGGGCGGTGGTCCAGCCGCAGCCGCAGCCGGGGGCCGGGCACGGCGACGAGCACCAGCGGGTAGTGCGCCGCGCCGCGCAGGTGCGCGGCGGTGATGCGCGGCTCCCCGGCGGCGGGCGGTGCCGCGGCCGGGTCCAGCGGGAAGTTCTCGAACACCAGCAGGGTGTCGAACAGCTCGCGCAGCCCCGCGGCCCGCTGCACCTCGGGCAGCCCGAGGTGCTGGTGCTCGAGCAGGCCCGCCTGCCGGTCGCGCAGGCCGCGCAGCAGGTCGAGCACGGGGGCGGCCGGGTCGAGCGGCACCCGCACCGGCACGGTGTTGATGAACAGCCCCACCATCGACTCGGCGCCGGGCAGGTCGGCGGGCCTGCCGGAGACCGTGGTGCCGAACACGACGTCGCGCCGCCCGGTCAGCGCGCCGAGCACCACCGCCCACGCGCCCTGCACGAGCGTGCTCGTGGTCAGCTCCGCCGCCCTGGCCACCGCCGTCAGCGCGGCGGTCTGCTCCTCGGTCAGCTCGGCGGTCAACTGCTCCGGTGCCGCGGACCCGGTGCGCCCGGCCACCAGGGTGGGGCCGTCCAGGTCGGCCAGCTCCGCCCGCCACGCCCGCGCCGCCGCGGCGCGGTCCTGCCGGTCCAGCCAGGCGAGGTGGTCGCGGTGGGGGGTCACCGGCGGCAGGGTGGCGCCCGTGTACAGCGCGCCCAGCTCGCGCACCAGGACCGGCACCGACCAGCCGTCGAGCAGGATGTGGTGGTGGGTCCACACGAGGCGGTGCAGCCGCTCGTCGAGCCGCAGCAGGGTGCAGCGCAGCAGCGGCGGCCTGGCGAGGTCGAACGGCCGCGCCCGGTCCTCGGCGGCCAGCCGGTCGGCGGTCGCCGCGCGCTCGGCCGGGGTGGCGCCGGTCAGGTCCAGCTCGCGCCAGTCGGGCTCCACCGCCCTGGCGACCACCTGCACCGGGTCGCCGGAGGCGCGCGGCCGGAACGCCGCGCGCAGGTTCGCGTGCCGGGCCAGCAGGGCCGCCACCGCCGCCCGCAGCCTGCCCGGGTCGACCCCGTCGGCCAGGTCCAGGGTGAGCTGCGCGGCGTAGACGTCGGCCTCGCGGCCGTCGTGCATGGCGTGGAAGAGCAGTCCCGCCTGCAGCGGCGCGAGCGGGAGGACGTCGTCGAACTTCGGCTGCCTCACAGCGGCGATCCCCAATCCATGTCGATCTCGTCCTCGAGCTCGTCGATCTCGTGCTGGCTCAGCTCCACCAGCGGCAGGTCGGACGGGGTGAGCCCGCCCGAGGCCAGGTGCCCGGCGAACCCGGCCAGGCCGGTCAGCGCCCGCTCGCAGGCGCGCACCAGCGCCGCGACGCCGTCGGCGGGCAGCAGCGACGCGGGCCACGACCAGGTGGTGCGCAGCCGCGGCCCGTCCGGTCCCCGGTGCACCACCGCGGCCACCTCCAGCGCGTGCGCCACCGGCAGGTCCGGGTCGGCACCGGGCACCGCGGCGCCCTCGGGGGCGAAGTCCCAGTCCGCGGCGGCGCGGTCGGCGCCGTCCACCGCGCCGAGGTAGTTGAACCCGATCTGGGCGGTGGGCAGGGCGGCCAGCGCGGCCCGGGCGGTCGGGTCGAGGTGGCGCAGCAGGCCGAAGCCCGCGCCGCGGTCGGGGACCGCCCGGAGCTGTTCCTTGACCCGCTTGAGCGCCTGCCCGGCGGCGGGACCGCCGCGCAGCGCCTCGTCGAGGTCCAGGTGCCCGGGGCCGATGCGCACCGGGTGCAGGGCGGTGAACCACCCGACCGTGCCGGACAGGTCCAGGCCGGGGGCCAGGTCCTCGGTCCGGCCGTGCCCCTCCACGTCGACCAGCACGCCGCCGCGGTCGGTGCCGCCCCGCTCGCGCCGCCAGGCCGCCACCCCCAGTGCGAGGGCGGTGAGCAGCACGTCGTCGACACCGGCGTGGTAGGCCGTGGGCAGGGTGCTGAGCAGCGGCTCGGTGGTCTCCGGCGGCAGCACCGCCACCAGCGTCCGGACCGTGCCCTCGGTGTGCGCGGCCGGGTCGAGCGGCTGGTCGGTGAGCGGAGTGCCCGCGTCGCGGAGCACGTCTGTCCACAGTGGCAGTTCGGCGAGCCGCTCCGGTCGGGCGGCGGCGCGGTTCAGCTCCCGGACCCACCGGCGGTACGACGTGCCCGCGCGGGTCGCCTCGGGTGCGCGCCCGGCCGAGACCGCCCGCCACGCCGCGGCGAGGTCGGCGCGCAGGATTCCCCAGGACACCGCGTCCACGGCCAGGTGGTGCACCACCAGGAGCAGGCGGCCGGGCCTGGTCGACCCCGCGTCGAACCACACCGCTCGGACCAACTCGCCCTCGCGCGGTGCCAGTGCCCGCCGGGCCAGTTCGCCGTGGTGCTCGACCGCCTCGCGCAGCGCGGTGCCGTCGTGGTCGCGAACGTCCACTTGGGACAGAACGTTCCGCGTCGGGTCGGCGCCCGGTGGGGCGGTGGTGAACGACCAGTCCCCGGCCGCGTCGACCACCAGGCGCATCCGCAGCGCGTCGTGCCGCCGCAGCACCGCGTCCAGCACCACCCGCAGGCCCCGCGGGTCGAGCCCGACCGGCGTGGTGAACAGCGCCGACTGGTTGAACCCGTCGACCGGCCCGCCGCGCTCGCGCAACCAGTGCGCGATCGGCGCGGGCGGCAGCTCCCCGAACGCCTCCGTCGGGTCCTCGGCCGACGGGGCCGCGAGGTCGGCGGCGACCGCGGCCAGCGCGGCGGGCGTGCGGTGCCGGAACACCTCGCGCGGGCTGAAGTGCAGACCGGCGGCCCGGGCGCGCGCCACCAGCCGGATGGAGACGATGCTGTCGCCGCCCAGCTCGAAGAAGCTGTCCGAGGGGCCGACCCCGGGCAGCCGCAGCACCTCGGCGAACAGCTCGCACAGCCGCGCCTGCTTGGCGTCCGCGGGTTCCCCGCCCGAGATCAGGGGTGCGAAGTCCGGGGCGGGCAGCGCGGCGCGGTCGAGCTTGCCGTGCGGGGTCAGCGGCAGGGCGTCCAGCACGACGACGGCGGCGGGCACCAGGTGGGCGGGCAGGGTGTCGGCCAGTTCCCCGCGCACCCACGCCTGCGACAGCTCCACCGCACCGGGTCCCGGGTTGCCGGGGACGACGTAGGCGACCAACCGGCGGTGCCCGTCCTCGTCGTCGCGGGCGACCACGGCGGCCAGCGCCACCCCCGGCAGCGCGGTCAGCGCGGCCTCGACCTCCCCCGGCTCGACCCGGAACCCGCGCACCTGCACCTGGTCGTCGGCCCGGCCGAGGTGGTCCAGCCGACCGTCCGCGCGCCACCGCACCACGTCACCGGTGCGGTACGCCCGCGCTCCCGGCGGGCCGAACGGCGCGGCGACGAACCGCTCGGCGGTCAGACCCGGCCTGCCGAGGTAGCCCTGCGCGATCCCATCGCCCACCAGGTACAGCTCGCCCCAGGTGCCGGTGGGCACCGGCCGCAGCCGCTCGTCCAGCACCACCAACCACCGGCCGGGCAGGCCGCGGCCGACGCCGCTGCCCGGCGCCGCCTCCGCCACCACCGACCGGTCCAGGGGCCGGTGGGTCACGTGCACGACGCCCTCGGTGATGCCGTACATGTTCGCCAGGGCCGCCGACCGGCTCACCGGGTGGGCGTACCAGTCGGCCAGCCGCCGGGCCCGCAACGCCTCACCGCCGAGGACCACGTGCCGCAGGGCGAGCCGGTCGGCGGTGGGCTCCGCCGCGAGGGCCGCGGCCAGCGGGTGGAACGCCGACGGGGTCTGGTTGAGCACGGTCACCCGTTCGCGGACCAGCAGGGCCAGCAGGTCGTGGGGCGAGCGGGAGACCTCGTGGCTGACCACGACGAGCCGCCCGCCGTGCACCAGCGCCCCCCAGATCTCCCACACGGAGAAGTCGAACGCGGGGGAGTGGAACAACGCCCACACGTCACCGGGCCCGAACCCGAACAGCTCCGCGGTCTCGGCGAACAGCGCCGCCGCCTCCCGGTGCGCCACCACCACGCCCTTGGGCCTGCCGGTGGAACCCGAGGTGTGGATGACGTACGCGGGGGAGTCGGGGAGCACCACCGCGCCGGGGTCGGTGTCGGGCTGCGCGGCCAGCGCCGCGACCGTGTCCGGGTCGTCCAGGCGCAGCACGGCGACCGGTCCCGGGTCCACCGGTGCGGTGGCCGACCGGGCGACGACCAGCGCGGGCCGGGCGTCGGTGAGGGTCAGCGCGATCCGCTCGGCCGGGTAGTCCGGGTCGACCGGCAGGTAGGCGGCGCCCGCCTTGAGCACCGCGAGCATCGCCACGACCAGCTCCGCCGACCGGGGCAGCAGCAGCGCGACCGGCCGCCCGCCGCCCGCTCCCCGCGAGCGCAGCAGGTGCGCCAGCCGACCGGCCCGCGCGTCGAGGTCGGCGTAGGTCAGCGTGGCGTCCTCGGCGGTCACCGCCACCGCATCCGGGGCCCGCCGGGCCCGCTCGGTGAACCGCTCCACCAGCGTCGCCGCACCGCCGGGCACCGCGGGTGCCGGTGCGCCGAGGAGCCTGCGCCGCTCGGCCGGGTCCAGCACGTCCACCTGCTCGATGGGCTGGTCCGGGTCGGCCACCACGGCGTGCAGGACGCGGACCAACCGCCTGCCGAGCTGTTCGGCGGTGTCGCGGTCGAACAGGTCGGTCCGGTAGCGCAGCGCGGTGTGCAGCCCGGCCGGTGCCGCGTCGTCGGTGTGCTGCTCGTGGACGGTGACGGCCAGGTCGAACTCGGTCGGCCCGGGGTCGAGCGGCAGGCCGCGCACCCGCACCCCGGGCAGGTCCAGGTCCGCCCGCTCGGTGTTCTGCAGGGTCAGCACCACCTGGAACAGCGGGTGCCGGGACAGCGACCGCTGGGGGTTGAGGTGTTCGACCAGTTGCTCGAAGGGCAGGTCCTGGTGGGCGTAGGCGGTGAGGTCGGTGTCGCGGACGCGGGCCAGGAGTTGGCGGTGGGTGGGGTTGCCCGAGGTGTCGGTGCGCAGGACGAGGGTGTTGACGAAGTTGCCGACGAGGGGGTCGAGCGCGGAATCGGTGCGGCCCGCGACGGGGGTGCCGATCGGGATGTCGTGGCCCGCGCCGATGCGGGTCAACAGCACCGCGAGCGCTGCCCGCACCGACATGAACACGGTCGCGCCCGTCTCCCGCGCCAGCTCGACCAGGCCGCGGTGCACGCTCGCCGGGAGCGTGAACTCGACGCTCCCCGCGGGCTGGTCGGTGGGCAGCGCGGGCCTGGTCCGGTCGAACGGCAGCGGCAGTTCCTCCGGCAGACCGGCCAGCGCCGCGCTCCAGTGGGCGAGCTGGGTGGACCGGAGGCTGCCGGCGTCGTCCTCGGCGCCGAGCAGTTCCCGTTGCCACAGCGCGTAATCCGCGTACTGCACGGGCAGCGGTGCCGCGCCGCCCGCCTCCCCGGTGAGCCGGGCGCGGTAGGCCGCGGCCAGGTCGCGGGCCAGCGGCGCCAACGACCACCCGTCGCCCGCGATGTGGTGCAGCACGACCAGCAGGACGTGCTCGCCGGGTGCCACGGCGAACAGCGCCACGCGCAGCGGGACGTCGGTGGACAGGTCGAAGGGGCGCGCCGAGGCGGCGGCCAGCAGCCCGGCCAGGTCTTCCTCGGCGGCGGGCACGGCGACCAGCGGGGTGTGCGCCGCGCCCGCGTCGACGACCACCTGCGCGGGTGTCCCGTCCACGTCCGGGAAGACCGTGCGCAGGCTCTCGTGCCGGGTGGTGACGTCGAGGAGCGCGGCGTCGAGGGCCGCCACGTCCAGCTCGCCGGAGAGCCGCAGGGCCATCGGGATGTGGTAGGTGCCGCGGGCCGTCTCGAACCGGTTGAGGAACCACAGCCGAAGCTGGCCGGAGGACAGCGGCACGTGCTCGGGCCGGGTGAGGGCGCGCACCGGTGGGCGCACCGGGCCGTCGCCCGCGTCCGCGAGCCGCGCGGCGAGCGCGGCCACCGTGGGCGCCTCGAACACCGACCGCACCCGCAGCTCGACCCCGAACACCGACCGCACCCGGTTGACCAGGCGCATCGCCAGCAGCGAGTGCCCGCCCAGGTCGAAGAAGCCGTCGTCGACGCCGACCGAGGGCACCTCCAGGACGTCGGCGAACAGCCCGCACAGCAGTTCCTCGGCGCCGGTGCGCGCCGCCCGCGCCGGGGCGGGGGCGGCGCGCACCGGCGCGGGCAGCGCGGCCTGGTCCAGCTTGCCGTGCACGGTCAGCGGCAACGCCTCCAGCAGCACGACGGCGGCGGGCACCATCGGCTCGGGCAGCACCCGCGCGGCGTGGCGGCGCAACTGCTCCGCGTCCACCCCCGACGCCGCCCCACCCGCGGCGACGGCGTAGGCCACCAGCTCGACCGCACCCGAGGGCCCCGGCCTGGCCACGACCGCGGCCCGCGCCACCGCCGGGTGGCGGGCCAGCGCGGCGGCCACCTCGTCCGGCTCGACCCGGACACCGCGCACCTTCACCTGGTCGTCGGTGCGGCCCAGGAACTCCAGCGCCCCGTCCGGGTACCGCCGCACGCGGTCGCCCGTGCGGTACATGCGCTCGCCGGGACCGCCGTGCGGGTCGGCGACGAACCGCTCAGCGGTGCGACCGGGTGCGCGGTGGTAGCCGCGCGCCAGTTGCGCCCCCGCCAGGTACAGCTCACCGGGCACGCGCTCGGGCACCGGGCGCAGGTGCTCGTCGAGCACGTACGCGCGGGTGTTCCACACCGGAAGTCCGATGGGGACGGTGGGCTCCGGCCGGGCGGGCGCGGGGCGCCACGCGGTGACGTCCACCGCCGCCTCGGTGGGCCCGTACAGGTTGTCCGGCGCGATGCCCAGCACCCGCTCGCAGCGGGCCGCGAGCGCGGTGGGCAGGGCTTCGCCGCTGCACAGCACCCGGCGCAGGCCGGTGCCCGCCGCGGCGGGCGCGTCCAGGAAGACGTCCAACATGGACGGTACGAAGTGCGCGGTGCCCACCCGCTCGCGGCGCACCAGCTCGGCGAGGTGGTCGGGCTCGCGGTGCCCACCCGGTCGGGCGAGCACCACGGCCGCGCCCGCGATCAGCGGCCAGAACAGCTCCCACACCGACACGTCGAAGCTCGTCGGCGTCTTGTGCAGCACCCGGTCCTCGGCGGTCAGGCCGTACTCGGCCTGCGCCCACAGCAGCCGGTTGGCGATGGCGGCGTGCGGCACGAGGACACCCTTGGGGCGCCCGGTGGAGCCCGAGGTGTGGATCAGGTACGCCGGGTTGCCCGGGACGGCGGTGGGCGGTGGCGCGGACGCGGGGCGCGCGGCGAGGTCCCCACCCACCTCGTCGAGCAGGATCTGCTCCACGGCGGCGAACCCCGCGCCGTCGAGCACCCCGGACGTGCCGCGGTCGGTGAGCAGGGCGACGGGCCCGGCGTCGTCGACCACCCGGGAGAGCCGTTCGGCCGGGTGTTCGGGGTCCAGCGGCAGGTAGGCGGCACCGGTCTTGAGCACCGCCACGAGGGCGACGACCGACTCGACCGAGCGGGGCAGCGCCACCCCCACGGTCTTCTCCGGTCCCGCGCCGGAACCGGCGAGCAGGTGGGCGAGCCGGTTCGCCCGCTCGTGCACCCGCGCGTAGGTGTGGGTGGTCCCGTCGTGGTCGACGACCGCGACCGCGTGCGGTGTGCGCGCCGCCTGGGCTTCGAGCAGTGCGGTCAGGGTGGTCGCGGGCAGCGGGTGGGTCGTCGTGGCGCGCAGGAGCCGGTGCTCCTCCGCCGCGTCGAGGACGTCGACCCGGCTGACGCGCTGGTCGGGGTCGGCGGCGAGGGCGTGCAGGACCCGCATGAGCCGGGTGGCGATGCCGTGCGCGGTCTCCCGGTCGAACAGGTCGGTGCGGAACTCCAGCCTGCCGGTGATGCCCCCGGCCGCGCCGTCGGGCAGGCGGGTCTCGGTGAAGCCCAGCCACAGGTCGAAGTTCGCCCTGCGCACGGTGGTCGGCTCGTGCTCGACGCGGACGCCCGGCAGGCGCAGCACCGGCTCGGCGGTGTTCTGCAGGACGAGCATCACCTGGAACAGCGGGTGCCTGCCGGGGTCGCGCCGCGGGTTGAGGTGTTCGACGAGCCGCTGGAACGGCAGGTCCTGGTGGGCGTAGGCGTCGAGGTCGACCGCGCGGGCCCTGGCGAGCAGTTCGCGCAGGGTCGGGTCGCCACCGGTGTCCAACCGCAGGACCAGGGTGTTGACGAAGAAGCCGACCAGGTCGTCCAGCGCGTCGTGGGTGCGGCCCGCGACGGGGGTGCCGATGGGGATGTCGGTGCCCGCGCCCACCCGGGTCAGCAGTGCGGCGAGGGCGGCGTGCAGGGCCATGAACAGGGTGGCCCGGTCGGTGCGCACCAGCGCGGTGAGCCGCTGGTGCAGCGCGGCGGGGACGGTGAAGGTGATGTGGTCGCCGGTGTGCGCCGTGGTGTCGGGGCGGGGGCGGCAGGTGGGCAGGGCCAGTTCGGCGGGGGCGCCGCGCAGGGTGGTGGCCCAGTGCTCCAGGTGCCGGGCCGAGCCGTCGCCGTCGAGGGCCCTGTTGTGCCACAGGGTGTAGTCGGCGTACTGCACGGGCAGGGGTGCCTGCTCGGGTTCCCGGCCCCGCGCGCGGGCGGCGTAGGCGGTGGACAGGTCCCTGGCCAGCGGGGTGAGCGACCAGCCGTCGCAGGCGATGTGGTGCACGACCAGCAGCAGCACGTGCTCGTGCGTGCCCGTCGCCCACAGCCAGGCCCGCAGCGGGAGGTCGCGGGTGAGGTCGAAACCCCGCTCGGCGCGGGCTCGCAGCAGCGCGGCGACCTCGTCGGCCCGCACCGCCCCGGTGGTGACCAGGCCCTCGCGCACCGCCTCGACGTCGAGCACCCGCTGGTGCGGTTCGCCGTCGTCGGCGGGGAAGACCGTGCGCAGGACCTCGTGCCGCCGCACGACGTCGGCCACCGCCGCCCGCAGGGCGTCGTGGTCCAGCGGCCCGACCAGCCGCACGGCCATCGCCATGTTGTAGGTCGAACCGCTGTCCTCGAAGCGGTTGAGGAACCACAGCCTGCGCTGCGCGTGCGACAGCGGGAGCCGGGCGGGCCGCTCGGCGGGCCGCAGCGGCGGTCGCGCGCGGTCGGCGGGAGTGAGCCGGGCGGCGAGGCCCGCGGCCGTGGGGGCCTCGAACACCTCCCGGACGGCGAGCTCGGACCCCAGCACCGACCGGACGCGGCTGGTCAACCGGGTGGCCAGCAGCGAGTGCCCGCCCAGGTCGAAGAAGTCGTCGTCGACCCCCACCGCGGGCAGGCCGAGCACCTCGGCGAACAGCCCGCACAGGATCTCCTCCTGCGGGGTGCGCGGCGCGGCGCCCGCCGCCGCCGCGGCCACGTCCGGCGCGGGCAGCGCCCGCCGGTCCACCTTGCCGTTGACCGTGAGCGGCAGCGTGGGCAGGGCCACGAACGCCGAGGGCACCATGTACTCCGGCAGCACCTCGCCCAGGTGCGGGCCCAGCGCCGCGGTCAGCGCGCGGACGGCGTGCGACCGCTCCGGGTCGCTGGTCCGCCTCGCCTGCCCGGCGTCCTCGGCGGCCAGGTGGGTGCCGTCGAGGGCCCGGCCGCGCGCCTCGGCCGCGTCGACGAGCACCAGGTCCAGCGCGCCGTCCGCCTCCTGGTCCGGGGCCCGCCGGGCCGCGGGGGCGATCACGCAGGTGTAGCCGAGGTCTTCGACCGCCCGGTGCACGGCCTCCACCGTCGGCAGCGCGTCGGGGTCGCGGTCGGTGCCGCCGGTGAGCGCGGCCAGGGCGGTCCGCGGGTCGGTGTCGGCGTCCAGCGCCCGCAGGGCGGCCAGCTCCGGGGCGATCCTGGCGTTGGGCACCCCGGTGACCCGCAGCCGCGCCGGGCGCTCGGCGCGCAGGTGCGCCACCACCTCGGCGAGCCCGGTGACCTCCCGCCCCCAGCGCAGCCGGGGGGCGTCGGCGAGCGCGAGGACCCGGTCCGCGCCCTTGTGCAGCACCACGTCGTAGCGGTACCTGGTCAGCTCGTTGTCGTGGTGGCCGCGCTTGACGCGCAGGTCCACCGCGGTGATCCCGGGGTTCGCGCGCGCGGTGGCGGCGAAGTGGTCGGGGTCGACCAGCAGCTCCTCCTCCAGCAGCAGGCCGCGCCGCACGGCGGTGCGCACGGCCGCGGCGGTGCCCGCGCCCCCGCGGCGTAGCTGCACGGCGGTGCCCAGGCACCGGGCGAGGCGCAGGTCCCGCACGTCGCCGACGAACACCGCCCCGCCCGGCCGGACCAGCTCGACGGCGCGGGCCAGCACCCGGTCCAGGTAGTCGGCGGAGGGGAAGTACTGGACGACGGAGTTGATCACCACCGTGTCGAAGTGGTCGGTGGGCAGCCCGGTGGTGTCCTCGCCCGCCTGGCAGCGCAGCTCGACCCGGCCCGCCAGCTCCGGCCGGGTGGCCAGGTGCTCGCGCAGCCGGTCGACGGCCGAGGGGGAGAAGTCGGTGCCCCAGTACGACTCGCAGTCCCCGGCCAGCTCGGCGAGCAGCAGGCCGCTGCCGACGCCGATCTCCAGCACCCGCCGCGGTCGCAGCGAGCGGATGCGCTCGACGGTCGCCGCCTGCCACTCCCGCATGTCCGCCAACGGGATCGGCTGCCCGTCGTAGCTGCTGTTCCAGCCGGAGAAGTCGCTGCCGAAGCCGCCGCCGGGGGCGGCGAAGTAGGCGTCGGTGCCGTAGAGGGATTCGTAGATGCCGCGCCAGTCCTCGACCTGGTCGCGGCCCGCGCCGCCCTCCGCCGCGCCCGCCGCGGGCACCACGTAGGCCACCAGCCGCCGTTCCCCGGCCCGGTCCTCCCGGACCACCACCGCGGCCCGCCCCACCCCGGGGTGCGCGGTCAGCGCCGCCTCGACCTCGGCGAGCTCCACCCGGAAGCCGCGCAGCTTCACCTGGTCGTCGGCGCGGCCCGCGAACTCCAGCCCGCGCGGGGTCCACCGCGCCAGGTCGCCGGTGCGGTACATCCGCGTCCCCGCCGGCCCGAAGGGGTCGGCGACGAACCGCTCGGCGGTCAGCGCGGCCCGGGCGGCGTAGCCCCGCGCCAGCCCGGCGCCCGCCAGGTGCAGTTCGCCGACCACGCCCGGCGGCACCGGCCGCAGCCCCGCGTCCAGCACGTAGGCCAGGGTGCCCGCCATCGGCGTGCCGATCGGCACCGTGCGGCCGGGCGGGGAGCCGGGGTCCACCGCGTGGAAGGTCGCGAACGTGGTGGTCTCGGTCGGCCCGTAGACGTGCCGCAGCGCAGTGCCGGGGCAGGCCGCCGCGACCCGCTCGAACGCGGCGGGCGATACGTCCTCGCCGCCGGTCCACACCTGCCGCAGCGCGCCGAGGGTCGCCGGGCTCTCCTGCGCCAGCAGGTTGAACAGCGCGGTCGTGAAGAAGGCGCAGGTCACACCGCGCTCGGTGATCACCCGGTCCAGGTCGGCCACGCCCAGCTCCCCCGGCGGTGCCTGCACGACGCACCCGCCCGACAGCAGCGGCACCCACAGCTCGTAGGTGGAGGCGTCGAACGAGTGCGGGCTGTGCGCCAGCACCCGGTCCTGCTCGCCGCCGCGCCAGCACGGGTCGAACGCCAGCGACACCACGTTGGCGTGGGTGACCACGACGCCCTTGGGCACGCCGGTGGACCCCGAGGTGAACATGGCGTACGCGGCCCGGTCGGGCTCGACCGGGCGCCGGGGGTCGTGCTCGGGCAGGTCGCCGGGGACCGCGTCGGCCCGCAGCACCGCGAGCCCGTCGGCGGCGGCCCGGTCGGTGAAGGGGTGCTCGGCGCCCGCCGCGTCGGTCAGCAGGATGCCCGCGCCGGTGTCGGCGGCGATCAGCCCCATCCTGGCGCGCGGGTGGCGCGGGTCGAGCGGCACGTACGCCGCGCCCGCCTTGACCACGGCCAGCAGCGCGACCACCAGCTCGGCGGAGCGTTCCACCAGGACCAGCACCGGGCGGTCGTGGTCCGCCCCGTGCCGGATCAGCAGGTGCGCCAGGCGGTTGGCCCGGGTGTCCAGTTCGGCGTAGCCGAGCCGCACGGCGCCCGCGTCCAGCGCGGTCGCGCCCGGGGTCCGCGCGACCTGGGCGGCGAACAGCTCGGCCAGGCCCGCGCCCGGCCGGGCCGGGGCGGGTGGGCGCACCGGGCCGCCGTCGCCGCGGGCGAGCACGGCCCGGCGGCCGTCGTCGTCGAGCAGGTCGAGCCTGCCCACCGGGCACGCCGGGTCGGCGGCGACGGCCGCCAGCAGGCCGAGCAGGTGCGCGGCCAGCCCGCGGGCGGTCGCCGGGTCGAACAGCTCGGTGGCGAACTCCAGCACGCCGTCCAGGCCGTCCGGGCGGCCGTCGGCGGTGCGCCGCTCGGTGAAGGCGAACAGCAGGTCGAACTTCGCCTCGGCCGGGGGCACCGGGACCGCGCCCAGCACCACGCCGGGCAGCCCTGCCTCGGCCCCGGTGTTGTTCTGCAACCCCACCATCACCTGGAACAGCGGGTTGCGGTCGACCGAGCGCCCCGGGTTCAGCTCCTCGACGAGCAGGTCGAAGGGCAGGTCCTGGTGGGCGTAGGCGGCCAGGTCGGTGTCGCGGACGCGGGCGAGCAGGTCGGTGAAGCCGGGGTCGCCGGAGGTGTCGGTGCGCAGCACCAGGGTGTTGACGAAGAAGCCGACGAGGTCGTCGAGCGCCGCGTCGGTGCGCCCGGCGACGGCCGTGCCCAGCGGCAGGTCGGTGCCCGCGCCCACCCTGGTCAGCAGCGCCGCGACCGCGGCGTGCAGCACCATGAACAGCGTCGCCCCGCCGTCGGCGGCCAGCGCGGCGAGCCGGGTGTGCAGCGCGGGCGGGACCGGCAGCGGGACCGCCCCGCCGCGGTAGCGGGCGACCGGGGGCCGCGGCCGGTCCAGGGGCAGGGCGAGCTGTTCCGGGGCGCCCGCCAGGGTGCTGCGCCAGAAGGCGAGCTGGCGGCCACCGGTGCTGTTCGGGTCGCCGGGGTCGCCGAGCACCGCGCGGTGCCAGAGGGTGTAGTCCGCGTACTGCACCGGCGGCGGCGCCCACCCGGGCGCCCGGTCGGCCAGCCGGGCCGCGTAGGCGGTGGCGAGGTCGTCGGCCAGCGGGCGCAGCGACCAGCCGTCGCCCGCGATGTGGTGCAGTACCAGCACCAGGACGTGGTCGTCCTCGGCGAGGGCGAGCAGCCGGACCCGCAGCGGCGGGTCGGTGCGCAGGTCGAACCCGGCGGTGGTGGTCGAGGCGACGGCGGCGTCCAGCCCGGCGGCGTCCACGGCCACCACCGCGGCGTCCACCCGGCCCGCCCGCCCGGCGGGGGGCGGCAGCACCACCTGGTGGGGTTCGCCGTCGGACTCGGGGAAGACCGTGCGCAGGCTCTCGTGCCGGTCCACCACGTCCAGGCAGGCGGCCAGCAGCGCGTCGCGGTCCAGGGGACCGGTGAGCCGCAGCGCGAGCGGGATGTTGTAGGCCGACCCGGACCCCTGCAACCGGTCCAGGAACCACAGCCTGCGCTGCGCGAACGACAGCGGCAGCCGGTCCGGGCGCGCGGCGGGCCGCAGCGGCGGCCGGTCCGTGCCCGCGGCGGTGTCGACCCGCCCGATCAGCCCGGACACCGCGGGCGCCTCGAACAGCGCCCGCACCGGCAGGTCGACGCCGAAGGCCGCGCGGACGCGGCTGATGAGCCCGGTGGCCAGCAGCGAGTGCCCGCCCAGTTCGAAGAAGCTCTCGTCGACCCCCACCTCGGGCAGCCCGAGCACCTGGGCGAACAACCCGCACAGGACCTCCTCCCGCGCGGTGCGCGGGGCCCGGCCGCGACCGGTCGTGGCGACCGGGGCGGGCAGCGCCCGGCGGTCCACCTTCCCGTTCGGGGTCAGCGGCAGCTCGTCGAGCACGACCACCGCCGCCGGGACGAGGTGGTCGGGCAGCACCCCGGCCAGCGCACGGCGCAGGTCGGTGGGTTCGAGGCGGTGCCCGGGGGCGGCCACGGCGTAGGCGACGAGCCCGAGGTCGCCGGGGCGGTGCTCCCGGGCGACGACGACCGCCGCGCCGACGTCCGGCCGCGCGGTGAGCGCGGCGGCCACCTCGCCGGGCTCGACCCGGAAGCCGCGGACCTTCACCTGGTCGTCGGCGCGGCCGACGTAGTCGAGTTCGCCGTCCGCCCGCCAGCGCACCACGTCCCCGGTGCGGTACATGCGCTCCCCCGGCGGCCCGTACGGGCAGGCCACGAACCGCTGCGCGGTCGGGGAGGGCAGGTCCAGGTAGCCGCGCGCGAGGCCGGGACCCGCGACGTACAGCTCGCCCGCGACCCCGGCGGGCAGCGGGCGCAGGTGCTCGTCGAGCACGTGCAGGCGCAGGTCGGGCAGGCCCCGGCCGATCGGGCTGCCGGTCCGGTGCGCCCGCCGGTCCAGCCGCACCCCGGTGACGTGCACGGTCGTCTCGGTGATCCCGTACAGGTTGACCAGCGCCGGGCTGTCCGGGTGCCGCTCCCGCCAGCCCGCCAGCGACCCCGGGTCCAGCGCCTCGCCGCCGAAGGCGACGCGCCGCACGGACAGCCGGTCGCCCAGCCCCGGGTCCTCGGCGTCGGCGCGGGCGAGCTGGGTGAACGCCGACGGTGTCTGGCTCAGCACGGTGACGCCGGATCGCACCAGCAGCGCCAGGAACTCCTCCGGTGCCCGCGCCACGTCGGCAGGCACCACGACCAGGGTGGCGCCGTGCAGCAGCGCCCCCCAGGTCTCCCAGACCGCGAAGTCGAACGCGGGGGAGTGGAAGGCGCTCCACACGTCGTCCGCGGTGAAGTCGAACAGCTCGGCGGTGGCGGTGAACAGCCGCAGCACGTTGCCGTGCGGCACGACGACGCCCTTCGGGCGGCCGGTGGACCCCGAGGTGTGGATGACGTACGCGGCGGAGTCGGTCGTGGGGGCGAGCGGGCGCTCCTCGGGGGTCAGCTCGCCCGCGGGCGCGGCACCGAGGGCCCGGACCACCCCGGGGTCGTCCAGCAGGACCAGGGTGGCGTCCGGTTCCCGGGGGAGCGCCGCCGCGACGGCCCCGGTGGTCACCACCGCGGTGGGGTGCGCGTCGGCGAGGGTGGAGGCGATGCGCTCGGCGGGGTGCTCGGGGTCGAGGGGCAGGTAGGCGGCTCCCGCCTTGACCACCGCCACCGTCGCCACGACCTGCTCGATCGACCGCGGCAGCGCCAAGGCCACCGCCCGCTCCGGCCGGGCGCCCGCGGCGAGCAGCACCCTGGCCAACCGGTTGGCCAGGGCGTCCAGCTCGCCGTAGGTGAGCGCCCGGTCCCCGCAGACCACGGCCGTGGCCCCGGGGGTGCGGCGGGCGACCGCGGCGAACGCCTCGGCCAGCGTGCCGGTCGGCGGCTCGACCCGGGTGGGGGCGCCCCACTCCAGAAGCTGTCGCCGCTCCGCCCCGTCGAGCAGGTCCACCGCGCTCAGCCGCTGGTCCGGGTCGGCGACCACCGCCGCGAGCACCCGCACCAGCCGCTCGGCGATCCGCTCGGCCCCCGCCCGGTCGAACAGGTCGGTGCTGTACTCCAGGGACCCGTGGACGCCGTGCGGGGTGCCCTGCGCGCCGCGCCGCTCGGTCAGCTCCACGGACAGGTCGAACATGGTCGTAGGCAGCCCGAGGGGCAGCCCCTCGACCGCCAGGCCGGGCAGTCGCGGCGGGGGCGGGGCGGGGTTGTTGTGCAGGACCAGCGCCACCTGGAACAGCGGGTGCCGCGCGGTGGACCGGGCCGGGTTGAGCTCGTGGACCAGCCGCTCGAACGGCAGGTCCCGGTTGGCGAACGCGGCGAGGTCGGCCGCGCGGACCCGACCGAGCAGCTCGCGCGCGGTCGGGTCGCCCGAGGTGTCCGTGCGCAGCACCAGGGTGTTGACGAACAGGCCGACCAGGTCGTCGAGCGCCTCGTCGGTGCGGTTGCCGACCGGGGTGCCGATGGGGATGTCCCGGCCCGCCCCCAACCGCGACAGCAGCAGGGCCAGTCCCGCCTGCACGACCATGAACAGCGTGGTGCGGCTCTCCCTGGCCAGGGCGCGCAGGCCGCGGTGCAGGTCCGGCGGGATCTCCAGGGGCACGCGGTCGCCGCGGTGGCTCGCGCGGGCGGGGCGCGGTCGCTGCGCCGGGAGGGTCAGCTCGGCGGGCAGGTCGGCCAGCGCGGTCCGCCAGAAGTCGAGCTGCCGCGCCAGTGCGCTGTCCGGGTCGGCGCCGTCGCCGAGCAGTTCGCGCTGCCACAGCGCGGCATCCGGGTACTGCAGCGGCAGCGGTTCCCACTCGGGGGCGCGACCGGCGCGGCGGGCGGCGTAGGCCCGCGACAGGTCGCGCGACAGCGGCGCGAACGACCAGCCGTCGCCCGCGATGTGGTGCAGGACGAGCAGCAGGACGTGCTCGCCCGTTCCCCCCACCTCGTACAGCGCCGCGCGCAGCGGGGGATCGGTGGTGAGGTCGAAGGGCCGGGCCGCCGCCGCGGCAGGCCCGGCGGCCCGCTCGGCCTCCGGCAGCGCCGCGACGGGCAGCGCGACGGCGGTCGCCGGGCGCACGTCCTGGTGGGGTTCGCCGTCGACCTCGGGGAAGACCGTGCGCAGGCTCTCGTGCCGCTCCACCACGTCGCCGAGCGCCGCGGTCAGGGCGGCGCGGTCGAGGTCGCCGGTGAGGCGCAGCGCGATGGGCAGGTGGTAGGCGGACCCGGTGTCCTCGAAGCGGTTGAGGAACCACAGCCGCCGCTGGGCGTGCGAGAGCGGGGTGCGCTCCGGGCGGTCCACCGGTCGCGGCGCGGGCCGGACGGCGGCGCCGGGGTCGAGCACGGCGTCGAGGCGGGTGCCCGTGCCCGCCTCGAACAGCGCGCGCACGGGCAGCTCCACCCCGAGCACCGACCTGATCCGGCTCACCAGCCGGGTGGCCAGCACGGAATCGCCGCCCAGGGCGAAGAAGTCGTCGTCGGCGCCGACCGCGGGCAGCTCCAGCACGTCGGCGAACAGCTCGCAGAGGATTTCCTGCCGCGGTGTGCGCGCGGGCGCGCCCCGGCCCGGGGCGGCGGGGCGGGTGGGCACCCGGTCCGGTTCGGTGACCCCGGGGAGCACCGGGCCCGCGGTGTGCCCGGGCGGGTGGTCCAGGTCCGCGGCCAGTGACCGGAGCGTGCGCACCACCGCGTCCAGCGCGCGCCGCGCGGTCTCGGCGTCGACCACGTCGGTGCGGTGGGACAGGCGCAACAGCAGCCGGTCGCCGGGTGCCACCGTGAGCGAGAGCGGGTAGTGGTTGGCGTCCCAGGCGCCCACGGCCGTGACCCGCAGCCCCGGCGGCGCGGCCACCACGGCGTCGGCGGTCCGCCCGCGGGCCAGGTGGTTGCGGAACAGCAGCACGGTGTCGAACAGCTCGGCGCCGACCCCGGCCAGCCGCCGCAGCTCGCCCAGGCCCACGTGCTGGTGCGGCAGCAGCGCGGCCCGCCGGTCCTGCGCGGCGGCCAGTTGCTCGCCGAACGGCCGCCCCGCGTCGAGGCTGACCCGCACCGGCACCGTGTTGACGAGCAGCCCCACCAGCGTCTCGACGTCGGGGATCGTGGGTGGGCGGATGGCGGCGGTGGTGCCGAAGACGACGTCCTGCCGCCCGGTCAGCCCGCTGAGCACCACCGCCCACGCCCCCGCCACCACGGTGTTGAGCGTCAGGCCCCGGCCGCGGGCGGCGGTGTGCAGGCGCGCGGTCTGCTCGGCGGTCAACTCGGCGTCCAGGTCCCGAGGCGGGGCGGGCGCCCCGCCGCGGGCGGCGCCGGGGGCGACGAGGGTGGGTCCGCTCAGCCCGGCCAGGTGGGTCCGCCACTCCCGGCGGGCGGCGTCGTGGTCCTGCCTGGCCAGCCACCGCGGGTAGGCCCGGTGGTCGGCGGCGGGCGGCAGGGTGACCGCCGGGTCGCCCTCCCGGGCGTAGAGCGCCCACAGGTCGTCCACCAGCACCGGCACGGACCAGCCGTCGAGCAGCACGTGGTGGTTGGTGATCAGCAGCCGGTGCCGGTCGGCGGCCAGCCGGACCAGGGTGAACCGGATCAGCGGGGGGCGGTGCGGGGTGAACCCCGCGGTCCGGTCCTCGGCGCCGACCCGGTCCAGCCCGGTCGCGCGCTCCGGCTCGCCGAGGGCGGACAGGTCGTGCTCGCGCCAGGCCAGGGGCACCTCGGCCAGCACGACCTGGACCGGTTCGTCGACCCCGTCCTGGACGATCGCCGAGCGCAGCACCGCGTGCCGGGCCAGCAGCGCCCCGGCGGCCCGGCGCAGCGCGGCCGGGTCCAGCGGCCCGTCGACCTCCAGCGCGAGCTGCATGGTGTAGACGTCGGCCGCCCCGTCGTGGGCGGCGTGGAACAGCAGTCCCTCCTGCAACGGCGTGACGGGGAGGACGTCCTCGATCTCGGCCCTGGTCACCGGGGTGCCTCCCATTCCGCTTCGATCGCCGCCGCCAACCGCCCGCGCTGGAACGCGCTCAGCTCCACCAGCGGGGCGCCGGTGTCCTCGGGGTCGGCCTCTGGTGCCTGCCGGTCCGCCGCCGCGGCCACCGCCGCGAGGGCGGCCGGGGTGCGGTGCACGAAGACGTCGCGCGGCGTGAGGGGCAGCCCGGCCCGGCCCGCGCGGCCCGTGAGCCGCAGGGTGAGCACGCTGTCGCCGCCGAGGGCGAAGAAGTCGTCGTGGACCCCCGCCTCGGCCACCCCCAGCACGTCGGCGAACAGCTCGCACAGCGCCAGCTCCGCCGGGGTGCGCGGGGCGCGGTCCGGTGCGGCGCCGCGCGGGTCCGGCGCGGGCAGCGCGCGCCGGTCGACCTTGCCGTTGGCGGTCGTGGGGAACGCGTCGAGCACCACGACCACCGGGACCATGTGCTCGGGCAGCACCCGCGCCGCGTGCTCCCGGACCGCGGCGGGGTCCACCGCCCGCGCGCCCGCCGCGGTGACGTAGCCGACCAGCCGCCGGTGCCCGTCGCCGGACTCGCGGGCCACCACCACCGCCCGGCCGACCAGCGCGTGCCCGGCCAGCGCCGCCTCGACCTCGCCGGGTTCGACCCGGAAGCCGCGCACCTTGAGCTGCTCGTCGGCCCGGCCGAGGAACTCCAGCCGCCCGGACCCGGTCCAGCGCACCAGGTCGCCGGTGCGGTAGGCGCGCTCGCCCGGCCCCCCGCCGGGGTCGGCGACGAACCGCTCCGCGGTGAGGCCGGGGCGCCGGTGGTAGCCGCGGGCCACCCCGGCGCCCGCCAGGTACAGCTCGCCGACCACACCCGGCGGCACCGGCCGCAGCGCCCGGTCGAGCACCAGGACCCGGGTGTTGGCGATCGGTTCGCCGATGCCGGGCGCCCGCTCGTCCGCGCCGAGGTGGGCGAGGGTGGACCAGATGGTGGTCTCGGTCGGCCCGTACAGGTTGACCGCGCTCGCGGCCCTGGCGCGCAGGCGGGCGGCCAGCGCGGCGGGCAGCGCCTCGCCGCCGGAGAGCACCCGCACCCCGGACAGGGCGTCGCGGTCGCCCTCCTCGTCGGCCGCGTCGAGCACCGTCTGCCACAGGCTCGGTGTCGCCTGCGCGACGGTGACCCCGGCCCGCCGGGCCAGCGCCAGCAACCGCGCCGGGTCCCGCACGGTGTCGCGGTCGGCGAGCACCACGCACGCCCCGTGCGCCAGCGGGAGGAACAGCTCCAGCGCCGCGATGTCGAAGGCGACCGTGGTCACCGCCAACCACCTGTCTTCTGTGGACAGTGGAACGTGGTCGGCCAGCGCAGCCAGGAAGTTCGCCAGGGCACCCCTGGGCACCACGACGCCCTTCGGCAGGCCGGTCGAGCCCGAGGTGTAGATCGCGTACGCCGCGTTCGACGGCACCGCCCGGGGGAAGGCGCACGGCGGGGCGCCCGCCAATTCGGCCCGCGTCCGCGCCGCGTCCAGCGCCAACCGGGGCACCCCGACCGCGGGCAGCGCGCCTGCGGTGGCCTCGTCGGTGATCACGAGCACCGGTTCCGCGTCGGACAGCATGTGCGCGGTCCGCTCCGGCGGGAAGGCCGGGTCCAGCGGCAGGTGCGCCGCCCCCGCCCGCTGCACCGCCAGCAGCGCCACCACCAGCTCCGGCCCGCGCGGCAGCGCCACGGCCACGAACCGCTCCGGGCCCGCGCCGCGGGCCACCAGCAGCCGGGCCAGGCGGTCGGCCCGGTCGACCAGCTCGGCGTAGGACACCGTCGTGTCGGCCGTGCGGACGGCGGGCAGCCCGGGGTGCGCGGCGGCGACCCCCGCGACCACGTCGGCCAGGTCCACCGGCGGAACCGGGCGGACGACGCCCCGCCCCTGCTCCAGCAGCAGCGCGCGTTCCCCGGCGGTGAGCAGTTCGACCTGGCGGACGGGGGTGTCCGGGTCGGCCGCCACCGCGGCGAGCAGGCGTGCCAACCGGTCGGCGATGCCTGCCGCGGTCGCCGGGTCGAACAGGTCCGCGTTGAACTCCAGCACCCCCTCCAGCCCGTCCCCGCGCTCGGCGAACCCGAACGAGAGGTCGAACCGCGCCGACCCCACCGCCACCGGCTCGGCCGCGACGGCCAGCCCGGGCAGGTCGAGCACCGGCTCCGGGGTGTTCTGCAACCCCAGCATCACCTGGAACACCGGGTGCCTGGCCAGCGACCGCGGCGGCGCCAGCGCCTCGACCAGCCGCTCGAAGGGCAGCTCCGCGTGGGCGTAGGCCGCGAGGTCGGTCTCGCGCACCCGGCCGAGCAGGTCGCGGAAGCTCGGGTCGCCGGACGTGTCGGTGCGCAGCACCAGCATGTTGACGAAGCAGCCGACCAGTTCGTCCAGCGCGTCGTCGGTGCGCCCGGCCACCGGTGTCCCGACGGGGATGTCGTCCCCGCCGCCCAGCCGCGACAGCAGCAGCGCGAGACCGGCGTGCAGCACCATGAACAGCGTCGTCCCGGTCCCGCGCGCCAGCGCCCGCAGCGCCGCGTGCTGCTCGGCGGGGATGCCGAAGGCCACCTCGCCGCCCCGGTGCGAGGCCACCGGCGGGCGGGGCCGGTCGGCGGGCAGGGGGATCTCGTCGGGCAGACCGGCCAGCACCGCGGTCCAGTGCGCCAGGTGCGGCGAGTCCGCGGCGAGCAGGTCGCGCTGCCAGAGCGCGTAGTCGGCGTACTGCACCGGCAGCGGCGCGAACCCGGGGGCGGCACCCGCGCGCCGCGCCGCGTACGCGGCGGACAGGTCGCGGGCCAGCGGGGTCAGCGACCAGCCGTCCGCCCCGATGTGGTGCAGCACCACCAGCAGCACGTGCTCGTCCGGCCCGACGGCGAACAGCGCCGCGCGCACCGGCGGCTCGGTGGCCAGGTCGAACGGCGTGGCGACCTGCTCGGCCAGCGCCGCGGCCACCCCGTCCCCGCCGGTCTCCGCCTCGGTCCAGGCCACCGGCCCCGGGTCGAGGACCTCCTGGCGCGGGTGGCCGTCCACCACCGGGAACACCGTCCGCAGGCTCTCGTGCCGGGCCACCACGTCGTCCAGCGCGGCCCGCAGCGCCGCCCGGTCGAGCCCGCCGGTCAGCCGCAGCACCAGCGGGATGTGGTAGGTGGCGCCCAGGTCCTCGACCCGGTCGAGGAACCACAGCCGCTGCTGCGCGGCCGACAGCGGCAGCACCCGGGGTCGGGTGGCCGGGGCGGGCGCCGGGCGCGCGGCGCCCGCCGTGCCGTCCAGCCTGCCCGCGAGCAGGGCGGCGGTCGGGGCCTCGAAGACCGCCCGCACCGCCAGTTCCACCCCCAGGACCGCCCGCACCCGGCTGACCAGCCGGGTGGCCAGCAGCGAGTGGCCGCCCAGGTCGAAGAACCCGTCGTCCACCCCGACCCGCGCCACCCCCAGCACCTCGGCGAACAGCTCGCACAGCACGGCCTCGCGCGGGGTGCGCGGGCCGCGGCCGGACCCGTCCGGGGTGAGGTCGGGGGCGGGCAGGGCGGTGCGGTCCACCTTCCCGCTCGGGGTGGTCGGCAGCGCCGCCAGGCGCACGAACGCGGCGGGCACCAGGTAGTCCGGCAACCGGTCGGCGAGGTGGCCGCGCAGCGCCGCCGCGGTGGGGGTCGTGCCCGCCCGGGGGACGACGTAGCCGACGAGCCGCTGCTCCACCGCGCCACCGCGGGTCACCGGCACCGCCAGCACCGCGGCCCGCGCCACGTCGGGGTGGCCCGCGAGCGCGGCCTCCACCTCGCCGGGCTCCACCCGGAACCCGCGGATCTTCACCTGGTGGTCGACCCGGCCGAGGAAGTCCAGCGTCCCGTCCGCCCGCCACCGCACCAGGTCGCCGGTGCGGTAGACGCGCTCCCCCGGCGGGCCGAACGGCGCGGCGACGAACCGCTGCGCGGTCAGGCCGGGGCGGCCGAGGTAGCCGCGGGCCACCTGCGCGCCGCCCAGGTACAGCTCGCCGGGGACGCCGATCGGGACCGGTCGCAGCCGGTCGTCGAGCACGTGGCAGCCGGTGTTGTCGATCGGGCCGCCGATGCCCACCCGGACCGGCCAGTCCGCCGCCCCGCCGGTGAGCGCGTGCGCGGTGACCACGTGGGTCTCGGTGGGGCCGTACCAGTTGCGCAGCGTCCACTCGGGATGCCTGCGGTAGAACTCGCGCACCTCCCCGCGCACCGACAGCGCCTCGCCCGCCTGCATCACGTCGGTGAGGGCGCCGGGGTCGCGCCCCAGCTCCGCCGCCGCGTCGCACAGCGCCTCCAGCACGACGGCGGGGGCGAACAGCTCGTTGACGCGGTGGCGGTCGAGCCAGCGCAGCAGTTCCGCCGCGTTGCGCCGGGTCTCGGTGTCCGGCACCACCAGCGTCTTGGCGCTCGCCAGGGCGGAGGCGACCTCCTGGGCGGAGGCGTCGAAACCGGTCGCGGCGAACAGGGCGGTCCGCTTGCCCGGCCACACCGGCACCGCCGCGAGCTGCCAGGTGATCAGGTTGACCAGCGCGCCCGCCGGGAACACCACGCCCTTGGGCCTGCCGGTGGAACCGGACGTGTAGATCACGTACGCGGGGTTGGCGGGCGACAGCGGGGCGGGCAGGTCCGCGGTCCCGGGGGCGTCGGCCCGCTGCCGCGCGAGGTCGTCGACCACGTCCTCGGCGTCGAGCACCAGCACGGGCACGCCCGCGGTGGCGGGCAGCCGGTCCGCGGTCCCCCGGGTGGCGAGCACGACCAGCGGCGCGGCGTCGGCCAGCGTGAACGCGGTCCGCTCGACCGGGTACTCGGGGTCCAGCGGCAGGTAGGCGGCGCCCGCCTTGAGCACCGCGAGCAGCGCCACCACCAGGTCGGGGGAGCGGGGCAGCGCGAGGCCGACCAGCCGCTCGGGGCCCGCGCCGCGCGCCAGCAGCAGGTGGGCGAGCCGGTTGGCCCGCGCGTGCAGCTCGGCGTGGGTCAGCACCACCTCGCCCGCGCCGCCCGCGACGACGGCGGGCACGTCGGGGTGGCGCGCGACCGCCGCGTCGAACAGCTCCGGCAGCGTCGCCGCCCCCGTCGCCCGCCCGGTGTCGTTCCACTCCAGCAGCACCTGCCGCCGCTCGGCCCGCCCGAGCACGTCGACCCGGCTGATCGGCAGGTCGGGCTCGGCGGCGACGGCGCGCAGCACCCGCACCAGCCGATCGGCCAGCCGGTGCGCGGTGTCGGGGTCGAACAGGTCGGTGCTGTGCTCCAGGAAGCCCGCCACCCCGGCGGGGGTGCCGTCGGGCGCGTGCCGCTCGGTGAGGGTGACCAGCAGGTCGAACTTCGCCGTGGCGCTGTCGACGTCGTCCACGACCACCCGCAGCCCGGTCAGCCTCGGCGCGGGCGGTGCGGCGGGTTGCAGCGCCAGCATCACCTGGAACAGCGGGTGCCGCGCCGTCGACCGGGCCGGGTTCAGCACCTCGACCAGCCGCTCGAACGGCACGTCCTGGTGGGCGTAGGCGTCGAGGTCGGCCGCGCGGGCCCTGGCGAGCAGTTCGCGGAAGGTGGGGTCGCCGCCGGTGTCCACCCGCAGCACCAGGGTGTTGACGAACAGGCCGACCAGGTCGTCGAGCGCGTCGTCGGCCCGGCCCGCGACCGGGGTCCCGACTGGGATGTCGGTGCCCGCCCCCAGCCGGGTGAGCAGGGTGGCCAGTGAGGCGTGCAGGACCATGAACAGGCTGGCCCGGTTCTCCCTGGCCAGCCCGGCCAGCAGCCGGTGCAGCCGCTCGTCGAGCCACAGCGGCGTGCGGGCGCCGCCGCGGCCGGGCCGCGCGGGCCGCGGGTGGTCGCGGGGCAGGGCCAGCTCGTCGGGGAGCCCGGACAGCCTGCCCGTCCAGAACTCCAGCGCCGCGCCCGCCCGTCCGTCCTCTGAGGACAGCTCCGCGCGCTGCCACAGCGCGTGATCCGCGTACTGCACCGGCAGGGGAGCCCACTGCGGCGGTGCACCGGCGCAGCGCGCCCCGTAGGCCCGCGACAGGTCGTTGCCGAGCGGCGTCATGGACCAGCCGTCGGCCGCGATGTGGTGCACGACGAGCAGCAGCACGTGCTCCCGCGGCCCCAGCGCGAACAGCGTCGTCCGCAGCACCGGGCCCGAGGCCAGGTCGAACGGCGCGGCGAGGTGTTCGGCCAGCGCCGCGGGCAGCGCCGCCGCCTCGATGTCCACGATGGACAGATCAGGACAGCCGACCGCCGTGGGCAGCACGTGCTGGTGCGGTTCCCCGTCCTCGACGGGGAACACCGTGCGCAGGCTCTCGTGCCGCTGCACCACGTCGGTCAGCGCCGCGCGCAGCGCCTCCCGGTCCAGCGGCCCGGACAGCCGCAGCACCCCGTGGACGTGGTACTCCGAGCCCGCTCCCTCGTACTGGTCGAGGAACCACAACCTGCGCTGCGCGAACGACAGCGGGACCCGTTCCGGACGGGGTGCCCGCCGGGGCCCGGTGCGCGCCGGGCCCGCGCCCGCCGCGCCGACGGCCGGGGCCAACCGGGCCACCGTGGGGGCCTCGAACAGCGCGCGCACGTCGAGGTCGGCGTCGAACGCGCCGCGGATTCGGCCGACGAGCCGGGTGGCGAGCAGCGAGTGCCCGCCCAGGGCGAAGAAGTCGTCGTCGATGCCGACCCGCGCCACGCCCAGCACCTCGGCGAACAGCGCGCACAGCAGTTCCTCGCGCGGTTCGCGCGGGCCGCGCGACGGGCCCGCGGCGGCCACCGGCCGGGCGGCGGGCAGCGCCGCGCGGTCGAGCTTGCCGTTCGGCGTCGTGGGCAGGGCGTCGAGCACCACGAACGCGGCGGGCACGAGGTGGTCGGGCAGCAGGGTCCGGGCGTGCGCGCGCAGCGCGGACGGGTCCGGCACCCGGCCCGGCGCGGGCACCAGGTGGGCCACCAGGCGCGGGTCGCCGTAGCGGTCCGGGGCCGCGCCAACCACGACCCGGGCGACGTCGGGGTGCCCGGCCAGCGCGGCCTCCACCTCGCCGGGCTCCACCCGGAACCCGCGCACCTTGAGCTGGTCGTCGGACCGGCCCAGGAACTCCAGCTCGCCGTCGGGCCGCCGCCGCACCAGGTCGCCGGTGCGGTACAGGCGGGACCCCGGCGGGCCGAACGGGTCGGCCACGAACCGCTCGGCGGTCAGCGCGGGCCTGCCCAGGTAGCCGCGCGCCACACCCGCGCCGCCGAGGTGCAGTTCGCCCACCGCTCCCGGCGGGCACGGCCGCAGCGCCGCGTCGAGGACGTGCGCGCGGGTGTTGGGCAGCGGCAGGCCGATCGGCGGCGCGGACCGGCCGGGGACCACCTCGGCGCAGGTGGACCAGATGGTGGTCTCGGTGGGGCCGTAGACGTTGGTGACGCTCGCCGCGCACGCGGCCAGCCGGTCGGCGAGCGCGGCGGGCAGCGCCTCACCGCCGACGAGGACCCGCACGCCCGCCAGGCTCCCCGGGTGCGCGGCGACCAGTGGGCCCAGCAGGGTGGGCGTGGCCTGCACGGCGGTGATGCCCCCGCTGTCGAGCTGCTCGGCCAGCAGCGCGGGGGTGAGCAGTGCCGCCCCGGGGCAGACGACCACGCGTGCGCCGACCACCAGCGGCAGCAGCAGCTCCAGCAGCGAGATGTCGAAGCCGGTGGTGGTCACCGCGAGGAACCGGTCGTCGGGGCCGAGCCCCCACCGCCGCGCCATGCCCAGCAGGAGGTTCACCAGGTTGGCCTGGGACACCACCACGCCCTTGGGGGTGCCGGTCGAGCCTGAGGTGTGCAGGACGTAGGCCGCCTGGTCCGCTTCCACCGCCCGCGCGGGCAAAGCGGTGCCTTCGCCGAGGGCGCGTCGCGTCGCCGGGTCGTCGAGCAGGATCGCGGGCGGGTGGTTCGCGGCGGCCGGCGAGTCGGAGGTGGTCAGCACCACCGCGGGCCGTGCGTCGGCGAGCACGAACCGCACCCGCTCGGCCGGGTGGTCGGGGTCGATCGGCAGCCAGGTCGCGCCCGCCCGCAGCACGGCGAGCAGCGCGACCACCAGGTCCGCCGACCGGGGTAGCACCACGGCGACCGGTCGCTCGGGGGCGGCGCCGTGCTCAACCAGCAGCCGCGCGAGCCTGCCCGCCCGCTCGTCGAGTTCGGCGTGGGTCAGCCGGTCGCCGCCGGACACCACCGCTGTCGACCCCGGGGTGGCGGCGGCCCGCGCCGCGACCAGCTCGGCCGCGGAGACCGCGGGCACCGGTGCGGCGGTGTCGTTCCAGTGCGCCAGCACGTGCTCGCGCTCGCCGGGCGGCAGCGCGTGGACCCGGCCGAGGGGCAGGTCCTCGCCCGCGGCGAAGGTGCCCAGCACGTGCTCGAGCCGGGCCAGCACACGCCGGGCGGCGGCGTCGTCGACCAGGTCGGGCTGGTGGTGCAGGCGCAGCAGCAGCCGCGGCCCGGGTGCCGCGGTCAGCGCGAGCGGGTAGTGCACGGCGTCGCGCCCCTCGACCCCGGTGACGCGCAGGCCGTCGGGGGCGGCGAAGGGGTCGGCGCCCACCGGGTAGTTCTCGAACACCACGACCGTGTCGAACAGCGTTCCGGTGCCGCGCTGGATCTCGGCGAGCGCGAGGTGCTGGTGCGCCACGAGTCCGGCCTGCCGCTCCTGCACACCGCGCAGCACCCCGGTCAGCCGGGCCGCGGGTGGCAGGGGCACCCGGACCGGCACGGTGTTGATGAACAGCCCGGTCGTGGTCTCGATGCCCGGCACCTCGGCGGGGCGTCCGGAGACGGTGGCACCGAACACCACCTCGTCGCGCCCGGTGATCGCGCCCAGCACCACCGCCCACGCGCCCTGCACGACCGTGTTCAGCGTCAGCCCCCAGCCGCGGGCCGCGGCGGCGAGCCCGGACGTCGTGCCCTCGGGCAGCTCCGCCGTGAGCAGGCCCGGCGGCACCGGTGTCCGCGATCCCGCGTCCGGTGCCACGAGCGTCGGGGTGTCCACTCCGGACAACTCGTGCCGCCAGGCGGTCGCGGCGGCGTCGCGGTCCTGCGCCGTGAGCCATGCGAAGTAGTTCCGCAGCGGCTGCGCGTCGGGCAGCCCCCCGGCGTGGCCGCCGTCGGCGTAGAGGGCGAACAGCTCGCGGACCAGCACCGGGATCGACCAGCCGTCCAGGATGAGGTGGTGGTGGGTCAGCACCAGCCTTGAGCGCCGCGCCCCCAGCCGCACCAGCGTCCAGCGCAGCAACGGCGGTCGCGCCACGTCGAACCGGCGCTCGCGCTCGCCGAGCAGCACGCGGTCGAGTTCGGACCGCTGCTCGTCCTCGGGCAGACCGCCGAGGTCGACCTCGGCCCACGGCACCTCGACCTCGCGCAGGACCAACTGCACGGGGGTGTCGAGCCCGGCGTGCTGGAAGCAGGCCCGCAGCGCCGCGTGCCGCGCGACCAGCGCCCGCGCGGCGGTGCGCAGCAGCGCGGCGTCCCACGGCCCGGTCAGGTCGAAGGAGAACTGGACGGTGTAGACGTCGGCGGCCCGCTCGTCGTAGCGGGCGTGGAAGAGCAGACCCTCCTGGAGCGGGGCCAGCGGCAGGACGTCCTCGATGGGTGAGCGGTGCACTACGACCCCTTTGGCCCCGTGTCGAAGGTGCTCTCGAACTGCTGGATCTGGTGCTGGCTCAGCGCGACCAGCGGGAAGTCGGACGGGGTGCGGCCCGCTGTGCCGGTGCCCGCGGCGAACCGGACCAGGCCGCGCAGGGCGGTGGACCACGCCTCGGCCAGCTCCCGCACGTCCGCCTCGCCGAGCAGGTCCCCCGGCCACGACCAGGTGGCGGTGAGCACCGGCCCGCCGGGGTGGTCGACGGTGACCGCGGTGACCTCCAGCGCGTGCGCCACCGGCAGCCCGGGGTCACTGCCCGCCACGCCGGGGTCGGACCCCACCAGCTCCCAGGGCGTGCCCGGGGCGCCCGCCCGGAACCGGCCGAGGTAGTTGAAGGCGATCTGCGGGGCGGGCAGCGCCGCGAGGGTCGCGCGGGTGTCCTGGCGCAGGTGGCGCAGCAGGCCGAAGCCGATCCCCTTGTCCGGCACCGCCCGCAGTTGCTCCTTGACCCGGCGCAGCGCCGCGCCCAGCGCGGCCGAACCGGCGCCGGTCTCGGACCGGGTCACCGTCCCCGGGTCGAGGCGGACCGGGTGGACGGTGGTGAACCAGCCCACGGTGCGGCTGAGGTCGACGGGCGCGAGGCCGTCGTGCCTGCCGTGGCCCTCCAGGTCGACCAGCACGCCCTCGCCCGCCTGCCCGCGCCGGTCGCGCCGGTGCCGCACCGCCAGGGCCAGCGCGGTCAGCAGCACGTCGTTCACCTCGCCGTCCACCGACGCGGTGACGCGGGTGAGCAGGTCCCGGGTGTCCGCACCGGACAGCGAGACGGTCACCTCCCGGCTGCTGCCCGCCGTGTCCCGCGCCGGGTCCAGTGCCCGGTCGCCGAGGAGCGGGTCGTGCCCGGAGAGCAGGCGCACCCACGTCGGCAGTTCCGCCGCGCGGCGCTCGTGCGCCGCTTCGGCGAGCAGGACGCGCGCCCAGCCGCGCAGGGAGGTGCCCACCGGCGCCAGCCGGGCCCGCTGTCCCGCCGCGATCGACGCCCACGCCGCGGCCAGGTCGCCCAGGACGATCCGCCAGGACACCCCGTCGACGACGAGGTGGTGCAGCACCAGCAGGACCTGCCCCGGTCGCTCGGGTCCCGCGTCGAACCACCGGACCCGGACCACCCGCCCCGACCCGGGTTCCAGCTCCGCGCGGGCCTGTTCACCGCGCGCCGCGATCACCGCCCGCACCTGGTCGGCGTCGAGGCCCGACGTGTCCACCCGCTCGACGCAGTCCGCCGCGCGGGCACCGCCCGGCCGGTCGACGACCAGGTGCCAGGTGCCGTCCGCCTCGACCAACCGCGCCCGCAGCGCGTCGTGCCGGTCGATCACGGCCTGCACGGTGGCGGTGAGCGCGGCCTCGGTCAGTCCGGCGGGCGCCCAGGCCACCATGCTCTGGTTGAACCCGGTGACCGGGCCGCCGCGCTCGCGCAGCCAGTGCCCGATGGGGGTGAGCGGCACCTCGCCGGTGGCCGCGCCGTCCGCCTCGACCGGCGCGTCCGCCACCGGCACCGCGACGGCGGCCAGCGCCGCCACCGTCTGGTCCCGGAACACGTCCGCCGGGGTGATCAGCAGCCCGGCCGCGCGCGCCCTGGCGGTGAGCTGGATCGAGGCGATGCTGTCGCCGCCCAGCTCGAAGAAGCCGTCATGCGGGTCGACCGAGTCCAGGCCCAGCACCTCGGCGAACAGCCCGGCCAGCACCCGCTCGCGCGGGCCGCGCGGCAGGCGGGCGACCTCCGGCGCGTGCCGGACCTGCTCCGCCACGACCACGGGCGACCGGTGCGCACCGATACCCGGGAGGTCCACCTGGGACACGCGTAGACCGGGGTCTTCCGCCATGGCGGCGACGACCCGTTCCAGCCACCCGGTGAGCCGCCGCGCGGTGGTGCGGTCGAACAGGTCGGCGTTGTACTCCAGCTCGGCGACGATGCCCGCGGGCGCCGCCCCCGGACCGCGCCGCTCGGCGAACGCGAGCGACAGGTCGAACTTGGCCGCCGCCAACGGCGTGGGGTGCGCGGTGGCGCGCAGGCCGGGCAGGTCGAGCACCGGCGGGTCGGCGGAGTCCTGCCGGACGAGCGCCACCTGGAACAGCGGGTGCCTGCCCAGCACCCGGGCGGGCCGCAACTCGTCCACCAGCCGCTCGAACGGCAGGTCCTGGTGGGCGTGCGCGGCCAGGTCCACCTCCCGCACGCGCCCCAGCAGTTCCCGCAGCGCCGGGTCGCCGGAGGTGTCGGTGCGCAGCACGAGGGTGTTGACGAACAACCCGACCAGCCGGTGCGCCGCCGCGTCGGTGCGCCCGGCGACCGGCGTCCCGACGGGGATGTCCACACCGGCGCCCACCCGGGTCAGCAGGACCGCGAGCGCGGCCCGCAGCACCATGAACAGCGTCGTCCTGGTGTCCCTGGCGAGGTCGTCGAGGCGGTGGTGCGCCGCGGCGGGGACCGTGAACGCCACCCGGCCCGCCCGGCCGGTGGCCACCGCGGGCCGCGGCCGGTCGCGGGGCAGGGCCAGCTCGTCGGGCAGCCCGGCCAGCGCCGCCGACCAGTACCGCAGTTGCGCCGAGATCCGGCTGTGCCCGTCGTCGGCGGAACCCAGCAGTTCCCGTTGCCACAGCGTGTGGTCGGCGTACTGCGCCGCGAGCGCGGGCCAGCCCGGGGCGCGCCCGGCGAGCCGGGCGGTGTAGGCCTCGGCCAGTTCGTCGAGCAGCGGGCGCACGGAGTGCCCGTCGCAGGCGATGTGGTGCAGCACCAGCAGCAGCAGGTGCTCCCGGTCGCCCAGCGCGAACAGCACCGGGCGCAGCGGCGGCTCGGCGGCGAGGTCGAACCCGCGCCCCAGCTCCCGGGCCACCAGCGCGGGCAGGCCCGCCCCGCCCGCACCCGGCGCGGCGCTGTCCGGCGCGGTGCTGTCCAGCACGACCAGGTCGGGCACCTCGGCCGGGTCCAGCACGTGCTGGCGCGGCACGCCGTCGGTGTCGGGGAAGGTGGTGCGCAGGATTTCGTGCCTGCCCACCAGGTCCCGCAGGGCGGCGGTGAGCGCCGCGACGTCCAGTGGGCCGGACAGCCGGGTGGCCAGCGGCACCAGGTAGGCGTCGTCCGCACCGCCCAGCCGGTCGAGGAACCACAGCCTGCGCTGGGCGAACGACAGCGGCACCCGCTCCGGGCGCGGTACCGCCACCAGCGGGGGCCGCGCCGCCGTGGCCCTGGCGTCGAGCCACCGCGCCACCCCGGCCGGGGTGGGGGCCTCGAACAGCGCGCGCACCGGCAGCTCGACGCCGAGCGCTGCGCGGACCAGGCCCGCCAGCCTGGTGACCAGCAGCGAGTGCCCGCCCAGGGCGAAGAAGTCGCCGTCCGGTCCGACCCGCGCCACCCCGAGCACGTCGGCGAACAGCCCACCGATCAGGTCCACGCGCTCGTCGAGCGGGGCGCGGTGCCCGCCCGGCGCCGCCCGCCCGGGGACGGGGTCGGGCAGCGCCCGGCGGTCGAGCTTGCCGTTGGCGGTGACGGGCAGCTCGTCGAGCAGCGCCACGACCGAGGGCACCAGGTGCGCGGGCAGCGTCGCGGCCAGGTGCGCGCGCAGCTCGGCCGGGTCCGGCCGCCGCCCCGGGTGCGCCACCGCGTACCCCACCAGCCTGCGGTCCCCGGTGTGGTGCTCGCGCACGGCGGCGGCGCTGTGCGCGACGGCCGGGTGCGCCGCCAGCGCGGCCTCCACCTCGCCGAGTTCGACGCGGAACCCGCGCACCTTCACCTGGTCGTCGGCCCGGCCGAGGTGGACCAGCTCGCCCTCGGCGGTGCGCCGGGCCAGGTCGCCGCTGCGGAACATCACCGCGCCGGTGCCGGAGGGGTCGGCGACGAAGCGCTGGGCGGTGAGCCCGGGGCGGTGCAGGTACCCGCGCGCCACCCCCGGTCCGGCCACGTACAGCTCGCCGGTGACACCGGTCGGCACCGGGCGCAGCCGCTCGTCGAGGACGTGCACCCGCAGGTCGGGGAGGCTGTCGCCGATCACCCCGGCCGCCGCGCCGCCGGTCCGGCCGTCCAGCGGCGCGTGCGTGGCGTGCACGGTGGTCTCGGTGATCCCGTACATGTTGACCAGCCGGGCGCCCGGGTGCCGCCGCGCCCAGTCCGCCAACCGCGCGGGGTCGAGCGCCTCGCCCCCGAAGACCACCCACCGGAGGCCGGACGGGGTGCCCCGCCGCCGGTCGGCGTGGTCGAGGGCGTAGAACGCCGACGGCGTCTGGTTGAGCACCGTCACCCGCTGCTCGTCGAGCAGGTCCAGCAGGTCCTCCGGCGATCGGGTGACCTCCCGGGGGACCACCACCAGCGTCCCGCCGTGCAGCAGGCAGCCCCACAGCTCCCAGACGGAGAAGTCGAACGCGTACGAGTGGAACAGCGCCCACACCTCGTCCTGGCCGAACCCGAACAGGTCCCGGGTGGTGGTGAGCAGCCGGACGACGTTGCGGTGCGTCACCAGCGCGCCCTTCGGCACCCCGGTGGACCCGGAGGTGAAGATCGCGTAGGCGGCGTTCGCCGGGGACAGCGGCACCGCGCGGTCCCGGTCGGTCGGGGCGGTGTCGGGCAGTGCCGCGAGCCGGGCTGCGGCAGCCGCGGAGTCGAGGACCAGAACCGGCACCGCCGCGGGCACCCGGTCCAGGGCGGCCCCGGTCGCGACCACGGCCACGGGCCGCGCCTCACCCAACAGCAGCGCCACGCGGTCGGCCGGGTAGTCCGGGTCGATCGGCAGGTAGGCCGCCCCGGCCTTGAGCACGGCCAGGACCCCGACCACCAGGTCGACCGACCGGGGCAGCACCAGCGCCACCACGGTCTCGGGGCCGCAGCCCCGGCCGATGAGCAGGTGCGCCAACCGGTTCGCGCGGGCGTCCAGCTCCCCGTAGGTCACCACCGTCGCGCCGTGGACCACGGCGGTGGCCGTCGGCCGCCGCGCGACCTGGGCGGCGAACAGGTCGGGCAGGGTGGCGGGGTCCGGGGTCGTCGCGGCCTCCGCGCGCCGCCACCGCGACCGCAGCGCCCGCCGCTCGGCCGGGGTGCACACCTCCACCTGCCCGATCCGCCGGTCGGGTGCGGCCGTGCAGGCGTCCAGCACCTGCACCAGGCGCTCGGCGAAGGCGGCCGCGGTGCCGCGGTCGAACAGGTCGGTGCGGAACTCCACGGTGCCCGCGAGCCCGTCCGGCGCGCCCGACCGGTCGAGCCGGGTCGCCAGCTCCACCGACAGGTCGGCCCTGGCCGTGCCGGTGCCCACCTCCTCGGCCCGCACCAGCAGGCCGGGCAGGTCGAACCGGCCGCCCGGGGTGCTGCGCAGCGCCAGGATCACCTGGAACAGCGGGTGGTGGGCGGGGCTGCGGGCCGGGTTCACCGCCTCGACGAGCACGTCGAAGGGCAGCTCCCGGTGGGCGTAGGCGGCCAGGTCGGCCGTCCGCGCGCGCTCGAGCAGCTCCCGGAACGACGGGTCGCCCGAGGTGTCGGTCCGCAGCACCACGGTGTTGAGGAACGGGCCGACCAGACCGTCGAGCACCGGGTCCGGCCGGTCGGCGACCGGGCTGCCCAGCACCACGTCGGTGCCCGAGCCGAGCCGGGTCAGCAGCGCGGCCAGCGCCGCGTGCACGACCATGAACACCGTCGCGCCGCTCGCCCGGGCCAGCTCCACCACCGCGGCGTGCAACCGCCGGTCCACGGCGAACCGCACGAAGTCGCCCGCGTGAGCGGCCACCGGGGGACGCGGCCGGTCGGTCGGCAGCGGCAGCGGCTGCCGCAGGCCGTCCAGGGTCGCGCGCCAGTGCTCCAGGTGTTCTCCGCGCGTGGTGCCGACCGATTCCCCCTGCCACAGGGCGAAGTCGGCGTACTGCAACGGCAGCGGGTCCCACCCCGGTGCCGCGCCCGAGCACCTGGCGGTGTAGGCCGTCGAGAGGTCGCGGGCGAGCGGTTCGAGGGACCAGCCGTCGCAGGCGATGTGGTGCACCACCAGCAGCAGGACGTGCTCGCGCTGCCCCAGCACCAGCAGGTGCACCCGCATCGGCGGCCCGGCGGTCAGGTCGAAGCCGTGCGCCGCCGCCGCGCGCAGCGCCACCTCGGGGTCGTCCGGGGTGGAGGTGGTGACGGGCACCGCTTCGGGTGGGTGCACCACCTGGTGCGGTTCGCCCTCGTGCTCGGGGTGGGCGGTGCGCAGGACCTCGTGCCTGGCCACCACGTCCCGGACGGCGGCGGACAGCGCACTGCGGTCCAGCGGGCCGGTCAGCCGCAGGGCCAGGGGCATGTTGTAGGTGGCCGCCCACCCGGTCAGCCTGCTGAGGAACCACAGGCGCCGTTGGGCGGGCGACAGCGGGACCCGGTCGGGCCTGCGGCGCGGCCCCGGCGCCGGGCGGGCCGCGCCACCCCGCGCGCCGTCGAGCAGCTCGGTCAGCGCCGCGGCCGTCGGGGACGCGAACACGTCGGCGATGGCCAGGTCGACCCCGAAGACCGCGCGGACCCGGCTCGCCAACCGGAACGCCAGCAGGGAGTGCCCGCCCAGGGCGAAGAAGTCGTCCAGCGGGTGCACCGCGGGCACGCCGAGCACCCGCGCCATCAGTCCACACAGGACTTCCTCGCGCGGGTCGGCGTGCGCGCGACCCGTCCCGGCGCCCGCGCCCGTGCCCGGGGGAGCGGGCAGCGCCCGCCGGTCCACCTTGCCGTTGGCCGTCAGCGGCAGGGCGTCGAGCACCACCACCGCTGCCGGGACCAGGTGCTCGGGCAGCGACCGGGCCAGGTCGCGCCGCAGCCGCACCGGGTCCGCGGTCCGGCGGGCGGCCGGGACCGCGTACGCCACCAGCCGCCGGTCGCCACCGGGCCCGTCGCGCACCACGACCGCGGCCCTGCTCACCTCGGGCAGACCGACCAGGGTGGCCTCGACCTCCCCCGGCTCGACCCGGTACCCGCGCAGCTTCACCTGGTCGTCGGTCCGCCCGACGAACTCCAGGTCGCCGGTGGCGTTCCAGCGCACCAGGTCGCCGGTGCGGTACAGCCGCGACCCGGGCGGCCCGAACGGGTCCGCGACGAACCGCTCGGCGGTGCGGCCCGGCGCCCCGAGGTACCCGCGGGCGAGCTGCGCGCCCGCCAGGAACAGCTCGCCGACCGCGCCCGGCGGCACCGGCCGCAGCCAGGGGTCGAGCACGTGCGCCCGCGCGTTGTGCACCGGCCGCCCGATCGGCACCCGGTCCGGCCACCCGGCGGCGTCCCCCGCGAGCGTCGTCGCGGTCACCACGTGGGTCTCGCTGGGCCCGTAGTGGTTGTGCAGCCGCAGGCCCGGCCTGCGCGCCAGCAACCCGCGCAACGGGTCGCCGAGGGTCAGCTCCTCACCCGCCTGGGCGATGTCGGCCAACCGGGCGAGGGCGATCCCGCGCTCCGCCGCGGCCTCGGCGACGGCGTCGAGGACAGCGGTCGGTGCGAACAGCTCGTCCACCCCGCGCTCGTCGAGCCACGCGGCGAACGCGGCCGGGTCGCGCCGCACCCCGTCCTCCGGCACCACCAGGCACCGCCCCGCGCACAGCGTGGCGAGGACCTCCTGGACGGACACGTCGAACCCGGGGGCGGTGAACTGCGCGGTGCGCCCGCCGCTGCCACCCGCCGGTCGCGCGGTGGCGTGCCAGTGCAGGAGGTTGACCAGGGCGCCGCCGGGCATGACGACCCCCTTCGGGGTGCCGGTGGAACCCGAGGTGTAGACGACGTAGCAGGCGTTCGCCGGGTGCGGGGGCGGGACCCGGCCCGCTTCCAACGGCGGGACCGCGGGTCGCCCGGCGAGTGCGTCGCGCACCCCGGGGGCGTCGATGGCGATCACCGCGGCGGTCCCGGCGGGCAGGTCGGCCGCGGCCGAGCCGGTGGTGATGACCGCGACGGGTGCGGAATCCGCCAGCAGGAAGCCGATCCGCCGGGCGGGCAGGTCGAGGTCGACCGGCACGTGGGCGGCACCGCACTTGAGCACCGCCAGCAGCGCCGCCACCCGGTCGGCGCAGGCGGGCAGCGCCACCGCGACGGTCCGCTCCGGCCCGGCTCCGTGCTCCACCAGCAGGTTGGCCAGGCGGTTGGCCCGCTCGTCGAGCGCGAGGTAGGACCAGGTGGCGCCCGCGTGCTCCACCGCCGGGGCGTGCGGGGTCCTGCGCCGCTGCGCCTCGAACAGCCCGGCCGCGGTGGTCTCCGGAACCGCGGCCGCGGTGTCGTTCCACGCCGCGGGGACCCGGTCGCGCTCGTCCCGGTCCACCACCTCGATACTGCCCACCGGCCGGTCGGGGTCGGCGGCGGCGACGGCGGTCAACAGCGCGGTGAACCGCCGGTGGTGGTCACCGAGGTCGCTGTCCCGGTACAGCTCGGGGTTGCCGTTCACGTTGATCCGCAGCCGCCCGTCCGCCCGGCTGTAGACCACGATCGCCACGTCGTCGACCGGCCCGTTCGACAGGTTGTGCACCTGGGCGCCGACCCCGTCGAACTCCAGCTCGTAGTCGAAGGGCATCACGTTGACCGTCGTGCCGAACCAGGCGCGGCTGCCGCCCACCACGTTCAGGTCCCGCCGCAGCTCCTCGCCCCGGTAGCGCTGGTGGCGCAGCGCCTCCCTGGCCACCGCGGAGACCTGCTTGGCGAGCGCGCCCAGGCTCATCGCCGGGTCGACGACCAGCCGCAGCGGCAGCTCGTTGGCCAGCGTGGTCGGCATCGCCCTGGCCCCCGGCGTGGTGCGGGCGGCGACGGGCATGCCCAGCACCACCTCGCGCACCCCGCTGACCCGGTGGGCGTACAGCGCGGTCGTGGCCATGACCAGCACCGGCCAGGCCACCCCGGCCGCGCGGGCGGTCTCCCGCAGCCGGTCGGCGGTGGCGGCGGGGACCGACGCGGCGTGGCGCAGGAACCCGGTGGTGGTGCGCGGCTGCCTGCCCGCGAGGCTGACCGGGGCGGGGGCGTCGGCGAGCTGGGCGAGCCAGTGCGCCCGGTCCGCCGCGAACCGCGGCGACCCCCGGTACTCCCGCTCCTGCTCCACCAGCTCCCGCATCGACCCGAACTCCGGGGGCGGGCACGGCTCGCGGCGGGCCAGCGCGGTGTACACCCGCGCCACCCGGCGCATGAGCTGCAGTGCGCCGTACCCGTCCATCGCGATGTGGTGGGCGAGCACGCCCCAGAGGTGGTGGTCGTCGGCCAACCGGTACACCGGGAAGCGCATGACCGGGCCCGCGGCAAGGTCGAACGGCTGCGCGAGCAGGTCGCGCAGGTGCTGCTCGGCCGCGCCGCGCGGGTCGGCCGCGCCGCTGAGGTCGAACTCGGGGACCGGTGTCCCCGAGCCCGCGGTGAACCGCTGCCAGGTGCGCCCCTCCTCGTCCTGGCGGAACACCGCGCGCACGGACTCGGCCTCGTCGACCACCCGGCGCACCGCCGCCACCAGCAGTTCCCGGCGCAGCGGCCCCACGAGCTCGACGAAGTCGCCCGCGTTGTGGGTCGTGGCGGCCGGGTCGAGCTGCTGGGCGTACCACAGGCTGTTCTGCGCGGCCAGCAACGGGATCTCCCCGGCCGGACCGCCCCCTCCCCGCGGTTCCCGCTCGTGTGGTCGGTCCTGCTCGTCGGAAGTCCTCTGCACGTCTCAGCCCCCCAGGCCAGCGCGAGGTCGTGGTGGCGGGTGCGCTCAGCTCTCGCTGCTGTACAGCACCGGCTTCTCCAGTGCCCGCAGGTCCGCGGGCGCGACGGCCAGCGACACGCACAGGTCGCCCGCGTTGAAGAAGATCTCGTCCTCCGCCAACAGGTCCACGTCCATCACCAGCGGCAGGCCGAACAGCCCGCCGATCGGCGGCAGCTCGCCGAAGGAGCAGCCGGTGGTCTCGCGCATCTGCTCCTCGGTTCCCAGCCGCACCTCGCGGGCGGACAGCAGCTCCGCGGCCCTGGCGAGGTCCGCGCGCTTCTGCGCGGGCAGCGCGAGGACCGCGAAACCCTTGGCGCCGGGCCGCTTGTGCCGCAGGAACACCGCCTTGGCCTGCTGGGAGTACCGGGTGCCGAGCACCCGGTGGTACTCGTCGGCCGAGGCGGCGCGCTCGTGCTCGATGACCCTCGATGCCACGCCGTTGGCCTCGAAGTACTCCTGAATCCGCTGCGTGACCGCACTCACCGCTGTTGCTCCGTTCCACTGCTCACCCGCGCGGCACCGCCTTGTGCCGCACCACCGACCGCGGAACCGCCCTGTGTCGCGCGGTTCCGCCCGTCATCCTCCAGGACCCGCGGCCCGCCGAACTCGCCGAGGTGCTGCCTGCTGGTGAGTTCGGCCGTGCCCAGGTCGAAGGCCCTGGCGAAGGACAGGCCGCCGGAGAGGTCGTCGACCCCGTCCGCCACGCCACCCAGCGCCGCGGGTGAGTCCACCCAGGACACGTAGGCCGAGCCCGGGGCCAGCACCACGCCGACCTCGCCGTGCACCGGCAGCGAGATCCGCTCCTGGAACCGGTCGAGGGCGGCCCGCAGGGTGCTGTACCAGCCGCCCGCCACCACCAGGTCGGTCCACTCGTGGTCCAGCGCCGCCTTGACGCGCAACTCGGTGCCGGTGAGCACGACCTGCTCCAGGTGGCGGTGCGCGGCCAGCACGACCGCGGCGGCGGGCGCCTCCCGCACCTCGTGGTTCTTGTGCCCGTAGCGGGTGTCCTCGACGCCGTTGAACCGGCCGATCCCGAACCCGCCCGCGCGGGCGTTCAGCTCGGTGAGCAGGTCGCGCAGCGGCAACGCCCTGCCGTCGAGCGAGGTGGGGACACCGCCGGTGAAGCCGAGCACCAGTTCCTCGGGTTCCCGCGTGCTCCGCCCCGGGCCGCGCGTCCAGGCGAAGACGTGCTCGGGCACCCGGTTGGCCACCGAGTCCAGCTCACCGTTCTCGATGACCCTGGCCCAGATGTTGGCGTCCACGCTGTGGATGCCCCGTTCGCCCACCGCGCCCGCGAGCGCCCGCAGCTTCTCCGGCCTGCTGATCCGCTCCTCCAGCAGCGGGTTGCCGACCACCAGCTCCGGGGCCAGGGCGCGGATCGAGTTGTTGAACCGCGCGCAGCTGTTCTGGTGGAACTCCGCGGTGTGCACCACGCAGTCCGCGCCCACCTCCCGCGCGAGGTCCACCGCGATGCGGGCCATCAACGGCCTGCTCAGCGTCGAGGAGACCGGGAAGATGCCCTGGTACAGGCAGTTGGCGCGGATCGCCGGTCGCACGTGCTCCTCGACGAAGGCCTCCGTCGCGTCCACCACGCGCAGCGGGTGGCCCAGCTCGTCGGGCAGCGCGGCCAGCCCGTCGGCGTCGGGGTCGTCGGGGGCGCCGAGCCGCACCGACAGCGCGACCAGGTCGATGCCGCGCTGCGCGGCCCACCACATGAAGTAGCTGCTGTCCAGGCCCCCGGAGTAGAGCAGCACGCACTTGCCCGCCACCCGCTCCAACCCGGCCAGGCTGGAGACGAGGCCGGGCCCGCGGCCCCCGCGCTCAGAAGACAAGGCGGTGCCGCCCGTCGAGGTAGACCCGGCTCGACCACAGGTCGCCGCTGCGCACCAGCACGCGCAGGCACCAGCGGTCGAGGCCGCGCCACTGCGGGGCGAAGCTGCTGCGCCCGTGCAGGACCTTGCGGTTGTCCAGCACCAGCAGGTCCCCCGCCTCCAGCGCGACCTGCGTGGCGCAGCCGCCGCACCGCTGCTCGAACGCGGCCATGGCCCGCTGCGCCCGGTCGTCGATGCCGCGCATGTCGGCGAACTCGGCGTGCACCTCGGGGGCCGAGGACGGGCCGCTGATCAGCGGGATCGGTCCGGAACCCATGGTGTGCCCGCCGAACGACAGCGGCGCCCGCACGTGGAACAGCGGCAGCCGCAGCACCTCCAGGACGTCCTCGGGCAGCCGGGCGCACACGTCCCCGGCCGCGACCACGCTGGTCCGCGCGTCCGCGGTGGGATCACCGCGCAGGCACAGCAGCGCGACGAAGTCGGGGGAGTGCGGGTGCAGGTGCACCGACTCCGAGTGGTGCGGCAGCACCGCGCGGGCGCCGCTGCTGGACACCGCGTCGGCGGCGGCCCGCGTCGGCAGCACGTGGGTGACCAGGTCGCCGTGGTACTCGCCGCGGTAGCCGTAGGGCTCACCGAGCAGTCGGGTGGTGCCCACCAGGGCCCCGGTGGCCACCGGGGCCAGCCCGCGCGGGTCGCCCCGCTCGCGGTCGGTCGGCGTGGGCGGCAGGTCGCGGTCGACGGGCAGGCCGCGCACGAGCAGCACACCCGGCGCCCCGGGGTCGCGCAGGCCGAGCAAGCCGTGCAGCACTTCGGCGGGCAGGTGCGGCAGGACCGCGGCGGTGGCGTCGTCGGCGAAGGCCGCGTCGTCCCCGCCCGCGCGCACGGGGCCGAGGGCGTCGGCGAGCCGGGCGGCGTGCGGTGCGGGGAGGGTGCGGGTGACGTCGGCCAGGTCGAGCCCGGCGCCGAACGCCGTCGATCGGACCACGAATTCCCCCTGTCACCCGAAATGCTGTTCGCGACCAACAGCCCAATTCGGATGCTAACCACGCCCTCGCGGCTACCCGGTGGAATGTAACGCAGGTCACTTTTGGTTGGTGAAGATGTGGCAACGGCCGGTAGCGGCCATTCGAGCGGAATGGTTGCGATGTTCCCACGGGTGTGTGCTAAGGTGGATTTAGTCACTGTGTGTGACCATGGATAGCAATGGATGAGTAGTAGCCGTCTGATCCGTCTGGGGGAACAGAATGGTCCAAGTGATCGCGGAAAGATAAACGCCGGGCGTGGTGGCTGCCGTTGCCCCGGTGTGCCGCTCGGTGTCCCCGGCTGTCTCGACAACCGCCGTGACCTGCGCTTTTGCCATGGTCGGCGTCGTCGTTCGCCTGTGGGAACCAGCGCCGGACCGCGCCGTGCGCCGTGCCGCGAGTCGGGTGGGGTCGGTTCACCCCCCGCCGGTCGCAATCGCGGTGGCGTACCCCGATGGGGTGCGGGTGGTGTGCCGGGCGGGCTGGTCAAGATCGGGTTTGCGACCCGGTCGCGTTGGTGATCGCGCTATTCCCGGGCTGCGGTCGGCCGGGTTCGGTGAATCGATTCTTTCCGATTCCCGTCTCCTTTGCGCGGTCCGGCGGCCTTCTCCCCGTGCTTTCCGGATAAGGATGACCGGCCGGTCCGGCCGGTTTCTCGCCCTGCCTTGGGGGTCTGTGGTGGAAACGTGGCTGCTCGGCCAGGACGACGTGGGCCGCGTCCTGCGCGTCCTCGGTCGCGACACCGTGATGCGACGGGTGATCGACGCGCTGCGCGCCGCGCTGGCCGACCTCGGCCGGGGCGTCCTGGCCCCCTCGCCACCCCGCACCGGCTTCACCCGGGGCGGGGCGGTCCCCGGTGTCATCGAGGTGATGCCCCACCGCCAACCGGGCCGCGGCGTCACCGTCAAGACGGTCGCCTACAGCCCGCGCAACGCCCGCCGCGCCGGGCTGCCGACGATCCTGGGCACCGTCGCCCGCCTCGACGACGACACCGGCCACCTGGTGGCGCTGGCCGACGGGGTCCTGCTCACCGCCCTGCGCACGGGCGCCGCGTCCGCGGTCGCGACCAGCCTGCTGGCCCACCCGGGCGCCACCACCCTCGGCCTCGTCGGCGCGGGCGCCCAGGCGGTCACCCAGGCGCACGGCCTGGCCCAGGTCCTCGACCTGCGCCGGGTGCTGGTCAGCGACACCGACCCGGCGCACGCGGCGGGCTTGGCGGCGCGCATCGCCTTCCTCGGCCTGGACGTGCGGGTCGCCGCGCCCGCCGAGGTCCTCGCCGGGGCCGACGTGCTGTGCACTGCCACCTCGGTCGAACCCGGCCGGGGCCCGGTCTTCCCCGACGGCCCGCACCGCGAGCACCTGCACGTCAACGCCGTCGGTGCCGACGAGCCGGGCAAGACCGAGCTCCCGCTGTCGCTGCTACGCCGGGCCCGCGTCTGCGTCGACCACCCCGAGCAGGCCCACGCCGAGGGCGAGTCGCAGCGCCTGGCCCCCGGCGAGGTCGCCACGACCCTGGACCGGCTGTGCGCCGACCCGGCCGCGGCCGAGGGCTGGCGGCACGGGCTGACCGTGTTCGACTCCACCGGGTTCGCCCTGGAGGACCACGTCGCGCTCGACGTGCTGCTGGCCGCGGCCGAGGAACTCGGGCTCGGCACCAAGGTCGCCATCGAACACCTCCCCGAGGACGTGCTCGACCCCTATGCGACCCGCCGCGCCACCACTGACCACTATGGACAGTCCACCGTGGTCGACGAGTGAGGACGCACACCCCCGAACGGCGGTGTCGTGGGAAAGTGGCGACTGCTGTACTGGTTTGGCAAGGAATCAACCGATACACCGACTGGGGATCATGACCATGCGCAACTCCTTGAAGAATGCCTGTCGGAACGTGCTGGCCGCACTGGTACTGGCGCTCCCGCTCGTCGCGGCGGGCGCCGGGTCGGCCGCGGCGGCGCCGGAACTGCCGAGCGTCCAGGTCGACGCCCGCGCGTGCAGCGACACCGACCCGACCCCGCAGATCCGCCTGGTGCTCGGCCCGGGCGCCGTCGTCTGCTACGGCGGCTACCGCGGCTCCCTCCGCGTCGACGACCTCTGGGCGACCGGGCTCGCGTCCGGCGGGTACTGGGGCTACGTCACGTGCAACCTGAACCCGAACTACCCGCAGGAGCTGTTCGCGCCCAACGAATTCGTCCCCCTCAGCTGCCCGGTGATGTGGATCGGCATCACCGGCCCGAACTGGACGCCGTGACAGCGGGAAGCACCACCTCCCGCTGACAGTCGCGTGTGGACCCCCCGATGACGGGGGGTCCACACGTGTACCGTGACGAGGACTCCACCCGACGACGGAAACAGGTGCGCGTGATGGGTCCCGGCGGCACACCCCCGGTCGGCGACGCCCCGCCCCCCGGGGTGCTCGGGGTGCTGATCCCCAAGCAGGAGATCCTGACCCGCACGCGGGACGCGGTCATCGCCCTGACCTGCTTGCGCGTCCACGAGGAAGGCTGCGTCCTCGAACTGGTCGCCGCGGCCCGCCGGGGCGACCGGCCGTACGAGACCTGGTTCGGCCGCACCGACGCCCAGGCCGGTGCCCTCTTCGCCCCCGTGCCGGGCCGCACCGACCCCGCGGCGGTCCGGGTCCGCGTCGCCCACGCGGGCGCCGACCCCGGCACCCCGCCCCTGCTGCGCGGCAGCGCCGGAACGTCCACACCGGACCTGCTGGAACTCACCCTGCGCTTCTGGCTCTCCCCGAACCCGCCCCCGACCCCGTTCGACCTCGTCGTCGAGTGGCCCGCCGCGGGCATCGCCCCGCACCGCCACCCGATCGACGGCGGGGAGATCGCCGAGGCCGCCCGCCGCGTCCAGCGCTTCTGGTGACCCCGGAGCGCCGCCACCCGCCTCCGGCGGTGCTCAGGAACCGATGCCGACGTAGTCCTTGAACTGCACCGTGATCGAGTGCCGGTCCGACGGCCAGTTCCGCGTGGCCACGGTGCGGGTCGCGCCGCCGCTGCCGCGCACCGCCTGGGTGACCCGGACGGTGCGGCCCGCGTCCGGCTGGGCGGGCACGTACCGGTCGGTCCCGGTCACGAAGGGCAGCGTGCTGAACGGGGGCAGCGCCACCCCCGGCGCGGACGCGCCGTCGCAGCCGTCGTCGAAGACGAAGGCCGCGAGGATCTGGCGCAGCCGGGGGGCGGTGGTGGGGGCCAGGACGTCCACGCCGTCGAACCGCAGGCGGTCGTTGTCGCCCGCCGCCTGCTGGTCGGCCCACCACTCGCGGTTGCGGATCACGGTGAAGGCGGAGTGGCCGGGGCACCTGTCGACGTGGTCGGTGATGCCGCCGGGGCGGGAGATCTGCAACCGCACGAAGCGGTTGGAGCGCTCGAAGGGCTCGAAGTAGTAGTGGTGGGTCTGCTGGCCCTCGCGCACCACCTCCACCTCGTAGTGCTTGCGGCCGTTGACCTCCAGCGGGCCGAAGGAGCCGTCCGGGCCGGTCGTGACCGTGTGCGCGGCCCCGCCCCGGCGGGCGCCGGTGCGGTCGTCGACCTCCCAGACCCGCAGCACGCCCTCGACGCCCTGGTTCTGCGGGTAGTACAGCGCCCGCCCCGCGATCACGACCCGGTCGGGCGGTTCGGGCAGCACCGCGGTGGTGCGGGCCGGGCGGTCGCGCAGGAACCGGTGGATGTGGGCGAAGCCCTCGGCGGAGGTGGTGGTCTCGGTGTGCCCCAGGGTGGGCAGGTGCACGTTGGTCGCGCCGCCGATCGAGCCGTCGGGTTGCAGGCTGCCCCAGAGCGCGAGCGTGGGGACGCCGCCGGGCAGGGTGGCGCTGGAGCGCCCGTCGACGTTGACGTACCTGCGCACCGAGGCCGCCCGCTCGGGGGTGGCGAGGTAGGTCTGCGCGACCGACGTGCCCCGGGAGTGCGCGATGACGTCCACCCGAGGCGAACCGGTGCGGGCGCGGACGCCCGCGATGAACCCGTCGAGGCCCGCGACGGCCTGGTCGTTGCTCGCGGTGCTGGTGTCGTACTCGTAGGCGTGCAGCAGGCCGTCGGCGTAGCCGTTGACCGAGAACCGCATGGCGTTGGACTCCCACTGCTGCGCCGAGCCCTGCTGGCCGTGGACGAACACGACCGGGGTGAACCCGGCCCGCACCGCCTCCACCGCGGCCCGCGCAGGCGCCACCGACACCGCTGAGGTCGCGACGAGCGCCAGCAGCCCCGCGAGCACCCCCGATCGGCGCCACCGGGTCGACGTCAGGGCGTTCATGATCCTCCTCCGTGGTGGGCGGGCCGCCCGATGCCGCTCGCGACGGCGTCCCGCAGGTTCTCCCGCGCGTCGGCGGGCAGCAGGTGACCCGCGTGGACGTTGGCGGCGTCGGTGCTGACGACCGGGCCCAGGTAGCTCGCGGGGTTCGGGTAGAGCCGGGACAGCGTCGGCCCGTCGAAGGGCTCGTGGGTGCCGAACAGGCGGCAGAACGCCTCGCCGGTGTTGTCACCGGTGTTCAGCGCGATCGGCGCGACCACCTGCGAGAGGCGGATGCCGCCCAGCGCGAGCCCCAGCGCGTCGCGCTTCTTGGTGACCCCGTCGGCCTCGAACTCCAGCGGCCGGGCCGTCGGCGGCGGAGTGCCCCGCTGCACCCACGCGCGCAGGTGCTCGTAGGCCGCCGCGGTCACGTGGTGCATCGGCACCCGGCTGAACGGCGGCCGGTCGCAGGCGTACTCCGGCGCCCCGCCCAGGTCGCGCTCGGAGATGGGGGCCCGGTAGGCCTGCCCCTCGTACCCGGAGTGCGCCGCGCCCGCGACCTCCCAGCGGCGGAACCGGTCGGTGTCCGCGGGCCGCTGCGCGCTGCGCACGTCGGTCTCGGACTGGACCTGGAAGACCGGCTCCGCGCCCGCCCGCGTCGGCGCCGCGCCGACGACGAAGGCGTAGCCGTCGAACACCGGGCTCGTCTGCGGCAGCACCCGGTCGTAGAGGATCGCCATCCGGGCCGAGGACTGGGAGGCCTCGATCGCCAGCAGGGTCCTGGTCCGCAGCCCGCCCATGACCGTGCCCAGGTCCACGGCACGGCCGGCCTGGGTGAAGATGTCGTAGGACAGCTCGTCGGCGGGGAAGCGGCCGCCGCCGGTCACGTCGAGGTTTCCGTAGCGGGCGGGGCTCCACCCGCGTAGCTGCTCCGCCCCGACCCGCTGGGCCGACACCCCGACCCACGCGTGGCCCGCGCGCACCACCGAGTCGGCGTTCCACAGCGCGTCCAGGTCGTACCCGGCGGTGACGTTCTGCCACTCCACCAGGGTCGTCCCGGAGAAGTCGCGGGCCCGCGCGGGCCGCCGCACCACGACCCTGGTCGTGTACGGGACGTCGTCGGCCACCCGCGCACCCGCGGCGGACCAGCCGTCGGCCAGCCCGGAGAGGTGGAACTCCTGCTCGACGTAGCCGCTCGCGGCCAGGTCGACGGGGGTGGAGAAGAAGGGGTGGGTGTCCTCGATCCGCTCGGCCAGCCGATCACCGGGCGCGGTCCCCGGCAGCGGGCCGACGACCCGGGGGACGGGGTCCGCCGCGGCGGTGGCCGACGCCGGGACGGCGTTCGGGGCGAGCAGGGCGAGCGCGGCCGTGACCAGGCCGACGCGGCGCCAGGGGGAAATCGGCATACCGGCTCCCGCGACGATGGGGGGTGGGGGCACACGGAACGTAACCGGACCCGCACACCCCGCACCAGGACGGGCGGAAATCGTGAGACCGCCGTCGCACGGGCGCGGGGCACCTCACCCGGAGGGCCGCAGCACCGCCCTGGCGGCCCGCTCGGCCAGGGCGGGGTCGAGCGGGGCACCGCCCAGCAGCTCGGCGTAGATCATCGACTCGACGATGCGCACGTACAGGTAGGCGAGCTGGTCCAGCGCCGACGGCGACCACGGCCCACCGGGGCCGTGCACCTCCCGCAGGATCTCCCGCTGCGCCGACACCGCCCGCCGGTGCACCCCGCCGGTGGCGTTGAGCAGCACCCGCGCGGCCGTCTCCGGCTCACCGCGCAGGAACGCCCGGAACGGCGCCGACCCGCGGATCTGGTCGGTGAACCGCTGGGTCACCTCCAGGACACCGTCGTCCCCGCCGCGCCTGCGCTGCTGCCGCGCCCGCACCAGGAGCCGCTCGGCCAGCAGCCACAGCACGTCACCGAGCAGACCGTCCCGGCTGCGCACCACCCGGTAGAGGGTCGCCCGGCTGATGGCCAGGGCCGTCGCCAACCGGTCCATGTCCACCGTGCCGTGCTCCAGGAAGAACCGGGACGCGCCCCGCACGACCTGCTCCCGGCTCACGACCCGCTTGGCGCCGATCGGGGTCGCCATGACGCCTCCACTCCCGCCGGGCCGCCCGCCCGCACTCCCACCCATCATCGTCCCCCACCACCACCCGGCCACGAGGGTCGCGCGTGCGCCGGTCCGCACCGCGCGGAAGCGGGGTGAGCCCACGAGGTGGCCGACCTCACGCGGCACCGGGCGACACCGTCGGTTCGTCCACCCCCGAACTCCGGTTCGCCCGGCGCACCTGCCCGTCTGCCACGTCGGGAGCAGCCCTCGCCGTGGGGGAAGCGGTCGCTGAGGACGTTCTCGCCCCCGCCGTGGTGCTTCCCGGCACCGCTGAGCCACGCGGTCCCCCATCGTCGTCCGTGCCCGCTCGGTACCCGGGGAACTGGTCGCCGCGTGGTCGACGGTGTGTCCGGCGCCGCTGCGCACCAGCACAACCGGTTGAGTCGGCTCGGGTACGAGGACCTGGCCGAACCCGCACTCACGCCGTGCACGGGCCTGGGGGCACACCCCGCCCGTTGTCCTGACGGGCCGGGGGCGGTGCGGGATGATCGCACCGGCCCCGGCCTCGTCCGCTGCCTCAGGCAGCGGCAGGCGACCGCAGTCGGACAGCCTGGCTGATGATGTACTCGGCGACCTTGGGCGGTTCGCCGACCGGCGCGCCGTCCACCTCCACCCAGGCGTGCGCGGTGAACGGGTCCAGTGCGAAACCGGTGCACCAGTCCGGTGCGCGCCCGTGCAGGCGACAGTACACGACCACGGCCACCGAGCGCGGCAGGCAGCCCTGGCCGGTGCACCGCGCGCTCGTCGCGCAGACGGTGTCCCGCGCCCGCTGGGTGAGTTCCGCGGACGCCGGGCGCGCACCGCGGTGCAGGAACGCCACCGCCCGCGCCAGCCGCCGGGGCGGGAGCGTGATCAGCACCCGGGCGACGCCCACGGCGAGCCGGGCCCGGATGCCGGTCATCCGACGTCCTCCGCGAGCTTCGCGTCCACCAGTGCCGTCACCAGGTTCTCCACGTCGCGGCGGACCACGGCGGCGTCGGCCGCCACCAGCGCGGTGGTGGCCGTGACGACGGCCTCGACGTCGCGGCCGTCGAGCAGGAGGGTGACCATCTGCTTGGCGGTCCCGTTGAGGCGCCAGTAGGCGGCGTCGCGGCCGGTGCCGAGCAGGATCGCTTGGTCGCCGGACTCGTGGATGGTCACGCCGGGGCGCAGGCGCAGTGTCATCCGGTGCTCCTCGTCTCGTTGTCGATGGCCCGCAGCCACCGCTCGGCGCCGACGACCCTCTCCAGCTCCAGCAGACCCACGTCCGCCAGCGCGGGGGAGTCCAGGTGCGGCAGCAGGCGGTGCGGGTCGACCAGCCCGAGGTCTGCGAGGCGGGCCGTGGCGAAGCCCGCCACCAGGTCGTGCCTGCGCCTGCGGTGCTCGGCGTAGATGTCGGCGGTGAAATCACCGCGGTCCCGCTTGGCGAACAACGCGCGCGGCATGAACGGGGCCACCGCCTCGGCCAGCAGCCGCTTGTCCTCCCGGGCGTCCAAGCGCGCCGACACCGGCGCCCGCAGCGCCGCTTCGACCACCCGGCGGTCGGTGAACGGGGCCTGCCAGGTGATGCCGGTGCCCGCGAACACCACGCCGAACTGCCGCAGGATCTGCCCCTGGTAGCTGATCGACTCGACCACCTGGTGCGCGGTCGGGTCCGCGCCGAGCGGCTCGGGGTCCCCGGCCGCCGCCTCCTCGAGCGCGCCCACCACCAGCGCGCGCCCCTCGGCGGTCAGCCAGCCGGGCAGCACCGGCGGCGGGAACCACGAGTAGGAGTCCGCCCGCCGCGCGGCTCGGCCCGCGGCCACCGCGGCCACCACCGACCGCAGGTGCGCGGCGTAGGAACGCCGGTCGGCGACCCCGGAGGCGAACGGGCGCAACGGGAACTTGCCGGACAGCTGGTGCCTGCGCAGGACCCCGAGCGCGCCCAGTCCGCGCTCAGCCCACACCGATCGGTACACACCGGGCACGACGTCGAAGAGTTCGTCACCGCCGAGACCGGTGAAGTGCACCCGCGACCCCGTCGCGGCCACCGCCGGGGCCAGCACGTCCAGGTAACCGCGGGAAGCCGACCACACCACCGGGCCCTCGGCCAGCTCCACCGGGTCGGCGCGGGCGTCCAGCGTGAACGCCGTGCTGGTCTCCGACAGCGGTGGGAACTCGACCAGTTCGACCCCCAGATCGGCGGCGGCTGCCCTGGCCCGCCCGGTCTCGTCGTTCCACGGGCTCGTCGAGGAGGTGCGGAAGGCGCGGAACCGCCTGCCGAGGTCGTCGAGCGCATAGCAGATGCTCGTCGAGTCCAGGCCTCCCGACAGGTCCGCGGTCACCAGGCCCGCCGACCGCGACTGCGCGCGCAGGACGTCCCGCAGCGCGTCGCGCACACCGGCCGCGGCTTCCGCGACCGGGAGCGCGGGCCCACCGGTGGGTGACCACCAGCGGTGCGTGCTCGGGACCCCGCCGGGTGGCAGCCGCAGCCACCGCCCGATCCCCACCGCGGTGATCCCCGACCACATTGTGCGGTGCGCGAACGGCTGGATCGGCATCGCCTTCGCCAGCGACAGCGCCACCGAGGTCAGGTCGGGCGCGGCACCGGTCATGGCGCGCAGCACGGCGGGTGAGTCCGACACGAGTGGCAGGTTGTTGTCCAGCGCCCAGAAGAATCGACAGGAACCTGACAGGTTTCCCTGGAAACGGGTGCCGCCCGGCCCTTGGCCGATAAAATGGGCGTGGGCAGAAATATGTCCGGCGACGGAATTCCACGAGTGGTGATCAATGGGATTCCCGGTCAACCGGTCGATGTCGAGCGCGGTCGCCGGGGGGGTGGTGGAAACAATTCGGGCACCGGGCGGGGACGCGATCTCGTGCCACTGCGCGTCCGGTGTCGAGATGATCCACGGGCGCCCGGACGGGTACCGCAGGACCTGGTCGCCGACGATGTCGCCTGCCCGCTCCCCGGCGGCGGCGGAGAGTGGGTCGTCCGGGAGCACGACGAAGGGCACGACTGCCTCCGCGATCTTGGTTGCCTGGTCAGACCCGCTTTTGCCGCGGTGTGCGGCGGTGGTGCCGGTGGGGCGGGTTCCGGACCCCGCCCCACCGGCGGGTGCTCAGCCGATGAAGGTGTAGCCACCGAAGATGTCGCGGTTGTCCCAGAACGGGTAGCCGTTGGTGACCTCGCGGAAGCCGCCGATCTTCTCGAAGACCGGTGCGATGTAGACGGACAGCACGATGTACCTCCCAGTGTGTTCCAGCGTGTTGGTGGAAAGGAAGACAAAAAGGTCATCCTGAGCGGCGAAAATCACGCTCTCCCCCGCTCGGCAGCCCCATGCCGTCTCCCCGAAATCAACGTAGCACGCACTCGACGGAATCGGCAAGAAATCTGTATGGTGACCACCGCGGCCGCAGATTGTCCGGCCGGGCGACCAATGAAAACGGGGGTTTGGTGCCATGGGTGCGATCACACGTCCACGCCCGGCGAAGGTGTTGTGGGGGTTGGTGCGGCAGCAGCGCGGGACACTGCTCCCCGCGGCCGGGCTCAGCGTGCTCGGCGCGGTCGCGGCCCTCGCGCAACCGGTGGTGGTGAACGCCATCATCACCGCGGTCCAGCACGGCGACCCCGGTGCCGCGCTCGCGGTGGGCGCCTGCGCGCTGTTCCTCGCGGTCGGGGTGATCATGTCGGTGCAGCAGTACCTGTTGCAGCGAATGGGAGAGGGGGTCGTGCTCTCCGCCCGGCGATCGCTGGTGTCGGCGCTGCTGCGGCTGCCGATCGCCGAGTTCGACCGGAGGCGCTCCGGCGACCTGGTTTCCCGGGTCAGCAGCGACACCACAGTCCTGCGCCTCGCGCTGGCCCGCGGGGTGCTGGCGGGAGTCGGCGGTACGGTCACGGTGATCGGCGCGCTGGGAGCGCTGGTCTACATCGACGCGCTGCTGTTCGGTCTCACCGTGCTGGTCGCGCTGGTGTTCGCGGCGATCACCGCGGTTCTGGCCAAGGGCGTGCGGCGCGCCAGCCAGGAGGTCCAGGCCCAGGTGGGGGTGCTCACCGCCGCGGTCGACCGGGCCGTGCGGGGAATCCGGACCATCCGGGCGGGGAACTCGACCGACCGCCAGGAGGAACTGCTCCAGCGGCACGCGACCGCGTCCTGGCACGCGGGGCTCCGGCTGGCGCGGGCGTCCTCGGTCATCGAGCCGATGTCGGTGCTGACCACGCAGGCCATGCTGATCATCGTGCTCGGGGTCGGCGGCTACCGGGTGGCCGCCGGGCAACTGGCGATGCCCGACCTGGTGTCGTTCCTGATGTTCGTCTTCCTGCTCGTCGCACCGCTGGGCCAGATCTTCGCCGCCGTCGGCACCCTGGGCTCGTCGCTGGGTGCCCTCGACCGCATCCAGGAGATCCGCGACCTGCCGTCCGAGGACGAGGTGCGGCGGCGGGCGGCGGTCGTCCCCACCGCGCCCGCCGACGGCGGTGGCGCGCGGCACGCGCTGTCCTTCCACGACGTCCGCTTCGGCTACGACACGGGTGGAGGTGGCGACCCGGCCCTGGACGGCGTGTCCTTCGACATCGAACGGGGGGCGCGCGTCGCGCTCGTGGGTCCGTCCGGAGCGGGCAAGAGCACCGCGCTCAACCTCGTCGTCGGCTTCTACCCGCCGGAGTCGGGGACCATCACCGTCGGCGGTGTGGACGCGGCCACGTTGACCGCCGCGCAGCTGCGCGCGGGTGTGGCCTACGTCGAGCAGGACGCGCCCGCCCTCGCGGGAACCCTGCGGGAGAACCTGACCCTCACCGCGCCCGGGGCCACCGACGTCGAGTGCTGGGAGGCGCTGTCCGCGGTCAACCTCACCGGCCTGGTCCAGCGCTCCAGCCGGGGTCTGGACAGCGAAGTCGGGGAATCCGGCGTCGCCCTCTCGGGCGGGGAGCGCCAGCGGCTCGCCATCGCGCGCGCACTGCTGTCCCGACCCGAGGTGCTGCTGCTCGACGAGTCGACGTCCAACTTGGACGGGCACAACGAGATGCTGGCCAGGCAGGCGGTCCAGCGCGCCTCGGCGGGGTGCACGCTGCTCGTCGTCGCGCACCGGCTGTCCACCGTCGTCGACTCCGACCTCATCCTGGTCTTCGACGGCGGCCGGATCGTCGCCCGGGGCACCCACGAGGGCCTGCTCACCCGCAGCGGGCTCTACCGCGAGCTCGCCACCCACCAGCTCATCGCGTGAACAGCCGCGTCAGACCCAGGTCTGATGCGCGGGCTCGACGAAGATCAGGCCCGGGGCCGATGTGCCCGCCCCGGCCCACCGGTTGACTGGACCTCGACAAACCAGTGCTCCGACGGGGTGAACGCCACATGTTGACGATCGACAGGCTCACGAAGCGGCGGGGGTCGGCGCTGATCCTCTCCGACGTCACCTTCCAAGCCCGGCCCGGCCGCGTCACCGGCTTCCTCGGCCCCAACGGCGCCGGGAAGTCCTCGACGCTGCGAATCCTGCTCGGCCTCGACCGCCCGACCTCCGGCACCGCCCTGGTCGACGGGGTCCCGTTCGAGCGGCTGCCCGACCCGCTGCGCACGGTCGGCGCCGTGCTCGACGGGTCCGGCGCCCACCGCGCGCGCACCGGGCGGGCGCACCTGAGCTGGGTGGCCGCCGCGGCGGGCATCCCACGGCGGCGGGTGGACGAGGTGCTCGCCGAGGTCGACCTGACCGGTGCCGCCCGCAAGCGCGTGGGCAGCTACTCGCTGGGCATGGGCAGGCGGCTGGGCCTGGCCGCCGCGCTGCTCGGCGATCCCGCCGCGCTGGTGCTCGACGAGCCGGTCAACGGCTTGGACCCCGAGGGCATCCGCTGGATGCGCCGGTTCCTGCGCGAGCGCGCCGAGGCCGGGCACACGGTCCTGCTGTCGAGCCACCTCATGGGCGAACTGGCCGAGGTGGTCGACGACGTCGTGATCATCAATGGCGGGCGGGTCGTCGAGCAGGGCACCCTGGCCGAGGTCACCGGCGCGCACCGCACCCTCGAGGACGCGTTCTTCGCGCTCACCACCGGGGCGCGGGGGGACGCGCGGTGAGCGCCTACTCGGGAGAGCTGCGCAAGCTGACCTCGCTGCCGTCGGTCTGGGCCGCGTTCGCCATCGGCATCGCCGTGCCCGCGGTCGTCGGTGTCCTGTCCGCGGTTTCGACGAGCTCGGCGATCGCGAACGGGTCCAAGCCCGAGGCCGGACCCGACCTCGGCTACCAGGAACTCGCGTTCGGGGTCGCGGGCGCCATCGTCCTCGGCGTGGTCGCGGCCAGCAGCGAGTACTTCACCGAGGGGGAGAGCGCGGGCTCCGGACGGCAGATCACCACCAGCCTCACCGCGGTACCGTCCCGGACGCGGTTCCTCCTGGCCAAGGTCGCCGCGCTGACCACCGCGGTCGTGCTGATGTCGGCCATCGCCACCGGGATCACCCTCTCCTGCGTGCAGGCGGTGGTCGGCGACCACGCGCACGCGCTCGACGGGGCCGCCGCGACCCGGGTGCCCGGCGTCGTCCTCTACTGGGTGCTGACCGCGTTGCTCGCCTTCGGCATCACGCTGCTGACCCGCAACGGAGTCGTCCCGCTGGCGGTGCTGGTCCTCAACACCTCCGTCGTCACGGTCACGTTCCTGCTCTCCAAGGTCACCCCGCTCGCGGTCTACTTCCCCGATCTGGCAGGCATGCGCATGTTCCTCACCGAGGTCAGGGTGCCGGTGGAGTTGTCCCCGCTCACCGGCGGTGTGGTGATGGCGGTGTGGGTCGTCCTGCTGCTCGCCTGCGGGTTCACCGCCTTCACGAGGAGGGACGCGTGATGACGACGGTCGCACCCACCCGGGCCCGCGGGAGCGAGTTCACCCGGTCCAGCCGCGCCGAGGTGCTCAAGCTGCTCAGCCTGCCCGCCACCCTGCTCACCGCCGCGGGCTCGCTGCTCGTCTCGGCGGTCCTCGCGGTTGCCTTCGCCACGGCGGGGAGGCAGGGCAGCACGGGCACCGCCTCGGCGCTCGACATCGGACTGGCCCCGATCGGCTACACCCAGGCCGGGTTCATCATCCTCGGGGTGCTGGCGGCGACGTCGGAGTACACCGGCGGTCAGGTCCAGACCTCCCTCACCGTCGTGCCCCGCCGCGTGCTCCTGCACCTGTCCAAGGTGGTGGCGCTGGTGCTGATCGCGGTACCCACCGCCCTGGTGGTGGTCCTCGGTGGCCTGGTGGTGGCCGATCTGGTGCTGGGTGATGCGGCGGTGGTGCCGCCGTTCGGCGACTTCGCGGTCGGTGTGGGTGGCGCCGCCGCCTACCTGGCGCTGACCGCTGTGCTGTCGTCGTCGGTGGCCACGGTCATCCGCCGCACGATCCCCGCGGTGGCCGGGCTGCTCGTGTACTACTTCATCGCCGGACCGCTGCTGCGCGACCGGACGGCGTTCGCGGCGTACCTGCCCGACACCGCCGGGTACGGCATGTGGTTCCACAGTGGAGCGGGGCGCTTCGGCTCGCTGAGCGCTCTGGTCGGAACGGGTTTCGTGGTCGCGTGGGTGGTGCTGGCCGTCGCTGTGGCCGCCGTCTCGTTCCGAGCGCGGGATGCCTGAGCGCGAGCACCACCGCCGGGAGTGCCCGCGCCCCCGCGCCCGGTCAGGGCGCGCAGCGCTCGGTCGGGAACAGGCCGAGCGCCGCGGCGCGGGCCCCGGCGGCGAACCGGGAGGTCACGTCCAGCTCGCGCATGATGTCCGCGACGTGCCTGCGGTAGGTGCGCACCGACATGCTCAGCTCGCGGGCCGCGGCGTCGTCGGTGTGACCGGCGACGAGAGCGCACAGCACCCGTGCGCCGAGCGCGCCCAGGCTGCGGTCGCTCAGCCGCGCGTGCTCGCCGAGGTCGGTCGCCTCGGCCCAGGTGCTGGCGAAGAAGGCGCTCAGCCCCGCCAGCACGGCGGGAGCGCGCACCAGCACCGCCTCCGTGCCGGACGCGAGCACCGCATCCGCCCCGTCCGCGATGAGCAGGTGCGGGCTCGGTCGCGCCGAGGCCCGCACCCGCACCGCGACTCCATTGTCCATTGTGGACAAAAGGGTGCCCCGGACGGGCTCGGCCAAGTGCTTCACCGTGCACAGCAGCTCGACCCGGACCCCGCGCCCGGGCAGCGCGGCCACGAGGTCGACGAGTTCGGCGAACTCCGCACCCGGTGGCGGGGCGGTGCACCGCAACGATGTCGTCGTGGTGGAGACCAGCAGGCGTGCGGCGTGCCTGCGGGCGTGCGGCGTGGGCAACCGCTCGGCTCCGTCGCGGTGGTACTGGTGGTTGCGCGCGGCGAAGGTGATCAGGGCGGCCGCCTTCGCCAGTGCCTCCTCCACCCCGTCCTGGCCCGCGGTGGACCCGGAGGCCCCGCGCTCGATGTCTTCCCCCTGGTGCAGCACTCATCCCCCACGTGTGTGTCCTGCGGTGACCTCTCAACTCTCCGGTGCACCACCAGATCCGCTGTTCCGCCGGTTCTTCGCGCAGCTGGACCTGTGACCGGTGCCCCCGGTCGCGACGACGTCGGCGGTGCTCCCGGTCTCCCTGCCCCCGCAGGACCTGATCCGCTTCCACCAGATACCCTCTGGGACGCGCGTACAGTCGAAGCTACCACGGACCGCAACGAGCGGAAAGTGTTGTGCCATCACCTGAATGGGGTGATCGGGACTCCCTCGGTGCGCGGCTTGTGGGAATCCCGCGCATGCGGATTCCCGCCACGAGCGCGGTAGTGTGAACACGATGACAACAGGCGATCGACCCGTTCGGCGGTCACGCGCGTGGCTCGTCTGCGCGGCCGCGCTGCTCGTGCTCTCGGCGGTGCTCCTGGCGGTGGGCGCCCAGGGGCCGGGGGCGGTGGTGATCCCGCCCGCGGTGGCCGTGCTGGCCGTCGGGGTGACCGCCTGGACGGTGGTCCGCGCCCGCCGCCGCAGGGCGGAGTACGAGGCCCGGCTCACCGCGTGGGCGGCGGAGCGGGCGGCCGACCGGGAGCGGATTCGGATCGCCGGGGAACTGCACGACATCGTCTCCCACGGCCTGGGGGTGATCATCATGCGCGCCGCGGCCGCCCGCCGGGTGCCCGGGGAGTCCGAGCAGGCACTGGTGGACGTGGAGCGGTTGGGCCGGGACGCGGTCGCGGAGCTGCGGCGGATGCTGACCGTGCTGCGCGCGGGCGACCGGAACTCCGTGCCGCTGCGCCCGGTGCGGAGCCTGTCCGACCTCCCCGGCATCGTCGACGCCGCCCGCGCGGCGGGCCACACCGCCCGGTTGTCCGTCGACGACCTCGGCGAGGTCTCCCCGGGCGTCCAGGCGGCGGTCTGCGCGATCGTCCAGGAAGCCATCGCCAACACCTCCCGCCACGCGGGACCGACCGGCCTCCTGGTCCACCTGGCTCGCGACGGCGGCTGCGTCGTGGTGGTCGTGCGGGACGACGGCCCGCGCACCGAGTGGTACCCCACCCGCGGCGCAGGCCACGGCCTGGTGGGCCTGCGCGAGCGGGTCGACGCCTTGGGCGGCACGCTCGACGCCGCCCCCGCCGCCACCGGCTTCTCGCTCACCGCGCGCCTCCCCGACGGGGCCGCCCGATGACCGCCCCGATCCGGGTCCTGCTGGTCGACGACCAGGCACTGCTGCGCCACAGCCTGGCCGCGGTCATCGGTGCCGCGCCGGACCTGGTCGTGGTGGGGCAGGCCGAAACCGGCGACCACGGGGTGGCGCTGGCCAAGGAGCTGCGCCCGGACGTGGTGCTGATGGATCTGCGCATGCCCGGGCGCGACGGCATCGCCGCCACCCGCGACATCACCACCGACCCGGACCTGGCCCACACCAAGGTTCTCGTCCTGACGATGTTCGAGCTCGACGAGCACGTCCACGGTGCCCTGCGCGCCGGGGCCAGCGGGTTCCTGCTCAAGGACACCGACCTCGACGAGCTCATCAGCGCCGTCCGCCGCACGCACGCGGGCGAGTCCCCGTTCGCGCCCGTGGTCCTCACCCACCTGGTCGAGCACTACCTCTCCACCCCGCGCCACCAGCCGCTCCCCGCCGACGGGCTCACGCAGCGGGAGGTGGAGATCCTCACCGTCATCGGCCGCGGCCTGTCCAACACCGAGATCGCGGACACGTTGAGCATCTCGGTCAAGACGGTCAAGACCCACGTCGGCAAGCTGTTGAGCAAGCTCGAGGCGCGCGACCGCGCCCAGCTCGTCATCGCCGCCTACAACCTGGGGCTGGTGGTACCCCAGAACTGAACCGGGGGAGGGGTGGAGCAGCACGGGTTCATCAACCCCACCCCACCCCGCACGGACAGGCAATGCCTCGCCGCCGGAAGCGCTACCCGGTAGTGCGCGCCGCCGCCTTCCTCGGACGGGGACGGTTGCGCCCCGAGTTTGAGTCGTATAGACTCAAACCATGTTCACCAGGGCAGAGGCGTTGGACCGAGTGGAGCGGGCCGAATCGGCCGCCGGGCTCTTCGGGCCGCCCACCACCGATCCGACGCGGCGCGCGGAGGCGCAGCGGCTGTACCGGGCGCTGGCTTCCGTCCTGCACCCGGACGTGACCGGCGAGGGGGACACCCGGGCGCACGCGGCGTCCGCGGAGCTGAACCGGATGCACCACGAGTGGACGCGGGGCGCGACGGTCGAACTGCGCACGGCGACCGGCACCTACCGGATCGGTGAACCGTTCGCCGTCGGCAGCGTCGCGAACGTGTACCGGGCCGACGGTCCGCACGTGGTCAAGGTGGTGCGCAACCCGGCGCTGAACCCCCTGCTGCACAGCGAGTGGGACGCGCTGCGGGCGCTGGAGCGGTTCACCGACCGGCACCGCTGGCTGCGCCCCTACTACCCGCGCCTGCTCGACACCTCCGGTGCTCTCGGCCGGGGTGAGCGGGCGTTCACGGTGCTCGACCCGCTGGTGGACGGGTTCGTGACGCTCGCCGACGTGCGGCGCGCGTTCCCGGGCGGGTTGGACGGCCGCGACTACGCGTGGATGCACCGCAGGCTGCTCAAGGCGCTGGCCGGGGCGCACCGGCTCGGGCTGGTGCACGGTGCGGTCACCGCCGAGAACGTGCTGGTGCACCCCGAGGAGCACGGGATCGTGCTGGCCGGGTGGTCGTTCGCCGTCGAGAGCGGGCAGCGGCTGCTCGCGACCGGCAAGACCACCGCCTACCCGCCGGAAGTCCGCCGAAGGGAACCGGTCACCACCGCGACGGACGTCCACATGGCACACACGCTGATGCTGGACCTGCTGGCACCCGACGAGAAGAGGCAGATCACGTTCGCCCGCGGGTGCACCCAGGACCGGCCGTCCCGGCGACCGGACGCCGTCGACCTGCTGGGCGAGTACGACGAACTGCTCGACGAGCTGTACGGCGCGCGGGTCTTCCGCCCGTTCGCCCTCCCCCGAACGACAGGAGCATGACCATGGGACACGGCAAGTGGGACGACAACGCCTACCTGGCGGCCAAGACCTTCCGGGCGGCGAAGGGGATCGCCGACTTCGGCTACACCGCGGCGACGAAGGGCAAGCCGTCCAGGAGCTGGAAGGCCGCTCCCGCGCTGGACCCGCTGGGCGTGGCGGCCCGCGAGTGCCGCGACTCGCCAGACCACGCCGACTCGACGCCGATCGCGGTGCTGTTCGACGTGACCGGTTCGATGGGCGCCGTGCCGAGGATCATGCAGGGCAAGCTCGGCAAGCTGCACGGGCTGTTGCAGCGCAAGGGATACCTCGCCGACCCGCAGTTGATGTTCGGCGGGATCGGTGACGCCGACAGCGACCGCGTGCCGCTGCAGGTCGGGCAGTTCGAGTCGGACAACCGGATGGACGAGCAGCTGCGCGACATCTTCCTGGAGGGCGGTGGCGGCGGGCAGAAGAGCGAGTCCTACGAGCTGGCCGCGTACTTCGTGGCCCGGCACGTGGTCACCGACGCGTGGCAGAAGCGGGGCCGCAAGGGCTACCTGTTCCTCATCGGCGACGAGCTGAACAAGCCCCGGTTGGAGGCGCGGCACATCCGCCGGGTCATCGGCGACGACGTCGCGCAGGACATCGACCCGGTGTCGGTGTACCGCGAGCTGGCCCGCAAGTGGAACGTGTACTTCATCCTGCCCAACCAGTCCTCGTACTACAACGACGACGCCATCGGTGAGCACTGGCGCCAGGTCCTGGGACAGAACTTCCTCAAGCTGGACGACCCCGGCGCGGTGTGCGAGCTGATCGCCGCCACGATCGGCGTGGAGGAGCGGGTGGTCGACCTGGACCAGGCGCTGGTGGACCTGGCCGACGTCGGCTCGGTCGCCGAGAGCAGGGCCGTGGGCAAGGCGCTGGTCTCGGTCGGCGCGAGCGCGCGGTCGCTGGCGAAGTCGGCCGCCCCGCTGGGCATCGACGGTCCTGACGACGTGGTGCTGAGCTGACATGGACCAGCACGTGGTCGTCTTCGGGCTGGGGTTCGGCGACGAGGGCAAGGGGGCGGTGGTCGACGCGCTGTGCGCCGACGGCTCGGTGTCGGCGGTGGTGCGGTTCAACGGGGGCGCGCAGGCCGCGCACAACGTGGTCGCGGGCGGCAGGCACCACACGTTCAGCCAGTTCGGGTCCGGCACGCTCGCGGGCGTGCCGACCTGGCTGTCCCGCCACGTGCTGGTGGAGCCGATCGCGCTGGCGGCGGAGTCGCGGGAACTGGCGGCGCTCGGCGTCGCCGACCCGCTGGGCCTGGTGTCGGTCGACGCCGACGCGCTGCTGACGACCCCGTTCCACGTCGCGGCGAACCGGGCGCGGGAGGACGCCAGGGGACGCGACCGGCACGGGTCGTGCGGCAAGGGCATCGGTGAGACCGCGTGGTACGCGCTGCTGGCCGAGCGGGGTGCCCGGCCGGGCGAGGTGGTGGAGGGCCAGGAGCTGAGGGGTGTTCCCGGCCTCCCGCCGAGGGTGGGCGACTGCGCGAACCCGGTCGCGCTGCGGCGCAAGCTCGACGCGCTCGCCCGGTTCCACGAGCCGCTGATCGGCGACGGCCCCCGGGTCGACGACCTCGTGGCCCTCTACCGGGCGTTCGCCGACGCCGTGCGGATCACGACCGGCGACGAGGCGGGCAGGCTCGCCGACGCCGGGCGGCTGGTCTTCGAGGGCGCGCAGGGGGTCCTCCTCGACGAGACGCACGGCTTCCACCCGCACACCACCTGGTCCACCGTCACGCCGCGCAACGCCAGGGCGCTGCTCGCGGGTCGGGGCGCGCGGGTGCTGGGGGTGACGCGGACCTACCAGACGCGGCACGGCGCGGGCCCGCTGCCGACCGAGGACCGCGGTGTCCTCGACCGGTTCCCCGAGCGCCACAACGGAACCGGGGAGTACCAGGGCGCGTGGCGGGCCGGTCACCTGGACGCCGTGCTGCTGCGGTACGCCGTGGCCGCGTGCGGCGGCGTCGACGGCCTCGCCGTGACGCACCTGGACGCGCGGGACCTCCAGGTCGCCACGGCCCACCGGACCGGCACGGGCCACCTCACCGAGCTGGGGTCCTCCTCGGACCTGGTGGCGGGCTGCACCCCGGTCCTGGAGCCCCTGCCCGACCCGGTGGGTTTCCTGGAGGACCTGCTCGACGTCCCGGTCCTCGTCACCGGAGCGGGCCCCACCCGGGCGGACTACACCGTGCGGGCACCGGCCCACCGCTGACGTGCGGGACAATCCCCCCATGATCGAGTCGACGCTGGTCTCGGTGGACGTCCTCGTGCTGCGCTTCGACCCGGACGCGCGCGCGGTGCTGCTGGGAGTGGCACCGCGCGCACTGGACCCGTTCGCGGGCGCCCTGGCCCTCCCGGGCGTGCTCCTGGGCAGGGGCGAACGCCTGCGCGAAGCCACCCGCCGCGCCGTCACCGGCAAGCTCGGCGTCCCCGACGCGGCCGTCACCGCGACCGGCCAACTCGCCACGTTCGACGAACCCTCCCGCGACCCCCGCGGCCCGACCCTGTCGATCGCCCTGTGGGCCACGGTCGCCCCCACCCGCCCCGACGACGGCACCACCACCTGGACCCCCCTGGACGCCGTCCCCCCACTGGCCTTCGACCACGACCGCATCATCACCGACTGCCGCCCCCTGCTGGCCGACAAGCTGTGGCGCGACCCGCAGTTCACCGCGGGCCTCCTCGGTGGCGAGTTCACCACCGCGCAAGCCCTCGACGTCACCGAATCCCTCACCGGCGACCGCCCCTACCCGGCCAACCTGGGTCGCACCATGGACCGCGTCCCCGGCCTCGAACGCACCGCGCAGCACGCCGCAGCCCTGCCGAAGGGCGGCCGCCCGCCACTGGTGTGGCGGTGGACCTCCCCCACGACCGGATCGCCCCGGGACGACAACGCGCGATCGGACTCCAGCGTTGTGGCCGCCGGTGCCGCGGTGCACCGCCGTCGGTCCTGAGCACGGAACTTCATCCCGACGGGTCACGCAGGCGCCCGGTAGGATTGATCCACCAGGTCGGTCGTCCACCTCGAAGGAAGACCCCGCGCATGAGTTCGTCGTTCCGGTTGGACCTCCCCGAGGTGCTGGTCGCTTCCTACCGCCGCAGCGGTGAGGCGGGCAGCGCCTGGATCTCCGGCCTGCCGGGACTGGTCGCCGAGTCGCTGGAGCGGTGGGGGGTCGTGCCCGACGGGCCCGTGGCCTCCGGCGAGGCGTCGCTGGTGGTGCCGGTGCGCGACGCGGACGGGCGGCGGGCGGCTCTGAAGTTCCAGATGCCCAAGGAGGAGTCCGCGGCCGCGATCGCCGGGTTGGCGGCCTGGGGCGGCCGGGGGATCGTGCGGTTGCTCGACCACGACCCGGCCAGCACCACGATGTTGCTGGAACGCCTGGATGGTTCCCGCACCCTCGAACAGGTCGAGGACGACGAGGCGGCCATGGGCGTCCTCGCCGGCATCTTCACCAGGTTGCACTCGGTGCCCGCGCCCGACGGGCTGCCGAGCCTCGGCGACGTCGCGCGCCGCGCCGTCGAGCAGGTCCCGGAGGCGGAGCGGGCACTGCCCGACGCTGACGACCGTCGACTGCTGCGCACCTGCGCCTCGGCCGTCGCCGAACTGCTCGACGAGCCGGGCGACCGCCTGCTGCACTGGGACCTGCACTGCGGCAACGTCCTCGCCGGTGACCGGGAACCGTGGTTGGCGATCGACCCCGAACCCCTCGTGGGCGACCCGGGCTTCGACCTGATGCCCGCCATCGACAGCGGGTGGGACGCGGTGGTGGCCACCGGCGCCCCGGACCTGGTCGTGCGCAGGCGGTTCGACACGCTCACCGACGGCCTCGGCCTCGACCGCGGGCGCGCCGCGGGCTGGACCCTCGGCCGGGTGCTGCAGAACAGCCTGTGGGACATCGAGGACGGCCGCACCCGACTGGCACCCGGCCAGGTCACCGTGGCCCACGCCGTGCTGGGCCGCTAGGACCTGTCCTCACGGTGGGTGTGGGTGATCGCGGACAAGGGCTGCTCGACCCGGGCCATGTCGTGCAGTGCTCGTCCTCGGTGCCGGGCCGAGTGCGCCTTCCGCGCAGGTTGTCGACCGCCGGCGATGGGCGGAGTCCTTGCTGTCCTAATTAGACCTCAAGGGGTCGCGGGTGGACTTGGCGGTCGCCCCGCTCTGCGGGCGTGGGAATCGGTGTTCAACGACTTGCGTTCTCTCTGTGAAAAATTCTTCCGGGAAACCCCTTGTCCACGGGTCGGGGCCGATAGCAGAGTTCTTCCCCATCGACCGGTTGTCCCACCGGTCGTCGGAGATCCACACGCTGAGTGGGTGCGGAAATGGCAGTTCCGCGCCCCCTCCACCCCTGCGCGTGTGGACTTCGGTGAGGAGAGGCATGGTCTATGTCGATCAGTTTCCGGAAGTCTTTGATCGCAGGCGCCGCGCTGTGCGCGCTCGTCCCCGCTGCCCTGGTGTCCGCCGGTTCCCCGGCGAGTGCCGCACCGCAGCAGTACCAGCCGGAGATGGTGACCGCGCTGGCGCGCACCCTGGGTGTCGACGAGCGGGCCGCCGTGTCCAGGTTGGACCGGGAGGCGGCCCAGCGGCAGCGGCTCGCCGACCTGACCCGCGGCGGGTTGCGGGTGGACGGTGCGTTCGTCGACGGTGGTGGCACCCTGACGGTGAACACCGCTGACCCGGCGAGCGCGGCGCGGGTGCGGGCGGCGGGCCTGGCGGCGCGCACCCCGGCCCGCGGCGAGGCGGCGCTGAACCGGGTCCAGGCGCAGCTCGACCAGCTCGCCACCCGCCAGGTGCCCGAGGGCATCTCGGCGTGGGGGGTGGACGTGGCCGCCGACGTGGTCGAGGTCGAGGTGGGCGACGCGGCGAAGCCGCAGGCCAAGGCGTTCCTCGCGGAGGCGGCCCGGTTCGGGCAGGCGGTGCGGGTGAAGAACGGCGGGAGGGCGTTGCAGACCCAGGCCACCGTCTACCCGGGCAGCAAGATGACGATCAACGGCGGCAGCGGGTACTGCTCCGTCGGGTTCGGCGCGCGCAGCTCCTCCGGCGTGCAGTACCTGGTCAGCGCCGGGCACTGCGTCGCGGGGGCGCCGACGTTGCACCTCAACGGCGTCCGGTTCGCCAAGGGCACGAGTTCGCGCTACGCGCTGGGCTCGAACAGCGTCGACATGGGCATCGCCAGGGTCGACTCCGGCAACTCCATCGCCACCCAGGTCGGCACCTGGGGCGCGGTGGGCAACATCGCCGTCCGCGGCGGGCAGCGCGCCGCCGTGGGTTCCTCGATCTGCAAGTCCGGCGCCACGTCCGGCTGGACCTGCGGCACGATCAAGGGCTACAACGTCACCGTCACCTACACCGACCCCAACGGCGGCCCGAACACCGTGGTGCGGGGGCTGGGCAGTTCCTCGGTGTGCACCATGGGCGGTGACAGCGGCGGGGCGTACATCTCCGGCAACCAGGCCCAGGGGATGACCTCGGGTGGCCCGACCGGGCAGCAGTGCACCTACAACGGCGGCAACCAGGCGGGCAAGTCCTCCTACTTCCAGCCGCTGAGCGACGCGCTGTCGTACTACGGCCTGACCCTGAACGTCGGCTGATCACAACAAGACCCACGCGCCGTGGTTGTCACTCCCCCTCAGGGGTGACAACCACGGCGCTTCGGGTGATACTGCGTTCCCGTCCGGAGGAGACCCCCGAACGAAAGAGCGCCGCCGTGAGCCGGTTCCCGACAGCACAGGGGCCCACCACCGACCCCGACCCCGACCCCGCGTCTCGCGCGGAGAGCTTCGGCGAGGTGCTGCGGGCCGCGATCCAGCGGCGCGACCTGACCCTGCAGCGAATCCGCTGCAGGCTGGCCGACCGCGGCGTGGACGTCGGCCTGGCCACGCTGAGCTACTGGCAGCAGGGCCGCAGCAGGCCGGAGCGGGCCAAGTCGCTGCGCGCGCTGCGCGAACTCGAGGCCATCCTCAACCTGCCCCGCGACACCCTGTTCGACCTGCTGGAACCACCCCGGCCCCGGGGCCGGGGGGCCACCACCGCGGGGGTCACCGGGAGCCACCTCTACGGCGTGGACTCACCCTTCCAGCGGGTGCTGGGGGATTCGTTCGAGCACTTCAACGACGGGGTGGCCCCGTTGAGCGTGTCCGAGCTGTGCACCGTCGACGCCGACCGCTCGCTGCGCCGGATCGCGGTCACCCAGGTGCTGCGCGCGGTGGCCGAGGGCCAGGACCGCTTCCTCGTCGCCCACGGCGTGGACGACGGCGAGGTCATGCCCTCCGACATCCGGGTGCGGGCGGGGCGACTCGGCGAGGTGGCCGCCGACCACGAGAACGGGTACCTGGCCGCCGAGATCCACTTCGGCCGCACGCTGGCCAGGAACGAGACCGCGATCATCGAGTACGAAACCGTGCTCGGCCCGAGCCCGGCCCCCTCCCGCCTGCACGAGCGCCGCTTCCGCGTGCCCGCGCACGACTTCCTCCTGCGCGTGCGGTTCGCGGGCTCGGCGTTGCCCGCGCGCTGCCACAGCTACCACCGCGACACCGTCCCCTCCGCCCCGAGGCAGCGACGGCGACTCACCGCCGACGCCTCGGACACCGTGCACACCTTCCTGCCCAGGTGCGCCCCCGGGGTCTACGGCATCTCCTGGCTGTGGTCCTGACCCCGCCGACCGGGCGCCCCACCACCGATTCCCGGCCGCTCGACCCGCGGGCTCGTCCGGAACCGTGACCGCCGTCGTCACCTCCGACCCCCTGCAAAGGCCGTGCCCCCGCCTGCGAGCAGGCGGGGGCACGGAGACCGATCAGGGAGTGCGTCAGCAGTTGTTCTTCGGGGCCTTGCCCGCGAACCGGTCGGTCAGGAACTTCTCCACGTCACCCGCGGTGAAGGCCATGGTGGTGACGTGCTCGCCGAGGAACGCGCCCCACTGGACCTTGGCGCCCGCCCGGCAGTAGTCCTTGCGCAGGGTCTCGGCCTGCTTGAGCGGGATGATCTCGTCGACGAGGCCGTGGTAGAGGAAGACCGGGGCGTTGGGCTTGACCTTGCCGAGCCGGTTCTCGGCGAGCTTGGCCTGCCACTCCGGGACGTTCAGCGGGTTGGTGGTGGTGTAGTCGGAGATCTTCTGGAACGCGTAGCCGAACACGGCGTCGACGCACACGCCCTGCTTGGTCGCGTAGAGCTCCTTGCCCTTGTCGTTGAGGTAGGACGGCAGGTCCAGCTCCGGGTAGGCGGAGTTGAGGCCGAGCGAGGCCAGCAGCAGGAAGCCGAAGCCGAGGCTGCCGTCGAGGGACTTGGCGACCTCGTTGAGGTCGGCCGGGGTGCCACCGGCGGCGATGCCCACGACGTTGAGGTCGGGGGCGTAGGACGGGGCGAGTTCACCGGCCCAGGCCGCGCCGCCACCACCCTGGGAGTAGCCCGCGAAGGCGATCGGGCCGCCGGCGGTCAGACCGGTCGCCGACAGGCGGGTCGCGGCGCGGGCGGCGTCGATGACCGAGCGGCCCTCGGACTGGCCGACCACGTAGGTGTGCGTGCCCGGGGTGCCCAGGCCCTCGTAGTCGGTCGTGGCGATCGCGTAGCCCTTCTGCAGCAGCGGGTCCGTGAAGGGGGCCTCGTAGTCGAGGTACTTCGACGGCGCGCAGCTGTCGCCGATGCCGCGCGTGCCCGGGGCGGTGGAGACGATCGGGCGCGGGCCCGAGCCGGTCCACGCCGCCTGGGGCACGAACACCCGGCCGGAGACCGCGATCGGCTGGCCGGTGGCCGACTCCGAGCGGTACAGGACCAGGTAGGCCTTGGCGCCCGCCTTCCCGGGGATCTCGCGCCACCAGATCACGTCGCCGTTGTTGCCCGGCGGCAGCGGGTTCGGCGGGGTGTAGAACGCGTCGCCGATGGGGCCCTGCGGGGCCTCGGCGGCCTTGGTGACCGGCGCGGCGGACACGGTGGTGAAGACGCCGACGGTCGCGGGGACGGCGAGCGCGGTGACGACCGCGGCGACCACGGGCCACCGCCGCGCCCCGCCTTCGGACCTGCGGAAGAATCGGGACACTGGCCTCACGGGACTCCTCATTGAGATACCTCTGACCTGGCGGAACGTATCGTTCCGAATGAATCTACAAGCGCGACCGACAATCGAACAACCCCGCTGAAACATCGAATATCTATCCAATGGGCGCAATTCCACGGACAGGAATCAGCGCTTGCGCTTAAACAGCACCCCGCCGCTCCGCAAGTGGGACGGGGCTGCGCCGGTGGTCTCGGCAAGGGGGCCTTCGCGGCCGTGGCCCGCTCGGCGGTCCCGTCCCGGTCGCCGTTACGCGCCATCCCCGTAACGGGCGCCTCCCGGAAGTCGATCCCCCCTCGACGGGTGGTGCGCCCGATCGGATCGGAGTGGGCACGTGCAGATTTCACGGGTGAGCTGGAAGTCCGCCGTCGGGGACGCCAAGTCCCCCCGGTTCCTGGAGATCCTGTCCACCGGGTTCCAGGAGTACGACGAGCGGACGAAGCAGTACGTCCCGCAGTACAAGGGGTGGACCAGCGAACTGAGCCTCCCCGAGCTGCTCGAGGTGTGGGACATGCTCAAGGACGTCGAGACCTTCCACTTCGCCCCCGAGCGGAAGGCGGAGCTGCGCAAGGAGGTCGAGGACCGGCAGGACCCGGTCAAGGTCGCCGAGCGGGAGCGGGTGGCGCGGGAGCGCGCCGACGCGCAGCGGGCCGTCGGGCAGCGGCTGCTGCAGCAGGGCCTGGTCGCCCTGGGCGGGGCCGGGACCACCTGGAAGGCGCGCAAGGCGCAGATCGAGAAGTGGTGGGCCGACCTGAAGGCCGCCGAGGCCAGGGAGACCTGGGCCGGTGCCTACGCCGCCAACCGCATGTCCGCCAGGCAGATCGGCGCGGACGGGCGCGGCGGCGAGTTCTCCATCGTCAACAGGGCCGCCCGCCGCGACCCCACCAAGCAGGTGAACATCACCCTCGACCGGTCGGCGAAGGGCGTGCTGGCGCGGATGGACCCGGCGAACTTCAACGACCCGGGGACCGGCGCGAACCACAAGGACGCGCTGGGCCTGCACGACCTCAGCGCCTCCCTGCTGGACGGGTCCAAGCCCACCGTCTTCGACCAGCTCAAGGGCTACGCCGACGCGGTCGTGGTGTTCATGCCGGTGCCCAGCGAGACCGACGCGCAGGTCTTCAACGCCATCTCCTCCCTGGCGGAGCCGGACGCGCCGGTGCTGCGCGGCTACCGCAACGCCCTCACCCGCGTCCGCCTGGCGCAGGGCAGCGACATGCACACGATCCTCGTCGACGACGGCGAGGGCCCGCCCGCCCCGGTGCGCGTCCGCTACGGGGTCACCGGCCGGGTCCAGCGGGCCAAGGGTGCCGCGGAGACCATCGCCGACGAGGTCGACATCGATGTCCGCCGCACCAACGCGTTGCAGCACAACGTGATCCTCGGCGCGGGCGCGACGCAGACGGTCAACGAGATCGTGGTGGCCTACCGCAGGCACGCGTCGCCGGTGTTCCCCTGCTTCACCAGGTGGGACGAGGCCACCAAGCGCTTCAACGTCATCGAGGACGGCGACCCGACCAAGCCCACCGGCGCCTACATCACCAACGCGGGCGTCTGGCACGACGCCTGACCCGGCCGCGGGCCCACGTCGACGGCGTGGGCCCGCTCAGCGGCGGTCGAGCGCGGCGGCGACGGCGTCCAGCACGGACGACCAGTGCGCGCGCTGCCGCTCGCGCTCGTCACCGTCGGCCATCCGCTCCTGGTGGAAGCGCAGCATCGTCCGACCGGACCCGCTCGCGCGCACGGCCACCTGGATGGTGGTCGTGCCGTGGGTGACGCGGATGCGGTCCCGCTCGCGGTAGCCGCGCACCTCGCCCTCCACCCCGCCTGCGGTGCGGAACGGCGCTCCCGGCTCGGGGTCGGGGTCCGCGCCCAGCCACAGCGCCAGCCCCTCCGGTCCGCTCAGGAAGTCCCAGACGACGGGCAGCGGGTGCGCCACGGTGCGCGACACCCCGATCTGCCAGCCCGCGTCCCTGGTGAGTCCGGTGGGCACGTGCTCATCCCCCTTCGGTCCGGCGGGCCCGGGCGGCCCGCACCTTGTGCCGGTTGCCGCAGTGCTCCATCGAGCACCACCGCCTGCTCCCCGGCCGGGACGTGTCGACGTAGACCAGTCGGCAGTCCGCGGCGGAGCACGTCCTGACCCGGTGCGCGAACGCCCCGGTCAGCAGCTCCACCGCGTCCCTGGCGACCGTGGCGAGCAACTGCTCGCCGTCGGGTTCGCCCGCCCACGCCTTCGCCCCGCCCGGCCCGATCACCGGCGCGAGCGCCGGTCGCCGCGCCGCCGCGTTCACGACCTCCAGGTCCGCCCCGTCCGGGGTGGGCGCGTGCACCACCCGCAACAACGCGTCCCGGAACCGGCGAGCAGCCGCGACGTGCTCGGCGGTGACCCGCAACCGCGGCGTCGGGGTCAGCCGGGAGCGCTCCGCCCAAGCAACCAGGTCGTCCGGCGCGTGCAGCACCTCGTACCGCCGGTACGGGCCGGGTCCGCCGGTCACCAGCAGCTCCAGGCACAGCGCCCCGGGGTCGAACCGGTACTCCACGCCCGTGTGCGAGCGCAGCACCATCCCGGCCGAGGTCATGTAACCACTATAACCGGTTACATCCGGCAGGGCCACGTCGCCAGGGGTCCGCCCACAATGGCTGGGCTCCCCGCCCGCTCAGCGGCCGACGGCGGCGCGGTCGAGGATGGCGGTCACGTCGGCGGCCGCGGGCAGGGTGCCGTAGGCGTTGCCCCAGTCGCCGCCGAGGCGGGTGGCGCAGAAGGCGTCGGCGACGGGGGCGGGCGCGTGGCGGACCAGCAGCGACGCTTGCAGCGCCAGGGCCATCAGCTCGACGACGCGGCGCGCCCTGGCCTGGATGCCGTCCACATCGGACAGTTCGCGGCCGAGGCGGGCCACGGTGTCGTCGAGGTGGCGGTCGGCGCCCCGGGTGGTGGCCAGTTCGGTGAACAGGGCCTGCGCCGTCCCGGACTCCTTGGCCAAGGCGCGCAGGACGTCGAGGGCGGCGACGTTGCCCGAGCCCTCCCAGATGGAGTTCAGCGGCGCCTCGCGGTAGAGCCGCGGCATGCCGGATTCCTCGACGTACCCGTTGCCGCCCAGGCACTCCAGCGCCTCGGCGGTGAAGCCGGGGGCGCGCTTGGTCACCCAGTACTTGCCGACCGCGACGCCGATGCGGCGGAAGGCGCGCTCGGCCTCGTCGCCGCGCGCGGCCCGGTCGGCCGCCCCCGCCAGGCGCATGGTCAGCGTGGTCGCGGCCTCGGACTCCAGGGCGAGGTCGGCGAGGACGTTGCGCATCAGCGGCTGGTCGAGGAGCCGGGTCCCGAAGGCGCCGCGGTGGGCCGCGTGGTGCGCGGCCTCGACCAGGGCCTTGCGCATCAGCGTCGACGAGCCCGCCACGCAGTCCAGCCGGGTGCAGTTGACCATCTCGATGATCGTCCGGACGCCGCGCCCCTCCGGCCCGACCAGCCAGGCCACGGTGCCGTCGAACTCCGGCTCGGACGAGGCGTTGGAGCGGTTGCCCAGCTTGTCCTTCAGGCGCTGGATGCGGAAGGTGTTGCGGGTGCCGTCGGGCAGGACCCTCGGGACGAGGAAGCAGGACAACCCGCCCGGGGCCTGGGCCAGCACGAGGAACACGTCGCACATCGGCGCGGAGGTGAACCACTTGTGCCCGCGCAGGGTGAACACGCCGTCCTCGCCGGTGGGGGTGGCGGTGGTGGAGTTGGCGCGCACGTCCGAGCCGCCCTGCTTCTCGGTCATGCCCATCCCGGCCAGCAGTCCGCGCTTGCCCTCGGGCGCGCGCAGGCCCGGGTCGTAGACGCGGCTGGTCAGCCCCGGCTCGTAGGCCGCGGCCAGCGCGGGGGAGTGACGCAGCGCGGGCACCGCCGCGTAGGTCATCGCCGCCGGGCAGCCGTGGCCCGCCTCCGTGTGGCCCCACACCTGCAGGGCGGCGTACCTGGCCACGTGCGCGCCCGGCCGCTCGTCGGCCCACGCCGAGCCGAAGGTGCCCTCGGCGACCCCGACCCGCATCAGGCTGTGCCAGGCGGGGTGGAAGTCGACCTCGTCGACGCGGTGGCCGTAGCGGTCGTGGGTGCGCAGCACGGGCTCGTTGACGTCGGCCTGCTCCGCCCACTCCTGGGCCTCCGGCGACCCGGCGTGCGCGCCCAGCCCGCGCAGGTCCTCCTCCGCCCAGCCCGCGCCCTCCCGCCGCAGTCCTTCGAGCAGCGCGGGGTTGTCGGAGGCGTCGTAGGGCGACAGCGGCGGCGGCTGGTTCTCCACCGCGTGCGTCGCGTGCTGGGTCGGCGTGGGCAGCGTGGAGGTCATGACCCGACATTACGTCCCCGTTGCGACCGTGCCAAGGGTGTAATGTCATCGGCGATGCGACCCGAGACCGACCTGCGCCCGCTGACCGCCCGCTCGGTCGTGCTCAGCCTGCTCCTCGGCGCCGACCCACCCGAACTGCCCGGCCGCGACCTCGTCCGCCTGGCCGGACTCCTCGGCGTCGGCGAGTCGGCCCTGCGCGTGGCCCTGACCCGCATGGTCGGCGCGGGCGACCTCGTCCGCGCCGACGGCGTCCACCGGCTCTCCGACCGCCTCGTCGAGCGGCAGCGCAGGCAGAACGCCGCCCTGAACCCCGAGACGGCGACCTGGGACGGCGACTGGCACTGCGTCGTCGTCACCGCCACCGGCCGCAGCCCCGCCGACCGCGCCGCCCTGCGCACCGCCCTCACCGACCGCCGCCTGGCCGAGCTGCGCGAGGGCGTCTGGCTGCGCCCGGCCAACCTGCCCCTGGACACCCCCGCCCCGCCCGGCCTGGTCCAGGCGTTCCGAGCCCGCCCCGAGGCGGACCCGGCAGCCCTGGCCTCGACCCTGTGGGACCTCACCACGTGGTCGGCCACCGCGACCGCCCTGCACGACCTGCACCGCCGGGCGGCGACCCCGGCTGAGCGCTTCACCGCGGCCGCCGCGATCGTCCGCCACCTCGCCGCCGACCCGGTCCTCCCGCCGCCGCTGCTCCCCGGGCCCTGGCCCGCCGCGGACCTGCGCGCCGCCTACCGCGACTACCGCGCGGAGCTGACAGCCCTGCGGTCCGCTCTCTGAAGCCGCGCCCGGCTCCGCACCCGCTGGGAACGCCGTGGCGACACCCACGGGGCTCGCCACCCGCGTCATCACCCGGCGCCACGTCCCACGACTCCGCGGCACCCCCCGCTGATCTAGAGCACGGACAGCGCCTCGACGACCCGCTCCCACCGACCCCGGTCGTCGCGGACCGCCCGGTTCATCTCGACGTGCAGGAAGACGGTGCCGTTCTCGGCCGCCGCCCGGCCCTGCGCGTTGCGCCCGCCCTCCAGGTTCCCGCACCGGTCCGCCCACGCCAGGCAGACCCGCGACCCGCCGAGCGCGTCGGCGACCTCCCTGGCCTCCTCGGTGACCTCCCCGGCTCCGGTCGACAGCACGACGTCGGTCCCGGGGAGGCTGGCGTTGTCGAACCCGTGCACCTGCACCTGCGGCAGCCCGAGCCCGGTGACCAGGGCGTGGAACATCGAGTCCACCCGGTGGGCGACGTCCCCGGCGCCGTTCGCCGCGCGCCGGTGCGTGCCCGCCACGGCCAGCACCGCGCCCGGCCGGGCGCGGAACAGCGCCAGGCCGACCTCCTCGGTGTCGAGGTCGGAGTTCGGGTGCGGCACCTCGACGACGACCCGCGGGGGCGTGTCGAGGTCGATGACGTAGAGCCCCCACGCCCGCTCGCCCGAGGACTCCTGCACCGCCATCCCGTACCGGCGGCCGGTCTCCGCGTCGGTGCCGACCCGGTAGTCGAAACCGAACGGCGCGAACGCCGACCTCGCCGCGCCGGTGTCCCCGGCGGTGGCCAGGCCGAGCGCGCCCGCCACCCCGGACCGCTCCCCGGGGTCCGGCGGGCGGTACGCGGCGTCCGGCTCGCGGGTGCGGGCGAAGTCACGGACCGTGGCCGCGAGGTCCGATGATCCCCCCGGCTCCGGGGCGCACGCGGCGGTGCAGGCGAGGACACCGACCGCCAGCCCGACCAGTGCCCGCCTCGCGGCGGGGAGTGCGTTCACCAAGCCTCGCAAAGGTTTTGCTCCATTCACCGTGGGTAATCATCTGTGAGAGAGCTGAGTCACAGCGCGTCTATTCGTGTAACAAATCCCGTAGCTTTGACGCTTCCTATCACGCAGCGGATGACTGTTCATCCACTTGGGTGATGTCGCTGGGGGACGCGCCGAGGTCAAGGGCGCCGAGGAGAACACCTGCGGTGGCCGACGACGCGCGACGCCAGCCCCGACCCGGTCGGACGCTCACCGACCAGATACCGGAAAGCGGCTTCCCCTCCGGGGTCGGCACGCCGTCGGCGGTCGTGCTGGTCCTGCTGGTGTTGCTGGCCGCCCTCACCACAGTGCTGCTGCAGGTGCGCGACCCCGGCGTCGCGCCCGCGGCGGTGGTCGACTCCGAGCAGCAGCTCGCGCTCAGCGCGGGCCGGGCGGTGGGCGTCTCCGCGAGCCGCAACGCCACCGACCTGCGCACCGCCACCGCGATCCCGGCCTCGCCGGAGGCCCTGCTCGCCGGGCTGGCCACCGACCGCCGCTGGCGCGGGCTGGCCGTGCTGGACGGTGCCACCAGGTCGCTGCTGGCCGCGCGCGGCGAAGCCGTGCCCGTGCACCTGGTGCCCACCGTGCTCGACCAGGCCGCGGTGCTCCCGACCACCGACGCGGGCGGCAGGCTGACCCTGGTCACCGCGCTCGTGCTGGCCGACAACCGGATTCTCGTCGCCACCAGCCGCACCCGGCTGCCCGACGTCGGTGTGGACGCCGACCCCGACCGCGCGGTGCTGGTCACCGACGCCACCGGCCGCGTCCTGGACACGCGTGGCACCCCGCCCCCCGCCACCGACGGCGCGACGGCGGAGCTGATCGGCCTGGCCGCCGCCGCGGCCGCGGGCGGGCAGGCGGGCACCGTGCTCGGCGACCCGGTGGCCGGGTGGCAGACCGTGGTCACCCACGCCCCGATCACCGTCGACGGCACCGGCGGTGGACTGGGCATCGGCGTGGTCGCGGTGGTGCGCACCCCGGTCACCGCGGGCGCCGAGCAGGACCTGGGGCTGCTCCCCGGCGCCGTGCTGCTCGGGCTGGCCCTGCTGGGGTTCCTGCTCATCCGCGCCACCCTGGTCCGCCCGGTGCACCGGTTGCGCGCCGACGCGCTGGCGGTCGCGGGCGGCGACCTCGACACCGACGTCGCGCTGCCCCGGGCCCGCGAGGTGCGGCGGGTGGCGGTGGCCGTCGAGCACTGCCGGGCGGTGCTGCGCGAAACCGGGCCGAAGGTCGCCGGGGACCGGCCCGGCCTGCCCGCGGTCGCCGCGGTGGGCCTGGCCGCGACCCTGGTCCTGGGCTGGTCGGCGACGCTGGTGCTGACCGTGGCCACCGGCACCGCCGAGGTGCCCGACGCGGTGGTGACCAGCCTGCGCAACCGCGCCGTCGCGGTCACCACGACCCTGCGCCGCGGTGTCAACGACGGGGTCGCGGACCTGGCGGCCGTGGCCCTGCTCGGCGCGGGCAAGGACCCGGCGGCCCTGCGCCCCGCCCTGGAGAACCTGGTCTCCACCCAGACCCGCTACCGCAGCGCGTACCTGGTCGACGCGAGCGGCGCCGTGTCCGGCGTGGTCGGTCGCGAGCCCCTGCGCGAACAGGCGCCGGTGCCCGCGGAGGCCGGGGTGGCGCAGGGGGATCGCGAGGGCCCGGTACCGGTCCTCTACGCCCACGTCCCCGTGGCGGGAGGCGGCAGCCTGGTCGGCGAGTACGACACGCTCGCGCTGACCGGCCTGCTCGACCGCGCCCCCGGCGAGGTGCGGGTGCTCGACGGCCGGCACCGCACCATCCTGGCCACGGGCGGCTACGTCGCCTTCGAGCGGGTCGAGGACGACCGGCTGCGCACGGCCGCCGAGAGCGCTCGCGCGGGGACCCCGGTCGCCGAGGTCCGCGGCGCGGGCCTGGTGGTCTCCACGAAGCTCAGCGGTGGTGCCAGCAGCGCGCTGGACTGGGTCGTGGTGGCCGACCAGCCGGTGGCCGACCTCGCGCTGGCGGGCAGCGAGCTGCGGCGCAACGCGCTGACCGCGGCCCTGATCGGCGCCCTGGCCGCGCTGTTCCTGTTCGGCTGGCACTTCCTGGTCCTGGTCCGCCCGCTCAACCGGATCGGCGCCCACGCCGACGCGATCGCCGGTGGGGACACCTCCGGCGTGGTCTACCCGCAGCACCAGGACCAGATCGGCACCATCGCGTCCTGCCTGGAGATCTGCCGCCAGGCCCTGACCGGGGGAGCGGGGCGGCTCGGCGAGGTCCGCCGCCCCCGCGGCGCCGCGACCGAGGCCACCGAACTGGTCGCCCCGGTCCGGGTCGGGCAGCACCCGGCCGAGGCGACCGAACTGCTCACCCCGGTCAGCGCCGAGCAGCGCCCGGCCGAACGCGACCGGCGCGGCCGCGGCGACGCCCCCGGGCACCGGGAACCGCCGCGGCAGCGCCCCCGCGCCCCCCAGCGCGACCACGCCGGTGAGCCCGACCCGCCCCGGCGCCCGGACCGGGCACCGCACGGCGCCCGCACCGAGTCCCGCGAGCGACCCCCGCGGCGGACCGCGCCCGAGCGGCGCGACCGGTCGGGGCAGAGCACCTGATGCTGTTCCTGTACGTGGTGTTCGCGCTGGGCTGTGCGGCGGTGCTCGTGGCGGGTGTGGTCGAGCAGCGCAAGCACGACGCGAACCTGGACCGCATCCCGCACCGCGTGCTGGTCAACGGCATCCGCGGCAAGAGCTCCATCACCCGCCTGTGCGCGGGCGCGCTGCGCGGCGGCGGCCTGGTGACCGCGGCGAAGACCACCGGCACCGCGGCCAGGTTCATCCACCCCGACGGCAGCGAGGAGCCGGTCTACCGCAAGTTCGGCATCGCCAACGTCATCGAGCAGGTCGGCATCGTCCGCCGCGCGTCGGCGTACCACCCGGACGTGCTGGTGGTGGAGTGCATGGCGGTGATGCCGGACCTGCAGGAGATCAACCAGCGCAAGCTGATCCGCTCCACCATCGGTGTCCTGTGCAACGTCCGCGAGGACCACCTCGCCGAGATGGGCCCCACCCTCGACGACGTCGCCCGCTCGCTGAGCCGCTCGATGCCGCACGGCGGCGTCTGCGTCACCGCCGAGCGCGAGCGCCTGCCGATCCTGCGGGCGGAGGCGGACAAGCGCGGCTGCGAACTGATCGCGGTCGACCCCGAGTCGGTCACCGACGAGGAGATGTCCGGGTTCGGCTGGATCACCTTCAAGGAGAACGTCGCCATCGCCCTGGAGGTCGCCCGACTGCTCGGGGTCAACCGGCGCCTGGCGTTGCAGGGCATGTGGTCGGCCCCGCCGGACCCGGGCGTCCTCACGGTCAGCCGCCACCGCGCGGACGACAAGCTCCTGCGCGTGGCGAACGTCTTCGCCGCCAACGACCCCGAGTCCACGCTGATGAACGTCGAGCGGCTGCTGGCCCAGCGGGCGATCCGCCGCCCGATCCACCTGGTGATCAACTGCCGCCCGGACCGGGTCGAGCGCAACGGCCAGATGGGTGCCCTGGTCCCGCGGGTGGACCCGGAGCGCATCGTCCTCATCGGCGAGCCCACCCGCAGCGCCAGGGCGACGATCCCGCCGGAGTGGCACCACGTCATCACCGACCTCGGCACCGCCCCCGCCGACGAGGTCCTGGCGGGCATCCTCGCCGAGGTCGACGACCACGCCTCCCTGGTGGCGGTGGGCAACATCCACGGCTCCGGCGAACTCCTCCTGGGGGTCCTGTCCGACCTCCCCACCGCGGACGACGAGGAAGAACCCCCCGCCCGCGAGGTCCGCCCCGACCCCGACGAACCCCCCACCGAGCTGATGCCCCCGGTCCCCGCCCCCGGCACCGCCCGGCGCCCGCCCGCTCGACCCGGCCCGCGTCCCACGCGACCGAGCCAGGCCCACCCGTACTCCGCACCCACCCGCACGTGGTCGCCCGACCCCGAACGCCCGGGCGGCGCGCAGCCCGCGAACAGGCCCAGTCCGGCGCCCGGTTCCCCGCGCGCCGGGGCGGGCACCCGCGACCCCGGCGCCCCGCGCCCCGGAACCGACAGCCGCGGCCGACCCCCCGAGACGACCAGGTCCGACCCCACCCGGTCCGGCGCGACACGAGCCCGCCCCGCACGACCGGCGGCGGACTCCGACCCGGGTCCGACCACCCGCCGCGCCAGGCCCGAACCCCGGCACACCAGCACGGCACAACCCCGCTCCGCGCAACCCGATCCCACCCGCGCCGGCCTCCCCGGGGCCACCCCCCGGCGCCCGCCCCCCGGCCGGTCCACGCGCGATCAAGCCGAGCCGCGGGCCCGGCGGCCCGGCCCGACACCGCCGCGGCCCGAGTCGCCGGGTCCCGAGCCCACCCCGCCGCGCCCCGCCGCTCGGCGCCCCGAAGCGGGCAGGCCCGAAGGGGCGGACCCCCGGCGCACCGGCGCGGGCACCCCGAAACCCGAGCGCACGAACCCACCCCGCCCCTCGAAGTCCACTTCGGACCACAATGCGACCCGCCCGCCCGCGACCGGGCCGCACCAGACCAGGAGGACCCCGTGAACGGCAGCCTGCTGCTGCCCGAGATCGCCACGCTCGGTCTGGCCATCGGTCTGCTCTTCTCCCTGGTCTGCTACCTCACCACCAACCTCTCCCCGGGCGGCATGATCACCCCGGGCTGGTTGGCGCTGACCCTGCTGGAGGACTACCAGCGCGCGGGGGTCGTGGTGCTGATGACCGGCCTGACCTTCGGCGCCACCAAGCTGTTGCAGCGCTTCGTGATCCTCTACGGCAAGCGGCTGTTCGCGGCGGTCGTGCTGACCGGTGTCCTGTTGCAGACCACCCTGATCGTGGTGATCCAGCAGAACTCACCCTTCCTGTTCGCCCACCAGACGCTCGGCTTCGTGGTGCCCGGGTTGATCGCGTACCAACTGGTGCGGCAACCGCCGGTCATCACGTTGTTGGCCACCGGCACGGTCAGCTTCGCCAGCTACGGCGTGCTCGCCAGCGGTGTGCTCGTCGGGTTGATCCCCACGACGATCTAGGAGGTCCGATGCGTGTGCTCATGACTGTGCTCGCCGTGCTGCTGGCAGGCGTCGGGGTGGTGCTCTTCGTGGCGCAGGACCGCGGGGACGGGCGGGGCGTTGCCGCGTTCCCGCCGATCACCGCCCAGCCCGGCGCGGCCCAGCCCGGCGCGGCCCCACCGGGCGGTGGGGCACCTCGGTTCGAACGACTCGCCGAGCCCGCGCGAACGGTGGTGCGCGACGCCGCGGGCACCACCCTCGCCACCTTCACCGACGGCGCCCGCACGGCCGTGCTGACCGGGCCCTCGCGCACGCTGGCCGAGCCGAGGTTCACCACCGCCACCGTCACCACCACCGCCTGGGTGCGCCTCCTGCCCCGACCGTGGTCGCCGAACGCGGAAACCGAACCCTGGTTCACCCCCTGGTTCGACCAGCACGGCGGCTCCACCGAGCCGGATGTGCTGGCGGTGGCCACCCAGTACCTCGACGGCGCCCCGAACGAGACCGACGCCGACGGGGTGCGCTACCGCGGCGACGCGTCCTTCGGCCCGGTCGCGGCCTCCGGCGCCGGCCGCCTGGAGCGCTCCGACTTCTACGACTACCTCGGTGTCCGGCACACCTTCGCCGACCGCACCACCGGCACACCGGACCCCAAGCGCCTGCGCGCGGTCGACTGCTCGGGGTTCGTCCGGCTCGTCTACGGCTACCGACTGGGCTACCCACTGCTCCCGGGCAACAAGCCCGGCCCCGGCCTCCCCCGCCGCGCCTACGCCATCGCCGACTCCGGCCCCGGCGTCCTGGTCGTGCCCAACGAACACCGCCGAGCAGCCGCCTACACCGCCCTCCAACCAGGCGACCTGGTCTTCTTCGAGGTGGAGGACGACGAGGCCACACTCGACCACGCCGCCGTCTACCTGGGCGTGGACAACACCGGCCACCACCGGTTCATCTCCAGCCGCGAACGCGCCAACGGCCCAACCATGGGCGACCTGGGCGGCACCTCACTACTCGACGACGGCGGCCACTACTCCCTGGCCTGGCGAGCGGCACGCCGCATCTAGGCGGTGTGCCGCGGATCTCCACCGGAGGTGGGGGACGATGCGGGCGAGGATGATCTCGGAACGGTGGTGGGCGGCTCGGCAACACCGAGTCCACCCGCGGCCGCACCGCCCACGGCAAGGACGACGAGGAGGAGTTCTCCGGCGCGGACGAGCCCGACCAGGCCAACCCGGACAAGCAGGAGGAGAACTCCCACCGGTTCACCACCACCCGCCACGACAAGAACACCGACACCTACGACATGGGCTTCCGGGGTTGCTCCCCGGGCTCAACCGCACCCGCCGCCGGATCGGCGAGCCTGCAGGCGTGGTCGCCTCGCGGGCGGGCTCGACCCGCCTCGCCGGGGGCCGCACCGGCCTGCCGCTCACCGCACGGCCTCGCGGATGAGGTCGGCGACCCGGTCGGCCGCGATCGAGGCGCGGTCCGGTGCCGCCGCCAGCAGCAGGTCGACGGTGACCTCGGTGCGCAGCGGCAAGTAGGACACGCCGCGCAACCCCAGGCTGCGCACGGGCTCGGGGACCAGGGCGACCCCGAGCCCGGCGGCGACGAGCACGACCAGGGTGGCGGTCTCGCCGACCTCGTGCACGCGGGGTTGGAAGCCCGCCCTGGCGCACGCGTCGAGGACGCGGCGGTGCATGGACGACCGGTCGCCCGAGGGGTGTGCGATGAACGCCTCGTCGGCGAGGTCGGCCAGGTCGACGTCGGGGCCTGCGGCCAGCGGGTGGGTCGCGGGCAGCACCGCGACGAGCCGCTCGGAGCGCAGCGGCGTCACGGTGAGGGGGTGCTCGCGCGCGGACGGGCGGACCAGGGCCAGGTCGAACTCGCCGCAGGCCACGCCGTCGAGCAGGTCCGGGGTGAGCAGTTCGCCGCGCACGCGCAGGTCGACCCCGGGCAGCCGGGTGCGCACCAGGTGCGACAGCCGCGGCAGCACGTCGTAGGTCGCCGTGCCCACGAACCCCACGCTGACCCGGCCCACGAGGCCCTTCGCCAGCGCCGCCATGTCCTCGCCCGCGCGGTCGACCGCGTCGAGGATGCGGCGGGCGTGCTCGGTGAACCGCCTGCCCGCCTCGGTGGCCTCGACCCGGCGCGTCGACCGGTCGAACAGCCGGGCGCCCAGTTCCGCCTCCAACTGCTTGATCTGCTGGGACAGGGCGGGTTGCGCGACCCGGACCCGCTGCGCCGCGCGGCCGAAGTGCTGCTCCTCGGCGAGGGCGAGGAAGTACCGCAGCACCCGCAATTCCACCGCCTCAGCTTATCAATCCATCGTCACCCAGTCTTGGACACGATCGGTCGGCGGGCCTAACGTCGACCGCGTGGACTCCTACCTCTACGCGGCGGCGCGCACCCCCTTCGGGCGGTTCGGCGGCGCCCTGGCCGAGCACCGGCCCGACGACCTGGCCGCCACCGCGCTGAGAGCCGTCCTGGCCAAGGCGCCCGGGGTGGACCCGGAGCGGATCGCCGACGTGGTGTGGGGGTGCGCGAACCAGGCGGGGGAGGACAACCGCAACGTCGGGCGGATGGCGGTGCTGCTGGCCGGGCTGCCCGTGTCGGTCCCGGCCACGACGGTGAACCGGCTGTGCGGGTCGTCGATGGACGCGGCGATGGCCGCGGCGCGGATGGTCGAGACCGGGGACGCCGAGGTGGTCGTCGCGGGCGGGGTGGAGTCGATGACCCGCGCGCCGTGGGTGCTCCCCAAACCGTCGAGGGCGTTCCCGGCGGGCAACGTGACCGCCGTGTCGACCGCGCTGGGCTGGCGGCTGGTCAACGAGCGGATGCCCGAGGAGTGGACGGCGAGCCTGGGCGAGTGCAACGAGCGGCTCGCCGAGGAGTTCGGCGTCAGCCGGGAGCGGCAGGACGGGTTCGCCGCCCGCTCCCACAACGCCGCCCACGCCGCCTGGGAGGCGGGTTTCCACGACGACCTGGTGGTCCCGGTCGGCGGCCTGACCCGCGACGAGGGCATCCGCCCCGGCTCGTCGGCGGAGAAGCTGGCCGCGTTGAAGCCGTCGTTCCGCGCGGGCGGGACGATCACCGCGGGCAACGCCTCCCCGCTCAACGACGGCGCCGCGGCCCTGCTGATCGGCGGCGCGGGCCTCGGCCCCGACCCGCTGGCGCGCATCGCCGGGCGCGGGGCGTTCGCGCTGGCGCCCCAGCGGTTCGGCTACGCGCCCGTCGAGGCCGCCAACCGGGCCCTGGCCAGGGCGGGCGTCACCTGGGACCGGGTCGGCGCGGTCGAGCTCAACGAGGCCTTCGCCGTGCAGTCGCTCGTGTGCGTCGACGCGTGGCTCGAGGCCGGGCTGGCCGACGCGGAGCTGGTCAACGCCAAGGGCGGGGCCATCGCCATCGGCCACCCGCTCGGCGCGTCCGGGGCCAGGGTCATCGGCACGCTGGCCCACCGGCTGCGCGAGTCCGGCGAACGGTGGGGCGTCGCGGCCATCTGCATCGGCGTCGGGCAGGGCCTGGCGGTCGTGCTCGAGAACACCTCCACCGGCAAGGCGTGACGTGGCGGTCATCTGCGACACCGCGGCGGAGGCGGTGCGGGGGGTCGAGGACGGCAGCACGGTCCTCGTCGGCGGCTTCGGCCTGGCGGGCATGCCCGTCGCCCTGGTCGACGCGCTGATCGAGCAGGGCGCGGCCGACCTGACCGTGGTCTCGAACAACGCGGGCAACGGCGACACCGGCCTGGCCGCGCTGCTGGCCGCCGGACGGGTCCGCAAGGTCGTCTGCTCGTTCCCCCGCCAGGCCGACTCGTGGGTGTTCGAGGGGCTGCACCGGGCCGGGAAGATCGAGCTGGAACTGGTGCCGCAGGGCAACCTGGCCGAGCGGATGCGGGCGGCGGGGGCGGGCATCGGCGCGTTCTACTGCCCCACCGGCGCGGGCACGCTGCTCGCCGAGGGCAAGGAGACCCGCGAGATCGACGGCCGCACGCACGTCCTCGAGTACCCCATCCGCGGCGACGTGGCGCTGATCGGCGCGCACCGGGCGGACCGGATGGGCAACCTCGTCTACCGCAAGACCGCCCGCAACTTCGGCCCGGTCATGGCCACCGCCGCGGCCACCACGATCGTGCAGGTCGCCGAGGTCGTCGACCCCGGCACCCTCGACCCCGAATCCGTCGTGACCCCGGGCATCTTCGTCGACAGGGTGGTGGCCGCGTGAGCCTCGACAGGCACCGGATCGCCGCCCGCGTCGCCCGCGACATCCCGCGCGGGTCCCACGTCAACCTCGGCATCGGCCAACCCACCCTCGTCGCCGACCACCTGCCGCCCGACTCCGGCGTCGTCCTGCACACCGAGAACGGCATGCTCAACATGGGCCCCGCCGCCACCGGCGGCGACGTCGACCCCGACCTGACCAACGCGGGCAAGGCCCCCGTCACCGAACTCCCCGGCGCCTCCTACTTCCACCAGGCCGACTCCTTCGCCATGGTGCGCGGCGGGCACCTCGACGTCTGCGTCCTCGGCGCCTTCCAGGTCTCGGTGTCGGGCGACCTGGCCAACTGGCACACCGGCGCCCCCGGCGCCATCCCCGCCGTCGGCGGCGCCATGGACCTCGCCGCCGGTGCCCGCCGGGTCTTCGTGATGATGACCCTGTTCGCCGAGGACGGCACCCCCAAACTCGTCCCCGCCTGCACCTACCCGCTGACCGGCCTCGCCTGCGTCACCCGCCTCTACACCGACCTCGCCACCTTCGACCTCGGCCCCCGCGGCGCCGTGGTCCGCGAAACCCACGGCCCGACCGTCGCCGAACTCAGCGGACGACTCAGCCTGCCGCTGGCCGGAGGTCCGGCGCGGCACTGATGCGACCCCCGTCGGGTGATCGGTCCACTTCGGACGAATGGGCCGATTCCCTCCCGGGCCGGACGTCAGCGGCGGCGGGTGACGGCGATGGCGGGGAGCAGGGCCAGGGACAGGACGCCGCCCGCGAGGGCGAGGACGGGGTAGCCCGCGGCGCCGACGACGACGCCGGAGGCCAGGCCGCCGGTGGCTCCGGCGATGGCGATGGAGACGTCGATGGCGCCCTGGGTCTTGGCGCGGGTGGCCAGGGGGACCGCGTCGGTGACGATGGCGGTGCCGGAGACGAGGCCGAAGTTCCAGCCCAGGCCGAGCAGCGCCAGCGCCAGTGCCAGCAGGGCGATGGAGTCGCCCGGTGCGGTGGCGGCGATGATCCCGGCGGCGAGCAGGGTGACGCCGGACGCGGCGGCGAGGGGGAGGCGGCCGTGGCGGTCGACGAGCAGGCCGGTCAGGGGTGAGGGCAGGTACATGGCGCCGATGTGGATGCCGATGACCAGGCCGGAGGCGGCGGTGCCGTGGCCGTGGTCGTGCATGTGGACCGGGGTCATGGTCATGATCGCCACCATGACCAGTTGGGTGAGGACCATGACCAGGCCGCCCAGCAGGGGACCCGGTGCGTGCCGCGGCTCCGGGGTCGGCAGCGTGGGGTCGGTCGCGGTCGCGGGGGCCGGTTCCCGCTCGTGCAGGGTGCGGGCGAGCAGCAGGGGATCGGGGCGCAACCAGAGGGTCAGGACGAGCGCGGCGAGGGCGTAGGCGGTGCCGGAGAGCACGAACAGCCCCGCCAGGTGGGGCAGGCCCGCCCAGTGGGCGAGGGTGCCCGCGGGGGCGGCGAGGTTGGGGCCGGCGACACCGCCGATGGTGGTGGCGACCAGGACGGTGGACACGGCGCGGGCGCGGTGGGTGGGGGCGGCGAGGTCGGCCCCGGCGTAGCGGGCCTGCAGGTTGGTGGCGGTGCCCGCGCCGTAGACGAACAGGGCGGCGAAGAGCAGGACGGCGTTGTCCAGTGCCGCGGCGGTGATCACCCCGGCGCTGCCCAGGGCGCCCGCGAGGTAACCCGCCGCGAGACCGGGGCGGCGGCCGCGGGCGTGGGAGATCCGACCGACGGCGACGGCGGTGAGGGCGGAGCCCGCGGTGAACAGGGCGCTGGGCAGACCGGCGAGGGTGGTGGAGCCGAGCATGTCCTGGGCGAGCAGGGCGCCGACGGTGACGCCCGCCGCCAGTCCCGCCCCGCTGAGGACCTGGGAGGCCACCAGGACCCGCAAGGTGCGGCGTTGGACGTGGGAGCGGGCGTCGGTGGTGTCGGTCATGGTGGTGCGTTCCTTCGTCGAGGGGCAGGGCAGACCACCGGGTGACCCAGTCACCACCCGGGTGGGTGTCGACAGGCCGGGACGGTCCGGGGATCGATGACCCGAGTCTGGTGGGTCGGCTTGCCCGCCGCAGGCAAGCGCGCGGTTCTGCGGCACCGGTGGGGCAGGCCTCACCTCCGACACTGCGGATAGCCGGATGTCGAAGCGGGCGTCGCGGCGCGATGCTGTGGCGATGCGACGAATTCTCCTTGCCGGGGTGGCGGTCCTCTCCTTCTCGGCCGTTCCGGTGGCCGCCGCGGAAGCGGGCGGGGTGGTGTGGGGAGCGTGCCCCGGGGCTCCGGTGGTCGACCCCCGGCAGGAATGCGCGACGGTCCGGGTCCCGATGGACTACGGCGCGCCGGGTGGGGATCGGATCGAGTTGGCTGTCTCGCGGATTCGGACCGCGAAGGCCGGGGCGCGGCGCGGGGTGCTGCTGCTCATCCCGGGCGGACCGGGCGGTTCGGGGATCAACCGGCCCAGCTCGTACGTCTCGCGGTTGCCGGTCGAGTTGCTCGACCGGTACGACCTCGTCGGGTTCGACCCGAGGGGGGTCGGGCGGAGCACGCCGGTGTCGTGCAGGCTGGCGGGTGATGACATCGCCCCGGCCCACCTCTACCCCTGGCCCGCGCCCGACGGGGACATCGCGGGCAACGTCGAGCGGGCCCGGCGGATCGCCGAGACCTGCGGGCGCGACGGCGGGGAGCTGCTGCGCCACATCAGCACCCGGAACGAGGCGCGGGACATCGACCGCATCCGCCGGGCACTCGGCGAGGAGCGGATCTCCTACTGGGGCGTCTCGTACGGCACCTATGCGGGCGCGGTCTACGCCACGATGTTCCCCGAGCGCACCGACCGGGTCGTGCTGGACAGCAGCGGTGATCCGAATCCCCGCCGCGTGGCGCGCGGGTGGGCGGCGAACTACGGCGTCGGTGTCGAGGACCGCTTCCCGGACTTCGCCGCGTGGGCTGCGGCTCGGCACACCGAATACGGGTTGGGCGCGGACGCGACCGCTGTGCGGGAGACGTTCCTGCGGCTCGCGGCGGGCCTGGACCGGCAGCCGCTGCCCTGGCCCGGCGCCAACCCGCCGCGGCTGACCGGCAACGTCCTGCGGAGCACGATGCTCCCCGCGCTGTACTCCGACGCCGATTTCCCCCGGCTCGCCGGGCTGATGCGCGCGGCGATGGCGTCCGGGCCGCTGCCGAGCCTGCCCGCGCCGCCGGAACCCGTTCAGCAGAACACGACGGCCGTCGCCATCGGCACCCTGTGCAATGACGTGGAGTGGCCTGATTCGGTTCGCGCCCACCAGCGGGACGTGGACCGGGACCGCCTGGCGCACCCACTCACGGCGGGGATGCCGGTGAACATCTTCCCCTGCGCGTTCTGGCCCCACCCGCCTGCCGAGCGGACGACTCGGATCACCCCGCGCGGCCCGTCGAACGTGCTGCTCGTGAACAACCTGCGCGACCCCTCGACACCGCACAGCGGCGCCTTGCGGATGCGGCGCGCGTTCGGCGACCGGGCCCGCATGGTCAGCGTCGACTCCGGCGGCCACGGCGCCTACCTGGCCAACGGCAACGCCTGCGGGGACCGGACCGTGACCGCCTTCCTCGTCGACGGCACGCGCCCGGCGCACGACGTCCTCTGCGGGACGTGACAGCGCAATCCCGGTCCGCGGAATTGGAGAAAGGCGGCGCGCTTTTCGGACAAGGGGCCGGTTCCTGCGGCGGGTGACAGGTTTCGGGGCGGCATTTGTCAGGGCGTGGTGGACGCCGAGTCCAGGGGTTCGTGCTCTGTTCCTGACAAAGCTGGTGAATCGGTTTCTGGTGTTCGGGGAATTATGATCGCAATTCCCCCGTTCCGCACATTGTGCATTGCGTTCAGGCGTTCGACCCGAGATGGTGGCGGGGAGTCCATCCGGCGGGACACCAGAGGAGCAGTCGCGTGCGAGAACACCGTCTCGTCCTGGTGGGGATGGGGGCTGACGCCGCGAACCGGGAGACCGATCTGCGAATCCTGGCCGAGGAGGTGGGGGCCAGGGTGGCCTACCTGCAGCTCGGCGCGCCGACCCTGCACGACGTGCTCGACGACCTCGCGGCGACCGAGCCCGGTTCGCTCGTGCGCCTGGTGGCCGTCCCCACGGCGGGGACCGTCTCGCCCGCGCGGTCGTGGTTGCGGCGGGTCGCGGGGGACTGGGTGCGGAGGTTCCCCGGGGTGCTGGCCATCACGGTCGCGGACCGGGCGGTGACCGGGGAGGAGGCGGGTCTGTCCTCACCCGCCTGGGACACCGCGCCGGGGCACGGCCGCCACGTCCTGGTCTGCCACGGACCGCGGTGCAGCGCGCGGGGGGCCGCCGAGACCGCCGAGGCGCTCGCCCGCGCCCTGCGCGAGCGCGGGGTCGGTGTGGACGGGGTGCTGCTCACCCACACCGGCTGCCTCTACCCCTGCAACCACGGGCCCGTGGTCGCGGTGGCCTCCGACGACCAGTGGTGGGGGCCGGTCACCGCGCAGGGCGCGCGCGACCTCGTTGCCGCCTGGGCCGCCGATCCGCGCAGCGGCGCCCGCAGGCCCGTCAGCAGGCCGGGCGCGCTCGCGGAGGCGCTGCCGCCGCCGCACGGGCAGGGCTGAACCCGACCGCGGGCAACAGCCACGGCCACGTCACACGGCCACGTCACACGGCCACGTCACACGGCTCTGTCCCCGGCGGCCGGGACCGTGTTAGGTTCTGCCCGAGCCAGTCGTGCCCGCAAGGCCAGGGAACCCGGTGCGAATCCGGGACTGTCGCGCAGCGGTGAGGGTGACCGGCGGAACACGTGCCACTGGGCCCCGGTGCCCGGGAAGGCGTTCCGGCGGGCTGAACCCGAGTCCGAAGACCTGCTGGCTCGGTCGTCGACCGATCGGGCTTCGCGGATGAGCCCCTGGCGAGAGCGGGTTCGGCGTGCGCGTCGTCGTGTGGCGTGTCCGGTAGCGGGACGCGCAGGGTGCCGACCCTGCCCCTGGTGCTGGCGTTGTCGGTCTGCCTGGTCCTGAGCATGGCGGTGTCGCTGACGCTCGGCTCGGAGTCGCTGCGGCCCGCCGGGGTGTGGCGGGCCGTCGAGGCGGGCCTCACCGGCACCCCGGGCCCCGACCGGGTCTACGACGCCATCGTGTGGGACCTGCGGGCGCCGCGGGTGGTGCTGGCGGCGGTCGTGGGCGCGGGGCTGGCGGTGGCGGGCGCGGTCGTGCAGACCCTGGTCCGCAACCCGCTGGCCGACCCGTACCTGCTCGGCGTCTCCGCGGGCGCCGGGGTGGGCGCGACGCTGGTCATCGTCGCGGGGGCGTTCGGCGGGCTGGGGGTCTGGGGGCTGTCGGCCGGGGCGCTGGCCGGGGCGGTGGTGGCCGCGCTGCTGGTGTTCGGGGTGGCGCTGGCCCAGGGCGGGTTGACCCCGTTGCGGCTCGTCCTCACCGGCGTGGTGCTCTCCGCGGCGTTCTCGTCGGTGTCGAGCTTCCTGGTGTTCGTCGGGGACGAACCGGAGGCGACGCAGGCTGTCCTGCACTGGCTGCTGGGCAGCCTGTCCGGGGCCACCTGGGACAACACCGGCCCCGCGCTGGTCGCCGTCGCCGTGGCCACCGCGGCGCTGGTGGGCGTGCACTCGTGGCTCGACGCCCTCGCCTCCGGCCCGGACGTGGCCGCCGCGCTGGGCGTGCCGGTGCGCGGGGTGCGGATCGGGCTGTTCCTGCTGTCCTCCGTCCTGGTCGGGGTGCTCGTGGCGGTGTCGGGCGGCGTCGGGTTCGTCGGCCTGGTGGTGCCGCACCTGGCCAGGGTCGCGGTCGGCGCGCGGCACGCCGCGGTGCTGCCGGTCGCCGCCGTCGGCGGCGCGCTGTTCCTGGTGTGGGTCGACGTCGTGGCCCGCGTGCTGGTGCGACCGCAGGAGATGCCGCTGAGCGTGGTGACCGGGCTCATCGGCGCGCCGGTCTTCCTGGTCCTGATGGGACGCAGGCACTACAGCTTCTCCGGGGGCGGCCGGTGACGTCGCTGCGGTGCCGCGGGGTGCGCTGCGAGGTCGCGGGGCGGACGGTCGTGTCCGGGGTGGACCTCGACGTCGAGCCGGGGCAGATGCTCGCGCTCGTCGGGGTCAACGGCAGCGGCAAGTCGACCCTGGTCCGCGCGCTGAGCGGGCTGCGCGCCCCGGCCGACGGCGTGGTCGCCGTCGGCGGGCGGGACCTGCGCACGTTGCCCGCCCGCGAGCGCGCCCGGCTGATCGCCTACGTGGGCCAGGAGGAGACACCGCAGGAGGACCTGCTCGTCGGGGAGATGGTGGCGTTGGGGCGGGTCCCGCACCGGCGGCCGTGGGCGCTGGGCCGCGAGGAGCACGCGGTCGTCGCGGGCGCGCTGGCCGCCGTCGACCTGGCGCACGCGGTCGACCGGCGCTGCGACCAGCTCTCCGGCGGCGAGCGCCGCCGGGCGATGCTCGCGCGGGCCCTCGCGCAGGGCGGTGGGCTCGTGGTGCTCGACGAGCCCACCAACCACCTCGACGTCGGCCACCAGACCCGGCTGCTGGAGACGCTGCGCGGCCTCGGCCGAACCGTGGTGGCCGCCATGCACGACCTGCCGCTCGCCGCGGCCTACTTCGACCGCGTCGCGGTCCTGCACCGCGGCGCGCTGCGCGTCGTGGACGCGGCGTCGACCGCGTTGTCCGCCGCGACGGTCGAGGAGGTCTTCGCCGTGGCCGCCGCCCGGATCACCGATCCCGGGACCGGGGCTGAGCACCTCGTGCTCGGCCCCGGTTCCGCACCGCCGCACCCCGTCGAGACGAGGACCGACCCATGAGAACGAACCGACCACGCCCGCGCGCCCTGCTCTGCGCCGCGCTCCTGACCGCGGTCCCCGCCCTCGCGGGGTGCGGCGGCGGGGAACAGCCCGCCGCGGCGAACCGGGTCACGGTGGACAACTGCGGCGAGCAGGTCCCGTTCCCGAGCCCGGCGCAGCGGTTGTTCGTCAACCAGGGCAACCGCGTCGCCACGGTCCTCGCCCTCGGTGCCGCGGACCAGGTGGCCGCGGTGAGCAGCCTGGGCGACGACCGCGCCGTGCTCGGGGCCGCCTACGGCACGGAGGTGGTCGACGGGCTGAACCTCACCACGGACGGGCAGCCGTCGCTGGAGAACGTCGTGGCCCAGCGCGCCGACGTGGTGGTCTCCTGGTTCAGCGACGGCGCCGACGTGACACCGGACCGGTTGGCGGCGCGGTCGATCGCGGCCTACCAGTCGACCGAGGGCTGCAAGCGGGGTTCCGGTGACGCGCGCGGCACCGTCGAACCCTGGGCCGCCCTCAACACCGACCTGCGCAACCTCGGGCGGATCACCGGGCGCGACCGGGAGGCGGAGGCCGCGGTGGCCGACATCGGGGCCCGCCGCGACGCGCTCGCCGCCGCCCCCGCGGCGCCGGACCGGCCGACGGTCTTCCTGTTCGACCGCGGCACCACCGACGTCTACTCCAGCGGGGCCTTCGGCGCCCCGCAGGCGATCATCGAGGCCGCGGGGGCGCGCAACGCCCTCGGTGACCTCCAGGAGTCCTGGACCTCGGTGTCGTGGGAGCGCATCGTCGCCGCGGACCCGGACTTCATCGCCTTCGTCGACTACAAGCGGCAGTCCTACCAGGACAAGGTCGACGTCCTGCGGACGAACCCCGCCACCAGGGACCTGCCCGCCGTCGTCGAGGGCCGGTTCCTCAACCTGCCGTTCGCGATGTGGACGAGCAGCCCGCTGAACATCGACGCCGCCGAGCACCTGCGCGCCGGGTTGGAGTCCCGGGGCCTGCTGCCGCGCAGCGGGGTCGAGCCGCGCCTGACCCTCCCCGGCTGACCGGTGCCCCGGCGGCGGGCCGAGCGGGGCCGCGCCGCCGGGGTCGGGTCAGCGCAGCCCGACGACGATCCGCTCCTGCAGGTCCTGCCAGACCACGCCCGCCTCGGCGAACCCGGCGTCGAGCAGCGCGGCCTCGGTGAACCGGTGCGAGGCACCCGTCCAGTCGCGCGAGCCCTCCGGCCACAGCGTCTCGCGCAGGGCGAGGGCGTCGGCCAGCCCTGGCTCGGCCCGCACGGCCTCCCACCACTGCTCCCAGGACTCGGCGCCGCCCTCGAACGCCTTCGTGCGCCGTCGCAGCGCGAGGGCGTCGCACGCCGAGCGCAGCCTGCTCCCCTGGTCGTGCGGGAGGTAGTCGGCGTTGAGCAGGACACCGTCCGGCCGCAGGAGCCGGAAGGCGCGGCGGTAGGTCGCGGCGAGGACCGAGGGTTCGAGCCAGTGCAGCGCCGTGCTGGAGAGCACCGCGTCGAACGAACCGTCCTCGCCGAGGCCGTCGGCCCACCCCGGGTCGCGCAGGTCGGCCCGCACCCAGCGCAGCCTGCCGTCGAAGTCGCCGAGGGCGCCCTCGCCGATGGCCAGGAGCACCGGGTCGACGTCGACCGCCACCGCCCGCGCCGAGGGCAGCCGCTCCAGCAGCCTGCCGCTGATCGCGCCGGGGCCGCAGGCCAGGTCGAGCACCACCAGGTCCTCGGCGGGCCGCAGGTGGGTCAGCACCTCGAACAGGACCTCGTACACGCGGTCGCGGTCGGCGATGTAAGCGGTCTGCTGGACGTCCCACCGGCGGTACAGGTCCGGCCTGGGGTCGATCGGGTCGAGCGTGGTCACGGGCTTCCTTCCGGGTGAGTGCGCCGGGGCGCGCGGGCCGACCTCATTCTTGTCCCTTGCCCGCCGCGGCCGGTTCCGCCGGGGACACCGCGCCCGCCAGCCGGGAGAAGGCGAGGTGGACCTGACCGGTGTCCGGGTCGGACCAGCGGTGCGACCGGACGCCGAAGACCTCGGCGACCAGGTCGGTGGTCAGCACCTCGGCCGGCGGTCCGCCCGCGACGACGCGCCCGCGGTGCAGGACGTAGACCCGGTCGCAGTGCCCGACCGCCAGCGCGAGGTCGTGCATGACCGTCAGCGAGGCCACCCCGAGGCCGCGGACCAGGTCGAGCAGTTCCAACTGGAACCGGATGTCGAGGTGGTTGGTCGGCTCGTCGAGGACCAGCAGGCGCGGCTGCTGGGCCAGGGCCCTGGCCAGCAGGACCCGTTGCTTCTCGCCGCCGGAGAGGGTGTCGTAGTCGCGTCCGGCCAGCGCCGAGACCCCGGTCTTGGCCATGGCCTGCGCGCAGACGCGCCGGTCGTCGTCGGTGTCGCGGTCCACGGGCCCCTTGTGCGGGTTGCGGCCCATGGCGATGACGTCGGCGACCTTGAGGACGAAGTCGCTGCCGCTCTCCTGCACCACGACCGCGGTCCGCTGCGCGGACTGGCGCGCGCTCAGCGACCACACGTCCGCGCCGTCGACCCGCACCACACCCGATTCCGGTCGCAGCGCCCGGTAGACCGCCCGCAGCAGCGTGGACTTCCCGCTGCCGTTCGGGCCGACGACGGCGACCATCTCCGCGGGCCCGACCGTGAAGTCCACATCGGACACGATCGGCGTTCCGCCGAGCGAGACCGACACGCCCTCGGCGGTGACCCGCGGCGCCACCGCGCTCCCGTTCTCGTTGTGCCTCACCCGAATCGCGCCTCCCGTCCCACTTCGCGCTTGCGCAGCAACCAGATGAAGAACGGCACCCCGAACACCGCCGTCACGATGGACAGCGGCAACTCGGTCGCCTCGAGCACGGTGCGCGCGGCCAGGTCCATCAGGACCAGGAACACCGCGCCGGTGAGCGCGGCCACCGGCAGCAGCCGCCGGTGGTCGGCGCCGACCAGCATCCGGCACAGGTGCGGGATGATCAGCCCGACGAACGCGATCGCCCCGCTGACCGCGACCATCACCCCCACCATCAGCGAGGTGACCACCAGCATCCGGATGCGGAAGCGGGCGACGTCGAGCCCGAGGGACACCGCCGTCTCCTCCCCGCCGAGCAGCGAGTTCAACGGCCGCGCCTGGGTGAACAGGTACAGCAGCCCGACGAGCACGCCCGCGGCGGGGACGCCGACGTCGCTCCAGGCGGTGGACCCGAGGCTGCCGAACAGCCAGGTGAGCACCCCCTGGACGTCGTGCGGGTTCGCGCGCAGCAGCAGGAGGCCGTAGAGGGCTTGGAACAGGTAGGCCAGCGACACCCCGGCGAGGATCAGCCGGAACGGCGTCACCCGCCCGCCGCGCTGGGCCAGCGCGTACACCAGCAGGGTCGCGATCAGCGCACCCGCGAACGCCGCGGACGAGATCCCCAGCCCGGCCGCCGCACCGGAGCCCACCACCAGCACCAGCACGGCGCCGAAGGAGGCCCCGGAGGAGACCCCGAGCAGGTACGGGTCGGCCAGCGGGTTGCGCACGACCGCCTGCAGGACGACGCCGACCGCGGCCAGACCCGCCCCCACCACCGCGCCGAGCAGCGCCCTGGGCAGCCGGAACTGCCACACGATCTGGGCGAACACCGGGTCGGACGGCTTGGCGAACCACTCCGAGGAGATGTTGTGCAGCACCACCTGCACGGTTTCGCGCAGCGGAACGCTGACCGGCCCCAACGAGGTCGCGAGGGCGATCCCGACCAGCAGCGCGGCACCCAGGCCGAGCAGCAGCACCGCCTGCCCGGCCCGGCGCCGCGGCGGCGGGCCGCCTGCGGACCGCCGGTCGGTGTCCGGTGCCGCCGTCACCGCGAGCCCCGCGTCGTGGTCGGCGGGGTGGCGGGCTTGTCGGCGAACGCGTCCGGGTGCAGGGTCCTGGCCAGGTCCTCGACGACGTCGACCCACCGCCAGCCGGGGGTGTTGGCCGTGTCGTAGGTCAGGGTGTGGCGCTTGTCCTTGCTGGCGCGCATCTCCGGGAATAGGCGGTGGAGGTAATCGGTTTTGGCCTGGGCGTCCTTGTCGCTGTTGGCGCTGGCCCCGATGAGGAACACGGCCGGGTCGGTGGCCGCGACCTGCTCCTGGGAGACCCTGAGGAAGCCGCGGCGGCCGCCACCGACGTCGCCGAAGACGTTCTTGCCGCCCGCGAGGCCGATCACCTCGTTGACGAAGGCGTCGCGGCTGCCCGTGGTGATCGGGCCCTCGCCGCCGTAGTAGTAGAAGACCGGGACCGGCTCGCGGCCCGCGACCCGCTTCTGCACGTCGGCGACGCGCGCCTTCATCTCCTCGATCAGCGCGGTGGCCCGGTCCTCGACGTCGAAGATGACCCCGAGGTCGGCGATGGCGCGGTAGGTGAAAGAGGTCTGCACCGGGTTGTCGTCGGGGCAGACCAGGGCGTAGACCTGCGCGCCGATGGACCCGAGTTCGTCGACGGTGGCCAGGCCGGGCGCGAGCTGGTCGGGTCCGCCGTACTCGGAGTTGACGTAGGCGAAGAGCATGTCGGGGCGCAGCCCGAACATCTCCTCCTTGCCGACCGGGACGTAGGCGTCCGGCGACTTGTCCGCCACCCGCTCGAAGTCGGCCGCCTGCTCGGGAAGCGGGGTGTCCATCGGCTTGATCTGGGCGATCGCCCGGTCCCCGAGCCCCAGGCCGAAGAACAGCTCGGCCGCCGACTGGAATCCCAGGTAGACGCGCGACGGCGCCTTGTCGAAGGTGACCTTGCGGCCGCAGTTGTCCACGGTCACCGGGTAGTGGCCGGACGGGTCCTGGGCGCCGCCCGCCGCCTGCTCCGCCTCACCGCCCGCGCAGCCCGCGGCCAGCAGGGACGCGGCGAACAGCGTGGCCACCGCGCAGCGGAACCGGTGGCGCTTCTCGGGCACTGCCTTGCGATTGCCGACCATCGACGACTCCACCATGTCCCTTGTTGTACCGCATCATTAGTGAAAATGGGAACTATTTGCATTACCTCATGGATCGGGTGGTCCACTTTGCGCGCCCCCGTTCAGGATTCGCGTCGCACGGCGGCGGCCGCGACCACCGAGACGAGGGTGAGCAGACCGAACACGGCGGCGGCACCCGGGTAGCCCCACAGCGCCAGACCCGCCCCACCCGCGGCCGCGCCGAGGAACAGCCCCAGGCTCATCACCGATGCCTTGACCCCCAACGAGGTGCCGCGCAGGGCACCGCTGCGCCGCACCAGCAGCGTGGTCACGGCGGCCACGCCCACCGCGTGGCTCGCCGACAGCACAGCGGTGCACAGCAGCGCGACCGGCAACGCGGGCGCCAGGTACACGCCGAACAGCGAGACCAGCGCGAGGGCCATCGAGACGTGCAGCGCCCGGCGGGCCCGGCGGTCGGCGTCCCCGGCGTTCACCCACCGCCCGCCGAACAGGTTCCCCAGGAAGAAGGAGCCGCCGCTGAGCGTCCAGACGAAGGTGAACACGCCGGGGGACAGGCTGAACCGGTCCGAGTAGAACGCGGCCAGGTACGCCAGGTACCCCTGGAACGCCGCCGCCTGGCCGAAGGAGACGAGCATCAGCGCCGTGGCGCCCGGCACCCCGGCCAGCCCGCGGAACGCGGCGAAGTAGCCGAGCCGGGGCGTGTCGTCGAGGTGGCGCTCGCGCCCGTGGCGCAGCAGCACGGGGGTCAGGACGACGGACACCGCGGCGATGGCGACCAGGTCGCCCCGCCACCCCCACCAGAGCGCGGGCAGCGCGATCAGCGGCGCGACGAGGGTCGCCGCGAGCGTCCTGGTCGCCGACACCAGCGTGGCGGCGCGGGCGGCGGCCGGGGCGTCGCCGAACCGGTCGGCCGCGGCCGTCGTCAGGGCCGGGTAGAGCACGGCGTTGGACACGCCGACCAGCAGGCAGAACGCCACCAGGGCCGGGAACCAGGACACCGTGCCCACCAGCGATGCCGCGGCGAGCAGCACCAGCCCCCACGCGGCGACCCGGCCGGGGGCGACCCGCCCGATCAGCGGGGCGGCGGCGATCCCGACCAGCACCGCCCCGACCCCGCCGAGCCCGCGCAGCGCCCCCACCGCGGCGTCGCCCTCGCCCACCGCCTCGGCGATCGGCACCAGGAACGTGCTGTAGACGGTGAAGGGGAGCAGCCCGACGACCGAGGCCAGCAGGGTCGGCAGCACCGCCCTGCTGATCTGCCAGTCGCCCGGCTGCCGCTCGTCGGCGGGCGCGACCGTGCCGTCCACGCTCTGGCCCATGTGGACACCGCTCCTGTCCTCCGGTGTCGCGGGGGCGCTCACCGCGCCACCGCGATCTCCTCGCAGATCATGTCCAGGTCCTCGCGGAAGTCCTTGACCTCGAAGGCTTCCGACAGCGGCTGACCCGCGCGGGCCCGCGCCGCCCCGGTCAGCGCCCGCTCGTACCGCGCGAGGAGCTTGTCGATCGTCGGGCAGCCCACCCCGAGGTGCCGGGCCACCCCCTGGATGACCTTCGTCCGGTAGTAGTCCTCCTTCGGCATCCTCGGCACGTCCCAGCGCCCCTCGCCGTCGCGGAACACCGGGCGCAGGGGGACGGCGGAGAAGTCGAAGTACCTGCCGTCGGCGTCCGGTTCGGAGAACGGGTCGACCAGCAGCGAGGCGTAGCGCACGTACACCAGGTAGTCCTGGTGGATCGGGGGCAGCTCCTCGAACCGCTCCACGTCGTCGCGGGAGATGCTCTCCTCGCGGACCGGGTAGCTGTCCTCGACCATGAACCGGAGCAGGTTGACGCCCTCCAGCCCCAGCTTCGCCACGACCTCGCCGACCTCCCGCCACTGGCTGACGATGTCGTTCACCAGGGCGGGCGTGATCGGCCCCTCGGGGACCAGCTTGTAGACGTACTTGACCGGCCCCGACGCGGCGAAGACGGCGTCCAGGGAGATCTCGTTCATGAACAGCGCGGGGTGGACGTAGAGGGAGATGTTCCTCGTCTCCGCCTCGACGGGCGAGCCCATGACCACCATGTCGACGCCCAACCGCCGGTGGGCCTCGCACAGCAGGTCCAGGTTCGCCGAGCGGCCCCGGCTGGAGCCGACGTAGAGCCGCTTCTTCACCGCGGCCGTCAGGACGTGGTGCGAGGGGGCGCCGTCGTGCCACCGGGTGCCGCCGAGGTAGCTGGACAGGCTGATCACCTCCGCGTCCGGGGCGACCGCGCGCAGGCGGTTGCGCACCAGGCTGCTGGAGCCGAAGGTCGGCGAGACGAGGACGACGCAGCGGACCCCGCCCAGCACCCGCCGGTCGAGCCGGTCCAGCACGTGGGTGTAGGCGTCCGCGGTCACCGACAGCACGAGCGTCGACCACGGACCCGCGACCGACCCGTAGCCCCGGAACACCTCGTCGACCTCGCAGGTCCCCGCCGCCGCGCGGTGCTGCTCGTTCTGGACGTCGACCCGCAGCACGCGCCCGGAGGCCGCCAGCGCGGAGAAGAACGCGCCGGAGCGGCCGGACTCCCGGCCCGCGATCCCCACGACAGCTCCCAGCACGCCCTTGAGCATGACGGCCAGTTGCACCGAGGTCGGCCCGGTGCCCGCCACCAGCACCCGATCGAGGTCGCTCACCGGCGGGTCGCCTTGACGTACAGGGCGACGTCGAAGACGTGCTCGGGGCGCAGGACCTGCTCCGCCAGCGTCCACATCGCGCTGTCGACCTCTTCCCTGGGGTAGTTGAACAAGGACTTGAACCGGTCCCCGTACCGCATGGCCACCACCACGTCGTCACCCGTGCGCGCGTGGATGGCGCGCAGGATCTCGTACTTCACCGACACCGTGGAGCTGAAGATGACGTGCGAGGCCCCGGCGGTGAAAGCCGACTCCTGCGCGGGTTCGCGCTCCAACCTGATGTCCAGCCCCGGCCCCAGCGCCGCCACGACCCGCCGCCCGAGCGCGACGGCCTCCTCGTCGATGTCCAGGCCCACCACCCTGGCCCCGGTGCGCCCGCCGATGAGCAGCGGCGTCATGGGGAACGCGCCGGAGCCGACCAGCAGCACCGACGACGAGGAGGTCAGGCCGAACGCGCCGAACTCCGCCTCGATCCCGGACTCGACGTTGGCGAAGTACCCCGCCGTCGCCGGGTCACCCGCCAGCAGGCGCAGCGCGCGGTACTTCTCCATCAGCGAGGCGCACCGCGCGGACACCACGCGCAGTTCGCCCACCAGGTCGCCGAAGCCGGGCGGGGTCGCCCGTTCGAGCTCGGCCCACGCCTCGTGGTGGCGGGTGTCGGTCACGAAGGCGGAGTAGTCGCCCACGGCGCGTTCCAGTTCCGCGCTGTGGCGGGTCGTCCCGTCGTACTGCCCGCCGCAGGCCCGGAGCCGCCGCAGGTGCCGCTCCATCAGCAGCAGCAGGCCCGAAGCGCCCCCGGTCACCGGACCACCTCGATCGAGTGCAGGTACGCCTTGCCCTCGGCCACGATCCGGACGGTCCCCTCGACCTCGACACCGGTGACCCCGGTCCGCGCGTGGTGCGCCGAGACGCGCACGGCCCCGCCGGGTTGGACCACCCTGGTGGTCACCGAAGCCCGGTTCTTCCACGCCAGGTAGGCGCCGAGCGCGGCGGCCCCCGAGCCGCACCCCCGCTCCCACACCGTGGTGCCCAGCAGCGGGACGTGGACGAGCGGGGTCAGGCTGCCGTGGTCGGGGTCGTAGAGCATGACGCCCACCAGCGACACGGCCCGCTCCGCGCCGAGCCGCACCGCCGCCGACTCCGCCTCCCGCCGCGCGGCGGCGTCGAGCCGCGCCGTCTCGACCACCACGTGCAGCGAGTCGGAGTACCGCACGTACGCGCAGTTCCCGCCCCACCCACCGGGTGCCACAGCGGGTTCCAGCGACAGCGGGACGGGCATCGCGGTCTCGCACACGTACTCGTCGGCGTGCCGCAGGACCCGGCACCGGACGAGCCCGTCCGTGCCGCGCACCTCCAGCGCCAAGTCGAGCACCCCGCCGCCGCCCAGCCCCCGCTCCGCCGCGACGAGGGCGGCCAGGGCCATGCACGCGTTGCCGCAGAACTCACCACCCGCCATGCGCAGCCCGACATCCGCGCCGGGGGCGGTGGGCCGCACCACGAACCCCACCTGCTCGGCGTGCACGTGCTGGTAGGCCATGATCTGCCGGGCGATGCCCAGGTGCGCCTCCTGCGGGTGGTCGGTCCGCACGAGGAGGGTCATGTTCTGCGTCGGGTCCAGCTTCACGAAGTCCACCTCGTGGACAGCGGCGGACCGGGGTGCCCGGACGGGCGTCACGAGGTCGGAGCGCCCCAGCGCGATGCCCTGTGCCATCGAACCTCCAGACCTCGCCGTCCGCCCGGGGGATCGCGCGGCAGGTCGCCTGCCGTGCGGACCGTACGCCCTCCGTCACAGCGAGAAGTCGCACCCGGCGACGCGAAGTTCCGTCGATCAGTCTTCTGTGACCCCTATCACATGATCAGGTGTGGATCGTCCCGCGGATTTGGCGATGATCTACGAATTGCGCTGGCAGACAGATAAAAGCCAACTGCGATCGCCTGATTCACCCGCAGTGACGTCCGGGCGCCGCGAGCCTGCCCGCCGCGAGGGTCGGAGCGCCGTTGCGGGCCGACGCCGGGAGCGTGTCCCGCAGTCGTGACATGGTCCACTGAGGACTGCGGTGACCACTCGCACGACCACTCGCACCCGTGCTGCTGGGCCGTGTTGCCCGGTTCCGTCGTCTGGTCCTCGTGGTGGAACCGGAACAGCATCGCGGGAGCCGCCCGTGCGGTCCGTTCTCCTCAGTCGGTGGTGCCCGTGTGGTCGGTGAGGCCGAGGCGGAGGTGCTCGCTGTGGTAGACGGCCTCGTCGAGGAGTTGGGCGACGTGGTTGTCGTAGAGGCTGTAGATGATGCTGCGGCCGGAACGGGACCCGGTGACCAGGCCGAGGTTGCGCAGCAGTCGCAACTGGTGGGACACGGCGGACTGTTCCATGCCGACCGCTTCGGCCAGTTCGGTGACCGGGCGGGGGCCTTGGCGGAGTTCGGTGAGGATGAGCAGCCTGCTGGGGGTGGCGAGGGCTTGCAGCGTGTTGGCGACGTGCACGGCCGCGTCGGCGTCGAGCCGTGCGGCTCGCCGGTCCCGCCCTTCGACGCCGTGTCCCATGACCGGGGAGTTTAGGGGATGGTTCGCGGCTGGGTGGTGGTCTGCGGGGCCGTCGGGACACGACAGGAGATCATATGAACACGTCTTCACCTGTGCTGTTATGTTGGGGTGGCCCGTTCGAGCTCTCGGAGGTGCCCTGTGGTCTCGTCCGCCGCCACGCTGGACCGTTCGGCCGCTCCCGTCCCGGTGCGGAAGCGGAGGACTCTGCTGTTCACGCTGCCGGAGACCCGGTGGGCGGGTGCCGCGCTGGTGTTGTTCCTGCTCGCGCTGCTCGCGCAGTCGCTCGGTGGGCCGGGGTGGTTGTGGTGGTCGCTGTACCTGGCCTGCTACGCGACCGGCGGGTGGGAGCCCGCCCTCGCCGGGGTGCGGGCGCTGGGGGAGAGGTCGCTGGACGTGGACCTGTTGATGGTGGTCGCGGCGGTCGGGGCGGCGGCGATCGGGCAGGTGTTCGACGGCGGGTTGCTGATCGTCATCTTCGCCACCTCCGGGGCGCTGGAAGCCCTGGTCACCGCCCGTACCGAGGAGTCGGTGCGCGGTCTGCTCGACTTGGCGCCCGACACCGCGACCCGGCTCGGGGCCGGTGGTGGGCACGAGACCGTCCGGGTGGTCGACCTCGAGGTGGGCGATGTGGTGCTGGTCCGGCCCGGTGAGCGGATCGCCGCCGACGGCACGGTCGCGGCGGGGGCGAGTGAGGTCGACCAGGCCACGATCACCGGCGAGCCGTTGCCGGTGGACAAGGCCGTCGGGGACGAGGTCTTCGCGGGGACGCTGAACGGGACCGGGTCGCTGCGGGTCCGGGTCCGGCGCCGGGCGGGGGAGTCCGTGGTCGCCCGCATCGCCGCCCTGGTCGAGGAGGCCGGCCGGGCGAAGGCGAAGACGCAGTTGTTCATCGAGAAGGTCGAGCAGCGCTACTCGGTGGGCATGGTCGCCGCCACCCTCGCCGTGTTCGCGGTGCCGCTGCTCCGGGGGGAGGAACTGCGCGACTCCCTGCTGCGGGCGATGACGTTCATGATCGTCGCCTCGCCGTGCGCGGTCGTCCTGGCCACGATGCCCCCGCTGCTGGCCGCTGTCGCCAACGCCGGCCGCCACGGTGTGCTGGTCAAGTCCGCCGTGGTGATGGAACAGCTCGGGACCACCACGCGCGTCGCCTTCGACAAGACCGGCACCTTGACCCGGGGCGCCCCCGAGCTGCGCGAGGTCCGGCTGCTGCCCGGTGCGGGGTGCGCCGAGGACGAGGTGCTGCGGCTGGCCGCGGCGGTGGAGCGGCTCAGCGAACACCCGCTGGCCTCGGCCGTCGTGCGCGCGGCCGACCTCCGGGGGATCGCCCTGCCCGCCGCGGACGGGTTCTCCGCGCAGCCGGGGCGGGGTGTCTCGGGTGTGGTCGAGGACCGGCGCGTGCGGGTCTGCTCACCGGCGGCGGTGGACTCCCCGCGCGGCGGGCCCGAAGCCGCCGCCGTGGTCGCCGACCTCCAGGAACGGGGTGACACCGCGGTCGTCGTCCTGTGCGACGGGCGCCCGCTCGGGGTGTTGGGCATCACCGACCAGCTCCGCGCCGAGGCGCAGGCGGGCGTCGCCGCCCTCACCCGGCTCACCGGCGCCGCCCCGGTGCTGCTCACCGGGGACAACCGCGCTGCCGCCACCCGCCTCGCCGAGCGGGTCGGCATCACCGACGTCCGCGCCGACCTGCTCCCCGAGGACAAGGTCGGTGCCGTGCGCGACCTGCAAGCCCGGGGGCAGCGGGTGGCCGCGGTCGGGGACGGCATCAACGACGCGCCCGCGCTGGCCGCCGCGCACACGGGTATCGCGATGGGCGGCGCGGGTGCCGACCTCACCCTGCGGGCCGCCGACGCCATCGTCGTCCGCGACGACCTCTCCGCCATCCCCGCGGTCATCGCCCTCTCCCGGCGCGCTCGGCGCGTCGTGACCGCGAACCTGGTCATCGCGGGCGCGTTCATCGTCGTCCTCGTGTCCTGGGACCTGCTCGGCTCGCTGCCGCTGCCCCTCGGGGTCGCCGGTCACGAGGGCTCCACCGTCATCGTCGGCCTCAACGGTCTCCGCCTGCTGCGCTCCGCCGCGTGGCGGAACGCCGTTCCCCGCCTCGGCGTGGGCGGAGACGGGCGCGGGTGACGCCACGGCATCGTGCGGGGTTGTCCACTCCGGATCTGAGTCACTTATGCGCATCTACTAATGTATCGTTCCGAGTGGTCCACCGACCTCGGTGGGCAACCCACGACGAGCGGAAGGCGAGTGGCATGACCACGGCACACCTGGAGCACACCGACCACGACCACGCGCACGGTGAGGGTTGCGGTCACGTGGCGATTCCGCACGGTGACCACGTCGACTACTTCCACGACGGACACCTGCACCGCTCGCACGGTGGCCACTTCGACGAGTGCGAGCCCGCGGAGCACGGTGCGCACGACGACCACGGCGACCACGCGCACGGCGAGGGCTGTGGCCACGTCGCCGTCCCGCACGGTGACCACGTCGACTACATCCACGACGGGCACCGCCACGCCGCGCACGGTGAGCACTACGACGAGCACTGAGCTGCCGAGTGGGGCCGTCAGCGGACGGCCCCACTCGAACCGGTCCACCCCGGGGAGCGACCTCTCCCGCTCGGACCGCGCCGAACCCCGGCTTCGACGGGCACGTCGTGCCGGGGTTCGGCGCGGGATCAGGAGCGGGCGGGGCCGGGGTAGGGCAGCAGGGCCATCTCGCGGGCGTTCTTGATGGCGACGGCGACCTGCTTCTGCTGCTGCGGCGTGAGACCGGTCACCCGTCGGGCGCGGATCTTGCCGCGGTCGGAGATGAACTTGCGCAGCAGCACCGCGTCCTTCCAGTCCACGGTGTCGATGCCCGCCGTGATGAGCGGGTTGGGCTTCTTCTTGCCGGGGCGGCGTTCTGGCTTGGGCACGGGAACCTCCTACCAGCTCGACTTGCTGACACCGGGCAGTTCGCCGCGGTGGGCCATCTGGCGCATCCGCACCCGGGACAGGCCGAACGCCCGCAGGTAGCCCCGGGGCCTGCCGTCCGCGGAGTCCCGGTTGCGGATGCGGACCGGGCTCGCGTCGCGGGGCAGCCGTTGCAGCGCGGCCCACGCGGCCGCGCGCTCCTCGTCGGTCGACTTCGGCGAGCGGGCCGTCTCCTTGAGCTCGGCGCGGCGCTCGGCGTAGCGGGCGACGATCACCTTGCGCTGCTCGTTCTTGGCGATCTTGGACTTCTTGGCCATCAGCGGTCCTCCCGGAACTCGACGTGGCGGCGCGCCACGGGGTCGAACTTGCGCAACACCAGGCGATCCGGGTCGTTGCGGCGGTTCTTGCGGGTCACGTAGGTGAAGCCGGTCCCGGCGGTGGACCGGAGCTTGACGATCGGCCGGATCTCGTTGCGCGCCATCAGATCCGCGCCCCGCTCGCGCGCATCCTGGCCACGACGGCCTCGACGCCGAGCTTGTCGATGGTCTTGATCCCCTTGGCGGACACGGTGAGCGTGATCCACCTGTTCTGCGAGGGCAGCCAGTAGCGGCGCCGCTGCACGTTGGGGTTCCAGCGGCGCGAGGTGCGCCGGTTGGAGTGCGACACCTGCTTGCCGAAACCCGGTTTGCGCCCGGTCACCTGGCACACCGCGGACACATGACCTCCTAGAAATGGGTGTCATTTTCATCTGGACGTCGGCCAGAGTAGCGTGTGCGTCGACCGATGTGGAAACCATTGTCGTTAGGAGGGGTGTGTGTCGCCCGATCCACCTGCTCACCGACGCCGGACCGGCCGACGGGGCCGGTGGGCGCGCCACCCCGATCCGTTCGGCGCCCGGCACGCCGACCCGTGCGGGGACACCGGGGGCGTCGACCCCGGGGTCCCGCCCACCAGAAGGGAAGAACCATGAAACCGGGCATCCACCCCGACTACCACCCCGTGGTGTTCCGCGACCAGGCGACCGGGAAGTCGTTCCTGACCCGCTCGACCGCGACCTCCACCACGACCGTCGAGTGGGAGGACGGCAACACCTACCCGCTGATCACGGTCGACGTGACCTCGGACTCGCACCCGTTCTGGACCGGCAACCAGCGGGTCATGGACACCGCGGGCCGGGTCGAGAAGTTCAACCGCCGCTACGGCGCCCGGGTGCGCGGGGGCAAGGGCTGATGGCCGTCCCCAAGCGCAAGACCTCCCGGTCGAACACCCGCTCCCGCCGCGCCCAGTGGAAGGCCACCGCGCCCGACCTGGTGCCGGTCACCGCGCTCGACGGCCGCAAGCTCATGGTCCCCCGCGGGCTCGTCAAGGCCTACCAGCGCGGCCTGCTCTGACCGCTGTGGCCGCGAGTCCCCGTGGACTCGCGGCCACAGCTCCGCGGAAATCCGCCCGCGCACCGGTCGACCCGGTCGATGGCCGCGGCCATCGGCACGTCGTGTCCTCGACAACCTCGCTCGGTACGGGCAACGGGTCAACTGCTCGGAATGCCAGACGGCCGAAGCGGTCTGCCCCTGCCCGGTCGGCATCGGTGTGCCGGTCGTCCGGCGTCGTGCGGGTCAGCAGTCGGGCAGGCCGTCGGTTTCGAAGACGTCGTTGCCCCGGGCGAACCCGTAGTTGCCGTTGTCGGCTCGGGTGTAGATCCAGTGGGTGCCGAGCGGGCCATCGCCGTCCTGTCGGCAGAAGAAGTAGTTGCGGGAGCGCTGCAGGTGACCGACGGTCACGTGGTCGTCGATGATTTCGGTGTTCGGGCGGTTCGTGCAGGACCAGCGGTTGTTCGCCGGGTCGGGCGTGCACGGTATGACCAGGGTGGTCGCCGAGGCCGGGGCCATCGCACTGAGGCATGCCGCCACCGCCACCGCGGAAGTCGAAACCGCTTTCCACCGCGTCCTGTTCATGATCCCCCATCTCATCCCGCTGAATCGTCGCGGCAAGGTTTTCCTGCCGCACAAGGAGAATGACACCGACAAGTGGCTGGCGACAGCAACCACGTCCAGGTTGCCTCGTCCGGTCGGATCGGTTCACACGATTGCCAGATCGGCACTCATCGGACCGTCATCGCCACCCGGCACCACAACCTCGATCGAGTGGAGTCGACGCCGAATCGGGCGAGACCGCCCGCTGGACCGTCACCCACTACCCGTCCCCGCGACCTCGATGCCCACACCCCGACCAGTCGGTGGTCTCGATGGGCGGGTGCGGGAGCACATGGGCACTTGTGCACCCGCACCGGCGATCTTCTCGGTACCCTCGTGTTCTCATCGTCGCGTTCAGGGGGCGTGGTGTCGGGCGATCCGGGGTCCAGGAACCGCGTGGAGGGGAACCACCACGGGAACATCGTGCAGGCGCGCGCCATCCATGGCGACGTGCACTTCCACCACGTCCCCACCGCGGACGTGCCCCACCAGGTGCCCCTGGCTCCCGTCCGGTTCGTCAACCGGTCCGCGGAGTTGGCAGCGGGCGGCGGGGCTCTGGGCGCGGGGGAGGGGCGCGGGTCGCGGATCACCGTGTTGACCGGGTTGCCGGGGGCTGGCAAGTCGGCGCTGGCCAGGCGGTTGGTGGAGTTGAACCGGGGTGCGTACCCCGGTGGCGAGCTGTACGTCGACTTCGGGGCTGTGGCGGTCGCCGACCACCAGGAAGCGGTGGGCGACGCGCTGGGCTCGTGCTTGTTGGCGCTGGGGGTGTCCTCGCAACTGGTCCCGGCCTCGCTGGCCGATCGGGCCGGGCTGTTCCGGTCGAAGACCGCGGCCTCGCCGGTGCTGGTCGTGTTGGACGACGTGGCCGAACCCGGGCAGGTGCCCGCGTTCCGGCCGCAGGCCCCGGGCAGCGCGGTGCTGGTCACGAGCAACGCGCAGTTGACCGAGCTGCGGTTGGACGGGGCGGACGTGGTCGAGGTGGGGCCGTTGGACGAGGCAGCGGGCACGCACATGCTGCGGGAGCTGTGCGGCGCCCGGGCGGCGGGAGGTGAACCCGACCTGGCCGCGCTGGTGCGGGAGTGCGGCGGGCTGCCGGTCGCGCTGCGGGTGGCCGCTGCTCGGCTGGTGGGGCGGCGCTCCCTGACGGTGCGGGCGCTGGTCGAGGAGATCGCCGACACCCGCCGGGGCGCGGGGGCGTTCCGGGTCAACGGTGAGGACAAGGTGAGCGCGGTGTTCGCCGTCGCGTACCGCAAGCTCCCCGGGGACGCCGCTCGGCTCTACCGGCTGCTGGGGGCGTCGCCGGTCGCGGACTTCACGGTGGAGCTCGCCGCCGCTGTGCTCGACATCGACGAGGGCGGTTGCGCGGACCTGGTGGATGTGGTGGTCGAGGCCGGGCTGCTCCAAGAGGTGACCGGGGGTCGTCACCGCTTCCACGGGCTGGTGCGCAGGCACGCGGCGAGCGAGGCGGCGGCCGACCCGGCGGAGCTGGCGGCCGGGGTCCGGCGGGCCGTGGGGTTCCTGCTGGTGTCGGCGGCGTTCGGCGACCTGGCGATCCTCGGACCCGGTCGCTACCGGTGCACTCCGCACGACCAGGTGCTGACCGGCCGGGAGGACCCGTTCTCCGGTGACAAGGCCGCGGCGCTGGAGTGGATGGACGTCGAGCGGCCGAACCTCGCCGCCGGGGTCCGCACCGCGCTGGAGCAGGGCTGGTACGACCAGGCGTGGCAGTTGGCGGAATCGGCCACCGCCCTGTACGCCAACCGCCGGTACCTGGTCGACTGGACCGAGACCAGCGAACTCGGCTCGCGGGCGGCGAGGCTCGCGGGCAACGCCGAGGCGGAAGCCCGGCTGCGCAGCTTCGCGTCGCGGGCGTGGATCGACCTCGGGGACACCGCACGCGCTCGGGCGGAGCTCGATGAGGCATTCCCGCTGCTGGCAGGCACCGAGGACACCCGGTTGGTGGCGTCGGTGCACGAGATGGACGGTCGCCACCACGAGGCGGTCGGGGACCACGCGCGGGCGCTGGCGGCTTTCCAGCGGTCGTTGGACCTGTTCACCAGCATGGACGATCTGCGCGGTGCCGCGTCGCTGACCTACTTCATCGGGTGCGCCCGGTTCGCCCTGGGTGACCTGGCCGACGCCCAGGCGACCTTGGGTCGGGCGGCGGAGCTGCTGCGCGAGGTCCCGGACTCGAAGATGGAGGGCCGGGCGTTGATCACCATCGGCAGGGTGCACGAAGCCCTCGGCGATGACGATCAGGCCGGCGCGGCGTTCGGCCGAGCCGTGGACGTGCTGGTCGCGGGCGACGACCTGTTCCACGAGTCCTGGGCGCGCGAAGCCGCCGCGAACCTCGCGGAGCGCCGGGGTGACGTGGAGGCGGCCCGCCTCCACGTCACCCGCATGGTGGAGATCCAGGTCCGACTCGGCGGCGGCCGGGTCGGACGAGCTCACGGCCCGGTTGGCCGCCCTGGGCTGACGCGCAGGCCCAGCCGATCCCGGCGGGCGCCGGTGTCGGCGGTGTGCTCGCCGTCGGCGAGGCACCCGGTCAGCAGCAGGTGGTGGACGACCGAGCCGATCACGGACACAGCAGCGGTCGACGTCGCGCGGACGAGCCGTCCGCCGCGGACCACCACCACCGCCCCACCCGCAACAGCGGCTGCGGCGATGCGCGCGCCGGGGTACGCGGCGAGCGCCGACGAGGCCAAAGCGACCGCCTGGGCCTCGTCCGCCGGGTCCTCGCGGTAGATGATCGACGCCTTCTGCGTCAAGCGCAGGTTGCTCGCGCCCTCCTCGACCGCCAGGTGCCATCCCTCCCGGGGCGGCTGGGCCTGTGCGGGCCTGCGCTCCACTGAGACGCCGTTCCCAGCCGCGGCGGTCCGAACCCGGAAAGCGGCAGCGGGCCGGTGGGCCACGGGAGTGGGGTCGGGTGCGCGGTGCAGGGCGGGAGGCCGGCTCGGGGCGGTCTTCAGCAACCGGTAGATGAGGTCCTGCAAGCGCTCGTGGGCTCCGCCCTGGTTGGCGAACACCCGCTCGGCGAGAGCCCGGTGGTCTTCCGGCGGGAGGGCGTTGTCGATCTGCGTGCGCAGGTCCGCGGTGACGTCGAGCCGCGGGATGAGGTGCTGCAGGTCCGCCACCGGAGTCCCGGGCTCGATCTCCGCGGACAGGTCGGTCAGCAACAGCGACCTGCCCAGTCCGGCGGCGTAGAGGCCGAGCGAGCCGTGGTCGGTGACCACCACGTCAGCCGCGACCAGCGCGGCGTGCCACCCGGAGTCCGGGGGGAGCAGCAGCATGCCCGCGTCGAGTTCGTCGGCGAACAGGACCTCCAGGTCGCGTCCGCCGTGCGCGGCCCACAGGTTCGGGTGCGCCACCAGGCACACCCGGTACTGGTCGTGGGGCAACCCGGCCAGCAGCCGCATCGGCAGCTCGGGCCGCCTGCCCACCGCCGCGTCCACCCCCCAGGTGGAGGCGACCACCACCAACCGCTCGTCTTCCACTCCGAGGCGGCGCCGGTACCGGGCGCGCAGCGGCAGGCTCGAGACCAGCCGGTCGAACTCAGCGGACACAGACCGGCCCGTCAAGCGTCAGCGGCTCCCGGCTCCCGGCTCCCGGCTCCCGGCTCCCGGCTCCCGGCTCCCGGCCAATTTTGATGGTCTTAGCAGGTCAGAGGCATGTTAATTTTTCAGGTGGGGGTGCCCCGAGGAGATCGACGACATCGTGGCTCCGGACACCGGTGCACTTTATGCCGGTCCTGGAAGTCAGGCGGGCGTGTCGGACAAGACCTCGTGGGTGGCCTGCCGCACGTTGCGAGCGGTGTCGACCCGCTCGAAACGCGGCGGATCTCCACGGACATTGCCACGTTTTCGACGTGCGGCCGGTCGTGGTGTGACAGCCTGGCGCAGCGACGGCCGTTCGGGGGAACGTCGCCGGGCTGATCTGACCGCCGTGGGGGACGGGTTGTGACGGAGTCGTGCGAGGGCACCGGGGTCGCGGGTGGGGTCGTGCCGCCATGCGTTGACCCCCTTCCCGGTCGGCCGACCGGCTCATGACGCGCAGGCGCGGCGGCTCGTCCCACCACGGCGGGTCGAGCGGTCCGAGCACGTCGAGCCCGGTCGGCTCCGGTGGCGCGGGCGTCGCGTCGGGCACGGGGGTGGACCCCGACGCCCTGGACTCCGTGGGCAGCCGCTTCTCCGGCCGGGCAGACCAGATCCGCGATGGCATCGGCGGCAGGCTGAACATCAGCGCGTCGTCGCAGAGCGCGGGTGTGTTCGGCCAGGTCGCGATGACCAGGGCCGACGAAGTCGTCCGCACCGCCCGCGAAGGCGTGGCCCGCGCGGCCACCTCGGCGGAGACCAGCGGCCAGAAGGTCAAGGACACCGCCCAGGCAGCCCGGGGCACCGACCAGTCGAACGCGTCCAACCTCCGCCAGTCGGGCGACAGCCTGGGCAAGTCCGTTCCCCGCCCGCCAGGGGGCGCGAGCACCGCCGCTCCCCGCACCCCTGGGACGCCCGCGCCATCCCGTGCGCCGACCACCGCGACCTCGCCCCCGGGCTCCGACACCCCCGGGACTCGTCCCCGTCCATCGCGCTCGCCGAGCGCGTCCGACGGCGCGAACGCTCCGCGTTCGGGGACGCCCGCGCGTCCGCCGGGGCCGCCGACCACACCGGATGATCGGAGCGCCCCGGCCGCCCGTCCGGGTGCGCCCGCGCGCCCGTCTGGTTCGCCCCCTGCTGCCACGTCGGCGCCGGGATCGCCTGCGGGGCCCACCCGGCAACCGACGCCCGCCCCATCCTCCGACCCGGCAGGGTCCCGACCGGCGTCGGGGCCGCCCACCGGGCGCCCGGGTGGGCCGCCTGCCGGGGCACCACCTCAGCAGGCACCCGACCGGCAGAGCCGCTTGCCCTCGCAGGGACCTGGCTCGTCCGGGCAGGGCCTCAGCACCCCGCCCCAGGGACAAGGACCGCCGCGAGCGGGTCAGGTCCCGCCCCGGCAAGCGCATGGCGCACCGCAGGCGGGTCAGCAGGGGGCGCCGCGCCCGGCGAACGTGCCACCGCGGTCGGATCGGCAGAGCCCGGCGCACGGTTCGGCGCAGCCAGACCGCGCCCAGCCCCACCAGGGGCAGCCGCAGCGCGCACCCGGTTCACCGGGACCAGGTCAGCCGCAGGGGGGTCTCCCGCGACCTGGGCCCCGTGCGCCCGAGTCGGGCACGCCGGGCGACCGCCCGCGGCAAGCGGCAGGCACACCGCCGCAGCCCGGCCACGGTTCATCGCAGCCGGGCCACGGCGGGCCGATGCGGGGCAACGGTCCCGCGCCGCAGGGCCCACGCCCCCCGGGCTCGTCCCAACCGCACGGTGTCCCGCCCCGAGGGAGCGACGCTCCGCCGAAGGGCCATGGTCAGCCACCGCCGGGCCATCGCCCGCCGCCGGGCGCGGGATCGTCCGTCCAAGGACCACCACCCGGTTCGCCACGACCGGGCACCGGTCCGCTGCCGGGCGCGCACGGGCAGCCGCGGACCGGTCCGGCCGCCGCGCGCCCTCCTGATGCCCATCGGGACCATACGCCGGTGCGGTCGCCGGACCCGGCGGCCGAACCGCGTCGTCCAGACCACCTCGGTCGCCCGGAGGAGGCGCAGGACCGGCGCGATCGCACCGACTCCGCACACCGCGCCGACCCGAACACCCCCGACGAGCCGCGCCCCGACGGCGACCCGAACCGGAGCCAGGACCAGGACACAGCCCAGGACCAGCCCTCCGGCCGAGACCCGACCGCCGATCCCGAGAGGGTCCAGGACGGGGCTGAGCCGGATCGGGCCACCGACCCGGGACCCACGCCTGACGAGCGCAGGGACACCGCGGACGCGCAGGACGCCGACGACGTCACCCACACCTTCCTGATGGTGTGCACGGAGTACAGCCCGGAGAAGGGTGGCGTCGTGGTCTTCAACCGGGCGCTCGCCGAGGCGCTGGCCGACGCCGGGCACAACGTGATCGTGCGCATCGGCGAGGACGCCTCCCGCTACGCGGACGCCCAGCGGCCCAACCTGCGGATCATCGGTCCCCGGGACCTGCCTGCCTCGCCCGATTCGCGCACACTGCTCGGGACCGCGGACGATCCCGACGACATGCCCGACAACGTCGACTTCGTCATCGGGCACACGCGCTTCTCCGGCCCGGACGCCGCGGCGACCCGCGACGCCAGGTACCCGGACGCGAAGCTGGTCCACTTCGTCCACATGGTGCCCGAAGCCCTCGGTCGGGTGAAGGCGGACGACGATCCGAACGACCGGGCCGCGGGTATCGTGAACCACGCCATCGAGCGCGACCTGGTGGCGGGGGCGGACCTCGCGGTCGGCGTCGGACCGGCCATCGCCGAGAACGTGCGGGAGATGGTCGAGCAGGCCAGAGCGGCGGGAGGGCCGGTGGCGACGAAGGAGGTGCACGAGCTGATCCCCGGGATGGAGTTCGTGGACCGCAGACCGCGCTCCATCGAGGGCCGTGAGATGAAGGTGCTCCTGTTCGGCCGGGCCGACGTCGGCCAGAAGGGCGCCAAGGAGGCGGCGCGAGTGGTCTCCATGTTGCAGGCCGCAGGGCGCCCTGTGCAGCTGACCGTACGTGGTGTACCCGCGAAACAGGTGGTGGAGCAGCAGGAACAGCTCGCCGTTGTGGCAAGAGCCGAAGTCGAGGTGCGCCCGTTCACGACGGACCGCGCCGACCTGCACACCGACTTGGACGATGCCGATGTGATGGTCATGACCTCGCGCGCCGAGGGTTTCGGGCTCACCGCCCAGGAGGCCGCCGGGGCGGGGGTGCCCGTCGTGGTCCCGTCCAGCAGTGGCTTCGGCCGCTGGCTCGGCGACGGGTTCTCGGCGGCCAATGCCGGACCGAGCATCGTCGAGCAGGGTTTCGAGGACCGGGTGCCGGAGGACCGCTGGTTTGAGGCGCTGAAGAACGTGGCGGACAATTACGACGATGCGCAGGAGCGCGCCCTGGCGTTGCAGCAGGAGTTCAAGGACCAGAATGTCACCTGGTCTGGCACGGTGGAGAGTTTGATCGATGCTCTTGGGAGGCTGTGATGACCGGTGACGAACTCGTGGATCGTTATGCGAGGTTGCGGCGGGCTGCCGCGGCGTTGCTCGAGGTGACTGAGACTGCTGAGGTGTCTGTGGTGCACCGGGACAAGTTGGATGGTTTGGCGGCGGCTTTGGCGGAGCCCGGGCCCTCGGGTGTCAGTGCCAGAGAGGTTGTCGATCCCAGCCTGCACCTGTTGTCCTCGCGGACTTACCGGAGAGGCGCTCCCGATGGTGCACTGCGCCCGTTTGCCGAAAGGGCTCGGAGCATTAGGGAGAGTCTGGCCCTTGATGATGCGAGTGAGGAGCCGCGTGGGGAGTGGCCTGATGTGTGGGACCCGACTTTGACTGAGGTGCAGGCCATGGTGGTGGGGACGTTGTTGCGGGAGTTGGTGGCGCGGTTGGTGGCCACGGGTGATTCCGGTGGTCGGGAGTTGGCGGTTGTGGTGGGGGAGGTGGCCGACGAGATCTTGGCGCCGACGTTCGTCGGGGCGCAGCGATGAGTGGTGTGCGGCCAGTGGTGGTCTATTCCGGGCGCAGCGA
>NZ_AYXG01000140.1 GCF_000564855.1 Actinokineospora spheciospongiae
CGGGTTCCTCGCCTTCGCCGCGGTCGGCCTGGACAACGCCTACCCGGAGTTGCAACTCGACTCCTACCTCAACGACACCGGCCGCAAAGACCTCGCCGACGCCAAGCAGAACGCCTGCGTGGTCGAACTGCTGGCCAACTACCCCTTCAAGACCATCGCCGGCTACACCACCACCAACCCCCTGACCGACCCCACATGGCAAGCACGACTCGCGCAGAACAAGTTGGGGCAGAACCCGCCGCGAGTGCCGGTCTTCCAATACCACGCCTCCACCGACGAGATCGTCAACACCCCCAGGGCGACGCGCTGCACAAGTCCTACTGCGCCGCCGGGGTCACCGAACAGTGGAACACCTACATCTCCGACCACCTGACCGGCATCTTCGCGGGCAACGCCGACGCCGGAAAATGGATCAAGGACCGATTCGCGGGCAAGACAGCACCCAGCAACTGCTGAGTGTCCGCACACGACAGTGCCCCGGCGGAAATTCCGCCGGGGCACTGTTCTCGTGACCGTGTCAGTCGGTCTTCGGCTTCGGGATCTCGGTGGTGTGATCCACAGTGGATGCTCCCGGCGCATTCGCCGCTGACCCGTCGGTCGGCGCATCGGCCCGCTGCGGCTCGGGTGCGGTCTCCGCGTCCGTAGCCGGTTCGGTGGCGGGCGGTTCGGACACGATCACGGGGGTGGACTCGACCCAGTGCACGCCTGAGGTGGAGTCGGCCGCCGTCGTGGGGAGCCCCGATTCCGCCGGGGCCTCGAGGAGCCCCGTCCCGGGCTCTGCCGGGGAGGGCGCGGCAGGCGATTCCGAGACGGGGACTTCCGCGGACGACTCGGGTGCCGCGGCCGGTTCGGCCTCGGGGAGTTCCGCCTGCGGGCCGGGCTCGGCGGGCGCCGCCGGTTCCGGCTCGGGAAGGTCTGCCGGGGGTTCGGCGGCGGGGGGTTTCGCCTGCGACTCGGCTCCGGCGCCCGCGGGGGTTGGTTCCGGGCGGGGGAGTTGCGTCGTGGGCCGGTTGTCGGTGGGCTCGGCCGTCGGGGCGGGTTCGGCGGGCCGGTCGTCTTCGGCGGGGGACGGCGCGGTGGGGGACGGCGCGGCGGCTTCGGTCGGGCGCGCGGGCGTGGCCACGGTCTCGGTCGTCGCCCCGGTGCTCGGCGCCTGCGCGCCGCCCGCCTGGGCCTTGGCCACGACCTGGGTCACCTCGGCGTCGTCGCCCGAACCGCCCGCCGACGGCCACGCCCCGGCGATCGTCGCGGTGGTCGCGGCCGACGCGGCGTGGTGCGGTGTGCCGCTCTGGGCGGCGGTCTGCCCACCGGGCGCGGCGTGCTGGGGCGCACCGGGCAGCGCGGGCCGCTGACCGGTCTGCGGCTGACCGTGGTTCCGGCCCGGAGCCGGGTACTGCCCGTACCCGACCGGCGCCCGGAACCCCATCGACGGCGTGACCGGCTCCACCCGCGACCGCGCCCCCTCGCGCCGGATGAGCGCGGGGACCAGCGCGAGCAACCCCACCCCGGCGGCGACGAGCAGCAGCACCAGCGCCGTGTCGGTGTTGATGTCGACCCGGCTGCCCTCGGACGGCTCCTGCGCCAGGGTCCGCTCGACGAGCTGGCCGACGATCAGCGCGATCAGCGCCACCGCGCCCGCCAGCACCCCCGCACCGATCCCGCCGAGCACGCGCACCGCGGTCACCAGCCCCCGCTTCGGCCGCACCCCCGCCACCCCCGCCACCACCGCGGCGACGGCGAGCAGCCCACCACCCACCACCACCGGCAGCCCTGCCAGGTCCGGCAGCGGTCCGCTGCCGGACACCGCACCGGACCTCGTTGTCCCCCACAGGGTCTGGCTCAGCGCGCCCTCACTGGTGGTCTCCTGCCCCAACCGCACCCGTAACTCGAACAGGGTCTGGAAACTCGCGACGACCGCCAGCACCGCCGCCGCGGCGAAACCGAGGGCCGCCACCAGTCCCGACACCCACACCCCACCGCGGGACCGGACTGGCTCGGGGCCGGGGGGTGGCCCGTACTGCTGCGCTGGCGGGTGCGGGGCGGTGCCGGGAGGACCGGGCGCGTAGGGCGGAGTCACGCGGGAATCTTGACAGCTCCCGAGGACCCGATGTGGGACGCCGTGGTATTCGCGGAAGCGAACGTCACGTTCTCCCGTCGCCCCCCTCTTCTCTGGTTAGCAGCGGCCGACCCGAGCGAGGGCCGGGTCGGCCGCTGCGATTCCCCGCCGCGATCCGACCCCCCGGCATCACCCCTGGTGCGCCTCACCGACCGCTGCGCGGTGTGGCTCCGCCGCGGTGAGCCCGACCAGGAGCCCGACCAGGACCACCACCGCCCCGATGAGGTGACCCCAGGTGGGGGAGCCGGTGCCGAGGAGAGCCGTGGCCGCCACGGCGCTGATGGGAACCAGGCTGGTGAACAGCCCCGCCCGTTCCGGGCCGATGGCACCCACCGCGCTGAACCACAGGACGTAGGCGCAGGCGGTGACCACAACCCCCAACCACAGCAGGGCGAGCAACTGGCCGGTGTCCGGCAGCCGGAACCCACCGGTGACCGCGATCCCCGGCACGCACAGGACGGCTGCGCCCGCGCAGGCGTAGGCGGACACCCGCAGCGCTCCCAGCGCGCTCAGGACGGGGGCGGCCACCAAGGCGAACGCGACCTCACCCGCCAGCGCGCAGCCCGAGAAGAACAGGCCCACCACACTGCCCACCGACCCGAGCCCCTGGGCGACGGCCGCCCCCACGGCCACGACGAGGCCCGCCAGGACGATCCGTCGGTTCGGGGCGGTCCGGTTCACCAGCGGGGTCACCAGGGCGATCACGACCGGCGCGCAGCCGATGATCACCCCGACCAGGGCCGGATCGGTGTCCCGCTCCGCCGCGACAACCGCGACGTTGAAGCCGACCATGCCCAGAGCGGCGAGAACGCCGATGCGGACCCACTGGCGGGAGCTGACCGCGCCCCTGGGCGGCGACGCCGACCGCAGGCGCAGGACACCGAGCAGCAGGACCGCCGCCAGGGCGAACCGGAAACCCTGACCCGCGAAGACCGGGAAGTCGCGCAGGGCACCCATCACCGCGACCGAACTGCCCACCGCGGCCATCGCCAGGACGGCGCAGACGCTGCCCCTCACCATGATCGGAACCGTACGCCGCCCGGTGGCCCCCACCCAGGGCCGAACCGCCACCACGGGCAGTTCCGAACAAAGGGCGGGATCGGGGGGCTCCGGCTCGCGGGCACGCCACGAGAGCTGACGCAGCGCCCCAGGGCCTGTCCTCGAAGCCCAACCCCCGGACCGGCGGCCTGGCGGCTGGCCATGCCGAACCCCTCCGGCGCAGCCGCCAACCCCCGGACCGGCGGCCTGGCGGCCGGCCATCCGAACTCCATTGGCGCAGCCGCTAACCACCCACACACCGCTGGCCCGGCGAGCAACTACCCGGCGGGTGGATGTCCTGAACGCAGGCCGGCCACCCCGAGAACCGTCGGCCCGGCGAGCGAATGCCCGGGTGGGTGGATGTGTTTGGCCGGGGGTGGCGATCATGTGACAGCCT
>NZ_AYXG01000141.1 GCF_000564855.1 Actinokineospora spheciospongiae
CCTGGGCACCACACCGTGCCGCATCGCCTGCACCACCTTGATCACACCCGCCACACCGGCCGCCGCCTGCGAGTGCCCGATGTTCGACTTGATCGACCCCAGCAACAGCGGGGTCTCCCGATCGCGGCCATAGGTCGCCAACAGCGCCTGCGCCTCGATCGGGTCACCCAGTGTCGTGCCGGTGCCGTGGCCCTCGACGACATCGACATCACGCGGGGACAGCCCCGCGCCCGCCAACGCCTGGCGGATCACCCGCTGCTGCGACGGGCCGTTGGGAGCCGTGAGACCGTTCGACGCGCCGTCCTGGTTCACCGCCGAACCCCGCAGCACCGCCAAGACCTGGTGCCCGTTGCGGCGGGCGTCCGACAGCCGCTCCAGCACCAGCACGCCGACGCCCTCCGACCAGCCGACGCCGTCGGCGGCCTCCGCGTACGGCTTGCAGGAGCCGTCGACGGACATGCCGCGCTGCCGGGAGAAGTCGACGAAGGTCTTCGGGGTGGACATGACCGTCACGCCACCGGCCAGCGCCAGTCCGCAGTCGCCGGAGCGCAGCGCCTGCGCCGCCCAGTGCACCGCCACCAGCGACGACGAGCACGCCGTGTCCACCGTGACGGCGGGACCCTCGAAGCCCAGCGAGTACGCCACCCGGCCGGAGGCGACGCTGGGCGAGCTGCCGTTGCCCCGGTACCCCTCGAACTCGGGGGTGTTGAGCAGGTCCGCGTAGTCGCTGTACATGACGCCCGCGAACACGCCGGTGCGGCTGCCGCGCAGCGAGGCCGGGTCGATCCCGGCCCGCTCCACGGCCTCCCAGGAGGTTTCCAGCAGCAGGCGCTGCTGCGAGTCCGTGGCCAGTGCCTCGGCCGGGCTCATCCCGAAGAACTCCGCGTCGAACTCGCCCGCCCCGTGCAGGAAGTGCGCGTCGCGGACGTAGGAGGTGCCCAGGTGGTCGGAGTCCGGGTCGTAGAGGGCTTCCACGTCCCAGCCGCGGTTGTCCGGGAACGCGGACACGGCGTCGACCTCGTCGGTGACCAGCCGCCACAGGTCCTCCGGGGAGGACACCCCGCCCGGGTAGCGGCACGCCATGCCCACGATCACCACCGGGTCGTCGGCCAGTGGCGGCAGCGCCCGCACGGGTGCGGTGTCGTCCGGTTCGGTGGCGCCGATCAGCTCGCCGAGCAGGTGCTCGGCGACCGCGGCCGAGGTCGGGTGGTCGAACACCAGGGTCGCGGGCAGCCGCAGCCCGGTCGCCGTGGACAGGCCGTTGCGCAGTTCCACCGCGGTCAGCGAGTCGAGGCCCAGTTCCTGGAACGTCCGCGCCGGGTCCACCGACAAGCCGTCCGCGTGGCCCAGCACCACCGCGACCCGGCCGCGCACCAGGTCGAGCAGCATCTCGGTGCGCTCGACCGCAGACAGCGCCGCCAGGGTGCGGGCCAGCCCGCCCGCCGCCTCCGCCGCGCGCGCCGCCACCCGGCGACCCCGCGTCCGCACCAGGCCGCGCAGCACCGCGGGCACGTCGCCGCGCGCCCGCAGGGCCGCCGGGTCCAGCAGGACCGGTGCGACCACGGCCTCGTCCGGCACGGACACGGCCGCGTCGAACAGGCGCATGCCCTGCTCCAGCGACAGCGGCGGCAGGCCGTCGCGGGCGATGCGGGCCCGGTCGGCGTCGGTGAGCCCGGCGGTCATGCCGGTTTCGGCCGTCCAAGCGCCCCAGGCGAGCGCCAGGCCGGGCAGCCCGGCCGCCCGCCGGTGGGCGGCGAGGGCGTCGAGGAAGGCGTTGCCCGCCGCGTAGTTGCCCTGGCCCGCCGAACCGAGGGTGGCCGCGACCGAGGAGAACACCACGAACGCGTCGAGGTCGGCGGTCAGCTCGTGCAGGTGCCAGGCGGCGTCGACCTTCACCCGCAGCACGGTGTCGACGTGCTCGGGGGTCAGCGAGTCGATGACACCGTCGGCCAGCACCCCGGCCGAGTGCACCACGGCCCGCACCGGGTGCTCGGCGGGCACCGCCACCAGCACCGCGGCGAGCGCGTCCCGGTCGGTCACGTCGCAGGAGCGCACGGTCGCGGTCGCACCCACTGCGGCCAGGTCGGCCACCAGTTCGGCGACCCCTTCGGTCTGTTCGCCGCGGCGGCTGAGCAGCAGCAGGTGCCGCGCGCCGCGCTCGGTGGCGAGGTGGCGGGCCAGGGCCGCGCCCAGCCCGGCGGTACCGCCGGTGATCAGGACGGTGGCCTCCGGGTCCCAGCCCGCGGTGGCCGTGGGCGCGGGGAGGCGGGCCAGCCGGGCGGCCGTGGCCGCGCCGTCGCGCACGCGCACCTGCGGTTCGTCGGTGCCCAGCACGACGCCCAGCGGCAGCGGCCCGGCATCCGCGTCAACCAGCAGGAACCGGCCGGGGTACTCCGTCTGGGCGGTCCGCACCAGCCCCCACGGACCGGCCGTGGCCAGGTCCGCGCCCACCGCGCCGTCCACGACGAACACCAGTTGTGCCCCGGTGGACGCCTCGGTCGCCAACCACTGCTGGAGCAGGCCGAGGACGTGGTTGGTGAGGGCGTGGGTGTCGGCGACCACGTCGCCGTCGGCCGTCAGCGGCACCACGACGGCGTCGGGTGTCCCGTCGACCGAGGCGAGGTCGGCCGCCGTCGTGACCGTGGCGCCACCCGCGCGCAGCCGTTCCGCCACACCGCGCGGGTCGGCTCCGACGACGGTGGCCGCGACCGGCGCGGCGGTGGCGCGCACCGGCGTCGACCAGTCGAGCCGGTAGAGCGCGTCGACCGCGGCACCGGCGCCCGCCACCTGGTCGGCGGTGACCTCGCGGAACACCAGTGAGTCGACCGTGGCGACCAGGGTGCCCGCGGCGTCGAGGACCGTGACGGCGACACCGTCGGTCTCGGTGCCGGTGAGCACCACCCGCGCCGAGGACGCCGCGGCGGCGTGCAGGGTCACGCCCTCCCAGGAGAACGGCAGCACGCTGCGATCGCTGGGTTGGGTCAGCGTCGCGGTGTGCAGGACGGCGTCGAAGAGGGCCGGGTGCAGGCCGTAGGCGGCGGCCTGCCCGGTGGCGTGCTCGGGCAGCGCGACCTCGGCGAACACCTCGCCGCCGCGCCGCCACGCCGCCGTCAGCCCGCGGAACACCGGGCCGTAGCCGAAGCCCAGGTCAGCCAGCCGCTCGTAGAAGCCGTCCAGCGGCACGGGTTCCGCGCCGGGGGGCGGCCAGGACCCGAGGTCGGCGGGGGCGGTGGGCGCGGCGGCGGCGAGGGCGCCGAACGCGTGCTGCGTCCACGGGCCGTCGGCGCCCTCGGCGCGGGAGAACACGCCGAGGCGGCGGTGACCGCGCTCGTCGGTCTCCTCGACCCGCACCTGGACGTGCACGGCGCCCGCCTCGGGGAGGGCCAGGGGGACGGCGAGGGTCAGCTCGTCGATGCGGTCGAGGCCGACCTCGTCGGCGGCGCGCAGCGCCAGCTCCACGAAACCGGTGCCCGGGAAGAGGATGCTGCCGTGCACGACGTGGTCGGCCAGCCACGGCACCGACCGGGCGGACAGCCTGCCGGTGAGCACCGCGTCCCCTCCCCCGGCCAGTTCGACGGCGGCGCCGAGCAGCGGGTGGGTCACCGAGGCCAGGCCCGCGCCGGACACGTCGCCGGTGGCGCCGGTCCGCTCGGGCCAGAACCGCCGGTGCTGGAAGGCGTAGGTGGGTAGCTCGACCCGCCGCGCCCCGAGCCCGGCGAAGAACGCCGACCAGTCGACGGGAACGCCGTACGCGTGCAGG
>NZ_AYXG01000142.1 GCF_000564855.1 Actinokineospora spheciospongiae
GGCCGCGGTGGTGTTCCTGAGCTGGGCGGACCTGCTGCTGCTGTTCTCACCGGCTCGTCGGCCAGGGGGACCTGCTGACCGGAGGGGCCTGCCAGCAGCCCGGCGACCACGGCCGCCGCCACGGCGGCGGCGGACACGCTCGCCACCACCCCCTGGCGCACCGCCGACCCCGCCGCCGCGCCACCGGCTCCACCCGCGCCTGTCGCCGCGCCGCCCGCGGCCGCCCCGGCAACCGCCGCCGCGCTGCCCGACGCCGCGTTGGCCGCCCCGGCCGCCGCCGCGGCGGCGCCGCCCGCGGCGGTGAGGCCGGTCGTGGCCGAGCCGGAGAGGTAGGCGGCGACGGCCAGCGGGCCCAGGACCAGCGGGGCCACCCCGGCGCGCAGGCCACCGTTGACGTCGGCCAGCTCCGCCGCCAGCGCCCGGCAGCGGTCGCACTCGTCCAGGTGCGCCTCGACCTGCGCGGTCTCCCGCTTCGCCAGGCCGCCGCGGACCCAGGTGCCCAGCCGCTCGGCGGTGGCGTGGCAGTGCTCGTCGCTGGTGGAGGCCAGGTGGACCTGCAGGTACGCCTGCCGCAGGCCCTCGCGGGCGCGGTAGGCCAGCGCGGAGACCCCGTTGGGCGTCAGGCCGAGGACCGGCGCCACCTGGGCCGGGGACTGGCCCTCGATCTCGGTGTGCCAGAGCACGGCCTGCCACCGCTCCGGCAGCGTGCGGAACGCCCGGGCGGCGAGCGTGCGCTCCAGCCCCTCGACGGCCGTGTCGGCGAACGGCACGCTGACCGCCTCCGGGTTGACCCCGCTGGCCTGGGTGACGTCGTCGACCAGGTCGACGCGGCGGTCGCGGCGGGTCTTGTCGTAGGCGGTGTGGCGCAGCGCGGTGAGCAGGTAGGCGCGGAACGCCGAGTCGGGGCCGCGGCCCTGGCGCAGGGTGGCGAGGACCTTGGCGAACGCCTCGGAGACCAGGTCGTCGGCCTCGACCGACGAGCGGGCGAGCTGCCTGGCCAGGTTGCGGGCGGCACCGACGTGCCGCTCGTAGAGCGGCCCGTAGGCCGCGGTCCGCCCGTCGCGGACGGCCTCGATCAGCTCGGCATCGCTCGGGCCCTCCAGCCCGGCAGGCACGGTCGACACGGCCTCCCCCTTCGCCACCGCGGGTCAGTGTGACGGACGCGCGCGCCCGGCGGCATACGCCCACCCGATGGTGTGATCGCGTCACGACCGGCCCACCGGCGCGTTTCCCCGTCGTCGACGGCGAGAGGACCACTCCATGGTGGTGCGGGAGACCGGGATCGGGGCCGCGGACCTGCGGTCCCGCTGGCGCGCGGCCAGCCTGGCGGCGGGCTGGCGCTACCCGAGCGACTGGGCGACCGCCGAGGTCGACGCGGTCTGCCGGGCCGCCGCCGCGGGCACCGACCTGGCCGCCCCGCTGGCCGCGCTCGGTCGGGCGCGGGCGCACGGCGGCGCCTGCCTCGCGGAGACCCTCATCGACCTGGCCGCCCTGCACGCGGTGCTCACCGTGCCGGACGGCCTGGTCGCCCCGAACCCGGACGCGCTGCCGGTGGCGTTCCTGCGGCCCGCCGCGGAGGCGTGGGCCGAGGCCGCCACCCTGCCCGGCCGCACCGCCGACCCGCTGACCGGCCTGGCCACCCTCGACTACCTGCGGGTCCGGCTCGGCGAGGTCCACCGGCACGCGGGCAGGCACGGCCTGGCGCCGGACTGGATGGCGCTGCTGGTGGTGACCATCGACCTCAGCGCGGTGGTGGGCTGGTCGCGGCTGGTGGCGCAGGTGCTCGTCGCCGACGCGCTGCGGGAGGTGTTCGACGGCGGCGAGACCGTCGCCACCCTCGGCCCGTCGACCGCGGTCGTGCTCGCCCCGCGCGAGCCCGACCTGGGCGACCGCGCCATCGCGGCCTGGCGGCTGATCGCCGACCGGCTGGCCGCGGACCCGTCGCTCGTCGCCGCCCGCCTCGGGGCCCGGGTGGAGCGCCTGCCGGGGACGGAGGTCGAGGCGCTGCGCGTGCTGCGCGAGGTGGCCCGCGCCTGACCGGGGACCTCACACGGGTTTCACGTGAATCCTCGGGCGCGTCGGTCGGGGATCGGGGCCGTGGTTTGCTGTGCGCGTGACGGAGCAGGCCGAGGGCGTCGGGGCGCCGCCACGCCCGCGCCGGGCCGCGTTGTCGGTGTTCCCCGCGCTGTGCGTGGTCGCCGGGATCGTGGGCTGGGCGCTGGGGTGGCACCTCGGGGTCGACAACGCGGTGTACCGGTCGGGCGCGGTGGCGCTGCTGCACGGCGAACCCCTCTACGACGCCATGTCGCTGAGCGCGGAGCCGTCCTGGGCGCGGCTGCCGTTCACCTACCCGCCGACGGCCGCGCTGCTGTTCATCCCGCTGGCGCTGGTGCCCACGCAGGTGGCCTGGGGCATCCTGGGGGCCATCACCGTCGCGTCCCTGACCGCGGTGGTCCGGCTGTCGATCGCCGCGCTGCCGGACCGGCCGCGGTGGATGGACCCCGACCGGACCACGGTGGTGCTCGGGATCGCGCTGCTCGGCCTGGAACCGGTGTGGCGCACGCTGTTCCTCGGCCAGATCAACATGATCCTGATGCTCCTGGTCGTGGTGGACGTGCTGGTCCTGGGCGCGCGCGGCAACCGGTTCGGCGGGGTGCTGGTCGGCGTCGCGGCGGCGGTGAAGCTGACACCGCTGATCTTCGTGGCGCACCTGCTGGTGATCGGCCGCCGCTGGGACGCCCTGCGCGCGGTGGTCACGTTCCTGCTGCTGCAAGCGGTGATGTTCCTCTGGGTCCGGCACGACGTGGTGGAGTTCTGGGGCACCGCGGTGCAGGACCCGCAGCGCATCGGCCCGATCTACTGGGCGGGCAACCAGTCCCTCAACGGCCTGGTCCTGCGGCTGACCGACAACGCCGACTGGTCCATGCGCGTGGTCGTCCCGATCGCCGTGGTGCTCGCGGTGCCGTGCGCGCTGTGGGTGCGCGGGCTCCGGCCGCTGCCCGCGCTGCTGGTGACGGCGTTCCTCGGGCTCCTGGTCAGCCCGGTGTCCTGGTCGCACCACTGGGTGTGGGTGGTGCCGCTGCTGGTGTTCCTGCTCTCCCGGATCGACGACCCGCGCGACCGGCGCGCCTGGTGGCCGGTCGCGGCGGTGGTCCTGGTGTTCGCGAGCTGCGTCCTGCTCGCCATGCGCAACGGCCTGGCCGTGGAGTTCGAGTGGACACCGCCGGAGTACGTGATCGGCAGCGCCTACCTGCTGGTGCCGCTGGTGGTCGGGGCGATCGCGCTGGTCAGGCGGGTCCGGGCGGCTCGCGGGTAGCTGGGTAGAGTCCCCTGCTCGTGGACCCACGCACCGGTTTCCCCGTGGTCGGGATGGTCGGCGGCGGTCAGTTGGCGCGGATGACGCACCAGGCCGCCGTGACCCTCGGCCAGTCCCTGCACGTGCTCGCCGTCTCCGCCGACGAGCCCGCCCCGCTGGTCACGCCGAACACCACCCTCGGCCACCACACCGACCTCGACGCCCTGCGCGGCTTCGCGGCCACGGTCGACGTGCTGACCTTCGACCACGAGCACGTCCCCACCGAGCACCTGCGCGCCCTGGTCGCCGACGGCGTCGAGGTCCGCCCCGGGCCGGACGCGCTGGTGCACGCCCAGGACAAGCTGGTGATGCGCCGCAAGCTCGCCGACCTCGACCTGCCGGTCCCCGCGTTCGTCGAGGTCACCGCCGCCGACGACCTGGTCTCCTTCGGCGACGCCCACGGCTGGCCGTGCGTGCTCAAGGCCGCCCGCGGCGGCTACGACGGCCGCGGCGTGTGGATGGTCGCCGACGCCACCGAGGCCGCCACCCTGGTCCCCGAACTCCTCGCCGCGGGCACCCCGCTGCTGGCGGAGGAGAAGGTCGACATGCGCCGGGAACTGGCCGCGCTGGTCGCCCGCTCCCCGTTCGGCCAGGGCGGCTGCTGGCCCCTGGTGGAGACCGTCCAGGTCGACGGGATCTGCGTCGAGGTCCTGGCACCCGCCCCGGACGTGTCCGCCGAGCAGTCCGAGGCCGCCCAGGACCTGGCGCTGCGCATCGCGAACGAACTGGGCGTCGTCGGCGTCATGGCGGTCGAGCTGTTCGACACCCCCGGCGGCCTGGTCGTCAACGAACTCGCCATGCGCCCGCACAACTCCGGGCACTGGACCATCGAGGGCGCCCGCACCTCCCAGTTCGAACAACACCTGCGCGCCGTGCTCGACTACCCCCTGGGCGCCACCGACCCGGTGGCCCCGGCGGTGGTCATGGCCAACGTCCTCGGCGCCCCGACCGCCCCCACCATGGCCGTCGACGAGCGCCTGCACCACCTCTACGCCCGCTACCGCGACGCGAACGCCCACTTCTACGGCAAGCAGGAACGCCCCGGCCGCAAGGTCGGCCACGTCACCCTCCTCGGCGACTCCCTGCCGGAACTGCGCACCCGCGCCAAGCTCGCCGCCCACTGGCTGTCGCACGCCGAATGGCTCGACGGCCACGAGATCCACTAGGAGCACCGGATGACTGACCTGGCGCCGCGAGTCGGCCTGATCATGGGCAGCGACTCGGACTGGCCGGTCATGCGACTGGCCGCCGAAGCCCTCACCGAGTTCGGCGTCCCGCACGAGGTCAGCGTGGTCTCCGCGCACCGCACCCCGCAGCGGATGCTCGACTACGCCACCTCCGCCGCCGACCGCGGCCTGCGGGTGATCATCGCGGGGGCGGGCGGGGCCGCGCACCTGCCGGGCATGGTCGCTTCGGCCACGGTGCTGCCGGTCATCGGTGTGCCGGTGCCGCTGAAGTACCTGGACGGGATGGACTCGCTGCTGTCGATCGTGCAGATGCCCGCCGGTATCCCGGTGGCGACGGTGTCGGTGGGCGGGGCGCGCAACGCCGGTCTGCTGGCGGTGCGCATCCTGGCGGCTGCGGACGAGGGGTTGCGGGAGCGGCTGGCGCAATTCTCCCGGGACCTGGAGGCGATGGTCCTGGAGAAGGACGCCAAGCTGCGGGCGTCGCTGTAGGGCTCTTGGAGGAGCCGGGATTTCGTGGTGCCCGGTGGATCTGCTTGGTCGGAATTGCTTCCCGCCAAGCAGATCCTTCCGATTTCGGGAGCGCACGGGTGTGTCAGAGCACCGACCTCAGGACAAGCCCCGCGATCTCGCCGCGTTCGCTGTCGCTGTCGCCGTAGTCGGTGTAGTCCACCTTCTGTTCGCCTGCTGCCCCGGTGTCTTCCCTCGTGGTCGGCTCGTCCCACGCCACCACCCTGGGTGCGGCGGAACTCCCGATGATGACGCGGTGCTCCTGTGGCAACTGCGGCAAGTCCTTGACGTTGCCACTCGCCATGAGGCCCTGGTTCTCCGTCAACTCGTCAAGCGCGAACTCGAAGACTCGGACCAGCGTCCGCACAGCCTCCAACTCGATCGACAGCCGCACCCCCAAACCCGCGTGCAGGTTGCCCAAGGTCACGTCCAGGTAAGTTTCGTTGACCGAGAACTCGACCGGCCCTTCGATGATCTCCACGAGAAGTCCGGCGCTGATCGGTTTTTCTGGCACGGCATTTTCCTTAATGAGACTCAGCGGTCGACGATCGTGCAATCGCCCAGTTCTCGAAGCAGCTTGGATGCGACAGTCCACCGGATCGCCGGGCTGTCGAAGGCCACAGCCTGATCGGTCGCAGGCCAGGGCAATGGTCTCCCTGCTCGATAGACCAGCCCTTGCACCCCGTACTCAGGCCAGTGCCGGACCCGCAGGGCGACGTGGCCGCGCCTCAACCGTGGGCAGGCGGACACCGACCACCGGGCACACGGCAGGCATATGGGGGGGTTCGGCCGCCACGAGGTTGTCAGGCCAGTCGGGTGAGTCTGTGATCGTGTCGCTGAGCAGCCACAAAACGCCGTCCTCGGTCTCATCGGCAGGGCCTGCGCACACCTGGCACAGCAGTCGCCGCATGGCACGCCTCTGCCGGTGGGTGTGGATGTCGGCGAACTGCGGGGTGCCCCGTCCGGGGCAAACCGTCACCCGATCCCACAGGACGCCCTGCTTGTCCCGATCAGCCAAGATCTCGTCCCAGTAAGCGATTCCACGTCCGGGGCGCTCGATGACCCTGGGAGGTTCGGCCGTCTCCCGGGACCACGTCGCCACGTAGGGAACGGCAGGGGTGGACGGCGGCCTCATGCCTTCGTCAGTCTTGAGCCGGGTTCGCCCGACGGGCATGGTTGTCAGTGTTTGGGCGCCCGCGATCGACGGTCTTGTACCCATGAAAGTCTCCCCTGTGGTCTCGCATCGGCTGGGCGGTCACCGGCCGCCAACTTTGGTGCCGACCGGCCTCAACCGGCGGATTTGCCGACTACTGAAACGGTAGGGGCTGTCACTACGCGTGAGTGTCAGTAAAAGTGTCAATCTGTTCAGGTGGGCCGGCTCGGTACGCTAGACCTTGGACGTCCCCGATCGGGAAGGTCGCCATGTCGGACCACAACGTCGCTCACAACATCAAGATGGGGCGTGCCGCACGCAGGTGGACGCAGCCCCGCTTCGCCTCGCTGATCGACTTCTCCGTCTCCACGGTCAGGAAAGTCGAGCAGGGGGTCATGCCGCCGTCGCCTGGATTCATCGCCAAGGCGGCCAAGGTCCTCGAAGTCTTCCCTGAGCAACTACAGGGCATACCGTTCCTGGACACCATCAACCAGGACGGTCCGCTCGTCGGGATGGTCGACCTTCGCGCAATCCTCGCCGAGGGCAACTACGTCCGAGCGGAAGAACCCGATCCGCTACCGCAGATGGTCGCTGAACTCGACCATGTCAAAACCCTCTACCGCAATGACAGGGGCCGTCAAGCCCTGGCAGCGCTTCCCCAGCTCATCCGCAAGTTCTACGGCGCCCTGCGCGATGCTTCCACCGATACCGGGCGCGGGCGGATCTTCTCGCACCTCGCTGCCTGCTTCGTCACCGCCGAATGCCTGTGTCGCCGGTTCGGGTTCATGCACTTGGCCGCCCCCGCGCTCGACCGCCTGGAATGGGCGGCGGAGCAGGCCGACGACCCGCTCTACGCCGCCAAGGCCAAATTCCAGCGCTGCCGGATCTTGATGTACCTCGACTCGATTGACATCGGCCTCGCGCTCGCCGAGCAAGGTGTGGACCTCGTCGCGGGTGACGACGAGCCCGCCTTGGCGGTCCGTGGCTACGGGCACCTGTGCGGCGCCATCGCTGCCGCCCGGGGGCGACGACCCGACGTCGCCCGTGACCACATCACCGAGGCCCGCGAGCTCGCCACCCGTGTCGCAGGTGAGAGCGACGCCTACGGAACCTTGTTCGGCGCCGCCAACGTCGAGATCCACGCGTGCGCCGTCGAACTCGAGGCGGGTGACCCCGGCAAGGCCGCGCTCCGGGGGATGGCCCTCACCCTGCCCCCCACCATCGCCCCGCCACGGGCGGGCCACCACTGGCAGGACACGGCCCGGGCGTTCCTGCTGGTCGGCAACCCGGCGAAAGCGCTTGAATCCCTCGGCCGCGCCCGCCAGGCAGCCCCCCAGCAAACCCGCCTGCACCCCGGGGTCCGGGAGACCCTGCGCGGGATCGCCGTCGCCGAGCGCCGCGCGACCGACAGCCTGGCCAACTTCGCGGGCTGGGTCGGCGTGAGATCCCTCTAGGGCTTCATCTCGTAAGCGCCCGACAGTGCGGCGACCTGTTCCCACACGTGGTCGAAGCGGCCCTGGTCGACGTCCGGCTTGCGGATGGCGGTCAGGGCCCAGCGCTGCTGGGCGGCCGTGGAGGACGGCTTGCCGTGCAGGGCGACGGCGTAGCCGGAGAAGTCGCGGACCAGGGTGTCGAAGACCTGGTCGATGACCTGCGTTTCCAGGCCGATCAGTTCCGCCTGTTCCAGGATGAGTTGGCCGTAGACCACCAGCGTGAACAGTTCGCCCAGGGCCAGGGCGAAGTCCAGGTCCTTCTGCTGCGCGGCCGAGGGCGGGGCGGTCGACAGCATCTGCGCCAGGCCGTCCGCCTGTTCGCTGAACACGGCCACGTTCGGCACGTGCTGGAAGGTCCGGTAGGCCTCGCGCCAGTCGTGGAAGCGGATGGTGCCCAGGCCGCGGGCGGGGCCCTGGCGGAACAGGAACTCGTCGTCCTCGGTGTCGTGGCGGGTGGGGATGTGGGGGTGGGGCTGGGGGGCGAAGAGGTACTGGGGCATGAACTTGAGGATCAGGGCGAGGTTGACCGCGACCGTGCCCTCGAGCTTGGGCAGGCCGCGGATGTCGGTGGCGGCGACCGTCAGGTAGGTGTCGGCCTCGAAGCTCTTGGCGGCGACGACCTCGGTCAGCAGGCCGACGATGCGCTCCGCCTCGGTGGTGGCCTTCATCTTGGTGACCGGGTTGAACAGCAGGTAGCGGCGGTCGTCCGGGTTGGCCGAGCGGAAGTAGTCGATGGCGCGGTCGCAGAACAGCTTGGCCGCGACCAGGCGGGCGTACGCCTCGACGAACTGGGCGCGGACGTGCGGGAACGCGGTGACGCGGTTGCCGTAGAGGACGCGGTTGTGGGCGTGGGTGATCGCCTCGTGGAAGGCGTGCTCGGCGATGCCGATGCCGCCGAAGCACAGGTTGAACTTGCCGATGTTGACCGTGTTCAGCGCGGCGTCGAACGCGGCCTGGCCGGTGTGCAGGACGTCCTCGGCGCGGACCGGGTAGTCCTCCAGGCGGAACTCCGAGACGTAGATCTGCGACGGCACCACGTTCTTGACCAGGTGGTAGGCCGGGTGCGCGCTGTCGGCGACGAAGAAGACGTAGCCGTCCGGGCCCTCGACGCCCTCGACCCGGCCGAACACCGAGACCACCCCGGCGACGTTGCCGTTGCCGATGTAGTACTTGCCGCCGGTGGCGCGGTGGCCGCCCGCGCCGTCGGGGGTGAGCACCATGTCGGTGGCGTAGATGTCGGCGCCGTGGTCCTTCTCGGACAGGCCGAACGCGCACACGCCGCCCTCGTCGAGCAGTGCGGCGGCGCGGGTGCGGGCGGCCTGGTTGGTGCTCTGCCACACCGGTCCCAGCCCCAGGATCGTGACCTGCCACGGGTACCAGTAGCTGAGCCCGTAGAAGCCCAGGACCTCCGACAGGGCGGCGATCCGGGCGGTGTCCCACCGCTTGTCAGCCGCCCGGCCCGCCTCCGCGCGCGGGGTCAGCAGCGTCGCGAACAGTTGCTCCTCGGCGGCGAAGCGCAGGAAGTCGGCGTGGAACTCCTTGGCGTGGAACTTCTCCACCAGGGTCCGCTTGCCGCGCGCCTCGAACCAGTCGATGGTGGCGCGCAGGAGCCTGCGGGTCTCGGGGTCGAAGTGGGCCGGGTCGTAGTCGTCGGGGTTGAACAGCAGGCCGGTCATGGCGGACTCCCCAGGCGACGACGACAGGTACCAGCGGGTAAGTTACTAAATGGTAACCCCTGCGCCAAGGGGCTTCCCCCGGGTGCGTGAGAACACAGGGCCGCGAAGTGAACGCGTACTAACATGGTTCGCGGGTCTCGAGACGTGGAGGTAGACAGTGGACGCGGGCTTCGGTCTGTACCGGCTCGGCGACGAGCACAACGCCCTGCGCGAGGCCGTTCGCGACCTCGCGGAGAAGGAGATCGCCCCGTACGCCACGGAGGTCGACGAGCAGGAGCGCTACCCCACCGAGGCGCTGGAGGCGTTGAACAAGGCGGGCTTCAACGCCCCGCACATCGCCGAGGCCTACGACGGGCAGGGTGCCGACTCGATCGCGGGCAACATCGTCATCGAGGAGATCGCGCGGGTGTGCGCGTCGTCCTCGCTGATCCCGGCGGTCAACAAGCTCGGCACCATGAACCTGATCCTCGGCGGGTCGGAGGAGCTCAAGAAGGAGGTCCTGCCCACCATCGCCGCGGGCGGTGAGATGGCCTCCTACGCGCTGTCGGAGCGCGAGGCCGGGTCCGACACCGCCTCCATGCGCACCCGCGCCCGCCTCGACGGCGACCACTGGGTCCTCAACGGCACCAAGTGCTGGATCACCAACGCGGGCATCTCGAGCTGGTACACGGTCATGGCGGTGACGAACCCGGACGCGGCCAAGCCCGCCGACGGCATCTCCGCGTTCATCGTGCACAAGGACGACCCCGGCTTCTCGGTCGGCCCGAAGGAGCGCAAGCTCGGCATCAAGGGCTCGCCGACCCGCGAGATCTACTTCGAGAACTGCACCATCCCGGAGAACCGGGTCATCGGCGAGCCCGGCCAGGGCCTGCGGCTGGCGTTCCGCACCCTCGACCACACCCGGCACTCCATCGGCGCGCAGGCGCTGGGCATCGCGCAGGGCGCGCTGGACCAGACGATCACCTACGTCAAGGACCGCAAGCAGTTCGGCAAGTCCATCGGCACCTTCCAGGGCGTGCAGTTCATGCTCGCGGACATGGCCATGAAGATCGAGGCCGCCCGCCACCTCGTCTACGCCGCCGCAGCCAAGGTCGAGCGCGGCGAGCCGGATGCCTCCTTCGCCTCCTCGGCCGCGAAGACCTTCGCCTCCGACACCGCCATGGAGGTCACCACCGACGCCGTGCAGCTCTTCGGCGGCGCGGGCTACACCCGCGACTTCCCGGTGGAGCGCATGATGCGCGACGCCAAGATCACCCAGATCTACGAGGGCACGAACCAGATCCAGCGCATGGTGATGGCCCGCCAGCTCCTCAAGGGCTGAGTCCCGGCTCCGCCGAAGGCCCGGTCCCCTGGACCGGGCCTTCGGCATTTTCGGATCTCCCGCTGATTGCGGACCGAACCTGTCCGCAACGGGTCCTAGAGTTCTCCTCAACAGACCGAGAGCGAAGGCGAACACCATGAACCTGATCCAGGACCGCACCCAGGCCGAGCCCGTCGAGAACCTCACCGGTGAGCGCGCCGACCTGCTGGAGACGCTGCGCACCCACCGCGGCTTCCTGCGGTTCACCGCCCAGGGGATCACCGACGAGCAGGCGCGGACCCGGACCGGTGCCAGCGAGCTGACGCTGGGCGGGCTGATCAAGCACGTGGCGCACACCGAGGCGGCGTGGGCGCGGTTCATCCAGGGCGGCGCGGCGGCGATGGAGAGCGTCGAGGCCGACTGGGCGGCCGAGTTCCGGATGACCGAGGGCGAGACGGTGGAGGGGCTGCTGGCCGAGTACGCCGAGATCGCCGCGGCCACCGACGCGCTGGTGGCGACGGCCGACCTGGACGTGGCGCACCCGCTGCCGGTGGCGCCGTGGTTCGAGGTGGGCAAGAGCCGGTCGGTGCGGCGGGTGCTGCTGCACATCATCGCCGAGACCGCGCAGCACGCGGGGCACGCCGACATCGTCCGCGAGGGCCTCGACGGGCAGAAGACGATGGGCTGAGGACTGAGCTGAGGACTGGACTGACGATCGGGCTGAGGTTGACGGGGGGCGGGCGCGGTGGGTGAGACTGGTCGGCATGACGACGACCCGGTTCGCGACCTGCAACCTCTGCGAAGCCTGTTGCGGGCTGGAGCTGACCGTCGAGGGCGGGCGGGTCGAGGCGGTCAGGGGGGACAGCCGCGACCCGCTCTCGCGGGGGCACCTGTGCCCGAAGGCCGTCGCCCTGCCGGACGTGCACGCGGACGGCGAGCGGCTGCGGACGCCCGTCCGGCGCACCGCTGACGGGTGGGAGGCGATCTCCTGGGAGGCCGCCTTCGACCTCGTCGCCACCCGCCTCGCCGACGTCCGCGACCGGCACGGGCGGGACGCGGTCGGGGTGTACCTGGGGAACCCGACCGTGCACAGCCTCGGCGCGCTCACCCACGGCACCGGGTTCATGGGGATGCTGCGCACCCGCAACCGCTTCTCGGCCACCTCCGTCGACCAGTTGCCGCACCACCTGGTGGCGTACCTGCTCTACGGGCACCAGTTGATGCTGCCGATCCCGGACCTCGACCGCACCGACCACTTCCTGGTGATCGGCGGGAACCCCATGGCCTCCAACGGCAGCCTGATGACCGTGCCCGACTTCGCCAGGCGGCGGCGGGCGCTGGCCGAGCGCGGCGGCCGGATGGTCGTGGTCGACCCGAGGCGCACCGAGACCGCGAAGGTCGCCGACGAGCACCACTTCGTCCGGCCGGGCACCGATGCCGCGCTGCTGCTGGCGATGGTGCGCACGATCCTGGCCGAGGACTCGGCCGACCCGCCGTCCTACGTGGATGGCATCGACGTCGTGCGGGATGCGGTTGAGGGGTTCACCCCGGAGTGGGCGGCGCCGATCACCGGGATCGACGCGTCGACCACCGAGCGGCTGGCGCGGGAGTTCGCCGGGGCGCGGTCGGCGGTCTGCTACGGCCGGACCGGGGTGTCCATGCAGCAGCACGGCGCGGTGTGCCAGTGGGCGATCCAGGTGCTCAACGTGCTCACCGGCAACATCGACCGGCCCGGCGGCGCGCTGGTCACCAAGCCCGCGGTCGACGTGCTCAAGATGGTCTCACCGGGGCACTTCGGCGCCTGGCGCAGCCGGGTGCGCGGCCTGCCGGAGTTCGCCGGTGAGCTGCCCGTGGCCGTGCTGGCCGAGGAGATCGAGACGCCGGGGGACAAGCAGATCAAGGCGTTCGTCGTCAACGCGGGCAACCCGGTGCTGTCCACTCCGGACGGTCCGCGGTTGGCGAGGGCGTTGGCCGGGTTGGACTTCATGGTGGCCATCGATGTGAAGGTCAATGAGACCACCCGGCACGCCGACGTGATCCTGCCGCCCACGCCGCTGCTGGAGCGCGACCACTACGACATCATCTTCAACGCGTTCGCCGTCCGCGACACCGCCCGCTTCGCCCCCGCGGTGCTCCCCAAGCCGGAAGAAGCCCGCCACGACTGGGAGATCTTCCGCGAACTCGGTCTCCGCTACCGCAAGCGCTTCAAGGGAAAGCGGTTCGACACGCTCCGCCTCCGCCTGAGCCCCAGGGTCCTGCTCGACGTCCTCCTGCGCACCGGCCCCCACCGGCTCTCGGTCCGCAAGCTGCGCAAGAACCCGAACGGCGTCGACCTCGGCCCGCTCAAGCCCTCGTTCCCGCAACGGTTGCGCACCGAGGACAAGCGGATCGACCTGGCGCCGAAGCTCGTGCTGGACGGTCTGGGGGCTGTGCGCGAGCTGCGCGCCGGGGACGGCCTGCTGCTCATCGGCCGCAGGCACCTGCGGGCCAACAACTCCTGGATGAACGACGTCGACCGCCTCACCAGGGGCAAGGCCCGCCACCACCTGCTCATGCACCCGCGCGACCTCGCCGAGCACGGGATCACCGACGGCGCCGAGGTGCGCGTGCGCTCGGCCGTGGGTGAGGTGCGGGTGCCGGTGACCTCCTCCGACGAGGTCATGCCCGGGGTGGTGAGCCTGCCGCACGGCTACCGCGCGGCCAGCGCCAACGACCTGACCGACCCCGCCGTGCTCGACGGGGTCTCCGGGAACGCCGTGCTCAACGGGGTGCCGGTCCGCGTCGAGGCGGTCGGACCGGCACCCCGGGGGGTCACTTCTTCTTCGGCCTCGTGAGGGTGCGGCTGGTGCCCTTGCGCACCAGCGGCTGGTACAGCGAGCCGAGCAGGCGGGGCAGCGCGTCGAGGACGTAGGCGTCCGGGCCGATCAGGATGCGGGCCCTGTCGCGCTTCACGCCGTTGAGGATGGTGCGCGCGGCCTTCTTCGGCGTGGTCATCGCGACCGCGTCGAGGGACTTGGAGAAGTTCTTCATCTCCGCCGGGTCCGAGGTGCGGGCGTTGCGGGCGATGTTGGTCTTGATGCCGCCGGGGTGCACGCAGGAGACGCCGATGCCGGTCCCCTCGACCTGCATCTCCTGGCGCAGGGCCTCGGTGAAGCCGCGGACGGCGAACTTGGCCGCGTTGTAGGCGCTCTGGGTGGGCACGCCGATGAACCCGAACACGCTGGAGACGTTGGTGATGTGCCCGCCGCCGCGGTTGACCAGGTGCGGCAGGAACGCCCGGGTGCCGTGCACGACGCCCCAGAAGTCGATGTCCATGACCCACTTGAGGTCGGCGTCGGACATCTCCCGCACGCTGCCCTTGAGCGCGACACCGGCGTTGTTGAACACCAGGTCCACGCCGCCGAAGTCGGCCACGACCCGCTCGGCGTGGGCGTAGATGGCGTCGCGGTCGGCCACGTCGAGCCGGTAGGTGCGCAGCCGGTCGCCCGCCCCCGCCTTGGTCGCGGTCTCCTTCAGGCCCACCTCGTCGATGTCCGACGCGGCCACGGAGGCGCCTTCGGCGAGCAGGCCGAGCACCAGGTACCGGCCGATCCCGGAACCCGCGCCGGTCACCACGGCCACCTTGCCAGCGAACGACTTCACCGCAACCTCCCGAGTTGACTACTCCCGCGTAACTTACTGGAGGTAAGGTCAGGCGGCAAGGCCACGACCGGGGGGTTCAGCCCAGGACGTCGAGGGTGGTGTGCTCGGCCCTGCGGCGGTCGTCCAGCCGCGCCGGGTCGGCGCCGGTCACCTGGACCACCGAGCCGCCCGCGGCCAGCGGGGCCAGGAAGGCGCGCAGGACGCCGTCCGGAATGGTCCAGTCCGCGGTCGAAAGGGCGCGGACGCCCTGGTCGAGGCCCTGCGCCCGGGCCAGGACCTCGTCGACGGTCAGGCCCGCGAGGGCGGGGGTGGAACCGTCGACCGGGGAACCGAAGTAGTCGTCGCCGAAGAGGCGGGCCTCGCCGACGAAGTCGACCACGCCGTCCCGGGAGCCGCCGAGGTCGCGGCCCATCGGGTCGAGGGAGACGGCGGCGACCACGCCGGGGGCCGAGGCGCCGGGGGCGACGAAGGTGACCGCGGCACCGGTCGGGTCGGCGGTGACGTGCGCGCCCGCCCACCAGGCACCGAGCAGGACACCCGCCGTCTGCCAGTGCGGCGGCAACTGGACGGCCACCGGGGTGCCCGGCTCCACGTCGTGCTCCTCGACCAGCCAGTTCGCCGTCTTCGCCGCCCAGTTGGCCACCGTCGCCACCGACAGCTCCACCCGGGTCCCCGCGGCGTCGTCGTAGTGCGTGACCAGCGGTTTCGCCGAGGAGGAGCGGAGGGGGCGCAGGAGGATCTCGGTGAGGCTCACGCCGCCCAAGCTAGTGGATCGGCCCGCGGCCGACCCTCCCAGCCGGCCCCGGGTCAGTCGACGCAGGGGGCGGTCGCGGCGAGCCGGGCGGGGGCGCCGAGGTCGAGCAGCCTGCCGCCCGCCAGGTTGTCGGCGGGCAGCGAGGGCGGCGGGGGCGGTGGCGGCGGGGTGCTCGACAGGAGCCCGGCGACGTAGGCGTGCACGGCCGGGACGTCGACGGTGACGATGCTCTGGCCGCGGTCGTTGCGGGCGCCGACGCCGGTGACCGGGATGGTGGTGAACCGCACCTGCCCGCTGGCCAGCGCCTGCGCCTGGTTCACCAGGTCGAGGAAGTGCAGCCCCGGGTCCATCACCACGGTCTTCGACACCGCCTGCTCCAGCGCCGACAGCTTCGCCGAGTCGGTCAGCGTGCCGCCGGAGAGCACCTTGTTCATCGCCGAGGCCAGGAACGTCTGCTGCCGCACGATCCGGTCCAGGTCCCCGCGCGGCAGGCCCTTGCGCTGCCGGACGAACGACACCGCGTCACCGCCGCGCACGGTCTGCTGACCCGCGCGGAAGTCGGCACCGGAGTCGGGGTCGCTGGTGGAGCGGTTCAGGCACACGTCGACGCCGTCGACGGCCTCGGTGAGCAGGTAGAACCCGTAGAGGGTCACCTCGGTGTAGTGGTCGACGCGGACGCCGGTGAGGTTCTGCACGGACTGGATCAGCGCCGTGCGGCCCGCGCTGTCGGACTCCCGCTCGACCTTGGCCCGGTCGGCCTCGCCGCCGTCGACCAGCCGCTGCGCGGTGCGCGCCTTGGTCACCCCGAACGCGCCGTTGATCTTCTCCTGGCCCGCGCCGGGCACCTCGACGTAGGTGTCGCGCGGGATGGAGATCGCGTGGCCCGCGCCGCCGCCGCGGGGCAGCCGCAGCAGGATCAGCGTGTCGGTGTTGATCGTGTCGGTGGCCTCGGTGCGCAACTGGCGCAGGATGCGGTCCGACAGCGGCCTGCCCTGCAGGTCGGTGCGGGTGTCGCTGCCGACGACCAGGATGTCGTTGGCGCCGTCGTCCTCGGGCGGCGCGGCGGCGGAGTTCTGCGCCTCGGCGAGCGCGTCGGTGGTGGTGACGCTGTCCTGGAAGGTGTCCACCCGCACGGTCACCAGCCCGGTCCCCGCCAGCACCGCCGCCGACACCAGCGCCACCAGCGCCCGCCCCGCCACCAGCCACCCCGACACCCGCCGCCGCTCCGCTCCCACTGCGCCGGGCTGGACCTCGACGGGCTGGACCTGGGTCGGCTGGTCCTCGGCGGGCTGGATCTCGGCGGGCTGGTCCCCGGTCGGCTGGGTTTCGGCGGGCTGGTCCTCAATCGGCTGGTTCTCGGTCGGCTGGTTCTCAGCGGGCTGGTCCTCGGTCGGCTGGGTTTCCACCGGCTGGGTTCCAGCGGGCTGGGCTTCGGCCGGTGGGGTCTCGGCGGGCCGGGTCCCCGGGGTCTCCTCCGCCGGTCCTGGCGTCGGCCGGTCCGTCACGACTTCCTCCTCCACGCGGGCGTGTCCTCGTCCAGGGTGGCAGCACCCGCGGCCGGACCCGGGCGGTTCGCCGGACGAGAGCACCGATCGTGATGGACGCGGGGGTCAGTTCACGCAGTTGACGCTACCCGCGTCGATCTTCGCCGGAGGAGCCGTCTCCGTGGGGGGAGTCGTACCGGGTGTCGTCTGATCGGGTGACAACCGGGCGCCGAACAGGCCCTGGTCGGTCGCCGCGGCGGTGCCGGGGGTGAAGCCGGTGCCGAGCAGCACCCGCACCCGGGCGGCGGCCAGGCCGGGGCTCTCCTCGTAGCTGACGGTGCCGCCGAGCGATCCGGCCACGGACCGGGCGTTGGCCAGCTCGCCCGGGGCGTACTGGACGACGGTGCCGGTGCGCACCGGCGCGTCGCCCACCTCCCCGGGGGTGAACCCGGCCTGGACCAGGGTGTCCAGCACGGTGCTCGCCAGGCCCCGGGTGGTCGACCCGTTGCGCACGTCGACCGTCACGTCCGGCCCGACCCCGGGCGTCCCCGGCGCGGTCGACGACGCGGTGGTGGGCGGCGTCGGCAGCTCGTCCGACGGGGACGACGGGGTGGTCGCCTCCTCGTCGGCGGTGCTGGTCAGGCTCGCCACGAACCTGGCCACCTCGGCCGGGTCGACCTTGATCACGTCCGCGCCGCCGATCTTGGCGTCGCCCTGGTTGGGGATGGTGCGGAACTCGATGTTGCCGCTGCTGAGCCCCTGCATCTGCGCGGCGAAGGTGGACAGGTTCCAGTTCGAGGAGAGCACGACCGACTTCTGCACGGCCGCCACCAGCTCCCGCACCTTGCCCGGGTCGGTCAGCATGTCCGCCGAGAGCACCTTGTTCGCCAGCGCCCCGAGGAACACCTGCTGCCGCACGATCCGGTCGAGGTCGCCGTTGGGCAGCTCGTAGCGCTGCCGGACGAACGACAGCGCCGCCGCGCCGGAGACGGTCTGCTTGCCCGCCGGGAACCGCGCGCCGGACTTGGGCTCGTCGACGGCGTTGTTGAGGCAGACGTCCACGCCGCCGATGGCCTTGGTGACCTCGTAGAAGCTGGCCAGGTTCACCTCGGCGTAGCGGTCGATGGTGACCGCGCCGCCGACGAGCCGCTCGATCGTGGAGATCAGGTTCTTGCGGCCTGCGACGGTGGCCTGCTTGTCCAGCTCCGGGTCGGCGACGCCCTGCTCGGACAGGGTCTTGCGGGCGTCGTTGTAGGCGTAGACGAACGCGGAGTTGAGCTTGTGCTTGCCGAAGCCCTCGCCGACGTCCACCCAGGAGTCGCGCGGGAAGGAGAAGGCGATCGCCCGGCGCCCGTCCACCGGGATGTGCACCAGGATCATCGTGTCGGTGTTGCGCTCGCCCTCGGCCCGGCCGCCGTTGAGCATGGCCAGCACCTCCTTGGGCAGCGGGTTGCCGTAGGCGTCGGTGCGGCTGTCGATGCCGACCAGCAGGATGTCCACCGCGCCGTCGAGCGGCACCCGCCCGTCGCCCTCGGGCAGGGTGTCGATCACGTCGGTGGTGACGGTGTTCGCGTCGAGGTCGCCGACACCCCACCAGCCGTACCCGGTGCCCGCCACGACCGCGGCGGAGAGCAGGGCGATCAGCGACTTGACCAGCGCGCCGCCCGCGCGCAGCCACCTCGATGGCCCAACGGACTCACCCACCGGTTGCGCACGCTCGTCCACGCACGCTCCTCCCCATCCCGTCGTCCCCCGAACAGGTTACCCAGCGAATGCTGAGAGCCAATCAAGCGTCACTCCTGCCAACACTCAGTAGTGAGCAGAGGTGACGCGGTGCGGCATGGAACACTCGAACCCATCACGCGAACTGAGGGACGGTGGAAAGCAGATGCGGGTATTGGTCACGGGCGGTGCCGGGTTCATCGGGTCGCACTACGTGCGGCAAGCCCTGGGCGGGGCGTACCCGACCCTGGCGGACGCCGAGGTCGTGGTGCTCGACAAGCTGACGTACGCGGGCAACCGGGCCAACCTCGACCCGGTCGCGGACAGTGAGCGCCTGCGCTTCGTCGAGGGCGACATCTGCGACGCCGAACTGGTCCGGCGGACGATGGCCGGGGTGGACCTAGTGGTGCACTTCGCCGCCGAATCGCACGTCGACCGCTCCATCCTGGGCGCGGCCGACTTCGTGCTGACCAACGTGCTGGGCACCCAGACCCTGCTGCAGGCCGCCGTCGACGCCGAGGTGTCGAAGTTCGTGCACGTCTCCACCGACGAGGTCTACGGCTCGATCGACGAGGGCTCGTGGCCGGAGACCCACCCGCTGGAGCCCAACTCCCCGTATTCGGCGTCGAAGGCGTCCTCGGACCTGATCGCCCGGTCGTTCTTCAAGACCCACGGGCTGCCGGTGTGCATCACCCGCTGCTCGAACAACTACGGGCCGTACCAGTTCCCGGAGAAGGTCATCCCGCTGTTCACCACGAACCTGCTGGACGGCAAGAAGATCCCGCTCTACGGCGACGGCCTCAATGTGCGCGACTGGCTGCACGTCGACGACCACTGCCACGGCATCCAGCTCGTGGCCGACGGCGGCCGGGCGGGCGAGGTCTACAACATCGGCGGCGGCACCGAGCTGACCAACAAGGAGCTGACCGCCCTGCTGCTGGAGGCGACCGGCACCGACGACTCGTTCATCCAGCCGGTGATCGACCGCAAGGCGCACGACCGCCGCTACTCCGTCGACATCACCAAGATCTCCACCGAGCTGGGCTACACCCCGCGGGTGGCGTTCGCGGACGGCCTGGCGAGCACCGTGCAGTGGTTCCGCGACAACCGCGCCTGGTGGGAGCCGCTCAAGCAGCGCGCCGCCCTGGCAAGCTGATCCGGTGACCCTCGCACTCCTGGTACCCGGCGGGTCCGGTCAGCTCGGTCGTGAGCTGGCCGGGCTGGCAGGCCCCTCGCTCACCGTCGACGCCCCCGACTCCGCCCGGCTCGACCTCACCGACACCCGCGCGGTGGTCGCCGCCGTGGCCGCGTTCGCCGACGCGGCGAAGGCGGCCGGGGACACGCCGGTCGTGGTGAACGCCGCCGCCTACACCGCGGTGGACAAGGCCGAGTCGGACCGCGCCCGCGCGTACGCGGTGAACGCGGACGGCCCCCGCGTGCTGGCCGCCGCGTGCTCCACCCGCAACGTGCCGCTGCTGCACGTGTCCACCGACTACGTGTTCCCCGGGGACGCGTCCGAGCCCTACGCCGAGGACGCCGAGACCGGGCCGAAGTCGGTGTACGGGGCGACGAAGCTCGCGGGCGAGCAGGCCGTGCTCGGGTCGGGCGCCCGGTCGTGGGTGGTCCGCACGGCGTGGGTGTACGGGGCGCACGGGTCCAACTTCGTCAAGACGATGGCCCGGTTGGAGTCGCAGCGCGACACGCTGTCCGTCGTCGACGACCAGCTCGGCGCCCCCACCTGGACCGGGGACCTGGCGGCGGGACTGGTCGAGCTGGCGGGCAAGGTCGCCGAGGGCAGTGGCCCCTCGGCGCGGGTGCTGCACGCGACCGGTGCGGGCGAGGTCACCTGGTGCGGGTTCGCCAGGGCCGTGTTCGAGGAGCTGGGCGCCGACCCGGAGCGGGTCAAGGCGTGCGGGACCGCCGACTACCCGACGCCCGCGGCCCGGCCCGCGTACTCGGTGCTGTCGGCCGGGGCGTGGAACGCGTCGCTGACGCCGCTGCGGCCGTGGCGCGAGGCGCTGCGCGCCGCCTTCGAGACCGACCGGGCCGCCTACCTGCCCGCCTGAGCCCCCGCTGGACCCCGCGCCCGTGCCCGCCCGTCCGGCGGTCGCGGGCGCGGTGCGTCGTCGTAGGGTTCGCGGGTGCGCACGACTGTGGTGGTGGTGACCTGGCGCGGTGCCGGGCACCTGGGTGCCTGCCTCGCCGGGCTGGCCGGTCAGGACCGTCCACACCGGACGCTGGTGGTGGACAACGCGTCGACCGACGGCAGCGGGGACATCGCCGGGCTGGCCGGGGTCGAGGTGGTCCGGCTGGAGCGCAACCTCGGGTACGCGGGTGGGATCGCGGCCGTCCTCGACCGCGTGGACACCGAGTTCGTGGCCTGGCTCAACGACGACGCCGTGCCGGACCCGGGTTGGTTGGGCCGGTTGGAGGACGCGCTGGACGCCGCTCCCGGCGCGGGGGCGGCGAGCGCGCGGCTGGTGCGGGCGGACGGGAGCACGCAGTCGGTAGGGGTGGGCGTGGACGCCCTGGGCCGCGGGTTCGACCTGACCGGCGGCCCGGTGTTCGGCTTCTGCGGCGGGGCCGCGCTGCTGCGGGTGGGCGCGCTGCGCGCGGTGGGCGGGGTCCCGGCGGACTTCTTCTGCTACTACGAGGACACCGACACGTCCTGGCGGCTGCGGTTGCACGGCTGGGACGTCGTGTCCGTGCCGGGCGCCACCGCGGTCCACGCGCACGGTGCCACCTCGCGGCTGGGGTCGCGGGAGTTCCACCGCTGGAACGAGCGCAACCGGCTGGTCATGCTCCTGCGGTGCGCGCCGACCCGGGTCGCCCTCAAGGAGGTGGCCCGGTTCGCCGCCATCACCGCGAAGGTCGTGTTCCGGCGGCCGGAGGGGGCCAACTTCCTGCCCTCGCTGCGGGTCCGGGTGCTGGGCGAGGTGCTGCGACGAGCACCCCGGGCGCTGGCGGGACGCGCCGGGGACCGCGCGGCGCGGCGGCGGGTGTGGCGGGAGCGCGTTCCGGGGTAGCGGTCGCCCGGTTGGTCTGGTTTGTCCGTCTCGGCCGGTTGGGCGGGGGCGGGAGACCGCTCCGGGCGGGTGATGCGGCAGGCTGTGGGCACCTACGGGCGAGGAGGCGGGCTTGGCTGAGGGGGCGGACGCGCTACCGGTGGTCTCGGTGGTGGTGGTCAACTACCGCGGCGCCGAGGACACGACGACCTGCGTGCGCGCGCTGCGGGCGGAACTGGACTACCCGGCCGACCGGTTGCAGGTGGTGGTGGTCGACAACGGTGGGCACGACGCCGAGCGGCTGCGCGGGCTCGACGGCGTCGACCTGGTCGTCTCCCCGGAGAACCTGGGCTTCGCGGGCGGGTGCAACCTGGGGGTCGAGCACGCCACCGGCAGCGTGCTGGCGTTCCTGAACAACGACGCCCGACCCGATCCGCAGTGGGCGCGCGCCGCCGTGCGGGTGCTGGCCGAGCAGCCGGACGTGGCCGCCGTCGCCAGCAAGGTCGTCGACTGGGACGGCACCGGCATCGACTTCGTCGACGGCGGGCTGACCTGGTTCGGCATGGGCTACAAGCGCCACGCCGGGCAGCCGGACGACGGCTCGCACGACGCCCCGCGCGACGTGCTGTTCGCCACCGGGTCCGCCATGTTCGTCCGCGCCGGGGCCTACCGCGAGCTGGGCGGCTTCGACGAGCGGTTCTTCATGTTCTACGAGGACGTCGACCTGGGCTGGCGGCTGAACCTGCGCGGCTGGCGGGTGCGCTTCGAGCCGGGCTCGCTGGCCTACCACCGCCACCACGCCTCCATGTCCAAGGTGGACACCGAGGACAACGCGCGCGAGCTGTTCCTGCTGGAGCGCAACGCGTTGCTGGCGATGTACAAGAACCTCTCCGACGCCACCCTGGCCAAGGCGCTGCCCGCCGCGCTGGCGCTGGCCGTGCGCCGCTCGACCGCGCGCGGGGACCTGGACGCCACCGCGCTGGAGATCACCCGCGACGGCCCGACCGAGCAGCGCGTGTCCCCGCCCGCGCTGGCGGGCATCCTGGCGATCGACCAGTTCGTCGAGCTGCTGCCCTCCCTCGCCGCCGCCCGCGAGGACGTGCAGGCGAGCCGGGTCCGCTCCGACGCCGACATCGTGCCGCTGATGCGCCGGGCCATGGAACCCGCCTACCCGCTGCCGCGCTACCTGGCCGCGCACGACATCCTCGTCGAGGCGTTCGGCCTGGAGGATGCGTTCGGCGCCCGCCGCAGGGTCCTGGTGATCACCGGCGACGCCATCTCCGAGCGGATGGCCGGACCGGCGATCCGCGCCTGGAACATGGCCGACGTCCTCGGCGCCGAGCACGAGGTGCGGCTGGTGACGGTCAACCCGCTGTGCGTGCCGCCGCCCGCACCGTTCCCGGTGCTCAAGTCCCGCCCGCGCGACCTCGGCGACCACGTCGACTGGGCCGACGTCGTCATCCTGCAGGGCCACGCGCTGGAGATGGTCCCCGCGCTCAAGGCCGCCGACTCCACCAAGGTCGTGGTCTGCGACATCTACGACCCGATGCACCTGGAACTGCTCGAACAGGGCAAGGACACCGTCGCCGAGCAGCGCGAACTCGACCTCATCGGCGTCACCGCCGTCCTCAACGCCCAGTTGGAGCGCGGCGACTTCTTCGTCTGCGCCTCCGAGCGGCAGCGGCACTTCTGGCTCGGGCACCTGATGGCGCTGGGCAGGCTCACCCCCGCCCTCTACGACACCGACCCCACGGTGCGGTCTTTCCTGGGCGTGGTCCCGTTCGGCCTGCCGGGCAAGCCGCCGCAGCAGTCCGCGTCCCCGATCAAGGGCGGCCTGGTCGGCGAGTCGGACAAGGTCGTGCTCTGGGCGGGCGGGGTCTACAGCTGGTTCGACCCGCTGACCCTGGTCTCCGCGATCGGCGAGCTGGCCGGGCGCCGCGACGACGTGCGGCTGGTGTTCCTGGGCATGAAGCACCCCAACCCCGAGGTCCCGGAGATGGACATCGGCACCCAGGTGCGCACCCTGTCCGGGCAACTCGGGCTCACCGGGCGCAACGTCTTCTTCAACGAGACCTGGGTCCCCTACGACCGCCGCCAGGACTGGCTGCTCGACGCCGACGCCGGGGTCACCACGCACTACGAGCACGTGGAGACCACCTTCGCGTTCCGCACCCGGGTCCTGGACTACCTGTGGGCCGGGCTGCCGATCGTCACCACCGACGGCGACGCCTTCGCCGACCTGGTGCGCACCGAGGGCCTGGGCGTGGTCGTGCCCGCCGAAGACGCCACCGCCCTGGCCGCCGCCCTGGAACTGGTCCTCTACGACGCCGAGTTCGCCGCGGCCTGCCGGGAGCGCATCGCGGTCGTGGCGCAGCGGTTCACCTGGGAGAACGTCCTGGCCCCGCTCACCGCGTTCTGCCGCGACCCGCGCCCGTCCGCCGACCGGCTCCCCGGCGCGGAGCCCCTGGTCGCGCGCCCCCCGCTGGGCGCGGCGGGAACCGTGCTGCGCGACCTCGCCCTGATCCGCGAATACCTCGACCGCGGCGGCCCGGGTGAGCTGGCCAAGCGCGCGGCCGGCCGCGTCCGCCGACTGGCCAAGGAGCGGCTGCGACGTGGCTGACCGGCTCCGCGTGCTGATCGACGGGACGCCGCTGCTGGGCAACCGCACCGGCATCGGCCGCTACACCGCTTCGCTGGCCGAGGAACTGGCCGCCATGTCCGATGTGGACATGCGCGCGGTGGCCTTCACCCTGCGCGGCTGGCGGCGCCTGCGGTCGGTGCTGCCGCACGGGGCCCAGGCGCGCGGCATCCCGGCCCCCGCCCGACTGCTCCGCAAGGCCTGGCTGCGCGGGCCCTTCCCCCAGGTGGAGCTGTTCGCAGGTCTGACCGACGTGGTGCACGGGACGAACTTCATCCTGCCCCCGGCCTTCCGCGCGGGCGGCGTGGTAACGGTGCACGACCTGGACTTCCTGGACCACCCGGAGCAACTGGCACCCACGGACGCGGAACTGCCCGCCCTGGTGCGCTCCTCGGTCCGCCGCGCCGGGGTGGTGCTGACCCCGTCCGCCGCGGTCGCCGCCGAGGTGGTCTCCCGGTTGGACGTGCCCGAGGAGAAGGTCGCGGTGACCCCACTGGGGGTGGACCTGGCGTGGTTCACCGCCCGACCCCCGTCGACCCCGCTCGCGGCCCGGCTGGGCCTGCCCTCGGAGTACCTGCTGTTCGTCGGCGCCGCGGGACCGCGCAAGTCGCTGGACTGGCTGGTCGCCGCGCACGCGGCCACTCCCTCGCTGCCGCCGCTGGTGCTGGCCGGAACGGGGCACACGCCGGGACCGGGGGTGCTGACCACCGGCTACCTGTCCGAAGTGGACCTCCGGTCGGTGGTGGCCGGGGCGTCGGCACTGGTGCTGCCGTCCCGGGAGGAGGGGTTCGGGCTGCCGGTGCTGGAGGCCATGGCCTGTGATGTACCGGTGGTCTGCACGGACGTCCCCGCCCTGCGGGAGGTCTCCGGCGGCCACGCCACCCTGGTCCCCTTCGGCGACGTCGAGGCGATGGGCGCGGCGCTGACCTCGGCCCTGGAACACCCCACCTCGGCGGACACCTCGGCCGCCCGGCGCGGGTACGCGGCGGGCTACACCTGGCGGCGGTGCGCGGAGCTGACCGTGGCCGCCTACCGCCTCGCCGCGAGCTGACCGACCACGATTCGACGACTGACCGCTGTTTCGCAGAGCGCTCCGCGTACCTGACCAGGTGCGGGAAGCGCCATTGCATTGTGCGAAGTTCAGGCGGGCGTGAAGTGCGTCCGCAGCCCGTCAGCCTGGTGGTCGATCTCGGTCACGATGTCGGCGAGGTCGGGCTGTCGCGCGGCCGGGCGGGCGAGCGACCACACGGTGATCTCGCCGGGCTTGCGCGGGTGTGGCGCTGCCCGGACCACCCGCCAACCCTGCCGCCGGTAGTAGCGCACCAGGCCGAGGTTTCCCCCCTCGCTGTCGGTGAGCACACCGCGGCGCACCCACTGCCGTCCTTGTCGGGCGGCGCGGTCGAGTGCCCAGAACGCGACGACCATGCCCACGCCGCTCCCCGCCCGCGACGGGTGGGTCACGGTGGATTGCAGGAAGATCGCCGACGCGGCTCGTTCCTGCTCGGTCCACCCGAGCGTGGGTGTCTCATCGGCCGTGGTGACGGCGAGCAGCACCCCGTCGTCGACGAGTGCCCACACCGGCCAGTCGGGTTCGGTGACCTGGTCGGCGAGGTGCTCGGCGGAACCGACCCACCCGCGCCAGCGGCGCAGGCCCTGCTCGCGCATCCAGTCCGCTCGGGTTCGGACGAGGTCGGCGACTTGGTCTCGGTCTCCTGCCTCGGCCGGTCGAATCACGTACACGGTGCGCTCTCCCGTTCGCTGCTGTGAGCTGTCATCGCCCGTAGCGCCAGTTCGAGGGAGAGCACGGGGAAGACCTTCATGTCGACCTGTTCGCCCTGCTCCCACTGGCCCATCGCTGCGCGCAGCGCGTCGCCGTCGACGAACCCGTGATCGACCGTGATCGCCTCGGCCGACAGCTCTGCGAGCAACGGCATACCGTACTCGCGGAGTCCGGCGCCCATGACGTGCCGGAAGTTCTCCCGAAGGTGTGGATACCTGGCGTCGTCGGAAAACCCGATCCGGCGGAACCTCTCGCGGCAAATGTGCTTGTCGACCCGCCACGGCACCGGGAGCTGTTCGGCGAAGCGGATCAACCGCGGCGAGCACAACGGCGACACCGGCCAGATACCCGCGTCGAGGAACTGCGGCGAGCGCAGCGCGAACCCGAGCAGGGTCGCCTCATTGATCACCGTCGGCGGGGCGAGGTCGTCGTCGACAGCGTCGAGCTGGTCGAGAGTGCGGCGGCCGAGCCACGCGGGCAGTCGCTCGTGATCGGAGAACCGTCCGCGCACTTTGCCCACCGATGCCCACTCGTTCCCGCGCAGGCTGAGCAGCTCGTCGCCCCCATCGCCGGTGAACACCGTCCGCACACCGCGGTCACGGGCTGCGGCGAGGATGGCGCCGACCGCTTCGTGATATGGCTCGGCGCCGGGCTCGACGAACATCCTGCGGGCCCGCGCGCCATCGGGGTTGAACGGTGCGAGCGGCAGCGCGTCGACGATCAGGTCGAGAAATCCGAGGTGGCGCAGCATCTCGGCCCGGCGCCGTAGCTGCTGCTCGCCCGCCTCGCCGCCGATCGCGAGCGCGTAGGCGAGCACTTCACCATGGTGTTCCTCGGCGAGGGTGACCGCCACCGACGCCGAATCCATGCCGCCGGACAGCTCGACCGCCGATGCCCGTGGATCGAACGGGCGCGCGTACACCGCACCGGAGAGCACGCGCCGGTAGACCTCGACGACGTCGACGTCGTCGCGCACCTCGCGGGGCAAGGCGTGCTCGGCGGGTGCCGGGTAGCGCATCACGAGCCCGTTGTCGCCGTAGGTGGCGTGCGCCCGCTCGGTCAGCATGTGGACCCCCTGAAACAGGGTCTCGCGTGCGTAGCGGGTGCGTTCGGTCAGCAGGCGGGCGACCGAGCGTTCGTCGAGCGCGTCGAGGCTGAACTGCTGTCGAAGGTCGGGCAGCGACCACGATCCGCGCAGCCGTCCCCCGGCATCGGTCAGGTACAGCGGCGCCGTCCCCCACGTGCCCGACGTGATGCGAAACCCGGCGGTCGGCGTGCACTCGACGAGCACGAAGTCGAGCGGCCACGCCTTGATCTCGTCGAGCAACCGCCGATAGGTCGGGGTGTCCGTGGTCGTGAAAACCTGTGCCGGACCGAACCCCGCCACCTCGCGAGCACGTTCGCGCACGGCGACAAACGTCGAAACGCCGTCGGTGACCGCCGCGTGTTCGAGCATCGGGTGCTCGTAGGGGCGAACTGCGCTCACCCCATCCGACCAGTGTTCACCATTCCAACGCCAGTCATTGCCGGGGCGCCTTCGTAAGCAGAGCTTGAGCATGAAAACTCCAAAACAGGCGTCGGGAGCGGGCGAACCGCCCGCCCCCTGAGTAGGCCGATTCAGATTTCGTCGTACTTGCTGCGGGTGTCGGACGAACCGGGGATCTTGTGGTACTCCGTCGCCTGCACCGAGATCGACGCCGTGCCCTCGAACACGTTGTCGAAGGTCTCGGATTCCGTTGTCGTTCGGTCCAAGACGGCACCCGTTGTGGTCGTCATGTCGTACTCCTTCCAGTGCCCAGCTGGGCACGCTTGGCGACTTCCTTGCTGCGCCCCGCCCTGACCTCAGCCGCCCGGCGCGGGTACGCGGCGGGCGGCACCTGGCGGCGGTGCACCGAACTGACCGTGCCGTTTACCGGCTCGCCTTCGAAACCCGTGAACACGCCACCCGCCCGATCCGCTGCGACGGCGTCAGCACCCGCGTTGTCATCGCACTCCCATTCGGTCCTCGTCGCAGCCGGTGTCTCCATGAGATCGTGGCCGGGTCCGATTGGGCAGATGACATTCGATGACATCGGAGAAGGAGCACGCGAGCGTGGTTCGATACGTGACGGTCACCGGCACACGCTCGATCACCGGCGAGTGCGAGGCCCAGCTCCCCGACTTGTTCGACGGCTACCTGCGACCGTTCGCGGATGCGGAATCCCATTTCCACCTCGGCGGCGCCGCCGGGATCGACACCGCCGCGCTGGAGTGGCTGGCCGCGCACACCCCAGCGTCGCTGACCGTCGTGGTGCCGTGCACCGTGGCTGACCAACCAGCAGTCGCGAATGAGGCCATCCGACGGTGGCAAGGACGAGGTCGGTTGGCAGAAGTCGTCGAGTTGGGAGCCGGGAAACTCGGCACCTCGGCATACCACGCCCGCAACCGGTGGATGGTCGACCGCAGTGGGTTCGTGATCGGTTTTCCACACGGTACCCAGCCGACAAGCGGCACCTGGTACACCGTGGATTACGCCGCCGAACAGGGGAAACCGCGACTGGTCGTGCCAGTCTGACGGAAGGCGGGTGGTGTACTGGTCATCGTGACCACCGCCGATCGTGACACCGGTGCCCGCCTCTTGCGCAGACTGCGCGAGAAGCGCGGCTGGTCTTGGGCAGATCTGGCGCGAGCGCTGCGGGACACCGCGCGCGGGCTCGCGGTCACGCCTCTGATGAACAGGCAGGTGACGAGCATTCAGCGCACCGTTGCCAGATGGGAAAGCCTCACCGACCGAACCAGCCCCGGCGATCGCTACCAGTTCCTCCTCGCGCACCTCTATGCCCGAACCCCATCCGGCCGCATCGTGTTGGGGCCTCGATCGGACTTCGTTGTCCTCTTGGACGCTCTCCGCCATTTCGGAACGTCGCCACAACGCGTGCGTCAACTTGTCGACCTGATCACTCAGGAGGTGAGTGGCGACAGCGGTGAGGTGTTGCTGCCTCCTTCCGCGTATTCGAGCACCGCCGTGCTCCGACGTGATCCATCGTGGCTCGATCACGAGGTGCTCGGCCTGCTGCGTGAATCGGTCACGGTGATTGACAAGCAGGTCGGATCGGTCCCGTTCGCCCGTCTCCAACTCCAGCTCGCGCCTGCCATCGAGACGTGCCGCCAGGTGTTGCGGCTCGACCACGCGAGCCCGCAGGGCGAACTGGTGTCGCTCGCCATCGATGCTTACGCACTCGGCGGCCGGTTGGCCTTCGAAACCCGCGACGACGAGACGGCCATGGCGCTGTACGCAGACGCGACCGAGGTGGCTGGACGACTCGACGATCGAAGTCGCCGGGCTGTCGTGCGGACGAGTCACGCCATGGTGACCCTGCATGCGACCAACGACCTGGAAGCGGCCCAGAAGATCGCCCATGCCGCGACCGTTGACGCCCATCGAGGCGCCAGTTACGCGATTCGAGCCCGCGCACACGCCGTCCACGCTGAAATCTGCGCTCGCGCCAGCCAGACCGTCGATGCGGCCACCGCGCTCGAACGGGCGTGGAAGACCGTGGACAAATTGACCGTTGATGACCCCCGCGGAGGGTTCACAGCCGACCGCTTGAACGGTTTCGATGGACTCTGCGCTCTCCACACAGGCGACGCGCGCCGTGCCCACGACCACCTCGACCGGTCTCTTGGCGCGTTGAGGAAGTCGAGAGACGCGGTCCAACGGGGCATCGTGGGCACCGACCTGGCCCTCGCCCGACTACGCCTCGGCGATCCGGAGGCCTGCGTCGACCTCCTGCACGAGGCCGTGGAGATCACGGCGACCACCGGCGGCCGTGTTCCCGCGCAACGGATCAGGCTGGCGCGGCAAGAGCTGCGCCCATGGCGGGCGGAGGACTTCCTGGCCCAACTCGATGATCACATCCACGACACGCTGCTGGGTCCGTGACGAGTTTGGAGTTCTGATGCCCGGCCGCGCTTGTCGGGCCGGAAGTGCTCGGCGGGTCGGGTGCCCGTGGTGATCGGCTCCCGTGGGAGGCTGCCCCCGTGCCCGAGCTCGTCGTGCTCACCGAGCAGCTCCTCGCTCCAGTCCCCGGCGGCACCGGCCGCTACACGCGGGAGCTGGCCGCCGCGCTGGCGGCCACCGCGCCCGAGGGTTGGGTGGTGAGCGGGGTCGCGGCGCGGCACCGCAACGCCCGTGGTGCCGAGGTCGACGGGCTCGCCGGGTCCCGGATGCTGCCGCTGCCCCGCCGGGGGTTGACCCTGGCCTGGGAGTACGGGGTGCCGCTGTGGCCGGGCGGGGACGTGGTGCACGCGCCCACGCCCCTGGCGCCCGCGACGGCCCGCAGGGGCGGGGTGCTGGTGGTGACCGTCCACGACACCGTGCCGTTCACCCACGCCGAGACCCTCACCCCGCGCGGGGCGGCCTGGCACCGGGCGGTGATCAAGCGGGCCGCGCGCAAGGCCGACGCGATCGTCGTGCCGACCGACACCGTGGCCGCCGAGCTGGCCGAGCACGCCCCGGGGCCCGCGCGGGTGCACGTGGTGGGGCACGGGGTGCCGGACGTGCTGCGCACGCCGCCGTCGGCGGAGGCGGTGGCCTCGGTCGTCGCCGCGCACCGGTTGCCGGAGACCTACGTGCTCGCCGTGGGCACCGTGGAACCGCGCAAGGGGTTGGACGTGCTCATCGCCGCCATGGCCGACCCGGGGGCGCCCGACCTGCCGCTGGTGGTGGTCGGCCCGACCGGGTGGGGCGGGGTGGACCTGCGGGCGCTGGCCGCCCAGCACGGGCTGCCGCCGGGGCGGCTGCGGGTGCTGGGGCCGCTGACCGACACCGAGCTGGCCGTGGTGCTGCACCGGGCGACGGTGCTGGCCGCGCCGAGCCGGGCCGAGGGGTTCGGGTTGCCGGTGCTGGAGGCGATGGCGGTGGGGGTGCCGGTGGTGCACTCGGACGCGCCCGCGCTGGTGGAGGTGGCGGGCGGGGCCGGGGTGGCCGCGCTGCGCGAGGACCCGGCCGACCTCGCCCGGGCGCTGACCAGCGTGGTGGATTCACCCGAACGGGCAGCGGCGATGGTGGACCGGGGGCGGACCCGCGCGGCCACGTTCACCTGGGCACACGCCGCTGAATCGGTGTGGCGGCTGCACCTGCGCCTGCTGACGGAAAAACGCGCCCGGTGACGGTCGGGGCAAAGTTCACGCGTTCGTGAGCACCGTCGTAACCGGCCGTCGTACGCTGGGGCGCGTGTCCGACCCCCGCGTGCTCATCGACGCGACCGCCGTCCCGGCCGACCGCGGCGGGGTCGGCCGCTACGTCGACTCGCTGGTGGCCGCCCTCGACGCCGACGGCGCGACGCTCAGCGTGGTCTGCCAGCCCCGCGACGCGGGCCTCTACGCCACCCTCGCGCCGCGCGCCCGGGTCGTGCCGACCTCGGAGTCGGTCACCACCCGCACGGCCCGGCTGACCTGGGAGCAGACCACCCTGCCCCGCCTGGTGCGCAGGCTCGGCGTCGACGTCCTGCACTCCCCGCACTACACGCTCCCGCTGGCGGGCCAGGCCGCCTCCGTGGTCACCCTGCACGACGCCACCTTCTTCACCGACCCGGCGCTGCACCACTCCATCAAGGCCCGCTTCTTCCGCGCCTGGACCCGCACCTCCCTGGTCCGGGCGAGCCTGTGCGTGGTGCCCAGCGCCGCCACCGCCACCGAGCTGGCCCGCGTCGCCGGGGCCGACCGGGACGCGCTCGCGGTGATCCAGCACGGGGTCGACAGCGAGCGCTTCCACCCGCCGAGCCCCGACCAGGTGGCCGCCGCGCGCGCCGGGATCGGCCTCGGCGAGCAGCCGTACGTGGCGTTCCTGGGGGCGCTGGAGCCGCGCAAGAACGTGCCCGCCCTGATCCGCGGCTTCGCCGCCGCCTGCCGGGGCCGGGCGGACCCGCCGTCGCTGGTGCTGGCCGGGCAACCGGGCTGGGACCACCAGATCGAGCGGGCGCTGGACGCGGTGCCGCACCGGGTGCGGGTGATCCGGGCCGGGTACCTGCCGTTCGACCACCTCGCCGGGTTCCTCGGCGGCGCGGCGCTGGTCGCCTACCCCAGCCTGGGGGAGGGGTTCGGGCTGCCGGTGCTGGAGGCCATGGCCTGCGGCGCCTGCGTGCTGACCACCAGGCGGCTGTCGCTGCCGGAGGTCGGCGGTGACGCGGTGGCCTACTGCGGGGTGGGCGCGGGCGACATCGGCGCCGCGGTCGGCGACCTGCTCGACGACCCGGCGCGGCGGGCCGACCTGGCCGCGGCCGCGCAGCGGCGGGCGAAGGAGTTCACCTGGGGCCAGTGCGCCGAGGGGCACCGGGAGGCCTACGGGCGGGCGCTGACCCGGCACCGGCGCGCCCGCTGAGCTCGTCCGCCGAATTCCCCGGCGGTTCCCCGACCCCGACTGTCACCGCCGCGCCGGACTCGCGGTGGCCCCGGTGGGCGGCCTGGTCGTGATCCGGTCCAACCACTCGGTGAGCAGCCGCCGCTCGGCGGGGCTGAGCACGTCGAGTTCCGGCACCGCTGTGCGCAGGGCCGCTGCCGCCGCGGTCGCCCCGTCGGCGGGCAGTGCCGGTGCCTCGGTGAGGATCGCACTGAGCAGCGACCGGTACGCGACGTCGGCCAGGGCGGGGTTCCGCCGCTCGGGTGCTTCGGCGATCAGCGCGAGGACGGTGCCCGTGCCGATCGCGTGGGTCAGGTCCGCGGCGAGCTGTTCGCCGACGCGCAGCCGACCGGCCGCCGCGATGCGCCTGATCCGGGTCAGCAGGACCTCGCGCCCCGCCTCGGTGGCGCGTGAGGTCGACGTCCGGCGCGGGTCGACCGCGAGCGCGTAGACGGCGGGGTTGGCGAGGCCGAAACCGACGTGCAGGTCCCAGCCGGCGCGGAAGTCCGCCAACGGGTCGGTGCTGTGGTCGACCACCTTCCCCCGCACGTACGCGGCGTACGCGTGCTCGGCGACCGCGTCCAGCAGGCCGTCCTTGTCCCCGAACAGCCGGTAGATCGCGGGTGGCTGCAAACCGGCGGCCGTGGCGACGGCCCGCGTCGTGACCGCGTCCGGCCCGCCTGCGGTCAGGAGGTTCGTCGCGACCTCGATCAGTTGGGTCCGGTTCTGAGCTGCGGCCACCATGGTTCCAACGATAGCGGATCTTTGCGAACGCTGTGATAACGTCGAAAGCGTAATAATGATTCCAATGGAACCGGAGAGACCATGATCATCGTCACCGGAGCGACGGGTGCACTCGGCGGACGCGTCGTCGAGCGGCTGCTCGAACGGCTTCCCGCTGATCGGGTCGGCGTCAGCGTGCGCGAGCCCGCGAAGGCGCGGCACCTCGCCGACCGCGGCGTCCGGGTCCGCCGGGGGGACTTCGCCGAGCCCGCGACGCTGCCCGGGGCGTTCGCCGACGCCGAGCAGGTGCTGCTGGTCTCCAGCGACAGGTTCGGCGAGGAAGCGGTCCGCCTGCACCGGACCGCGATCTCGGCCGCGGCGCGGGCCGGTGTCGGGCGTGTCCTCTACACCAGCCACCAGGGGGCCGCCGCGGATTCGCTGTTCGCGGCGATGCCCGACCACGCGGCCACCGAGGAAGCCCTCGCCGAGGCGGGTGTGCCGTGGACGTCGCTGCGCAACGGCTTCTACGCGTCGACTGTGCGGCACCTGGTGGGAGGGGCCCGGGAAACCGGGCAGCTCCGCGCCCCCGAGGACGGCCCGGTGTCCTGGACCGCGCACGACGACTTGGCCGAGGCGGCGGCGATCGCGCTCACCGGGCCCGCCCGCCCCGACGGACCGACCCCGCCGCTGACCGCCGGGCAGGCGCTCGACCTCGCCGACGTCGCCGCGATCCTCTCCGAGTCCACCGGGCGCGTGATCGACCGGGTCACCGTCGGCGACGAGGACCACGTGGCCGAGCTGGTGGGGCAGGGGATGCCCGAGCCCTACGCCCGGGCCATGCTCGGGGTCTTCCGCGCATCGCGCCGCGGGGAGTTCGCGGTCGTCGACCCGGCGCTGGGGGAGTTGCTCGGGCGTCCACCGCGCAGCGTGCGGGACCTGCTCACCGCATCGTCCTGATCACCCGGCCCACCCGCTCGCACCCGGCGCGAACGGGCTTTCCGAACCCGGCCGGAGGCGGTCGGGCACAATGTCGTGCCGTGACCGACGCCTATGGTGACGAGCTGGCCGTGGTGACCGTGACGTACTCCCCGGGGGAGACCCTGGAGCGGTTCATCACCACCCTGTCCGAAGCGACGACCCGCCCGGTGCGGGTGGTCCTGGCCGACAACGGCTCCACCGACGGCGCGCCGGAGGCCGCCGCGGCAGCCCACGAACACGTGTCCCTCGTGCCCACCGGGGGCAACCTCGGGTACGGGTCGGGGGCCAACCGCGGCGTCGCCGAGCTGGGGCGGGAGTACGGGTGGGTCGTGGTGGCCAACCCCGACCTGGAGTGGGGCCCCGGCTCACTCGACACCCTGCTGGAGGCCACCGAGCGGTGGCCGCGAGCGGGCGCCTTCGGGCCGCTGATCACCGAGCGCAGCGGGGTGGTGTACCCGTCGGCCAGGGAGGTCCCCTCACTGGGCAAGGGGATCGGGCACGGGGTCCTGGGCAAGCTGTGGCCCGCGAACCCGTGGACCCGGGCCTACCAGCAGTCCGCCGCCGACATCTCCGAGCGGGTCGCCGGGTGGCTGTCCGGGTCCTGCCTGCTGCTGCGCCGCGCGGCGTTCGACTCCGTCGACGGGTTCGACCCCCGGTACTTCATGTACTTCGAGGACGTCGACCTGGGCGAGCGGCTGGGCCGGGCCGGGTGGCAGAACGTCTACGTGCCCTCGGCGCGGGTCATGCACATCCAGGGCGTGTCAACGGCTAAGGCCTCTTCCGCGATGCTGGCCGCGCACCACGACTCGGCCTACCGGTACATCTCCGACCGGCACCAGGGTGCGCAGTGGGCGCCGGTGCGGGCCGCGGTGAAGGCGGGCCTGTCGGTGCGGTTGAAGCTCCAGTCCCGCTGAGGCTGATCTTCGCGGTACCGCTGTCGAGATCGATGCCCAGCGGCGGGGCGCCCTGGGCGTCCTCCTCGCGCATCATCGAGATCGAGTCGCGGTGGTCGAGTTCCACCCGCTTGCTGCCGTAGAAGACCGCGGTGAACTCGTCGACGTAGGTGGCGGTGACCGGGGTGCCGGTGGTTTTCCCCTTGCGCTGGCGCCACAGCTCGGAGGCGCCTGCGGCGAGCATGAGCAGGGTGGTGCCGGGGATGCTCCAGGCCAGTGCGGTCTCGATGAAGCCCACGGAGGGGGAACGGTGGTGGGGCGCGTGCGGTTCCCGCCGCCGGGGTGCTCCTCGAAGCCGGATTTTGCTGCGATGCCTGGTTCTGCTTCAAGCCCGGTCTTGCCGTGGGGTGCCCGGCTGGGTGGCTGTGCTCGGCTTGGCCGTGTCCTGCAAAGCCCGGTCGTTTGTCGTGGGTGCCCGGCTGGGTGGATGTGTTTGGCCGG
>NZ_AYXG01000143.1 GCF_000564855.1 Actinokineospora spheciospongiae
CGCCATAGGGGCCCCGGCCAAACACATCCACCCAGCCGGGCACCCACGACAAACAACCCGGACTCGCAAAGGCACGGCCGAGCACAGCCACCGCCCAGGCACCACACAGCTTTGCGGATTTCAAAGGCAAGCCACGAGGACCTAACCAGCCTCGACCAGGTGGGCACGAAGGTGCTCACGCCCATCAGTGGCGGCAACAGTTTCCCGCAGGAAAGCCGCGACCTCACCCGCGAAGCGCTCCGGATCGTCCAGGTGCGGGAAGTGCCCGCTCCCCTCGAACACCGACAGCCTGCTGTTGTCCACCTGTTCGTGCGCGTCGATGCTGTGCTGCGCCGGGATGCACACGTCCGCGTCGCCGGTGATCAGCAGCAGCGGGATGTGCTCGGTCAGGTAGAGCTTCTCGGTGGCGTCCAAGCGCTGGCCGCCGATGTCGAGCGCGGACCTGGCGGTGTGCACGAAGGCGGAGCGCGCGCCGTGGTCGGCTAGGGAGGTGACCGCCCTGGCGACCTCCTCCAGGTCGTTGCCCGCGATCGGCGGGACGGCGCGCAGCACCCGGTGCACCAGGTTGCCCACCCACTTGGGGGTGAGGGCGGTGATCAGCCGCAGTGTCAGGACGCTGCCGGGGATGGTGGCCGCCCGCAGCGCCGGGGTCACCTCGTGGCCCAGCCCGCCGCTGGCGACGAGCACCAGCCGCTCGGTCGCCTCGGGGAACTGGTAGGCGAACTGCATGGCCACCCCGCCGCCGAAGGAGTGCCCGATGATGGTGGCCCGGTCCAGGTCGAGGGCGACCAAGAGGTCGCGCAGGCCCGCAGCGTACGAGCCGACGGAGTAGTCCCCGCTGCGCGGTTTCGCGGACCGGCCGTGGCCCAGCAGGTCGGGGGCGATCACGGTGGCGTGCTCGGCCAGCAGCGGCAGGACCGGCCGCCACGTCTCCGAGTCGCCCGCCAGGCCGTGCAGCAGGACCACCGTGGGTCCGCCGGTGCCCGCCCGGAGGTAGCTGAAGGTGCGGCCGTGCAGCACGGCCTCGCACTCGGTCACGCCGTCGTCCGCGTCTTCGCACCGGGCCACGCCGTCGGCGACCTCGTCGGTGATGACCGGGACGGCCCGGACCTCCGGATCGGCGGGAACCTCGTCACGACCAGCCATGTCGGCAGCCCTCCACACGTCGACAACCACGCTTCCGGGTTACCCCGAATCGCCGACGATCACGCCTGGCGAGCGGGCGTCGACCGCCACAAGGTCGAGCGCACCGCCGCCCACCTGGGGGAACAGCGCACCGGCCGGGGTATCGGGATAGGCAAGTGGCCTGCCGTCGCTACGCGGCGCGCCGGTGGTCCGGACGGCCCGTGTCCGGGTGCATTCGCCGGTGACCCGGCGGGCAGGTGCGGTTGCGGACCCCGGGGGACGCGACCACCATGGTGCCACTGCCTTCGATCCGCCGGGAGTGAGGACTGGAGGTCCGCATGGCCGAGACGGTGGTGTCAGTGCAGGCGGTGGAGACCGCCGGGGAGACGGTCGTGCTCAAGGTGCGCGGCGACATCGACATGGCGAGCCGCGACAGCTTCCACCGATCCCTGTTCGAGCAGTGCTCCGCCGCCTCCGGGTGCTCGGTGGTCGTGGACCTGAGCGAGGTCGGGTTCATGGGGTCGGTCGGGGTGGCCGGTCTGGTGGAGGCCAAAGCCCGGTGCGCTGAGCGCGGCTGCACCCTGCGGGTGCTGGTGGTCGACAACCGGCCGGTGCTGCGCCTGCTGGAACTGGCCAGCCTGATGGCGCCGCTGGACGTCCACACCGACCCGTCGGGGATCACCGGCGGGTGATACCCCGACGGGCGCGGGTCACGGGCGGATGACGTCGCGCTGGCGCGGGAGCAGGGCGAAGCCCAGGACCGCCATGCCCACACCCAGGCCCAGGTGCAGCCAGTTGTCGGCGGAGTTCACCGGCACGAAGTTCGCCGCGCTGCCGTGGTCGATGGCCAGGCCGTAGACCCACAGCACCAGGTACACCGCGCCGCCGCCGATCAGGTACCCGCGGGCGCCCGCGGGGGTGCGGGCCAACAGGAGACCGGCGACTCCGAAGGCCAGGTGCACGAGGTTGTGCAGCACGGAGACGGCGAAGACACCGAGCAGCATCGCCATGGAGTGGTGCCCGGCGAAGGTCAACCGGTCGTAGTCGGTGGTGATGCCGGGGATGAACCCGAGCACCCCCACCAGCAGGAACACCACTGACACGACCACGGCCACCAGTTGCACCGGTGTACGCGAGGCCGTACCGCTGTTCGTCGTCGAGGACATCCGCGCCTCCATCGTCGAGAGTTCCTGTTCCGCGGGGGTTCCCAACCCGCGGCTCCCCCAAGCGCGGGATGTCAGGGGTGCAGAGCCGGGCTGGCGGGAACGCCACGGCCCTCGGACAACCCGCCCAGCAGTTCGGTGACCGTGGCGGCCGCGCCGTGCACGGGGTGCCAGTCCAGTTCGGCGGCGGCGCGGTCGGCGCGCATCAGCGGGATGGACAGGGCCAGGTCGAGCCAGCCCGGGGAGGTGGGCAGCACCCGGGCCCGCCACGCCAGGTCCACCGCCGCCCGGACGACCTTGGCGGGCACCCGCACCACCCGGCCGCCGGTGATGTCGGCCAGGTCCAGCGCGTCCACGGCGGGTTCGGCGGCTAGATTGACCGCGCCCCGCACGCCCCGCTCGGCGGCGGTGACAGCGGCGGTGGCCACGTCGTCGGCGTGCACGAACTGCAGCGCCAACCCGGCGGGCAGCGGCAGCACCGGCAGGTTGCCGCGCCGGGCCAGGCCCCACAGCGGTCGGGGCACCAGGGCGCCGATGAAGTAGCGGCGGATCTCGGCGGCGGCGTCGCGTTGCAGCACCAGCCCCGGGCGCAGCCGGGTCACCGCGACAGCGGGGTTGGCGGCCTCGAACCGGTCGAGCAGCGCCTCCACCGCGGCCTTGTCCTCGCTGTACATCGAGGTCGGCACACCCGTGGCGGGCCAGCTCTCGTCGACCGGTTCGAGCGACACCCGCGGCGCGTAGGTGCCCACGGAGGACAGGTACACCAGCCGGGGCACCCCGGCCGCCGCGACGGCCTCGGCGACGGTCCGGCTGCCCTGGACGTTGACGTCGCGCAGGTACTCCCGGTCGTGCGAGGGCTGGATGGCCCACGCCGCGTGCACGACCGCGTCCGCGCCGCGCACGACCTCGGTCAGCACGTCGGGTGCCGAGGCCGAGGTCAGGTCCAGGGAGTGCCAGGTCACCGCGTCGTACGGGCCGCCGCGGGCCGGTCCCCGGCGGGACACCCCGGCCACCTCGTGCCCGGCCGCCAGTGCGGCCCGCAGGACCGCGGTGCCGACGTTCCCACTGCCACCCACGACGACTATGCGCATGGGCCAGCGGTACCCGCCCCGCCGCGGCGCAAACGGGGGATCTGCGAGTCCGATGTGGACTCGGGCGACCCGGTCACGCCGTGGGGCGCGGCTTGGACAGCCAGGTGTGCAGGCCCGACATCACCCGATCGGGGACGAGCAGCGCGCTGAGGTAGGCGAGGCGGTTCAGCGGGGACCCGCCGATGACCCTCGCCCGGCCGGACATCATGGCCTCGAACGCCTGGGCGGCGACCTTCGCCGGGTCGTCCTTGGGCACGGACGTGGCCAGCCGCGTGGTCAGCATGTCCGCCTGGGCGAAGAAGTTGGTGTCGGTGGGGCCGGGCATCAGCGTGGTCACGGTGACCCCGGTGTCCTTCAGCTCGGTGCGGATCGCCCCCGCGAAGGTCTTGAGGAACGCCTTGGACGCGTTGTACACCGCCTGGTAGGGGCCGGGGGTCACCGAGATGACCGACGAGGTGAACAGGACCCGCCCGTGCCCGCGGTCCACCATGCCCGGCAGCAGCGCCTTGGCGAGCTGGACCGCGGAGCGGACGTTCAGGTCGACCCCCGCGAGCTGGTCGGCCATGGAGGTGTCGTGCACGAACGCCCCGCCGATGGCGGTGCCCGCGTTGATCGCCAGCGCGGTGGGCTCGCCGATCTCGACGACCCGCCGGACCAGTTCGTCGACGGCCTCCGGCCGGGTCAGGTCGAGTTGGACCGCGTGCGCGCGGGGCAGCCCCTCGGCGGCGGTGTGCACGGCCGCGTCTTCCGCGACCAGGACGACCTCGATGTCGTGCGCGGCGAACTGCCGGGCGAGTTCGAGGCCGATGCCGCTGGAGGCACCGGTGACGACGCCCAGCGGTGTGGGCACGTTTGCTTCAGCCATACCTCCGAACTACCCAGCAGCGGGCGCACCAACCGTGCGCCCGCTGTGGGTTCGCGGACAGCCTCAGCGCTCGACCACCCGGATCGTGCTGAGGTCGGAATCGGTCGGGTCGGGCAGGAACATGCCCGCCGCGTGCCCGCTGAGCAGGTAGTCGACCACCGGCTGGGTGATCACCTCGCCGGGGAGGGCGGCCGGGACGCCGGGCGGGTAGGGGCTGATGGTCTCGGCGCAGACGCGGCCGACGGCCTCGCGGGCGGGCACGTGGGTGGCGTCGGCGAAGAACGCCTCGCGCGGGGTCATGGCCTGCTCCAGCTCCAGTTGGCCGGGGTCGGGGATGTCGACCGGCTTGGCGGCTGGCAGGTCGTCGAGGTGGGCGACCAGGTCGGCGATGGCGGTGACCAGGCGGTCCGCGGTGGTCTCGTCGTCGGCGATGGTGATCTGGGCGGCCACCCGGCGGTGGTCGGCCAGGCCCACGTCGACGTGGTGGTGCTCGCGGAGCCAGTCAGCGGCGGTGTAGCCGGACACCCCGCAGTCCGACAGGTCCATCACGACCTTGGACGGGTCGTGGTCGTCGGCCCGGCCGGGACCCACCACGTCGTCGCGGCCCACGACCGTGACCAACGCGCCCAGCCGCTGCCGGATGTCGGCGTTGAGCCGCAGCGCCCGGTCCAGCAACCCGTGCCCGTGCTCGACCATCTGCCGCCGCCACCCGTCCAGCGCGGCGTACACCAGGCACGACGGGCTCGTGGTGTCGAGCAGGTCCGCCCGCATGCTGAGCACCCGCGGGTCCACCAGGTCACCCTGGAGCTGGTAGACCGAACTCTGCTCCAGACCCGCGCCCATCTTGTGCACGCTGGTCACGCACAGGTCCGCGCCCGCGTCCATCGCCCAGGACGGCAGGTCGGGGTGGAACGGCAGGTGCGCGCCCCACGCCTCGTCCACGATCAGCGGCTTGCCGTGCTCGTGGCACACGTCCGCGGTGGCCTTGATCGCCGCGCAGGTCCCGTAGTCGGTCGGGGTGATCAGCAGCATCCCCATCGCGTCCGGGGCGCGGGAGAAACCCTCGGCCACCTCGTCCGGGCCGGGCGGGTAGGCCCATTGCCAGTGCGCATCCCAGCGGGGGTGCACCCACACCGGCTCGACCCCGCTGATGATCAGTCCGGCCACGACGGACTTGTGCGCGTTGCGCGACACCAGCAGCTTCTGCCCCGGCCGGGCGACGGTGATGATGCACGTCTTGACCGACAGCGAACTGCCGCAGGTGGAGAAGAAGGCGTGGTCGGCGTCCACCGCCTCCGCCATCAACCGCTCGGCCTCGCTGAGCACGCCGCCGCCCATGGCGCGGTCGTCCAGCCCGCTCATCATCAGCACGTCCGAGCGGAACACGTCCGCCCCCATGACGTCGAGCGCCCGACTGTCCACTCCCCGTCCCTGTTTGTGCCCGGGTGGGGTGTACCCCAGTCGGTCCTTCCGCGAGTAATCGGCCAAGGCCTGCAACACCGGAGCACGCGATTGATCCATGCCGGACGTATGCCACGCGGCTCAGGGTGCCAAACCCCGGTCCAGGCCACCTTCTCCACAGTGGAGTCGGGCAGGCCGAACAAGACTGTCCGACGCGGAATTGTCCGCGGGCAATGGAACTCATGCACAAATCCGGCTGTACACGATGTGGTGCGAGCACAAAGCAGCGGGGGCCGACGGTGATAC
>NZ_AYXG01000144.1 GCF_000564855.1 Actinokineospora spheciospongiae
CCGTGCGCGTCAAACGGAGACCGACGTCAGCACGGGAACGACCACGCCAGGTCCAGGTGTTCCCGGTCAGTACCGCGATCGCGGTGCCCGCGGGGGTGGTGGTGAGGGCGTCGAGGCGGCCGGGGGGCCGCGACAGCGGCGTGGGGCCGTCGGGGTGAGGGCGATGTGGCCGAGGTGCCAACCGTCGTCGGCCTGCCACCAGGCCGGGGAGTGCGCCTCGGCCTCGACCGGTCCGAGGTCCTCCGCGGCCCCCGTGGTGGGGTCGAACAGGTGCAGTCGGCCGGTGCGGGGGCCGTGGTCCACGTCGGCGCTCGCCCGGGTGAGGACGGGCACGAGGAATCCCCGCCACAGCGGCGTGACACAGCCACCACCTCCGTGACAAGTCGCCCGATACGGTGAGAATCGCGTCTGGTGTGGACAGAGCGTGAGGTGTGGTCCTGGGGTGGTTCCTGGGGTTGCGCCCCGGGGACACGCGTGCCGACCGGACCTAGCGTGGTGCTCGACCGGGAAGTACCCGGCAGGTCACTCACGAATCGAGGTCGGTCGATGTCGGAAGTCCAGCAGGGGCCGAAGGACGACGCGCGCACCGGGTTCCCCGCCACGGTGCAGCGCAGCACCACCGCGAAGTTCGAGTGGGTTTGGAGCGACGCCGGGTCGGGCGCGCACGGCGACGTGGCGGTCTGGCGGCCCGTCCCGGAGGACGGCTGGTACGCCCTCGGTGACTACGCCCAGGGCGACTACACCAAGCCCGCCGCGCTCGCGGTCACCGTGCGGCAGGTCGGCCTGTCCGACCGGCCGCTGCTGAAGGCGCCGGTCGGGTTCACGCAGGTGTGGAACGACAAGGGTTCCCGGGGTGACCACAACGGCGCGATCTGGTACCCGGAGCCGCCGCCGGGGTACGTGTCCGTCGGGTTCGTCGCCTCGCACGGGTACCGGGCGCCGGAGGTGGAGCACTACGCCTGCGTCGCGTTGCAGTGGGTGGAGGCGACCGGGGTCGACCACAAGATCTGGAGTGACGCGGGGTCCGGGGCGGGCAAGGACGTGAGCCTGTACCGGCCGGTGGACGCGAACTCCACCTTCGTCGCCCAGGGCAACTACTCGCCGTGGGCGGGCGTCGCCTACCGGTTGCTGTCGTCGTGAGCCGCACGCTGGAAGCGCCCGGCCGCGCGGAGGTCGAGCAGGCCGGGGGCGAGTGCGCGACCGGGCTCCGGTGCGGCACCTTCGAGGTCGACGCGGGTGGGCAGGCGACGTACCGGTTGGCGATCGCGGTCCCGCCGGGGATCAACGGGGCGCAGCCCGACCTGGCCCTGGTCTACGGCCACCACCGGCGCAACGGGGCGCTCGGCGTCGGCTGGGACCTGGCGGGGCGGTCGGCCATCTCCCGGGTGAAGGCGACCTGCGCCGTGGACGGCTTCACCGGCGCCGTCACCTTCGGCCCCGACGACCGCTTCGCCCTCGACGGGCGGCGGCTGGTCGCCGTGGACGGCGCCTACCACGCCCCCGGTGCCGTCTACGGGACCGAGCTGGGCGACCACAGCCGGGTCGTCGCCGGGGACACGCCCGCCGAGGGCTTCCGCGTGACGACCCGCTCCGGCGCCGTGCACCACTACGGCAGCACACCGCAGAGCCAGGTCCTCGCGGGGGCGCACGTCTGCGTGTGGGCGCTCAGCTCGACCGAGGACCTCGACGGCAACCGCGTCGAGTACACCTACTCCCCCGCCGCCTCCGGTTCCCGCTACCTGAGCCGGATCGCCTACACCGCCCGCGCCGACGGCACGGCGGCGAACCGGTTCGTGGACTTCACCTACGAACCCCGGCCCGACCCGATCACCGAGGCGGTCGGCGGGCACCTGCTGACCACGGAGCTGCGCCTGGCCCGCATCACCGTGTCGGTGGCGGGCGAGGTCGTGCGCACCTGGGACCTGGCCTACGGCGTGAGCGCCGCGTCCGGGCTCAGCGTCCTCACCTCCGCGACCGAGTCGGGCGCGGCGGCGGACGGCTCGCCCGCCCTGCCCGGCACGGCGTTCACCTGGCGGGACTCGGCGCTGCCCCGGTTCGCCGTCGGCGAGCCGTGCTGGATCGGCCCCGACGTGCCGGGGGTGCCCGACGTCACGGTGGTCTCGGTGACCGGCAGCGGTCGCACCGACCTGGCCCGGTTCTGGACCGACGAGGACGGCAACCTCGGCGTCTCGACCTGGCTGGCCACCGCGGCGGGCACCTTCACCCACGGCCACGACGACGTGCTCGGCGCCTTCCCGCCCCGGCACCACGTCCTGGCCGCCGACCTCGACGGCAACGGCCGGACGGACCTCGTGGTCGCCTACGCGGACGGGCCGCGGCAGCGGTTGCGGTTCGCGGTGTTCCTGGCCACCGGCACGGGGTTCGCGGCCGCGGGCGAGCCGTTCGACACCGGCACCGCCTGGGACGCCACGCACCTGGCGTTCTTCGCCATGGACGTCAGCGGCGACGGCCGCACCGACATCGTGCAGGCGTACAGCTCGCCCGACCCGGAGCGCGGCGAGGTGTTCGCCCTGCGCACCCACCGCTCCGAGTACGGCACCGGCGGCACGTTCTCCGCCGCGACCACCAGCGTCACCGGCGACCCGGCCCGGCTGCCGGGCCTGCTCGGCTGCTGGCCGATGGACGTCGACGGCAACGGGGTGGTCGACCTGGTGCGCGCCTGGCGCGACGGGGACGACCGGATCGCGGTGGCGGGCTACGTGTCGGTGTGCGCGGCGGGCGGCGGGGTCTCGTTCGGCCGGGTCGTGCACAGCTCGCTGCCCGGCCACGCGGGCGCGGCCCAGGTGGCGCTGCTGCCGGTCGACGTCAACGGCGACGGGGTGCAAGACCTGCTCCAGGTGTGGGAGGAGCCGGGTCGGGACTCGGTCACCTCGCACCTGTCCGTGCTGGTCTCGACGGGCGCGGGCGCGTTCACCCGGGGCGCGGACGCGGAGTTCCCCGGGCTCGCGCTGTCGGACGGGGCGGTGTTCGCCGCCGACCTCAACGGCAACGCCACCACCGCCGTCGTGTGGCAGGGGCGGACGGCGGACGAGATCGTGTTCACCCCGTTCGTGGCCTCGCCGTCGGGGGTCTACCGGCGGTTGCCGTCGTTCAGCGGGGGGCCGGTCGGGGTGGGCGCGGACCGGTCGGTGTTCCTGCCGGTGGACGTGAACGGCGACGGCCGGGCGGACCTGGTGCGGTTGGACGCGCTCGGCGAGGGGGCGGTCCGGGCGACGCCGTACCTGTCCGCCGGGGCGCCGTTGGACGTGATCACCGGCATCACCACCCCGCTCGGGGAACGCGTCACGATCGACTACGCGCCGCTGTCCGACCCGGAGGTCTACGAGGTGTCCCGGACGCCGCGCTTCCCCGACGCGACCGCGTTGCGCCACCCCGGTCCGCTGACGCCGACCGTCGGCCCGGTGCAGCGGGTCCTGGGCAGCGCCCTGTACGTGGTGTCGGCCCACGAGCGGTCCACCGACCCCGGCCGCAACCGCTTCCCGCTCACCGACCGCCGCAGGTCGACCTACCGGGACGCGGCCCTCGACCTCACCGGCCGCGGCTGGTTGGGCTTCGCCTCGCGGACGGTGCTCGACGTGGGCACCGGTCTGCGCACCACGACCGCCTACCGGCAGGACTTCCCGTTCACCGGCCGGGTCGCCGAGGTCCGGGTGGAGGCGGTCCCCGTGCCGGGCGGCGACCCGCGCGTGCCCCCGGGCAGCCCGCCGCTGCTGCTGTCCACGTCGACGTGCGCCTACGACAGCCGTACGACCGGACCTGTGGTCGAGGTGCTGCTGACCTCGACCCTGGAATCGCACTACGACTACGGCGCCGACCGGTTCGACCGCGCGTACGCCCACCGGTTCGGCTACGACGAGTTCGGCAACCGGACGCTGGACGCGGACCTCGGGCAGGTGGACCCGGCGGGCGTGCCTGTCCGGCCGGGTGAGGCGGTGTACCGGCACCGGCTCTACGACAACGTCACGACGCCGACCGGCTGGTCACTGGGCCACCTGCGCTACGACAAGCTGACCGCCAACGCCGACGACCCGGACACCACGGCCTTCGTCGAGGGCGACCACAGCCTGCGCCGGTACGACCTGGCCCCGGGCACCCACCACGTCGTGTCGGCGGGCGGGTGGGACGACACGAGCGGCGCGTTCCTCCGCACCGCCTACGAGTACGACCGGTTCGGCAACCGGGTCGCGGAGACGCCACCGGGCGGGCGCACCACGCGGCACGACTACGACCCGGACCACCACACCTACCCGATGCGCACGGTGCACCCGCCGGACGACCACGGTGTGTCGCTGGTCGAGTGGTTCGGCCACGACCCCCGGTTCGGCGCCCGGATCGCGCACGTCGACGCCAACGGGCAGGTGTCGGTCGAAGCCCTCGACGCGTTCGGCAGACCGGCGCTGCGCCAGGTGCCGGTGGACCCGGGCACCACCGACCCCAACGCGGTGCCCGCGTGCGTCACCGGCACCGGGGAACTGCGGCGGCGGTTGCGCGCGGCGCCGGTCGTCACGGTCGAGCGCACGACCCGCCGGTCCCGCGCCGGGGGCGAGCAGGTCGTGGTCGTCGAAGCCCTGCAAGCGTTCCCGACCGACGTGGGGCGCTCGTGGGCCACCACGCGGACCCTGGTGGACGGGCGGGACCTGACCCGGCGGACCGAGCGGGAGACCGGGCAGCGGCGCGGCGCCGTCGTCGAACTCACCGACCACGACGCCCGCGGCAGACCGGTCCGGCGCAGCCTGCCGTTCTTCGCCACCGACCCGGTCCCGGCGTCGGTCACCACCCGGTACGACGTGCTCGGCCGCCGCATCGGCCACGACGTCCCCACCGACGCGGGGACCTCGTCCACCACCTGGTACCACGGGCCGCGCGGCGTGGTGACGGAGACGACCGCCGACGCGGTGCGCCGCCTGGTGCACCGGCGCTACGCGGGCACCGACCGGGTGCGGCTGGTGGTGGCCGACCCGGACGGCCTGGCGGCGCGCACCGCGTTCGGGTTCGACCCGCTCGGCAGGCCGGTGCGGGCGGTCGACCCGCCGACGGCGACCACCCCGACCGGTGTCGCCACGACGATCACCCGCGACTCGCTCGGCAGGCGCGGCACCTACGACTGCCCGGACCTCAACCCCGTCCCCGCACCGGGCCGGGTGGCCGTCCGCCACCGGTACGACCCGGCGACGGGCCTGCCCGCGGGCGAGACCGACGCGGCGGGCGGCACCACCGAGCACACCCACGACCACCTGCGCCGGGTGGTCGGGACGCGGCTGTCGGACGGGCGGACCATCGAGTACGCCTACGACCTGGCGGACACGCCGTACGGGCTGGGCAGGCTGTGCGGGGTGCTGGTGCGCGACGCGCAGGGTGCGGTGCAGTCGCGGCGCGAGTTCGCCCACGACCGCCGGGGCGACGTCGTGCGGACGACGCTGACCGTGGCCGGGGAACGGGCGCCGTTCACCACCGAGCGGGTATTCGACCCGCAGCGGCGCGTCGTGCGGCGCACCCTGCCCGACGGCGCGGTCGCGACCGCGACCTACGCGGGCACGCGGCTGGTCGAGCAGGCCCTGGGCGGGGCGCGGGTCAGCCGCCCGCTGGCCGACCACGACGCGTTCGGCCTGCCGACGACCGTGCGGCACGGCACCGGGTCCACCACGACCACCACCCGGTCCCCGGCGGGCGCGCTCGTGGCGGAGCGGATCGACGGGGCGGGCGGTCGGGTGCTCGACCTGCGCTACACCCGCGACCGGCTCGGCCGCACCACGGCGGTCGACGACGTGCTCGACCCGGACCGCTCCACCGCGTACGGCTACCACGACCAGCGCCTCGTCCGCTTCTCCGCGGGCGCGGACGCGCTCTACGAGTACGACCAGTCGGGCAACGTGCGCGGCAAGGACGGCGTCTCCTACGACTACCACGCGCACTTCGCGCGCAGCGGCACCCGCGACGGCGACGCGGTGTACCGGGCGGCGCAGGACGCGTGCGGGCGCACGGCGACGCGGGAGTGGGACGGGACGCGGCTCGCCTTCGCCTACGACGGGCTGGGGGCGCTGCGCGAGGTGCGCGAGGTCGACGGGCCGCCGGTCCTGACCGTGCTCACCGACCACCGGGGCCACGCCCTGCGCCGGACGGCGCGCGACGGGGCGGTGGAGGTGGTCGTCGACGACGACTACCGGGTCCTGCGCGACCCCGGCGGCGCGGAGGTCGTCGAGCGGTACCTGCTCGACGGCTCGGGCGCGGTCGCGCTGGTGACCGGCGCGGCCGGGGTGGAGACCACCACCTACTTCCACCGCGACCCCAAGGGCAGCACCACCCACGTCCTCGACCAGGCCGGGGCGGTGCTGGCGCGGGTGTCCTACGACCCGTACGGGCGGTGGCGGCAGGAGGTGGGCGCCGCGCTGCCCGGGCGCGCGTACGAGAACCGCCGCTGGCTGCCCGACGTCGGCCTCTACGACTTCGGCGGCCGGTACTACGACCCGGAACGCGGCCGCTTCCTGACCCCGGACCCGGGGCCGGGCACGTCCGACCCGCTGCGCGCGGACGCGCTGAACCGCTTCGCGTTCGAACTGGACGACCCGGTCGACCGGGTCGACCCGTCGGGGTACAGCACCGACTGGATCGGTGGGCTGGTCCTGGGCGCGGTGCTGGTGGTCGGCGGTGTCGCCGTCATCGCCAGCGGTGGCGCGCTGGGGCCCGCCGTGGCGCTGGTCGCCTCGACCGCGGTGGCGGAGATCGCCACGGGTGTCGTCGTCACGCTCGGCTACGCCGCGCTGAGCGCCGGGCTCTCGGCGGCGTCGTACAGCCTGGGCCACACGAAGGTCTCCGGTGGGCGGTTCTGGGCGGGCCTGGCGGTCAACGCGGCGGTCGGCGCCGTCGCGGGTGCCGCGACCGCGGGCTTGGGAACGGCCCTGTACGCGGGTGTCACCGCGGCGCTCCTGCGCACCGCGGCGTCCCAGTGGGCCGCCGATCTCGCGGGCGTCGGGGCGTACGCGGCCTACGGCGCGATCACCGGCGCGACGAACGGGGTGCTCCTCCAGCTCACCGCCAACGGTGTCGACCGCGACATCGTGGGGCTGGACGTGGGGCTCGCCGACGGCCTCGGGGAGTCGGCGCTGTGGGGCGGGATCGCGGGCGGGATCGCCGGGGCCACGGGCGCCGCGTTGCAGGCAGGCGGCGGGAGGTACCAGCGGTGGCGCTTCCCCCGGCAGGGGAACGCGCCCCGGGAGCTGTCCTGGGACGAGATCGGTGTCCAGGGCAGCACCAACCTGGTGGCGAACACGCTGTGGATGGGCACGGCGTCGGTCTACGAGCTGTACCGGTCGCTCGTGCCGCAACCGTGGCACCTGTTCTCCTGACCCCGCCGAGCCGGCCGCCCGGGGCCCCGGGCGACCGGTTCACCCTTCCGGTGCTCGGCCATTCGGCGTAGTGTCGGGAGCCGTTCGCTGTGGTCCGGGTGGAACCCACCGTGGAGGAACCGTGCGGAGCGAGCCGCCGTTCGTCGGCAGGCGGGCCGAACTCGGGCGGCTGGCCGAGGCGGTGGCCGTGGTGTGCCGGGGTTCGCCGCGCACCGCCTGGGTCCTCGGTGAGCCGGGCATCGGCAAGACGGCGGTGCTGCGCCGGGCGGTGGCCGCGCTCCCCGGCCGGTTCACCGTGTTGGAGGCCGCGGCCGACCCGGCGGAGGAGCTGCTGGAATTCGGGATCGTCGACCAGCTCGTGCGCCAGGTCGCCCCGGCGGTGCTGCTGCGCGTCGCGCCGCTGCTCGCACCCCCGATCCCGCCCCGGACGCCGCCGCTGGTCGTCGGCGCGGCGCTGGTGGCGCTGATCGGCGCCCTCCAGTCCACGGGCCCGGTCGCGCTGGTCGTGGACGACGCGCACTGGGTGGACCCGCTCTCGGCGCAGGCGCTCGGCTTCGTCCTGCGCCGCATCCGGGCCGACCGGGTGCTGGTCGTGCTCGCCTGCCGCGACGACACCGCCGCCGCGCTGCGCCACCTCGAACGCGGCCAACCGGGCCCGCTGACCCTGGAACTGGCGGGGCTGACCGCCGCCGACGTGACCGCGCTGTGCCGGGCGGTGCGCGGTGTCGCGCCGCCCGCGCCCGCCGGGGAACGGCTGCTCGCGCACACCCGGGGCAACCCGCTGCACCTGTGCACCCTGCTGCGCGAGGTGCCGCACGACCTGCTCGCCGACGACCGGGTGCCGCTGCCGGTCCCGCGCCCGCTCGTCGCCGCCACCCGGTCCGCGGTGGACCGGCTGCCCGCGGCCACCGTCGCCGTGGTCGAGGGGCTGGCCGTGCTGGACGAGGCCGCGGCACCGGCGCGGGCAGCGCACGTCGCGGGCGTGCCGGACGCCACCACCGCGGTCGCGCCCGCCGTCGCGGCGGGACTGGTGTGCGCGGCCGGGCGGGGACCCACCGGCCGCCTGCGGTTCCGGCACCAGGTGTACCGCGACGCCGTCTACGCCGCGATCGCCCCGGACCGGCGGG
>NZ_AYXG01000145.1 GCF_000564855.1 Actinokineospora spheciospongiae
CCGGCTCGCCGGTCCCCCTCCTGTGCACCCGCCCCTGTGCGCCGCTTGTCCTGGCGGGTTCTTGCTTGGTCTGTTGTTGTTGAATGAGTTATTATCTTGATAGTTAATAGGCGATAAATATTTCATAGGTTGAAACGGGGGAGTTCACGAGCCGCCCGTGTCGACCGACCTCGTGGCCTGGTCCCTGATTCCCGCAACAGGCCCCGGAGGTCGTCACGGACCGGCACAACCGATGAACTCCTCGACGACGGCGTCCGCGGTGCGCCAGATCCTGGCGAGCACCGAGGGGTCCTCGGCATCGACGCTGTCGTGGATCAGGCGCACCCGGGAGTGCTCGATGCGGCAGAACTCCGCCACCTCGACCCGGAGCTGGCGGTCGAGGTGGCGGTCGAGGCCCGCGGTGGCGAACTGCTCGGCTGAACTGCCCGCGAGCCCCAGCCACAGCGTGCTGCGCACCGCGAGGTTCGACCCCTCCCGGGTGTAGGCGAAGCCGTGGGCCCAGGTGCGTTCGATCCAGCCCCTCAGGATCGCGGGCGGCCCCGACCACCAGACCGGGAAGACCGCGAGCACGTGATCGGTCCGCCCGATGCGCGCCTTGTGCCCTTCGACCTCGGGCGAGCCGGGCTTGCCCGGGTCCGCCCAGTCCGGTTCGTCCTCCGGCCGCATCCTCGGGTCGAAGCCCTCGGCGTACAGGTCCAGGAAGTCGATGTCGAACCCAGCGTGGACCAGCCGGGCCCGCACCCGCGCCGCGACCTGGCCGGTCAGCGAGCCCGCCCGGGGGTGGGCGAGCACCAGCAGGACCCGGTTCACCGGTTGACGTGCACCGACTTGTGCCTGCTCTCGGTGAAGGTGGCCGGGCGGCAGGCCGTCGTGCACCGGGCCATCGGGGCGGTGTCGGGATCGTCGAGCCGCCAGGAGGTCTCCACGCTCGCGTAGGCGCCGAGGTCGGCGATCTTCTCGGGGCGGGAGACGAGCGTGCGGGTGGCCACGTCGATGGTCTCGACCAGGATCTCGTCGTCGGCGACCTCGAAGTGCTCGTGCAGCAGCGCGATGCCGAACCGCCCCAGCATGCCGTGCTCGGCGAGCACCGCGCGGAGGTCGTCGAAGCAGGGCCGGTCCGCCTCGGTCAGCGGGGGCACGTCGTCGATGTCGGGCAGGGCGGGCAGCGGAAGTCCACCGATTCGGCTCACCATGGCTCCTCGGGTTGTGTCGGTGACGCAATCGTGCTGATCGACGCCCGGCGTTGTCATCACTTTCGGTCAACCTCGGTCACCCGTAAGATCACGGAGTGTGAGACCGGTCGAACGGGGAGTTCCGCCCGCGCCCACCGGGGCCCAGTGCGTCGACGACGTGGTGCGGCGACTGCGGGAGCTGCGGGCGTGGGCCGGGGTGTCCGAACGCGAGATGCACCGCCGGGTGCGCCGCGCCCGGTCCGGGCGCGGGGTCGCCGAGCTGCCCGCGTTCGACACCGTGCACCGCTGTTTCTCCCCAGGCCGCAAGCGCCTCAACGAAGACCTGGTGGTGGAGATCGCCGCCGTGCTCGGTGGCGACGCGCTCCGGTGGAGGCAGGCCCTGCAAGGGCTCGCCGGGGGGCGGTTGCCCGAGTCCCCGCGGTTGGGTGGTCGCGTGGAGCCGAGGTTGCTGCACCACTACTGGCACACCGCCGTGTCGGCGATGGCCCGCTACGCCCCGTACGAGTGCCACCAGCGGCCGGTGGCCCACTCCCCCGCGCCGGTGTTCCGCTCGCGCGCGGACGCGACCGCGTGGCTCAACGCCGAGCGCCCCACCCTGGTCGCGGTCGCCGGAGCGCACAGCGCCGAGTTCTCGGAACTGCTGGGCCAGTACCTGGAAGGCGGTTGCCACTACCGGGATGCGGAGACCCTGCACACCGCGGCGGCGCGGTCCTCGTGCCCGAGGACGAGGGCGAACGCGCTGAGGCGGCTCAGCGTCGTGCGGTGGAAGACAGGCCGGTACCCCGCGGCGCTGGCCTGCCTGCGGGAGGCGTTGACGCTGTTCCGCGCCTGTGGTGACCGCGCGGGTGAGGGGAAGGCGCTCAACAACCTGGGCAGCGTGTACCGCCGGATGGGCCGCCCGCGCGAGGCGTTGCGCTGTTACCCGCGGTCGATCGCGTTCGCCGGGCAGGCGGCGGATCGCGACGCCGAGGCCAACGCGCGGAACTGCCTGGGCATCCTCCACGCCTGGCTCGGCCGCCACCGCGCCGCGGAGGAGCAGCAACGGATCGCCCTCGACCTGTTCCGCGACATCGGCAACCAGTCCGGTGCCTGCCGGGTGTGGTGTGACCTCGGTGATGTGCTGATGCGCACCGGGAGGTACGACGCGGCCCTGCGGTGCTTCCCGCCCGCCATGGCCGCCGCGGCAGACGTCGGCGACCAGGTGGGTCTCGGCTTGGCCCTGGCCAGGGACTGGCTGGTGCACGCCCGGCTCGGCACCGGGGCGTCGTCGGACCGCCTCGACCAGGCCCGGCGCATAGCGGCGGAAACCGGTGACTGCGCCCTGGAGTCCGAGATCCGGTATGGGCCCCGTGTGGTTCGCTGGTGACTCTTCTATTCCTGACTGTGCTTCAGAATTCCTATATATCAAGATAGTTGATAGGGATTAGATGTTTCAGAGGGTGATACACACGGTCACCCTCAACTGCCGGCGTGCGGGGGTCGCTGAGTACCGTTGCCGTGATCCCCGGGGGTGATCCGGTGTGGACGGTGGCGGCACGACACCGGTGAGCGGGGCTCGCTTCTCCCGGGAGGCGCCGCGACCGGCTTTCGGGTGTCGATCCCGACCGCCTGGGCGCGTCCTGGTACTACGATGGCGAACGGCTCGACGCGGGAGGCAGTGAGAGTGACCACCTGGACCGATGTGATCAACTACGTCCGCACGCGGTACGAGGTGCTGGAGGAGAACGAAAGCTGGCTCCGCTTCCGGCTCGACACCGAGGGCACCCGCACCCAGCAGGTCGCGGTCCACCACGTCCCCGACGCGGACGGTCGGGCGTGGCTGGAGATCTCCTCGGCCGTCGGTCGGGCCGACGCGGTCGACCAGCGCAGGCTGCTCGAACTCGCGGGCACGGCCCTCATCGGCGGGGCGGCCGTGTCGGGCGGCGTCGCGCTGCTCAAGCACACGGTGCCGCTGGAGGACCTGAGCGTCCTGGAGGAGTTCGAACGGCCGCTCAAGCTGCTCGTCGCCAGCGCGGACGCCTTCGAGCACGAGCTGACGAACGCCGACGACTTCTGACCGCGGTGGAGGGGGGCGCGGTGCTCACCGGGCGGGCGGTCCTGCGCCGGTCGATGCGCGCGCAGCGCGGCCGAATCCTCGCCGCCGCCGCGCTGTTCACCGGCTACCAGGCGGGTGAGGCGGCGGTGCCGATCCTGATCGGGGTGGTCATCGACCGCGCCGTGGCCACCGGGGACGCGGGGGCGCTGCCGGTGTGGCTGGGGCTGCTGGCGGCGGCGTTCGCCGGGTTGTCGCTGTGCTGGCGGTTCGGCATGCGGGTCGGCACGCTCGCCGGGGTGCGGGCGGACCGGGAGCTGCGGCTCGCGGTGGCGGCCAGGGCACTCGACGCCCGCGGCGGGGGCGCCCTGCTCCCCGGGGAGGCGGTCAGCGTGGCGACCGCCGACGCGCGGCGGACGGCGACGGTGAACTTCCTGGTGCCGCACGGGATCGCCGCCGCGGTGGGGATCACCGTGGCGGGTGCGGCGCTGCTGGCCTTCTCGGTGCCGCTGGGACTGCTGATCCTGCTCGGCACGCCGCCGTTGCTGCTGGTGGTGCGGCTGTTGAGCGCGCCGCTGGAGCGCCGCGGCGCCGCGCAGCAGGAACGCGCAGCGCAGGCGGCCGGGGTCGCCGCCGACCTGGTGCGCGGGGTGCGGGTGGTGAAGGGGATCGGCGCGGAGGCCGCGGCGATGGCCCGGTACCGGCGCACCAGCCGCGAATCGCTCGACGCCACCCTGCACACCACTCGCGCGGAGGCGGGGTACTCCGGGGCGGTCATCGTGGTCAACGGGCTGTTCCTGGCCCTGGTGGCGCTGGTCGGCGGTCGGCTGGCGGCGTCGGGTGAGATCACCGTGGGCCAGTTGGTGTCCGCGGTGGGGTTGGCGCAGTTCCTGCTGGCGCCGCTGGGGACGTTCGGGGAGATCACCGCCGCGCTGGCGGCGGGCCGGGCCTCGGCGGCGCGGATCGCCGGTGTGCTCGCCGCGCCCGCGGCGGTGACCGGCGGGGATGACGAGGTCACCGGGCCGGTCTCGGGTGAACTGGTGCTGACGGGGGTGCGCGGCCCCGGGTTGTCCGGTGTGGACATCCGGGTCGCGGCGGGCGAGTCGGTCGGGGTGGTGGTGACCGATCCCGCCGCCGCGACCGCGCTGCTGCGCTACCTCAACCGCGAGGCGGACCCCGAGTCCGGCCACATCGGACTCGACGGGGTGGGCTTCGGCTCGCTCGACCCGGCGGCGCTGCGGGCGGCGGTGCTGGTGTCCCCGCACGACGCCGACCTGTTCGAGGGCAGCGTCGAGGAGAACCTGTCGGTCCGGGCCTCCCCCACCGCCGACCTGGCCCGCGTCGCCCCGGCCACCCGGGTGGACCAGGTGGCGGAGGCGCTGCCCGCCGGGCTCGCCAGCGCGGTCACCGAGCGGGGGCGGTCGCTCTCGGGTGGGCAGCGGCAGCGGGTCGCGCTGGCCAGGGCGCTGCTCGCCGATCCGCCGGTGCTGGTGCTGCACGACCCGACGACAGCGGTGGACGCCGTCACCGAGGCGGGGATCGCCGCGGGGCTGCGCGAGCTGCGCGCGGGGCGGACGACCGTCCTGCTGACCAGCAGCCCGGCCCTGCTCGCCGAGGTCGATCGCGTCGTCTTCGTCGACCGGGGTTCGGTGGTGGCCACCGGCACCCACGCCCGGCTGATGGCGCAGAACCCCGGCTACCGCGAGGCGGTCCTGACGTGAGCACCCCTCCCCCGGGCAACGCGCCGCTGCCCATCGCCGCACCGGAGCGCACCCGGAAGCTGGTGTGGGCGCTGCTGCGACCGCACCGAACGCAGGCGGTCCTCGCCGCGGTGGCGCTGCTCGGGGCGGCGGGGCTGAGCCTGCTCACCGCTCCCCTGCTCGGCGGCGTCGTCGACCTCGCCGCGAGCCGGAACACCGGGGCGATCACCGGTCGGGTGGTGCTGCTGGCGCTGGCCGCCCTCGGCCAGGGCGGACTCGCGTTCGGCGGGTTGGTACTGGCCTCGCGGCTCGGTGAGCGGGTGCTGGCGGAGCTGCGGGAGGGCTTCGTCGACAGCGTGCTCGCGCTCCCGCTGGAGCGGATCGAGGAGGGCGGGTCGGGGGACCTGACCTCGCGGGTCACCGAGGACGTGGCGGCGGTCAGCGAGGCGGTGCGGCAGGCCTTCCCCACCTTCGTGCAGTCGGCGCTGGTGATCGGGTTGACGCTGTTCGGGCTGCTGGCGCTGGACTGGCGGTTCGCCGCGGCGGCGCTGGTGGCGGTGCCGATCCAGGTGGCGACCGCGCGCTGGTACCTGCGCCGGTCCGGGCCGCTGTACGCCGCCCAGCGGGTCGCCGCGGCCGGGGAGCAGCAGCAGTTGCTCGACAGCTTCGGCGGTGCGGCGACCGTCCGCGCGTTCCGGCTGGCAGAGGACCACGTGGCCGCTGTGGGGCGGCGGGTGGACACCACCAACGGCCTGGTCGTCGAGGTGACCAGGACGCAGACCCGGTTCTTCGGCAGGCTCAACAGCGCCGAACTCCTCGGGCTGGCCGCGGTGCTGGGCATGGGGTTCGTGCTGGTGGACGCCCGGCTGGTGACCATCGGCGCGGCCAGTGCCGCCGCGCTGTACTTCGCCAACCTGTTCGGGCCGGTCAACTCGGTGCTGTTCCTGCTCGACACCCTCCAGTCGGCCACGGCAGGCCTGGCCCGGCTCGTCGGGGTGATCGACGAGCGCCCCCGGGCGGGCGCGGGCACCGGCGCGGTCCCGGCCGACGGGTCGGTGAAGGCGGTGGGACTGCGGCACGCGTACGTCGCCGGCCACGAGGTGCTGCGCGGGGTGGACCTGGACATCCCGGCGGGCAGCACCGTGGCCCTCGTCGGTGCGAGCGGGGGCGGCAAGAGCACCCTGGCCAAGCTGATCGCGGGCATCCACCGGCCGACAGCGGGTTCGGTGCACCTGGGCGGGGTGGCCCTGGCCGACCTGGACCCCGTCGCGCTGCGCGAGGCCGTTGTGCTGGTGACCCAGGAGGTGCACACCTTCGCGGGCACCCTGGCCGAGGACCTGGCCCTGGCCGCGCCCGGGGCGGACGCCGACGCGGTCCGGGGCGCGCTGGCCACCGTCGGGGCGCTGGACTGGGCGCTGGCGCTGCCCGACGGCCTCGACACCCGGGTCGGCGCGGGCGGGCACGAGCTGACCGTGGTCCAGGCCCAGCAGGTCGCCCTGGCCCGCCTGGTGCTGGCCGACCCGGCGCTGGCCATCCTGGACGAGGCCACCGCGGAGGCGGGCAGCAGCGGTGCCCGGGTCCTGGAGACCGCGGCGGCGGAGGCGTTGCGCGGTCGCACCGGCATCGTCGTGGCGCACCGGCTCAGCCAGGCCGCGGCGGCGGACCTGGTGCTCGTCCTCGACCGCGGCCAGGTGGTCGAGCAGGGCCACCACGACACGCTGGTGGCCGCGGGCGGCCGCTACGCCCGCCTCTGGGCGGCGTGGTCCACCGACCGCGCCTGAACCTGAAACCGACCGAGCGAACGCTCTGGTCGAACGGGATTTCAGCTACGATCACCCGCACTGCGACGGCGAGTGCGGGAGGGCGGCCTTGGCTCGATCGACCCCGGCGCGCGGCACCGCCGACGCGGACCGGGTCGCGCTGGGTTCCCGGCTGCGGCAGGCCCGCCGGGCAGCGGGGCTGACCCTTCGCGAGGTCGCGGGCGCCCTCGCGGTCAGCGCGGGCACCTGGAGCGCCGTGGAGAACGGGCGCACCAGGATCACCGAGGACCGGCTCGCCGCCGCCGCGGCCCTGCTGCGCACCCGACCGGAAGACCTGGTGGAGAGCCCGGAGCGGCCCGAGGGCAGCGACTGGCGGGCCTTCCCGCCGCTGGAGCTGGAACCACCGCTGGCGGGGGCGCTGGAGGCGTTCGTCGAGCTGGGCTACCACGGTGCGGGCGTGCGCGACATCGCCCAGCGGGCCGGGTTGTCCGTGCCCGGCGTCTACCACCACTGGGCGAGCAAGCAGGACCTGCTGGTGGCGCTGCTCGACCTGGCGGCGGCGGACCTGCTCGCCCGCGCCAGGGCGGCGCGGGCCGAGGGGGACGGGCCGGTGGAGCGGTTCACGCGGCTGGTCGAGTGCCTGGCGCTGTTCCACACGCACCGCCGCGACCTGGGGTTCATCGGCGCAGGCGAGATGCGCGGCCTGGGTGGGGAGAGCCGGGCGCGGATCACCGCGGCCCGGCAGGAGGTGCAGCGCATGGTCGACGACGAGGTGGCCGAGGGTTGCCGACGCGGGCTGATGGGCACCCCGCTGCCGCACGAGGCCGCGCGCGCGGTGGTGACGATGTGCACCGCGCTGCCGCGGTGGTGGTCACCGGAGGGGCCGTCGTCGCCGGAGGAGGTCGCCCGCCAGTACGTCGACTTCGCCCTCGACGTCGTCCGGACCGGGCACTCGCGTTGACAGCGAACCGGACCGCGGCCTAGCGTCGAACCGACCAAGCGCTCGGTTTGTTCAGGAGGCTTCCCGTGTCGGTGTACGTGCTCCCCGCGCCCTCGGACCGTGCCCGCGCGCTGTACGACCGCATGGTGGTCTTCATGCAGGAGCAGGTCCTGCCCGCCGAGGCCGCCTACGCCGCGCACCGGGCGGCGGCCGGACCGGACGGGCACGAGGTGCCGCCGGTGGTCGAGGAGCTGAAGGGCGCGGCGAAGGCCGCGGGCCTGTGGAACCTGTTCCTCCCGGCCGAGTCGGGCCTGACGCAGCTCGAGTACGCGCCGATCGCCGAGCTGTCCGGCTGGAGCCTGGACATCGGCCCCGAGGCGATCAACTGCGCGGCCCCGGACACCGGCAACATGGAACTGCTGCACCTGCTCGGCACCGAGCAGCAGCGGCGCGACTGGTTGGAACCCCTGCTGGCGGGCGAGATCCGCTCCGCGTTCGCCATGACCGAGCCCGAGGTCGCCAGCAGCGACGCCACCAACATCGCCACCCGCATCGAGCGCGACGGCGACCGGTACGTGGTCAACGGCCGCAAGTGGTGGACCAGCGGTGCGATGGACCCCCGCTGCGCCTTCTTCATCGTCATGGGCAAGACCGACCCGGCGGCCGAGGCGCACCGGCAGCAGTCGATGGTCATCGTGCCCCGCGACACCCCCGGGGTCGAGGTCGTGCGGGACCTGCCGGTGTTCGGCCACCACGACCAGCACGGCCACGCCGAGGTCCGGTTCACCGACGCGGCCGTGCCGGTGGGCAACATCGTCGGCGAGGAGGGCGGCGGGTTCGTCGCCGCGCAGGCCCGGCTCGGCCCCGGCCGCATCCACCACTGCATGCGCGCCCTCGGCGCCGCCGAGCGGGCGCTGGCCATGGTGGTCGAGCGGGCGAGCACCCGGGTGGCGTTCGGCGGGCCGCTCATCGACCAGGGCGTGGTGCGCCAGCAGCTCGCCGAGTCCCGGCTGGAGGTCGAGCAGGCGCGGCTGCTGTGCCACCACGCCTGCCACGTGATCGACACCCAGGGCAACAAGGCCGCCCGCGACCTGGTGGCCATGGCCAAGGTCGCCGTGCCCCGCGCCGTCACCGCCGTGGTGGACCGGGCGATCCAGATCCACGGTGGGGCGGGCGTCACCGACGTCACGCCGCTGGCCGCGATGTACGGCTGGCACCGGGCGATGCGCCTGTTCGACGGGCCCGACGAGGTGCACCTGCGCTCGGTGGCCAAGGCCGAACTGCGCCGCACCCCCGTCCTCACCCCACCCCGGGGGTAGGACCTGTCTCCGAGACCGGGTTCCCCGACGGAGCACCAGCGTCTGGGACCGAGGCCGATCGGCAGCGGTGCCGGTCACCCGGCGGATGGTTCTCGGTGGCCTCGTTGTCGACGGGCTGTGGACAACCGGTCACAGGGGGGAACGCCGCGCGGTAGGGTTGCCCCCGCTCGGCTTGGGGACGTTTCAGGGGGACTGGTGGCGGACGACGATCTGGAGCTGTTGCGTGCGCGCAACGCTGCGGCGAAGGAGCAGGTGGACGGCCTGCTCGACACCTTCCGGCAGCAGACCGAGGCGCTGCGCGAGGCCCAGGACGCGGCGCTGCGCGCCAGCGCGTCGTTGACGTCGAAGGACGGTCTGGTGCGGGCGAGCGTGGATTCGTCCGGGGCGCTCAGCGCGCTCGAGTTCGCGCCGTCGGCGTTCGACCGGTCGACACCGGAGGCGTTGGCGCGAGCCGTGCTGCAACTGGCCCGCCAGGGTGCGGCGGAGGTGCGCGAACGGGTGTCGGACCTGATGGCGCCGGTGAGCGGCGGGCTGCCCGACCTCAGCGACCTGTTCGACGACGCGCCCTCCCTGCGCGGGCTGATGGCAGGCATCCCAGTCCCGCAGGCCGACGCCCCGCCCTCGCACGAGTCGCCGGGCGACGCCGACGACGACGTTCCCGATAGCTGGCTGCGGCGGCGGTAGTCGTGGTCGCACCCGGGGGGAAGATCGACATCCAGCCGGATGTCGCGGCGCGCGCGGCCGAGCGGTTCGCCGCGGCCGCCGAACGGTTGGCGGGTGTCGCCGCGACGCTGGAGGGCGCGCTCGGTGCGGCGGGCGAGTGCTGGGGCGATGACGAGTCCGGCCAGGAGTTCGCGAAGGACTACGTGCCCGGCGCCGACGGCACGGCACAGGGCTTCGCCGCCGTCGTCGAGGGTCTGCGCAACGTCCACCGAGGACTGGTCGACACAGCCAGGTCCTACCGGGACACAGAGGGGACGAACACGGCGGGTTTCGGGGGCGGTGGCTGAGCCGTGGGCATGGAGATCCCCGACGAGGTCAAATGGCTGCTGCCCATCGTCGTCGGTGAGAGTTGGCCGGAGGGCGACGAGGACGGGCTCCGGCGGCTGCGCGACGCGTGGCACGCCGCCGCGCGAGGCATCCCCGGCGTGTCGGAGACGGCGGACCGGGGCGCGCGGGAGGCGCTGGCGTCCTGGTCCGGCGAGGCCGCGCACAACTTCGAGACCCTGTGGAAAAAGTTCGCCGAGGGCGACGACGCGTACTTCACCGCGCTGGCGAAGGCGTGCCAGGCGCTCGGCGACTCGGCCGACGCGACCGCGCTGGACGTCGAGTACACGAAGTACATGATCATCGCATCGCTGGTCGTGCTGGCGATCTCCATCGCCGCCATGCTCGCGACGTCGTGGTGCACCTTCGGCGCGTCGACGGCGGGCATCGTCCCCGCGCAACTGGCGACCCGGGTGGTCGTTCAGCAACTGTTCCGGCAACTGCTGCAGAAGCTCGTGCAGCAGGGCTTCAAGAAGGTCGCCCAGGAGATCGTCAAGCGGGTCCTGGCCGAGGTGCTCCAGAACGTCGCGCTCGACGTCAGCATCCAGAGCCTGCAGATGGTCGCGGGCGAGCGCAAGGACTGGGACTGGGACAAGACCACCGACTCCGCGATCAGCGGGGCGGTCGACGGCGCGATCGGCCTGGCCTCCGACGCCGCGCCGAAGAACGTCACCCGCGGGGCCTCGGACAGCGTGGCCCGCCACGTCGTCGACGACGCCGCGCGCGGCATGGCCCGGGGGGCGACCGAGGGCGTGACCTCCACCGTCGCCCAGGCCGCGGTCACCGGCGACCTCGACGAACTCAGTGCCCGCGACGTCCTCACCGGCGCCTCCAGCGGGGCCGTCGACCGGGGGGTCGACCGGGTCAAGGACGGCCCCACCCCGACGGCACCGTCGTCGAACCCCGCGGCGGACGCCGGTTCCGCGACCGCGGGCTCGCAGGTCGCCCCGGTGCCGCGGCCGGTGGTGGGCGCGGCGCACACCAGCACGGAAGCAGCGTCCGCCCCACCCGCGGCAGACCCGTCGACCGGACCGCGCACACCGCCGCACCCCCCTGCCCCTCCCCCATCCGGTCCCGACACCCCGACGGGCAGCCACTCGCTGGGCGACGGCGGCGCACGCCCCGCCCAGCCCGCGACCGGGGGGAACTCGCACGGCCCGACGTCGAGCCCGTCCCGGGGTTCCGGGGGCAGTCCGTTCGGACCTGCGCAAGGCGGCGGGCAGGTCCCCGCCCCGCACAGCCAGAGCGGCGGCTCCCCGAGCACGAGCCACCCGGTTCCGGGCAGCGCAGAGCCCCGTGGCCACAGCGCGTCCTCGCAGGGCCACAACAGCTCAGCCCCGGCACAGCCCGCAGGCGGCGATCACAAGGCAGGTGCCGCTCGAACACCCGACAACCCAGCGTCGTCACCGCACTCCGGCGGGGGGAATCCCGGGCACAGCCTCGACGGCGGCTCGTCGCAGGCGCACAACAGCCGCCACACCGGCACCGGGGGCGCCGCGCACGGCACCGACACCGGTGCACCGCACGCGGCAGGCAACTCGTCCCAGAGCGCTCCGCACCCCGGCGGTGGCAGCTCCGGCCACCCGAGCTCCCCCACCTCGCACCCCGGCGGTGGAACTCCCGGCACCTCGGGCTCGGCAGGGCACGGCGGCCCCTCGCAGAGCATTCCGCAGGTGCCCGGCGGCGGGCCCGCCCACGGCCACCCCGGTTCCACCGGTCACAGCAGCCCGCCCGCCGCGGACTCGGGGCACCGCGCGGACAGCCCGCGTGCGCACGACCACGGCCAGTCCTCCGGTGGGGGGTTCGCCGGAGGCAGCGGCCCCGGTGCGCCCGGCGAGAGCCGCGGCGGCTCCACCAAATCGGCGGGGTCCACCACACCGGGCACGGCCACCGGCGGCTTCGGTGCGATGCCGAGCGGCCTCGCCCCCGACAGCGGTCCCCCGCTGTCGGGGTCCACGCGCGGTCAGCAGGGCGGCGGTGGACCCGGGTTCGGCCAACAACCGGTGGGCGGGACTCCTCCGGGTGGCGGCCACCCCCCGTGGGGTGGCGGCAGACCGCCCCAGCGGGGCGGCTCCTGGCAGGGTGGCGGTGTACCGCAGCGGAGGCCGGTGCCCCCGTCGTCACCGGACAACTTCCACGGACCACGCCCGGAGGGCCCGCCTCCAGGAACCGCACCGCGCGGACGCGGACCGCGCCCCCACGGCGATCAACCCCCGATGCCGCCTGGTCCGCGGGCAGGCTTCGTACCGCTTGGGCCTGGACCGCAGGGCGCTCCCCTCCAGCAGGGTGGTCCGCAACACCCGGGTCCGCAGCACCCGGGTGGGCAGCACCAGCAGGGCGAGCAGCACGGGCAAGGGGCGCCGTTCCAGCGAGGCGGTCCGAACCGGACGGGCAGGCACGGCGGTCACCCGCCCCGCCGGAACGCCCCGGATCAGCCGGGGCCGTACCGGCAGGGACCCGCGGGCGGGTGGGGACCGAACCACACCGGCAGCAGGCCCAGCCCGCACCAGCAGCCGTCCGGCGTCCAGCCGCCCGGGGGCACCCGCGGCGACAGGCCGCCGCGGGGTTCCCAGCCGGACCGGGTGCCGGGTCCGCCGCCCGACCGGCAGTTCCCGCCACGCCACTCCGAGGCCGGACAGCGCCCGCCGGACGGGCGTACCCCGCAGGCACCTGCTCCGCACCCCGCACAAGCACCGCCGGAGCAGCACACGCCCCCGGAGGGTGATCGGTGGCGGCCCCAGGCTCCGGACGGGCCCCGGGCCCCGGAGCCCGGCGCAGCCCGACCGGTCGACAGGACACCCGCGCGGCCGACGAGGTCTGAGGCGGATGCCGAGAGCCCGGTGCCGAAGCGCGCCGACCCGAAGCCGGACCACGCGTTCGAGACCAGCACGCCCGACGAGGACAAGCCGAACGACACCGCGTCGGGCGGTGGCAGCCCGGCCGGGGACGAGCCGGTCGACACCGAGCAGGACACGCCCCCACCTGTTCAGAGCAGCATCACCGACGCCTTGGAGCCGTCGACGGAACCGCCCGACATCAGCGACGGGTACCTGTACGACCCCGACTACCGGGCCGGGCGCGAGCAGAACGCCTCCTTCGCCCGGCTGGTCCTCGGGCCGGAGCACAAGACCGACCGCCTCGATGCGCTGACCAGCGAAGCCCTGCGGTTGCGTGACGCCGCGCCCGAGCTGGCCCGCTTGTCCGACGCGGGGGCGATCGCCCTGCACACCTACACCGAGCACGACGTGTTCGACAACGTCAACTCGGCCATGCGCGTCGGCCCGGGGCGCGATTCGCGGGCGTTCGAGAGCATGGTCGACGCCAACCGGGCGATCGTGTCGGCGATCAACGAGCTGCCCGCCCGGCGACTGAGCATGGTCCGCGGCATCACGACGTCGCGGGGCGCGGCGGGGGCGCGGTGGATCGCCTCCCAGTACGAGGTCGGCAAGACCACGGTCGAGCCCGCGCTGGTGAGCGCGACGATCAAGGAACACCCGGACGACAAGAGCGGTTTCGGCGACGACGTCGAAATCCACGTCGAGGGCAAGACGGCCCGCGACATCCAGGCGCTGTCGCTCAAGGACGGCGAGCGCGAGGGCATCACCAAGCCCGGCAGCCAGTGGCACACCGTCTCCAAGGAGACCCGCGAGGTCCTCGGCGCGGACGGCGCGCTCCGGGAAAAGACGATCATCCACGTCAAGGAGGTCGTCGCGGGCGACCCGGAGCACCTCGGCCCGAGGGAGGCCGAGGCCGAGCTCAACCGGCGTCGTGGGATCAACGCGGCCGAGAGGACCCGCCGCGAGGCCGAGGCCGCGAAGGCCGCGGCAGGCGGCGGCAACTCCCCCATCTTCGACGCCCTCGGCGGTGACGGCGCCGAGGCCTCGACGCCCGACGGGGACGCACCCCGCCCGAACAGGTCCCCCGGCGAGTCGCTGAGGAACCGCCTCGACGGGGACGGCACGGCGTCGAGCAGGGACGCGGGGTCGGACGAGGCCTCGGGTGCGAGGCGCGCCGACCGCCAGGGCGAGGCCCGGTCGGAGCACCGCACCCAGCCCGACGGCAACGCCCGGGAATCGGCAGCGCGGCGACCCGGAGCGACCACGGCACCGCACCAGCCGGACACCGCCCACACACCCGACCGCGCCGAGGCGCCGACCTCGACCCGGGCAGACCAAGCGCAGAGCACACCCCGGGACCGCGTCGACGGCCGAATCCCGGCGCACCGCGCCGAGGCGCCCGCACCGCCCCGGCCCGACAACGCGCAGGGTGCTCCACACCGGAGTGGAACAGCACCCGACTCACCGGGGTCCGACCACAGCCGAAACCCTTCGCAGCGCGAAGGTTCACCGGACCCGGAGCGTCTCGACCACGGGCAAGGCGCACCGCAGCGCACGGGGGCACCCGACTCGGCGCATCCGGGGCAAGGCGCACCACGGCAACGCACAGGGGCAACCGACGCACTGCGGTCGGAGGACCCCCCGACCGGGCCACGGCACCGCGATGAGGTCGCGCCGGGGCACCGCACAGCAGCGCCCGAGGCGAACCGGCCCGACAACGCGCACACCGCCGCGCCGCAGGCACGCCCCGGCGGGCAACCCGCGCCCCTGCGCAGGTCTGACCACGCCCAGACCGTCCGACTGCCCGATGAGCACCGGCCCCGGTCCAACGAGCACCCGCCGCCTGCGAACCCGCGGCGGCTCATGAGCAGCGGGCGGATGGCGGACCTCACGCAGCCCGTGGACCCCCGCCTCAGCTCCTCGCAACAGTGGGGACGGCTGTCCCGCGCCACCCGGCCGCCGTTCGAGGCCGCGATCCACGCCGGAACCGCGCACCCGTTCGACGCGGGGCGGTACCTGGCCGCGGAGCACCCGAAGATCGCGGTGGTGAACCCGGGGTTCCGCCACCCACTCGCCCACGAGAACGGATTCCGCACCAACTGCACGAGGGTCGCCACGGCTTCGGCGCTGCGGCACGCGGGCATCGAGGCGGAGGCGGGCCCGGTGCGGCCCGAGCACCTCGACTCGCACGGAACGCTGGAGTACGTGCAGGACCGGCTCGGCGGCTCGTGGCAGGAGCACCGGGACTTCGACAGCGTCATCCGGGAAATGCGCGGGCGGGCGACCGGCTCGCGCGCGGTGGTCGCGGTCGAGTTCGTCGGTCCCGGCGGGACCACCCACAAGCACGTCGCCGACGTGGTGCACACCCGGCACGGCGTCGCGTTCGTGGACGGGCAGTCCAACACCCTGCTGCACCTGCCCACGAACGCCCACCGGGTGCGACTGCTGCCCTACGACCTCGAAGAGGTGTCCCGCAGGCATCGCGAGCGCGCCGTCGGGACACCCCCCGGGCAGCACCGCGGAGAGGGCGGGTTCGGCGGCGCGGAGCCCGATCCCGGAGCGGATCGCCCGCACGGGTCGGAGGATGCCGGGACCCCTGCCGACCGGGGCACGCCCGCGGTGGACCCGCGCGGGCTCCCGACGGCCGAGGAGGTGCGGCAGTACCTGCGCCGCCCGGAGGTCGAGGCCGCGATGCGGTTGGCCGACCGGGCCAGCCTGCGCGACGATTCGGCCAAGATCACGGTGCGCGCCAACGGGGAGGCACTCCGCCTGCACGTCGGCGAGGCCATCGCCGTCCTGCTGCCGCGCCACCCGGAGTTGCTGCGGTCGATGCGGAACACCCCGTTCCTGGAGACCTCGTTCCTGCAGCGCCCGCAGGCCCTGGCCAACCTGCTGAGCCACCACGAGGCGGTCGGAATCCTCAACGATTGCCTCGACCGCACCGAGGACGGGGGCGGCGCGGCGCGGGCAGGCGAGCCCTCGGCCGCGCCGCGGCCTGCCTCGCGCACGCCGGAGCAGGTGCGGATCGCCGACGATGCGCGCGGCTTCGCCAACGACACCCCGGTCGACCAGCGGCAGCAGGGCGGGTACGACAGCAGCCGCGACGGCGACGACGACTACCGGCGCGAGTACCTGGAGTCGCTGTTCTCGAACTGGGCGGGCAAGCAGCGACTGCTGCACTCGCTCGCCGCGGAGGTGGCCGAGGCGGCAGGCGGTGAGGCGCATTCGCGTCGATCGGAGAAGAGCCGCGTCCGCGCGTGGGACAAGGCCTCGGCGCCGGGCAGGACGCCTGCTCAACTGACCGACCTCGTCGGCTCGAAGGTGCAGTTCCACACGATGTCCGACGCCTACCGCGGCTTGGCGGCGCTGCTGTCGATCGTCGACCGGCCCGGCAGCCCCTTCGAGATCGTGACCTTCGACGACCGCTTCGCCAAACCCCAGGTGAGCGGCTACCGGGACTTGCAGATGACGGTGCGCATGACCTTGCCCGACGGGTCCGCGCACGTCGGGGAACTGCGGCTGCACCTGTACAAGATCGACGAGGTGGCGCGGTACGAGCACGCCCTCTACGAGGTGCGCCGGGACATCAGGGCGATGGCCGCCGAGCGGGCGGCGGCGGAGAACGCGGGACGAGCGCCGGAGGACCGGGTCGCGCCACGCATGGCGGCGCGGGAGCAAGCCCTGGTCGACTCGATCCTGCGCCGCGAGCAGGAGTTGTTCGGCGCCGCGTTCGCCGAGGCGGGCGGGACCACGGAAAGCGATGAGGCGTGATGGCCGGGACAGTTGACCACTTCCGCTACTGGCAGACACCGTACCGGGTGGAACGGGGGGAGGACGGGGTCGAGCACGGCTACCTGCTCAACCGCGACACGGGCCGGTTCGACACCGCCGACGACCTGGTGTTCGAGGTCGTGGGCGCGACGACGACGAGCCACATCACGACCGTGCCCGTCGAGCAGTACGTGTGGGAGTGCGAGGAGCTCCGGCAGCAGCTCTCGGGTGAGGGCCCGGTGTTCGCGCTCTACGACACGATCGAGGCGATCTACGCCAACGCCCGGTCCGAGGGCCGCAAGCGGCTCGACCCGGCCGAACGCGCGCTGGTGACCTCGTTGCGGCAGCGGACGCACGGGTTGTGGGAGGACGACGAGCGCAGGCGGGCCGCCGGGCAGGAGCCGAAGAACGTGGTGACGGGCAAGCGGGGGCAGCGGTGAGCGTGCGGGGCTGGCGGATCGACGCCGACGAGGCCGTGCGGCGGGTCGAGGAGTGGCTGCGGGTCAGCGGGCTCGACACCCTGGGGGTGGAGCGGGACAAGGTGGTGCGCACCCCGGAGGGGTGGTCGGTGCCGTACAACTCGCTGACCCACATCGACGGGTCGAACCCGCTGGCGGAGCTCTTCCCCGCACCCGCGTTGATCGTGCGGGAGCCCGACGGGCAACTGCGGCAGGCGCCACCGATGCCGGACATGGTCAGCACGCCCGCGGCGGTCCCCGGTGAGCGTCGCCTGCTGGAACTGCTGGACCCGGAGTTCGAGGAGTCCGGGTTGCAGTACCTGGGCGTGCCGCCGCAGGCCGTCGTGGGCTGGCGGGACCCCGAGACCGACGAGCAGATCCCGAACAGCGGGTACCGGCCCGGCGGTCTGCGCAAGGGGATGCGCAGGCCGCGGGAACCGCTGGAGTGGGTGCTGGTCTTCCGCAACGCGAACTGGCTCGACGACCGGCAGTTCCTGGTGGCGTTGACGCAACTGGACGGGTACGTCCCGCAGCCCGCCCGGGGTGTGGTCTACGCGAGCACCCTGGCCATGGGCGTGGACGGCGGCGACACCAGGTGGGTCAAGGTGTCGCTGTCCACCTACGCCCAGAACGTCTCGGCCGACTCGCGGGTCACGCTGCGCGGGGCGCAGCGGACGGAGCACTTCCGCGCCGGGGACCTGGCGGAGGTGCTGCGGGACTTCCCCCGGGTCTTCGCCCCGGTGTGGGAGGAGCACACCCGGTTCGACCAGAGCGAGCAGCTCGCCGCGGAACTGCGGCTGCTGGCGGGCGAGCTGGGCGTGCAGCCGATGGAGCACGGGCCGGAGGGCGCGGTGGGGGCCGCGTTCAAGAACGGGTGGGAACTCCACGACGACCAGGTCCGGGCGATCGCCCGCGCCGGGCTGTGGAGCCGGGCCGCGTCGGAGAACAACCACCCGCTGCCCGCCGACCCCACCGCCGAGGGCTTCCGCACCGGCTACGACGACGACGGCCGTCCCCTGCCCGTGCTGGACACCTACGGCAAGTTCCACCCGAACCACAACTACGGTTGGCGCTACAGCTATCCGAAGGTGCTCGGCGCCTACCTCGGCTTCGCGCTGGGCGAGGCCTCGGCCCGCGCCAACAACGGCGGCCGGTGGTCGGCACCCGACCAGTTCCGCATCGGGCCCCACACCCGCCGCCTCCTCGCCCTGACCGACGGCCTCATCCGCCTCGCCCACGACCACCCGAACCCCGGCGGGCTCGCCGCTGCCGCCCGAGCGGGCCTCACCGCCGACGACGGCTGGCTGCCGAGGGTCCTCGGCCCCGTCCCGGCGCTGGTCGACCCGGGCGCGGCGGGCCTCGTCTCCGCCCTCCCGCTCGCGCTCCTCGAAGGCGGTCCGCACTCCCGCCCCGAGGGCGGGCTGTTCACCGCCGTCCCGGCGCTGGCCGCCCCGGAGGACGCGCAGGCCACCCACCACCTGGCCCGGGTCTTCGCCGAGATGCTGCGCAAGCAGCCGTTGGACAACCGCCTCTGGTTGCTCCTCCCGGAACTCGACCTCCGCGACCTCGACCTGCGGCTCCCCGACTACCGCTGCTCCGGTGTCCCCGACATGCCCCACCCGGCGCGCCTGGCCTCAGCGCGCGACGCCATGACCACCCTGCGCTTGGCGCTGGCGGCGGCCTCCGGCCACGAACACCTCCCCGAGTGGACCTACCGCCGCGCCATCCAGCACGAGGGCAACCGCCCCCTCGTCAGCGCCATCGCCGGAGCCGTCCTGGGCAGCCACATCGAGGCCCCGGGCCTGCGCTACCTCGACCGCCTCCCCCAGCGGCACATCATCGAGACCCTGGTGGAGGACGCCTTCGCCCACTTCAACCACGCTTCCCCGAAGAACCGCCCCGGTCACTGGGACCGCCGCTACCCGCCCGTGCGGGTCGAGGAACGGTGAACCGCGGAAGCGGCGCCGGGGTGTTCGACGGGGTTGAGGTAGGGGAGGGAATCCAGGGGCCGGTCGGTGAAGAAGTGGACCATCAGGTCGGCCAGTTCGGTGTCGCGTTCGAGGTGCAGGAGGTGGTCGGCTTCCTTGACGGTGGTGAAGCGGCCGCCGATGGCGCGGGCGACCTCGCGGCCCCTGGCGGGCGGGGTGAAGGTGTCGTGCTCGCCCGCGATGAGGAGGGCGGGCGCGGTGACGGTGGGGTGGGTCAGGTGCCAGGAGTGGGCGAGGAGGCGCTCGCGGTGGGTGAAGTCCTGGGCGAGGGCGCGCTGGTCGCGGGTCGCCATCGTGTGGCGCATGTGCCGTTCCACGATCCGGCGCCGCTTCACGGGCAGGTGCGCCGGGGACATGAACTCCCCCACCATGGCGTCGGCGAGTTCCCCGAACTGACCGGCGTCCCACATCCGGCTCCAGTGGTGGACGCGGGCCACGGCCTCGGGGGTCAACTCCGCGGTGAGCGCGGTCAGCATCAGGCGGCGCACGGCCCGGGGGTGGTCGTGGGCCAGCCGCAGGGCGATCGGGGAGCCGAAGCAGCCCCCGAAGAGGTTCACCGGCCCCAGCGACAGCGCGCCGATGGTGTGGTGGACGGCCCCGACCAGGAAGTCCGGGCCGTGCTCGGCGGGCAGGTGGTCGGAATCCCCGTAACCGGGGAGGTCCAGGGTCACCATGCTGGTGTGCTCCAGCAACTGCCGCTCGTAGCGCATCCAGGAGTGCCGGTACTGGGAGGAACCGCCGATGATGACGAGTGGTTCGGTGGCGGCGGCACCCGTGGTGGCGGTGCGGGCCACGAACCGGAAGCCGCGGTACTCCAATTCGTGGTCGGTCGCTCGGACGCAGGCGGTGGTAGACATCGCGCCTGCCTACCGGATCACCTCCGGGGCTGGTGACCACGAGGGGCGTTTCGCCGTGGGTTTCACTCGGACGAGTGGCGAAATGCCGGGCTGGCGCGCCGGGCCGGGCACCTCCTCGTTGCCCGCCCGACCGGGTCGGGCGGGCAACGAGGAGCGGTGATCACCCGACCTGCCACCGCGTGGGTTCGGTGGTGTAGCCGGAGGGCGTGAAGCCCCAGGAATGACCGACCACGACCCGGTTCTCGCTGAGGTCGCCGGGGACGGCGTTCGGCAGCCCCTCGACCGGGGGCAGCGGGATGGCCGTGCCGCGGGTCCACAGGGTGAGCGCGTTGTAGCCGGACGTGCCGAGCACGTCGCCGTTGTCCGCCACCAGGTACGCCGATGTGCCGACCCCCTCGGGCGTCGTCAGGAGCGATGCGGGAGCGCCGCGCCGCCACAGGGTGGCGCGGGCGGCGCCCTGGCCGGTGCGGCTGGTGCCGACGACGTCACCGCGGTCGTTGATGGTCTTGGGGCCCGTGCTGATGAACGCCTGCAGGTCGCCCTCGGGGGCGCGCAGCACGGTCGGCACACCGTTGGTCCAGCGGACGCCGAGTGCGCCGAAGGAGCCGCCGGCCACGAGCACACTGCCCGAACCCACGACCTCGCCGGAGTTGTTCATCCCCTCGACGGTCAGCCTGAACTCGCCGTCGCCCTCGGGCAGGCCGGTCGGCTCGGGCAGCTCCGCGCAGATCCCGTCGGCCCGGCAGGAGAACGGGAACTGGACGGTCTCGGTCCCGGTGAAGACGTTGGCGGTGCCCGCCACCTCTCCCCTGTCGTTGAGGAATTCCGGGGAGATGCTGACCGATCCGGGCACCGGACCCGGGGGCGGGGTGAGCCGCACGAGTGAGCCGTTGCGCTTGGCGACGGCGAACTTCCCCGGTTGGCCGACCGCGGCCCAGCCGAGCAGCACCTCGCGCCTGCGGTTGACCGCCAGGCCCTGGCTGCTGACGACCGGCTCGGGCGCCGCGATCGGGGTCGCAGCCCCGGTGGGCGAGAAGAGCACGGCCCGGTCGGCCACGTTGCCGGTGGACCACCCCGCGCCGTTCATCGCGCGCACGTTCGCGTCGGCGCCGAGCCGGATCAGCCTGCCGCCGCGCCACAGCACCGACTCCCCCGGTTCGGTTCGCAGGTGGCCCGCGACGGTGCGCCCGTTGTCGCTGACGAAGGCCGCGACCCCGCCTGCCACGCCCTGCGGCAGCGGGAACGGGGCCGCCACCGCGGTGACCGGGGTGGCCTGCGCGCTCGGTGCGGCGAGCAGCGCGGCCAGCGCCGTGGCCACCGCGGTCGCGGCGAGCACCTTGTTCCTCATGGGACCTCACGTTCCGCCTAATGGATTAATCTGCATAATTACATTATCTCGATCGGGCGCGCGGGTCCATCCCCGACCGAAGACCGGTCACCCACCGGTCGCTGTCTATGCTGGCTCGATGCGCACACCCGCCGAGCCGACCTGGTGACCGCCCGCTTCGAGGAACTCGACTGGCGGCCGACACCCCTGGGCGAACTCGTCCTGCGCCGCAGGCTCGACCCGGTGTCCGGTCGGCAGGTCCACGAGATCAAGCTCGGCGACGAGTTCCTGATGTCGAGCATGTTCACCGCCTCCGAGGTCGCGCTCGGCCGGTTGGCCCTCGGCAGGCTCGACGGCACCGGGCTCGACGTGGTGGTCGGCGGGCTGGGGCTCGGCTTCACCGCGCGCACCGTCCTGGAGAGCACCGCGGTCCGCTCGCTGGTCGTCGTGGACGCGCTGGCCGAGGTGATCGAGTGGCACGAGCGGGGCCTGATCCCCGCGGGCGCCGAACTGACCGCCGACCCGCGCTGCCGGTTCGCGCACGGCGACTTCTTCACCATGGCCCGCTCCGCCGACGGCCTCGACCCGGCCGAGCCGGGCAGGCGCTTCCACGCGGTCGTCGTGGACATCGACCACTCCCCCAGGCACCTGTTGCACCCGGACAACGCGGTGTTCTACACCCCGGCCGGGCTGCGGCACCTCACCTCGATGCTGCACCCCGGCGGCGTGTTCGCCCTGTGGTCCAACGACCCGCCGGACGCGGAGTTCACCGAGGTCCTCTCCAAGGTGTTCGCCGACGCCGCCGCCGAGGTCGTCACCTTCGACAACCCGTTGCAGCAGCGCGACGCCACGGCCACCGTCTACCTCGGATCGGTCCCGCCGGCCTGATCCCCGGGTGAACGCGGTGGGGACGAAGCCGTTCCCACCGCGGTGGTGGCTGGAGTTCACATCGTCGAAACCACCCGGGCGAAGCGCCTGTCCTAGGGTTTCGCCATCCTCGACGACATCGATCCCTTCATCGGTACCGCCGCCACCTCCCTGCCCGCGGCGCAGGGGCTGGCGGCCACCTGGTGGTGGCCGAAACCGCAGGTGGGCAACACCCACCCCGGGGCCACCTCCCCGCTCGGCATGGTGTCGGCCTGCGCCTACTCCGGCGCCTACCCCACCGGGTACGGGCTCTACACCAAGAACACCGAGGGCGTGCCCGAGCCGATGTTCGACCGGGTGCAGGCCTCCGGGTTCACCCACTTCCAGCAGTCCGGCACCGGGGCGATCCGCAAGTACTACAACTACGTGCGCGTCACCCCGATGGTGCAGCCGCTGGACACCCTCGGGCAGGCGTGGCCGCTGCACGACGAGACCGCCGAGGCCGGGTACTACGCGGCGACCCTCGACACCGGCATCCGCTCGGAGATCACCGTCGGCGAGAAGGTCGCCGTGCACCGATACACCTTCCCCGAGCACCGCAGCGCCCGGGTCGTCGTCGACCTGTCCTGCGGCGGGCTGGCGATCGACCACGGCCGGACGGTGCCGCTGCGGGCGCACGTGGAGAGCACCGGCAACGGCCGCGCCCGGGGCACCGTCGTGGTCGAGGGGGTGCCGCTGTCGGTGCACGTGGAGGTCGACAGCCCGGGGTGGCGGCAGATGCTCTGGCACGACCGCAGGCTGATCGAGGGCGGCACGCGGCTGGACTTCGACCGCATCCGGCACACCACGCTGCGCCCGTTCGGGCTGCTGTTCATGGGGCCCACCCGCGCCGGGCAGAGCGTGGAGGTGCGCATCGGGTTCTCGCTGCGCGGCTGCGAACAGGCCAGGGACAACCTGCACCGGGAGTGCGGCGGGGCGGTGTCGGCGTTCGACGGTGTCCGCGCGCAGACCAGGGCCCGCTGGCGCGACCACGTCGGCCGGGTCGAGGTCGAGGGCGGGTCACCGGCACGGCGGCGGGTGTTCGCCACCTCGCTGTACCACTCGCTGATCAAGCCGTGCTTCGCCGACGACGAGAGCCCGTTCTGGCCGACGGCCGGGCCGTTCGCCTTCGACGTGTGCACCATGTGGGACATCTACAAGACCCAGTTGCCGCTGCTCGCCGCGATCTGCCCCGGCCGGGCCGGGGACCTGCTGGAGTCGCTGATCCGGGTGTGCGAGGAGGAGGGCAACTTCCCCATCGGCTACCGGATGGCCCGCGGCGCCGACCGGTTCTTCCGGCAGGCGAGCGCGCTGGCGCACACCGCGCTGGCCGACGCGCACGCCCTGGGCCTTGGCGACCTGGACTGGAACTGGGCGCTGGTGCACATGGAGGGCGACCTGCGCCGGATGTACGGCGAGGACTTCTACGAACACGGCGTGGTGCACCCGATCTCGCACACCCTCGACCTCGCCTACGCCTACCACTGCACCTCCGGGGTGGCCAGGGCGCTCAACGACAGCGGGCTCGCCGACGACCTCGACGCCCGCGCCCGGCTGTGGACCAACGCGTTCGACCCGGCCACCGGCCTGCTGCGCGACTCGTCGTTCTACGAGGGCGGCAAGTGGAACTACTCGTTCCGCATCCTGCACGACATGGCGGGCCGGATCGCCGTGGCCGGGGGCGACGACGCGTTCGTGACCATGCTCGACCAGTTCTTCGGCCACGGCCAACCCCGGGTGGTGCAGCCGGGCAAGCGCCCGGACCAGACGGTCATGGCGGCGGGGTACGCGCTGAACCGGTTCGAGGGCCTGAACAACGAGCCGGACATGGAAGCGCCGTGGTCCTACCACTACGCGGGCAGGCCGGACCGCACCGCCGAGGTGGTGCACGCGGCGCTGACCTGGCAGTTCGGCACCGGCCCCGGTGGGCTGCCGGGCAACGACGACTCCGGTGGGCTCAGCTCCTGGTACGTGTGGGCCTCGCTCGGGCTGTTCCCGGTCGCCGGGCAGAACCTGTTCCTGGTCAACGCCCCCGCGTTCGAGCGCGCCACCGTCCACACCGGCCGCGGGGAATTCGTCGTCGAGACCAGCGGCCACCGCGAGGCGCCGATCAGCTCCGACGGGCTGGAGCAGGCGCCGCCGCCGCAGTACGTGCGGTCGGCCCGGCTCAACGGCAAGCCGCTGGACGCCGCGCACATCAGCGGGTCCGACCTGCACGCGGGCGGCACGCTGCACCTGGAGCTGGGCCCCGAGCCCTCGGGGTGGGGGCACCGGGTCCGCCCGCCGTCGTCGTCGGACCCGTTCGGGACGGGAGCACACCCATGACACGACCGAACCGCCGCCTCGTCATCGTCGTCCGGGCCGACCCGGTGATCTGCGGGCACTCCGGTGAGGCGCGCAACCTCGCCGAGGTCGCCCGCACCAGGGGCTTCGACGACGTCCGCCTGCTCACCTGGCCGATACCGGCGTTGCAGGCGGCGGGCCTGCCGCTGAAACCGCTCGACCGCATCACCCCCTACGGCGACGGCATCACGGTGGAGCGGCCGGAACCGGTCGGCGACTACCGGGTGCCGGACGGCCGGTACGTGGCCGGGCTGACCGGGCGCCTGGTCGAACTGCTCGCCGAGCCGGTCCCGACCACGTGCCTGTCGATGTACCTGGCCCCGCACGACGTGGTCGTCGGCGACGCCGTCGCCGCGGCGCGGGCGGCGGGCTACGCCCCCGACGTGCGCACCATGGCCAAGGCGGTGGGCTCGGACGTCACCAACGTGATCCGCTCCTGCCTGCGCGAGGGCCGCTTCGGCGCGGCGGTGGTCCTGTTCACCACCTTCCTGGCCAACGACCGGGTGCTGGCGGTCTCGGAGTACACCCGCCAGGAGATCATCGCCTCGGCGCGGGACGTGGACGCCCACTGCGGCACCCGCTTCGCCGAGGAGTGCGCGCGGCGGGTCGCGGTCAGCTACCCGCCGATCGACACCTCGGCCTACCTGGACCTGGACCCGGCCGCGGTGGACGCGGCACTGCACCGGCGGGGCCTGGAGCGCGACGGCTACGTGCTGTTCCTGTCCCGGGTGGCGCGCGCCAAGGGCATCCACGACCTGGTCACCGCGTTCGCCCGGTCGAAGGCGCGGTCGAAGGTCAAGCTCGTCGTCGCGGGCAACGGCCCGGCCCGCGACCAGGTCCGCGCCCTGACCGGGGACGACGACCGGATCGTGCACCTCGACGACGTGGACGACGAGGAGAAGCCGCTGCTCATGCGCGGCTGCGCGGCCTACGCGCTGCCGACCAAGCCGGAGCCCGAGTTCGTCGAGACCTTCGGCATCGCCCTGACGGAGAAGATGCTGGCGGGCGGCGGCCCGGTGATCACCACCACGACCGGCGGGACCGGCGAGGCGGTGGGCGACACGGCGATCACCGTGGCGGCGGGCGACGTCGCGGGCATCGCCGCGGCGATCGACCGGGTGGTGCTGGAGCTCTCGCCCGGGGAGCGCGCGGCCATGGAGGTCCGCGCCCGCGAGCACGCCATGGCCTTCGACCGGGTCCGGGTCTTCGACGACCTGTTCGCCCCACCGGACCCGATCACCCTGGCCACCCCCCGCTCCGCGTAGCGCGGTCAGACCGGGTCGCCGTCCGGCGGCGGCAGGTCCAGCACCCGGACGACCCAGGGCAGGGCGGTGCCCAACTGCGCGCGCTGGACCACGCGCACGCGCGGGGCCGTCGGGATGGGCGGCAACCCGGCGCGGGCGGCGAACAGGCCCGCCACCAGTGCGGCCATCGCCGGGTCGAGGTCGAGGACGTCCTCGGGGCGCGGGCCGCCCTCCGCGTGCAGGCTCGGCAGCCAGAAGGCGACGTCGAGCTGCGGGTTGCCCAGGGCGGCGTGGTTCCAGTCGAACAGGACGGCCGCGCCGCCGCGCAGGCACAGGTTGTCGCTGCGGACGTCGAGGTGCAGGGTGGCGGTCCCGGTGAGCGCTTCCGGGGTGGCCGCCTCCAGCAGGACCGGCAGCGCGCGGTCGAGCCAGGCCGGGGAGCACAGGCCCAGGGACAGGAAGGGCCCGGGGTCCTCGGCGACCACAGGCCAACCGGCCGCGGCGTGGTGGTCCGTGCCGATCACCGGCAGGTCGAGCGGGGTCGCGTGCACCTCGTCCAGGGTCCGCAGGACCGCGTCGACCGAGTCCCGGGTCCACGGTGGGGGCCAGGTGGCGTCGGTGAGGTCTTCGAGCACGAGCAGGGGTTCGGCGCCGTCGTCGTCCCACCCCAGGAGTTCGGGGAGGAAGGCGGCGCTGAGCCCGCTGTAGACCGCGTGCTCGGCCCGCAGCCAGGACGCGGTCAGCGGCGCCCGCGCCACCTTGACGAACGCCGAGCGGCCCGCGCCGGTGCGCACGACCCACCGCTGGTTCGGCGCGTAGCCGCGGTCGGTCACCGCCCGCGCCCGCACGACCGGGGACCCCAGGATGCGCCGGACCCGCTCAGCGGTGGCCCCGTCGAGGTTCACGGCGCGCAACGGTAGCCGCCGCCGAGGTGCCCGCACGACCCGTTTCGCCGCCCGGGGCGGGCGCGCGGGCGGTCGCGGACGGACATCGGGCTGCCGATACGCTGGCGGGCGCGAAGTGCGAGAACAGCGGAGGAATCGGTGGCAGGGAAAGACGGGCAGGACTGGGTTGCGCGGATCACCGACCGGGTGATCGCGGAGGCCGACCGGCGGGCGCCGGGCAAACCCATCGTGTCCGCCTCGGGGATCAGCCCCTCGGGGCCGATCCACCTGGGGAACCTGCGCGAGATCATGGTCCCGCACCTGGTCGCCGACGAGGTGCGCCGCCGGGGGCGGGACTGGGTGCACATCCTGTCCTGGGACGACTACGACCGGTTGCGGCGCGTGCCCGCCGACCTGCCCGCCGACTTCGCCGAGCACATCGGGCGCCCGCTGTCGGCGGTGCCGGACCCGTGGGGCGAGTACGAGAGCTGGGCCGAGCGGTTCAAGGCGCCGTTCCGCGCCGCGCTCGCGCAACTGGGCGTGGAGCTGCGCGAGATCAGCCAGACGCAGATGTACAGGTCCGGTGCCTACACCGAGCAGATCCTGCACGCGATGGACAACCGCGCGGTCATCGACGAGCTGCTGTCGCGGTACCGCACCAAGGGCGGCGACACGCCACCGTCCGAAGAGGAGTACTTCCCCTACCGCCCGTACTGCCACGAGTGCGGTCGGGACGAGACGGTGGTGACCGGGTACGACCGCGACGCCGCGACCGTCGACTACCGGTGCCGGTCCTGCGGGCACGGCGGCACGGTGCGGCTGCGCGAGGCCAACCACGGCAAGCTGGTGTGGAAGGTCGACTGGCCGATGCGCTGGGCCTACGAGGGCGTGGTCTTCGAGGGCGGCGGGGTGGACCACTCCTCCCCCGGTTCCTCGTTCACCGTGGGCTCGGACCTGGTGCGCCGGGTGTTCGACGCCGAACCCCCGGTGTACCAGGGGTACTCGTTCGTCGGGATCAAGGGCGCGGCCAAGATGTCCGGGTCGCGCGGCGGGGTGCCGACGGCGGCCGACGGCCTGCGCGTGCTGGAGGCGCCGGTCATGCGCTGGCTCTACACCCGCCGCAAGCCGGAGCAGGCGTTCACCGTGGACTTCGGGGCGGAGGTCGTGCGCCTCTACGACGAGTGGGACCGCCTGGGCACCCGCGTCGCCGAGGGCAAGGCGGACGCCTGGGAGGTGTCCGTGCTGGACCGGGCGACCGAGACCAGCCTCGGGAAGCTGCCCCGGCCGCAGCGCACGGTGTCCTTCCGGTTGATCTCCGCCGCGCAGGACATCACCGCGGGCGACGAGCGGCAGCTCACCCGCATCCTGCACGACGTGGACCCGGAGCTGACCCCGGCCGCCGTGCAGCCCCGGCTGGCACTGGCCGCGAACTGGCTGGAGGAGCACGTCCCGGCCGACGAGCGCACGCGGGTGCGCACCGAGCCCGCCACCGAGGCGCTGGCCGCGCTGGGCGGGGCCGACCGCGAGCACCTGCGGCTGCTGCTGGAGCACATGACCGACGACTGGAGCCTCGACGGCCTGACCCGGGTCGTCTACGGCGTGCCGAAGCTGGCCGCGGGCCTGCAACTCGACGACGCGCCCACCGACGGGGTCAAGCAGGCGCAGAAGGACTTCTTCAAGCTCATGTACCAGTTGCTGCTGGTCGATTCCGAGCGCGGGCCGCGGCTGCCCACGCTGCTGCTGTCCCTCGGCGACGACCGGATTCGGCACCTGCTGCCGGTGGGCTGACCCGGCGGTGGGCGCCGACCCGGGTCCGGGTCGGCGCCCACCGCGCTGTCACGGCCGGTCGTCGAAGAGCTGCACCCAGCGGCCGTCGAAGCCGCCGTTCGCGGCGGTGTACCACTGCCCGGTCAGCCAGGTCCCCGCTTCCCGCCTCTCAGCGGTGTCGACGACCCCGGTGTGCACGAAGAAGTCGTGCTGCCGCCAGTAGGCGCCGTGCGAGGCGGGGTCACCGCTGGCCGCACCGCGGCTGCGGCCCTGGCTGTCGAGACCGAGGCCCTGGTAGCCGCCGAAGTCGTCGGAACCGGAGATGGTGTCGGCGTTCTCCTCACCGGAGTAGGCGCCGTAGAACCAGCTCTTCGACAGGATGCCCTCGCGGCCGTCGGTCAGGTCGGACCGGCCGGAGTCGCGGGAGGCGGTGTAGAAGCGCTGGAGCCCGGCGGTGACCTCGACCGCACCGGATTCCGAGGTCACCGGGGACTCCAGCAGGACGTCGCTGGACTCGTCGCTGAGCCAGTGGGTGGCCCAGGCCGCGTGCTGCCAGTGGGTGGGGACGATGTCGGCGAGGTCCTGCAACTCGTAGGTCACCCGCTTGGTGGCCCGCCAGGGGACCTCCGTGTCGTCGTCGACCTTGCTGGCGAGGTCGTGAGCGGCCGCCGGGGTCACCGCGCCCGCCCGCAGCGCCGCCACCGCGCCGGTGGAGCGCTCCGGGACGAAGACGTAGTGGACGTTCTTGTCGCTGTCGTTGTTGATGTCGACCTCGGCCGTGCCCGTGCCTTCAATCCGCGACGCCACGGTGGCCCAGGAGTCGGTGACGAACCGCAGTTCGTGGCCGTGGCGGTTGACCGTCACCGAGTCCAGGTCGCTGCCGTCGGCCTGCCACAGCATCAGGTGCTTACCGGTCGGGGCGGTCATGAAGTTGACGCCGCGGCGCATCACGTGGTCCTTGTGGTCGGTGATGGTGGCGTACACGGGGGTTTCGCCGATGCCGGGGTCTCCGGTGACACCGTGCAGCACGATCTCGACGCGCTCCCAGTCGTGGATGTCCTTGAAGTCCTTGTCGGCCGCGTTGTAGACGTGGTAGATCAGGACGAGGTCCTTGGTGCCGCCGCTGGTGTACTCGATCAGGGCTGTGTAGAGGGTGGGCCGGATGCGCCAGTCGGGGTGGGCGCCCGCCAGGGTGTACCGGTTGACCTCGCGCCAGTTCACCCGGTTGTTCGAGAAGTTCCCGTCGCGGTCGAAGTCGTAGTTCGACAGCCAGTCGGTGCCCTCGCGGCCGCTGCTCTCGTCCCCGCGCTTGAAGATGACGGGCGCGTAGTGCGACAGGTACGCCTGCCGCTGCGCCGCGGTCAGCGTCCACGCCGCCGCCGACGCACCGCCCACCCCCGGCACCGCCAGCGGCGCTGCCACCAGCAGCAGGACCGCGACCAACCCGCGAACGACCTTCGACACCGCGCACCCCTCCCGACGTCACCAGGTGATCAGGCTAGTGACCCCGGGCAGGTGGCCACATCGGTCAGTTGGAGTCAGTTCCTTGCCAACCGATGCCGCTCTCGGCCACAGCGGCGGTGGGTCAGGGGGCGGTGTCCGTCCAGGTGACCGGCAGTTCGTGGACGCCGTAGATGTTCATGTCGGTCCTGAGCCGCACCTCGGCCGCCGGGACGGCGAGCCGGAGGGTCGGGAAGCGGCGCAGCAGCCCGCCGAAGCCCGCCCGCATCTCGATGCGGGCCAACTGCTGGCCGAGGCACTGGTGGATGCCGTGGCCGAAGGACATGTGGCCGCGGGCGTTGCGGTGCGGGTCCAGGGCGTCGGGGTCGTCGAAGCGCCGGGGGTCGCGGTTGGCGGCCAGCAGCGCGAGGACGACGGTCGAGCCCTCCGGGATCGTCTCGCCGCCGAGTTCGATGTCCTCCGTGGCGTAGCGGTAGAGGAAGTCGACCACGGCCAGGTGGCGCAGGAACTCCTCGACGGCGCCGGGCAGCAGGTCCGGGTCGGCGCGCAGTTCGGCGGCCAGGTCGGGGTGCTCCAGGAGCGCGAAGGTGCCCAGTGCCAGCATGTTGGCGGTGGTCTCGTGGCCCGCCAGCAGCAGGACGAAGGCCATGCCGACCAGTTCCTCGACGCTGAGGTCGTCGTTGCGGGCCAGGTCGGACAGCAGGTCGTCGGCGGGGGCGGCGCGCTTGCCGGTGACCAGTTCGGCGAGGTAGCCGGTCAGCTCGTTGTACGCGGCCATCTTGTCCTCGAGCGAGATGTCCTTGACGAGGATCTTGGCGGAGTTGACCTGGAAGTTCTCCCGGTGCGCGTAGGGGACGCCGAGCATTTCGCAGATCACCAACGAGGGCACCGGCAGCGCGAACTCCCTGACCAGGTCGACCGGTGGGGTCAGGTTCGCCAGGTGCTCCAGTTGCCGCTCGGCGATCTCGGTGATGTGCCTTTCGAGCTGCCGCATGCGCTTGACGGTGAACGCGCCGGTCAGGGTGCGCCGCAGCCGGGTGTGGTCCGGCGGGTCCATGTTGATGAACACGCCCGGCACCTGCGGGGACGGTTCGGTCATGGCGGGCATGCCGGGGGTCTCGTAGGGCAGGTGCAGGATGCCGATGTCCTGGCGGGAGCTGAACCGGGCGTCGGCCATGGCCTGGCGGACCGCGTCGTAGCCGGTGACGAGCCAGCCCTCGTGGCCGTCGGGGAAGAGCATGGGGCTGACGGGGCGGCCCTCGCGCAGCCGGGTGATGGCACTGGGCGGGTCGAAGGGGCTCGCGTCGCGGTCCAGGGGGAGGCCATGCGGAGTGGGGACCGTCGAGGTCATCGGGTTTCCTTTCGCGGGAGGGTGGGGATCAGGGCGGTCAGCGGGCGTATTCGCGGTTGAACAGCCGCTTGGACCAGAGGTGGCCGCCGAGGGCGATCAGGGCGCACCAGCCGAGCGCGACGGCGGCGTTGTGCCCGACCGGGGTGCCCATCAGCAGGCCGCGCAGGGTTTCGATGATCGGGGTGAACGGCTGGTACTCGGCGAACCAGCGCAGCCCGGCGGGCATGGAGTCGGTGGGGACGAACCCGCTGCCCAGGAACGGCAGGAGCAGCAGCGGCATCCCGACGTTGCTCGCGGCCTCGACGCTCTTGCTGACCTGGCCGAGCGCGACCGACAGCCAGACCAGGGCGAACGTCAGCGCCACCAGGAAGCCCGCCGTGGCCAGCCACCCGCCCACCCCGGCGGCGGGCCGGAAGCCGACCAGCAGGGCCACGCCGATCACGACCGCCAGGGCGAACGCCGCCTGGATGACGCTGCCCAGCACGTGCCCGGTCAGCACCGAGACGCGGGCGATGTGCATGGTGCGGAACCGGGCGATGATGCCCTCGGTCAGGTCCATGGCGACCGAGATCGCCGTCCCCTGGACCACGGCCGTCACGGTCATCAGGATGATCGCGGGGGTGACGTAGTCGACGTAGGCGTCGCGCCCGCCGGACGCCCCGCCGAGCCCGGCGCCCAGGGTGCCGCCGAACACGTAGACGAACAGCAGCAGGAACACGATCGGCATCCCGACGAGCATCACGGTCAGCGACGGGTAGCGCAGCATGTGCTTGAGGTTGCGGCGCAGCATGGTCGCCGAGTCGCGCAGCGGGTGGAACCGGAGGTCCGCCGGGGCGGGTCCGGCGGGGGCGGGGGTGCTCATCGGGAGGTCACCTTCTCGTCGTGGGGGTTGCCGGTGAGGGCGAGGAAGACGTCGTCGAGGTCAGGGGTGTGCACGGACAGCTCGTCGACCTCGATGGCCCGGTCGTCGAGCCGGTCGATCAGGGTCTTGAGCGAGCGCAGGCTGCCGTCGCTGGGCACCCGCAGGGTGAGGGCGTCGTCGTCGCGGGAGACCTCGCCCAGCAGGCGGGCGGCGGCGTCCAGGCCGAGCGGGTCGGCGAACCGCAGGCGGACGTGCCCGCCGGGGATGCGGCGCTTGAGCTGGTCCGCGGTTCCCTCGGCGACGAGCCTGCCGCGGTCGAGGACCGCGATGCGGTCGGCCAGCTCGTCGGCCTCCTCCAGGTACTGGGTGGTCAGGAAGATGGTGACGCCACCGGCCACCAGCTCCCGGACGATCTGCCACATGCCCCGGCGGCTGCGCGGGTCCAGGCCGGTGGTCGGCTCGTCGAGGAAGATCACCCGAGGGCTGCCGACCAGGGTCATGGCCAGGTCGAGCCGCCGCCGCATCCCCCCGGAGTACGTGGAGACCGGCTTACCGGCCGCCTCGACCAGGTCGAACTGCTCCAGCAGCCGCCCGGCGCGGCGCTTGCCGTCGCCCCGGGGCAGGTGGTGCAGGTCCGCCATCAGGTGCAGGTTCTCCCTGCCGGTGAGCAGGTTGTCCACCGCGGAGAACTGGCCGGTGACACCGATCGCGGCGCGTACGGCGTCGGGTTCGGTGGTGAGGTCGTGCCCGGCGACCCAGGCGCTCCCGGCGTCGGCGCGGATCAGGGTGGACAGGACCTTGACCGTGGTGGTTTTCCCGGCGCCGTTGGCGCCGAGCAGCGAGAAGACGCTCCCGCGCGGGACGTCCAGGTCGATGCCGTCGAGGACGACGTGGTCGCCGAAGGACTTGCGCAGCCCGGTGGCCGCGATCGCCGAGTGCTGGGTGTGCATGGGATTTCCCTTCCGGGGTGGGAGGAGCGGGTCAGGAGCGGCGGATGGTGATGGCGCCGAACGAGGTCTGCGCGCGCACCTCGACGGTCTCGTCGGACTCCCCCGGGCTGGTGGCGTTCTCCAGCAGGTTGCGCACCTGCCCGAAGCCGGTGTTCACCTCCAGCCAGGCGGCGGTGCCCTCGGCGATGCCGATGTCCAGGTCGCCCATCGCGGTGCCGAGTTCGACCGAGCCGCGGGCCACCTCGCCGAGGCGGATGCTGCCGTTGGACGTCTTCGCCTCGACCCCGGCGCCCGCCCGGTCGACGGAGATGTCGCCGTTCGCCGAGCGCACCCGCACGTCGCCGGTGACCCCGGCGAGCGCGGTGTCGCCGTTGGAGTTCTTGACCACCACGGAGCCGTCGGTGTCGCCGATGCGGACCTTGCCGGAGCCGGTGTGGACCTCGGCGTTGCCCGCGACGCCGTCCGCGGTGACGTGCCCGGCCGCGGTGTCCACGCGCAGGGAGCCGGTCCGCTCCAGCCGGACGTTCCCGGCGGAGGTCTTGAACCGGCACTCGCCGAGCCTGCCCGTGCCGTTGAGGTCCCCCACCTGCACCTCGCCGGTCACCTGCGAGCCGCTGGGCAGGGCGATGGACACCTCCACCGACCTGGTCTTGCGGGAGAAGTCGAAAGCGCGCGACTTCGGCCCCACGACCTGGAGCACCCCGTTCGCGTAGTCGACGCGGACCCGTTCGGCGGCCTGCACGTCCGAGTCGTTGGACTCGTCGCTCGGGCGGACGTCGACGGAGGTGTCGGCGCGGTCGCTCGCGGTGATCCGCACGTTGCCCGTGCCGAGTTCGACGGTGACGGAGATCGGTTCGGGTGTGTCGAAAATGGGCATGGCTGTCCCCTCGTCATGGGTCGGTGGCACATCCCCGCAGGTCAGGGACGCGTGTGGGAAAGCGGTGCAGCGGTGGGACTGTGGTGGGGCTAACGCACCCAGCCGGTGAGGCGCTGTTGGGCCCGCTTGGCACCGGTGCGCTGCTCGGGCCGCTGGTCGCGGTCGGAGCGTTGCAGTGCGGTCGAGGCCGCGCGGACCAGCCAGGCGTTGACCGAGCGCCCCTCCTTGGCGGCGGCCTCCTCGACCGCGGCCTTGAGCTGCTCGGGGAGGCGCACGTTGATCCGCGAGCTGGGGCCGTCCTCGGCGATCAGCGGGCCGCCGTCGGCCGCCGCCGGGTCCTCCTCGACCGCGGCCTCGGCCGGTTCGGCAGGCGGTGCGGTCACGACGAAGTTCGGATCGCGGCCGCGCAGGCGCAGTTCGACCGAGCCGGGGGCCAGGTCCCGGGTGATCTCGTCGGCCGCGGCGGACAGCGCCTCCAGCAGCGTCATCCGGATCGCCGACTCGAGCGACCCGGTCAGCCGCTCGACCAGCAGCCGCGCCTCGTCGCCGCTGGCTTCGGCGAGCGTGGCGAACTCTCGTCCGAGGTTGCCCACATAGGAGGTCAGGTCCATGGCACAAGCATGGCACACGCGTGGCACCACGGCAAGCCATCTTGGCTCAGAGTGATGCCACAGCGGCGCCAGTTGACGCGCCAGCGTTGAAATGCGCTGGTCAAAGCGGTGCCATCCGACGACCCGGGAGGCTCTGGAGGTGGGCGGGGGTCTGGGCGGCGCGTTCGTCACGCCCGCCACAACCCTCCGCCGAAGTTGTTCGGTGCGGTACTAGAGCCACGGGTCGGCGCGGTGCCAGCATGGGCGCCCCGGCATCAACTGGAGGTCCCCGTGGTGGTTCGACCGTCGTGGCGCCCGCTCGCGTGCCTGGCCGTGGCGGGTGTCGCGGTCACCGCCCTCACCGGGTCGGGCAGCGGTGCCGCCGAAGCCGCCCCGGAGCCCGTGGCCGACCACGTCGAGGTGACGACCGGGGGCCTGCCGTCGGTGCCCGCCTACCGGGTCGCCGCGCCCGTCGTCGACGGCGGTGTCGCCGTGCTGGACGACATCGCCGACTACGGCGCCGAGCGGGTCAGCGGGCGGGCGGGGCTCGCCGGTGGGGCGACGGCCGCGTTCGACCTGCGCCGCGGCGCGATCGGGCTGGCGGGCGAGGTCACCCTGGACGACCCGGCCGCGGGCGTGCGGGTCAAGGCCCAGGTGTCCGGGGGCGTCAGCCGGGTTGCCGACGACACGATCCGGTGGTCGGGGCTGGTGGAGATCACCAGGGCCGGCAGCCGGAACCTCGTACTCGCCACCATCACCGTGGTCGACCGCGTCCTGGACGCGGGCAACCACGCGGTCACCCTGCGCCACGCCGGGCAGGACCGCAGGGCCGTCGTGCACGTGCCCGCCGGGCGGGGCGGGGCGCGGGGGCTGCCCGTCCTGTTCCACTTCCCCGGGTTGCTGGAAACCCCGGCCGTCGCCGAGCAGTACGACAAGCTGACCCCGCACGCCGACGAGCGGGGCTACCTGCTCGTCATCCCCGAGCACTACGGCACCGGGTGGCAGGGCGTCCTGGGCGGCCCGCCCGTCCCCGACGTCGACGACCCGGGTTTCGTGCGCGCCCTCGCGGCCGAGGTCCACGAGCGCTTCGGCGGTGACCCGCGGCGGACCTACTCCTCGGGGATGAGCAACGGCGGGTTCTTCACCAGCCTGACCGCCTGCGTGCTCACCGACGTGTTCGCCGCCTTCGCCCCGGTCTCGGGCCAGCTCAACGACCCGCGGGGCTGCGCGCCCGCGCGGCAGATCCCGATCGCGATGATCCACGGCGACGCCGACCCGCTGGTCCGCTACAGCACCACCGTCCCCGCCGCCGCGTTCTGGGCGGCCCACAACGGGTGCGCACCCGAGCCGGTCGCCACACCCCTGCCCGACACCGACCCCGACGACGGCACCACCGCCATCCGGCACGACTACACCGGGTGCGCCGCGGGTGCCCCGGTCGTCCTGTTCCAGGTCGTCGGGGCCGGGCACGCCTGGCCCGGCGGCGACCCGTACCCCGTGCCGTCGCTCGGGATCGCGGGCCGCGACCTCGACGCCAACGAGACCATCTGGGACTTCGTCTCCCGGTACACCCTGCCGGTCTCCTGACCCCGTGACCTGATCCGTCCGCACGCGGACCACCGCTGTCCGCGCCCGCGGGCATACCGTCGTGGTGTGGACAGCGGAGCGCGACGGGTCGTGGTGGTGGTGCAGCCCGCGGTCAACCTGTTGGACCTGGCCGGGCCGGTGCAGGTCTTCGACGCGGCGAACCACCGCGGCGCGGCCTACCGGCTGGAGTACGCCGCGGTGGCGGACCGGGTCGACAGCGCGCAGGGGCTGCGGCTGGCGGACCTGGGGCCGTTGCCGGATGTGTCCGCGGGCGACCTCGTGCTGGTCCCCGGCCCCCGGCTGGAGCGGACCGGGGTGCGGGTCGACCCGGAACTGGTGACCTGGCTGCGGCGGTCGGCGGCGGCCGGTGCGGAGTTCGCCGCCGTGTGCAGCGGGGCGGCCGCGCTCGGCGAGGCCGGCCTGCTGGACGGCCGCCGCTGCACGACGCACTGGGAGCTGCTGGAGCCCATGCGTTCGCGCTACCCCCGGGCGAAGGTCCAGGACGGCGTGCTGTTCACCCACGACGGCCCGGTCAGCACCAGCGCGGGCGTCGCGTCGGGCATCGACCTGGCGCTGTCGCTGGTGCACCGCGACCACGGCCCGGCCACGACCGCGGCCGTCGCCCGCGCGCTGGTCGTGTACCTGCGCAGGCCCGGCGGTGGGGCGCAGTTGAGCCCGTTCCTGAGCTCCCGGGCGCACGTCGACGAGGCGGTGCACGCCGTGCAGGACCACATCGCCGAGCACCTGGACCGGCCGCACCGGCTGGCCGACCTGGCCGCCCGGGTGCACCTGTCGCCGCGCGGCCTGAGCCGGGCGTTCACCGCGGCAACCGGCATCACCCCGCTGGAGTTCCACCAGCGGTTGCGCCTGGCCATGGCCGAGGACCTGCTGACCGCGACCGACCTGACCGTGTCCGCGGTCGCCGCCCGCACCGGCTTCCGCGACGCCCGCCAACTCCGCAGGCTCTACCGCGAACGCCACGGCGCCCCGCCGTCGTCGCTGCGCGCCTGACACCCGATTCTCCCGAGAGGACCCCATGCGCTTCCGCGTGCTCGGCGGCGTCGTCGCCGCGACCCTGTTCGCCGGTGCCGCCGCCCTCGGCGTGACCGCGTCGATGGCGGAGGGCTTCCCCGAACCGCCGCCGGGCCACTGGCCCGCCACCGCACCCGTGCCACCGGACCGGCTGGTGGTGGCCGTGGCGGTCGGCGCGACCGGTTCGGTGGCCGCCGACGTGCTCGCCCCGTACTCGGTGTTCGCCGGGTCGCCGCGGTTCGGGGTGCGGGTGGTGGCCCAGGAGCTGTCGCCGGTCACCCTCTCCGGCGGGTTGCACGTCGTGCCGGACAACACCTTCGCCCAGGTCGACGCGCCGGACGTGGTGGTCGTGCCCGCGGTCGTCGACTGGGCGGGGCCGGGCGAGGCGGCGCTGCGGGAGTGGGTGGCGCGGCAGGCGGACCGGGGCGCGCTCGTCCTGGGGGTGTGCAGCGGGGCCAAGGTGCTGGCCGAGGCGGGGGTGCTCGACGGCCGCTCCGCAACCACGTTCTGGTCTGCTGTGGACGGTATGCGCGATGACCACCCCGCCGTGGAATGGGTCGCGGGCAAGCGGTACGTCGAAGACGGTGACGTCATCACCACGGCGGGCGTCAGCTCGGGGGTCGTCGGGGCGCTGCGCGTGGTCGAGCGGTTGGCCGGGCCGGAGGAGGCCGAGCGGGCGGGCGCCCTGGCGGCGTACCCGGGTTGGTCGCGCGCGGCGGGGCTGGACATCCCGGTGCGCGGGTACTCCCCCGCCGACCTGCCCTACGTGCTCAACGCGGCCTTCCCGTGGGGGCGGGCGACCACGGGGGTCGGGGTCGGCCCGGGGGTGGACGAACTGGACCTGGCCGCCGCCCTGGAGGTGTACTCCGGCTCGTCGTTCGCCCAGCGCACCGTCCCGGTGGCCGTGGACGGCGAGACGCGCACCCGGCACGGCCTGCGCCTCCTGGCCGCCGCACCCGCCGACCTCGACCGCCTGGTGCTGACCGCCGACGACCCGGCGCTGACCCGGTGGGCCGCTGAGCACGACGTGCCGGTGAGCCGGGTGCGCGGGTTCGACGCCGCGCTGACCGACCTGGCGGTCACCGCGGACCGGGCGAGTGCGACGGCCGCCGGCAAGTTCATCGAGTACCCGACCGCGCACCTGGCGCTCACGGGCGGCCCGTGGCCGTGGCGCCCCACCGTCCTGTTGGTCCTCACCGTGCTCGTGGCGGGCACCGCAGGCCTGCTGATCGCCCGGCGGGACAAGGGGAAAGCGTCGGACGGGGGAAAGTAGACTGGTGAGGGCATCCGAGGAGGGCCAGTGCTCACGAAGAAGGGTGCCGCGACCCGGCAGCGGATCGTGGAGGCGGCGGTCGCGGAGATCCGCGAGCGCGGCATCGGCGCGGTCACCCTCGACGACGTCGGGCGGCGCAGCGGCACCGGCAAGAGCCAACTCTTCCACTACTTCCCCGGGGGCAGGGAGCAACTGCTGCTGGCGGTGGCCCAGTGGGAGGCCGACCGGGTGCTGCGGGACCAGCAGCCGCACCTCGGGCAGCTCACCTCGTGGGCGGCGTGGCGGCAGTGGCGGGACGCGGTGGTCGAGCGCTACCGGGAGCAGGGGGGGCACTGCCCGCTGGGGGTGTTGATCACCGAGGCGGGCAGGCACACCCCAGCCGCGCAGGCGGTCACCCGGCAGCTCCTGGGCCAGTGGCAGCACCACGTCCGGGTCGGCATCGAGCAGATGCAGGGCAGCGGTGACATCAGCCGCGACGTCGACCCGGACGCCGTGGCCGGTGCGCTGATCGCCGCGATCCAGGGCGGGGTGGTGATCCTGCTGTCGACGGGTTCTCCCGCGCACCTGGAATCCGTCCTGGACCTGTGCTTGGACTACCTGCGCACCTACCGCTGAACCCAGTTGCGCACCACCGGGTGGTAGCAGGCGGCCTTGTCCCCGACCTTGGCACCGGGGCTGACCAGCCACTCCTGGTACTGAGGGGTGAACATCCGGTAGACCGACGCCGGGGCACAGCGCTGGCTTTGTTGAGGTCAGCCCGCAGCCGCGCGGGCAGCTCGAAGTCGAGCGCCGCCAGTGACGTGCCGAGCTGCTCGCCGGTCAAGCCGGTGTCGGAGGGGCGGTACTTGCCGGTGAGGAAGCCGCCGAGCGGGCTCCACGCCGTGACGCCGGGCCCCAGGGCCTGCCCGGCCGGGACGTGCTCGGTCTCGACGGTGCGCTCGATGAGGGAGTAGGGCAGTTGCAGGTTGATCATCGGCACGAGCGAGTGGGCCTCGGTGAGGGTCTGCGCCCGCGCGGCGTACCAGGCGGGCACGTCGGACAGCCCCGCGTACCGGATCTTCCCCGCCCTGGTGAGGTCGTCGAAGGTGCGCAGCACTTCCTCCACCGGCGTGATCCGGTCCCAGGTGTGCAGCAGGACAGGTCGAGGTGGTCGGTGCGCAGGCGCCGCAGCGACGCCTCGACCGCGCGGAGCATGTGCTTGCGGGCGTTGCCGCCCGCGTCCAGGTAGCGGCGCAGGATCGGCCGGGCCTCGTCCTCGGTCCTGCCGTACGCGGCGTGGAAGCCGCCGGTGCCGAAGTTCATCGTGCCCAGTGCCAGGCGGCTGACGCGGAGCCCGGAACGGCCCAGCAGGAAGTGGTTGTCCAGTGCCATGCCCGCCACGGTGCAGCGGGAAAAATGGGCCCGCAAGTACAGAATCAGCGGTGCGCCGCGGGCGGCACCCGCCCGGCGAGGGTGACCCCGCGCGGAGTAGAGTCCTCTGTGGACGATGGGATCGAGTGGCGGATTGACAGGCCGCGCACCCACCGCGCGTCGGTTCGCCCGGTCCCCGCCTCCCCGCAAGGAGCAGCGGGGCAGGGCCGTCCGGGTGCGGCCCGCGACAGAGCGCAACTCACTGGAATAGCCTAGTAACCCGGGTCACACCACGCCGATTTCCCCTGCGCGAGAGCACATCAGTGAAGGGGCGTGGGAATGTGAGATCCAAGCGCATGATCGGGGCGACGGCGGTGGCGGTCGCCGCCGTGGTCGCAGGCGGGGTGCAGGCGGTGGCCGTCGACGGCAACCTGCCCGGCGGCACGAGCATCTCGGTGGACGTCGCGAGCCCGGCCGCGGGCACGGTGGTGCCGCAGGGGCCGGTGACCGTCACCGGCACGGCGGCGATCGGCACGGGGGTCGCGGTCAAGGACACCGCGCTCACCTACGTCGTGGACGTCTCCGGCAGCACCGCGGCCGGGTGCGCGGCGGGCACGATCCTCACCTGCGAGCAGACCGCCGTGACCAACCTCAACGCCATCGCGGCGGCACCCAACACCGTGGTGGGCAGCGTCGGCGCGGTCGTGTTCGGCTCCGACGCCGCGACCGTGGACGTGCGCCCGATCGGTGGTGACCAACTGCTGACCGCCCCCGAGTCCGACGAGAACGGCAACGGCGCCCGCGACGTCGAGGAGGCGGTGAACTCCGCGGTGATCGGCGGGGTGCAGCAGTTCACCCCGAAGTCGTTCCCCAGCGGCACCAGCTTCGTCCCGGCCGTGCAGGCTGCGACGACGGTCACCGGCGCCCAGACGCAGGCCCGCAAGGTCGTGCTGTTCCTGTCCGACGGGTTCGCCTCCGGTGACGTGACCGGGGTCGCGGGCGCGGTGCCCGCCAACGTCGACTACCACACCTTCGCCGTGGGCCCCGGCTCGGCGTGCAACGGCGGCGCGTACAACGCCAGCCTCCAGGCCATCGCCGACCTCACCGGCGGCACGTGCACCGCGGTGCCCGACCCGGCCAACCTGCCGAACGTGGTGCCCGGGATCATCAACTCGACGCTGACGAACCTGGCCCTGAGCGTGGACAACGGGGCGCCCACGGCGATCACCAACATCACGCCCGGCCTGCCGCAGACCGGTCCGGCGTCGGTGGGCTACACCGTCGACACCGCTGCGCTCACCTCCGGCACCCACCAGTTGTGCGTGACCGCGCGCGGCACGGACGGCGGCGGCGCGGGCACCGTCACCGACTGCACCACCGTGATCGTCAACGACCCCCCGGAGGTGATCCCCGGCGGCCCGTACTCGGGTCAGGAGGGCACGCCGGTCGCCCTGGCGGGCACGGTCGTCGACCCCGACGGGCCGAGCCTGGCGACGCAGTGGAGCGCGGTGCCGCTGTCCGGTGTGGACGCGGGTGCGACGTGCGCCTTCTCCGCGCCGACCTCGCTGAACACGACCGTCACCTGCGATGACGACGGGGTGTGGACCCTGCGGCTGGTCGCGAACGACAGCCTGCACCCCGACGTGGTCGCCACGACCACGCTGACGCTGACCAACGTGGCGCCCCAGGTCGGCATCTCCGCGCCCGCGAACGGCACGCTGGTGCTGCGCGGCACGCCGATCGGCGTCACCGCGCCGTTCACCGACATCGCCACGCACGACACCCACACCTGCACCGTCGACTTCGCCGACGGCACCCCGGTCGCGACCGGGACCGTGGCGCAGGGCGCGGGTTCGGGCACGTGCACGGCGTCGCACACCTACACCGGCGTCGGCGCGCACAACGTCCTGGTGACGGTCACCGACGACGACGGCGGGTCCGCCACCGCCGTGGTCAAGCTGGTGTCGTACGTGCGGGCCGAAGCGTGGTCGATCAGCGCCTCCGGCCTGCTCACCATCGCCAAGACCCCGCACGCCACCTGCCCGCCGTCCTCGGACAAGACGACCGCCTCGCTGAACGTGCTCGGCCTGGCCTCCGTGCAGGCGCTGCACGCGGACTGCTTCCTCGACGTCCAGACCGGCCGCACCGACGCCGGGGCCGAGGTGTCCAGCGCGAGCCTGCTGGGCGGCGCGATCACCCTGTCCGACATCGAGACGAGCTGCATCGCCAACGAGTCGGGCCTGTCCAGCTCGTCGCGGGTGGGCACGCTGAACGGCACGCCGATCGGCACGGGACCCGCCAGCATCGGCATCCCGGGCGTGGCGACCGTCCACGTGAACCAGACGGTGCTCGGCCCGAACGGGCAACGCGCGCAGTACGCGGTGCGCGTGGTGACCCTGCTCGGGCAGGAGATCATCGTGTCCGGTTGCCGGATGGGCTTCTGATCCCCGCGGCGCCCCCGGGGTGATCGTCCCGGGGACAACCACCGCATTGCCCCGGCCGCCAGTGGCGGCCGGGGCAATGCCCGTTTCGGGCCCGTCCAAAATGCGAAAACTTTTCCGCCATCCTGCGGGCAAAGATTTACCCAATGTCAGATAATGATGTTATTGCAGTTCACACCAGCGGCGAGCATGGGGTCCCCACGCGCGAACCATGACGCCACCTCCACGCAAAGCGATGCATCTACCCTGGTCAGAGCACCAGTGCGCGCGATGTGCCAAAAATTTCGGATCACCCCACATTAGATGACAACACGCTGCCCCGTTCGGATAATGTTGTTATCTGCACCCGCCCATCCCATTGACAGCGTTGTTCGGGGTGACCCATCCTCGTGGCATTCGAGTCCGGCGGCGAGCACGTGGAGCCGATGAACACCCGGCGCCGTCCGAAGGGGAAGGGCACACGACAATGGCGAACCCGTCCGGCATTCCGCGCACCGAGGAGCAGTGGCGGGCGTGGTTGGGCCAGTGGCTCGCGGAGCTGCTGGGGCGCCCGGTCGCCGCGGCGGAGTTCGAGCGGCCGCTGCGGGACTTCGGGGTGTCGTCGCGCTCGGCGACCGTGCTCGCGGCCCGCATCGGCGAGGTGACGGGCGAGGAGCGGCCGAGCACCCTGGTCTGGACCGCCCCGACCATCGCGGACCTGGCCAGGACGATCGCGGGTGGCACGCGGCGGGCACCCGACGCCGAGGCCCCGGTTGGCGAACCGGGGGTGCCGGTGGCGGTGGTGGGGCTGGCCTGCCGGTTCCCGGGGGCACCCACGGCCGAGCGGTTCTGGTCGCTGATGACCGGTGGTGAAACCGCGATCAGCGAGGTCCCGGCGGGCCGCTGGGCGCAGTTCGCCCCGGGAGCCGACGACCACGGCCTGCCCCGCGCGGGCGGTCACCTGGCGGACGTGTCCGCCTTCGACGCGGAGTTCTTCGGGATCAGCCCGCGCGAGGCCGAGGGGATGGACCCGCAGCAGCGGCTGCTGCTGGAGGTCGCCTGGGAAGCCCTGGGCAACGCGGGCATCCCGGCGAAGGCCCTGCGCGGCACCGACACCGGGGTCTTCGTCGGGCTGTCGGCCACCGAGTACGCGCAGCTCACCATGACCGACCTGGACCGCGTCGACGCGTGGTCGGGCACCGGTGCCGCCGCCTCGCTCGCCGCCAACCGGCTCTCCTACGCCCTCGGCGCGCACGGCCCCAGCATGACCGTGGACACCGCCTGCTCGTCCTCGCTGGTCGCCGTGCACCTGGCGGTGCGGGCACTGCGCGCGGGCGAGGCGTCGGCGGCGCTGGTCGGTGGGGTGAACTTGCTGCTCTCGCCCGGGATCACCGCGAACTTCCACCTCGCGGGCGCCCTCGCCGCCGACGGGCGGTGCAAGCCGTTCGACGCGTCCGCCGACGGGATCGTGCGCGGGGAGGGCTGCGGGGTGGTCGTCCTCAAGCGACTGCCGGACGCCCTGGCCGACGGTGACCGGGTGCTGGCCGTGCTGCGCGGCAGCGCGGTCAACTCCGACGGCCGGTCCAACGGCATCACGGCGCCGAACCCGGTGGCGCAGGAGCGGTTGCTCGCCCGGGCGTACCGGGAGGCGGGCGTGTCGCCCCGCACGGTGGACTACGTCGAGGCGCACGGCACCGGGACGCCACTCGACGGCATGCCCCAGGTCCCGCTGGCCCACCTCTGGCACGACGGCGAGCCGATCGACCTGACCCCCGCGGCGGACCTGTCCCTGACCGCCTCGATCAACGAACGCCGCCAGGCAGGCCCCGGGTCGTCGGCGGGGTCTCGGCCCCGGAAGGCGCCACCCTGCCCTTCCTCTGGAGCTAGGAGCACAGTGCGAACCAGAACCCTGCTCACCGCGTTGGCCGTGGTCGCGGGCGCGCTCGGCGCACCGGGACAGGCCGCCGCCGCGCCCGCCGGGGTGGCCACCGGCCCGCAGATGATCTTCGCCCCCCAGTCCTGCCCGTTCCCGCTGTTGGTCGAGCAGCCGGTGCGGGTGGAGGGCCTGGTGGACTTGCCGACGACCGCGCCGTTGGACCAGCCCACCCCCGCGACGCAGGCGACCTTCACCGTCACCTTCCCCGCCGCCGTCCGCCAAGGGCTGTTCCTGGTGGGCGCGGAGACGCTGGACGGCACCATCACGGTCCCGCTCACCGGCACCCACTCCGACGGGCGGGTCATCTCAACCGACCACGAGATCCCGCTGGCCGGGGTGCCCGTGCCGGGTCCCCCCGGTCCGATCCAGATCGTCGGCGGGGTCCCGATCCCGTCGGTGACCGAGACCGCTCCCACGGTGCTCACCTGGCGGGTCGGCGGCCTGCGGGCGTTCCTCACCCCGAAGCGGGCCGACGGCACGCCGACCGGGCTCGGCTCGTTCAACACGGGCTGCGCGGTGCCCGAACGCGCCCGGACCGGGGCGGCCCGGACCTCCTTCGGCGGCACCACCCAGCCCGCCGGGGCGGTGACCGCCCAGGAGTGCCCGATGCCGCTGATCGGCAACCAGACCACCGGCGTGCGGGCGACGACCCAGCTCCCCGCGCGGCTCCCGACCGGTGCGAGCACCCCGGCCACCGACCTGGACCTGGCGGTCACCTTCCCACCGCTGTTCACCTCGGGCCTGGCACTGGTGGACGCCACCCAGGTGCGCGGCACCCTGCGGCTGCCGGTGACCGTCGTCGCCGACGGGGTGGTCCGCAGCCGCACCGAATACCGGTTCGCCCTGCCCAACACCCCGGTCCCCGCCGAGGGCAGCGCTCTCACCCTCGGCGGCCGACCCGGCTGGCACCGGAAACCGGCACCACTGCGGGCGTCCTGGAGTGGGAGATCGGCGACCTGACGATGGAGCTGACGCCGCTGAACGGCCGGGAGCAGGAGACCGGGCTCGGCTCGTTCACCTCCACCTGCACGATGCGCTCCGGACAGGACCCGCGCCTGGCCTCGGTCCGGTTCGCCGACGCGGAGGTCCCGGGGATCGTGCAGGACTGCGCGTTCCCGTTGATCGGCCCCCAACCCCAGGAGGTGCGCGCCCGCGTGGACCTGCCCGCCGAACTGCCGGTGGGGTCGACCACGCCCGCGAGCACGACGACCACCAGCTTCCGGCTGTCGGAGACGACCGTCCAGGGCCTGCACCTGATCGGCGCGGCCCGACTGCGCGGTGAACTGCGGCTGCCGATCACCCGCTCCTTCGAGGGCGCCCCGGCGGGGACGCGGACCTACGTGCAGCCGTTCGTCGTGGCCGTGCCGCAGGGCACCGCCGTCCCGCTCGACGTGCCCGGCACCGCGGTGCTGGACCCGGCGACCTCGGCGGTGCCGGGCGTGCTGAGCTGGTCGGTGGGCGGTGTCGGGGCGACCCTCACCGCGGTCAAGGCCGACGGCTCGATGAGCGAGGCGTTCGACCTCAGGTGCATCACCCGCCCCGGGCAGGACCCCCGGTTCGCCTCGGTCCGGTTCACCCCCGACGACCCGACGCACTTCGCGTTCACCACGGCGGCCAACTCGCGACTGGTGAAGGCCGGGGCGACCACCGCCCTGTCCGACACCGCCACCGGCGAACTGCCGCCCACCAGCGGCAAGGTCACCGGAACCCCGTTCAGCGGCACGCTCACCGCGGGGTGGACGCGGACTTCCGGCTGCAACACCCTGTCGCTCACGCCCAGGAGCTGACGACCGGGCTCGCCCCGCCGATCGACCGGTGCCGAAAGTCCTTCCGCGGGCTTTCCGCGGTTTTGCAGCGCACGGGGTCATCGTCGAATCGTTCGATCCGAACGACAGGGGAGGAACCCATGTACCGCACAATCGCCAAGTTCAGCCTGGTGGCCGCACTCGCGCTGCCGTCCGTGCTGCTCGCGCAACCCGCCTCCGCCACCACCGCTTCCACGACCGGCGCCGTGGGGGTGGCGGTCACGTGCAGCGGAACGGGCTGTGACAACAGGGACCCGGTGGCCACCGGCTGCGCCTCGAGCGCCATCAACGCGGTCACCAAGTCGACCAGCAAGGGGCTGTTCATCCTCAAGTACTCGACCGTCTGCAAGACGAACTGGATGTACGTGGGCAACTACGCCGGTGGCAGCACCCGCAGCGACGGGAAGCTCCAACTGGACGCGTGGGACCAGACCCGGGGCAAGCAGGTGCAGTTCCTCGCCTCCTCCAGCGCGGGCCTGCACTACGGCAACATGGTCTACTCCCCCGGCGACAACTGCGGTTACGGGCTCGCCGACTGGTCGGGCGGCGAGTGGGACGTGACGCTGAAGTCCAGCGGCTGCTAGCAGATCCGCGAGGGACAGCCGTCGTCACTCGACGCCCGCGAGCAGGGCGCGGGTGGCGACGGCCTCCTCGGTGCGGTCGGGGAGCGCGTCCCACAGGGTCGTCGCGGCGGTGAGGTGGGTGCGGGCGGCGGCGGTGTTGCCGTCGGCCAGGGCCAGTTCGCCGAGCAGGCGCAGGCAGGTGGCCTGGGCGACGGGTTCGCCGACGACGCCGCGGAACAGTTCCACGGCGGTGCGCAGCGCCTCGACCGCGGGGGCGCGGTCGCCGAGGTCGAGGTAGGTCCGGCCGAGGGCCATCAGGGTGTGGGCGGCGCAGTTGCGGTCGTCGAGCGAGGTGAAGATGGCCAGGGCGTCGCGCAGGGTGGCGAGGGCGCGCAGCGGGCGGCCGTGCGCCCGGTGCAGGGCGCTGAGGTGGCGGCGGACGGTGGCCTCGCGGTGGCGGTCGCCGGTGTCGTGGGCGACGCGGAGGGCCTGGCGGAAGAAGTCCTCCGCCTCCGCCGTCCGCCCCTGGGCCAGCCGGACGACGCCGAGGGATGCCTGCAACTGCGCCTCCAGGGCGCCGTGGCCGCCCGCCACGGCGATGCGCAGCGCGGCCTCGGCGTGCTCGGCGGCGTCGTCGGGGCGGTCCTCGTGGCGGGCGATGGTGCCCAGGCCCGCGACCGCCAGGGCCAGGCACAGCCGGTCGCCGACCTCGGCGGCGAGGTGCGCGGCGCGGCGGAACTCCGCGCCGGCGGTGGCGAACTCGTCGCGGTAGACGTGGAGCTGGCCGAGGCCGCGCAGCAGCGTCGCCTCGCCGCGGTGGTCCCCGGCGGCCCTGGTCGCGGGCAGGGCCAGCTCGTGGCCGCGGTGCCAGGCGGTGAGCATGGCCCGGTGGTCGTGGTAGGGGACCATGGCCGCGGCCAACCGCCAGGCGGCTTCGGCCAGACCCAGGTCGGCGGCGAGGGCGATGGCGCCCAGGAGCGTCGGGTGTTCGGTGTCGAACCAGGCCAGCGGGTCGCGCACCAGGTGGCGCACCTGGTCGGCGGGCAGGATCGACGCCGTCGGGCCGCGCACCCGGAACAGGCTGGTGTACATCAGGTCGGTGGCCTGGTCGGCGAGGTGCAGCCAGGTGGCGACGAGGCGGGACACCGCGGCGCGGCGGTCGGCCTCCGGCAGCGCGGCGACGGCCTCGGCGGCGTAGGCGCGCAGCAGGTCGTGCAGGCGGTAGCGGGGCCTGCCGAGGGCGTCGGTGTCGACGGCGCGCACCAGGTTGGCGTCGACGAGCTGGTCGAGGACCTCCTCCGACGCCGGTTCGCCCAGCAGCACACCGAGCACCCAGCCGGGTTGCGGTTCCGGCCCCAGCAGGCCCAGCAGGGCGAACCCCCTGGCCGCCGCCGGGGGCAGCAGCCGCAGGCTCAGGTCGAAGCTGGCGCGCACCCCCAGCTCACCGACGCGCAGCTCGCTGATCCGCCGCGACGAGTCGGCCAAGCGCTGCACGAGCACGGCCAGCGGCCAGGTGCCGCGACTGGCGAGCCGGGCGCCCACGATCCGGATGGCCAGCGGCAGGTGCCCGCAGGCGCGCAGCACGGCCGCGGTGTCGCCGGGTTCGGTGGCGACCCGCCGCTGCCCCACGATCCCCGCGAGCATCCGGAACGCGTCGCGGTCGTCGAGGACGTCCAGCGCGACGTGCCGGGCGAGCAGGTCGGGCAGCCGCTGCCTGCTGGTGAGCAGCACCGCCGACCGCCCGGTCGGCGGCAGCAGCGGGCGCACCTGGGCGACGCTGGCGACGTCGTCGAGCACCAGCAGCACCCGCCGGTCGGCGAGCAGCGACCGGTAGCGGGCGGCGCACTCGTGGGCCGAGGTCGGCACGGACGTGCCGGTGACGCCCAGCGCGCGCAGCAGCTCGGGCAGGACCTCCGCGGGCGGGCGCGGCGCGTCGGAGGTGCCCGCCAGGTCCAGGTGGAGCTGCCCGTCGGGGAAGTCCGCGCGGGCGGCGTGGGCCGCGCGCAGGGCCAGGGTGGACTTGCCGACCCCGGGGGCGCCGCTGACCAGGCAGGTGCGCGGCTCCGCCCCGATCGCGTCGAGCACCTCGGCGAGTTCGTCGGCGCGACCGGTGAAGTCGGGCAGGTCGGCGGGCAACTGGCACACGGCGGCCGCCGCGGCGGGCGCCGACAGGTCGCCGACCGCCGCGGGCCGCTCCGCGACCGGGCCGAGCAGCGCCGGGTCGTCGGCGAGGACCTGTTCCTGCAGGCGGACCAGCGCGGGCCCGGGTTCGGTGCCGAGTTCGTCGACCAGCAGGCGCCGCACGTCGCGGTGGACCGCCAGCGCGTCGGCCCGGCGACCCGCCCGGTACAGGGCGAGCACCTGCAACTCCCGCAGCCGCTCCCGGTACGGGTTCTGCTCGACCAGCCGGGACAGGTCGGCCACGGCGGCGGCGTTCTCACCGAACCCCACCGCGATCTCGACCAGCAGTTCGGCCGCGTCCACCCGGTGCTCGTCCAACCGCGCCCGCTCCGCGACCGCGGCCGGCGCATCGATCCCGGCGAACGGCACGCCCCGCCAGTGCGCGAGCGCGGCGCCCAAGTGCCGCTCAGCGCTGCTCAAGTCCCCGGCAGCACGGGCGGCCCGCCCCCGCCGGACGAGGTCGGTGAACACGGCGCTGTCCACCACCGAGGCCGGGACGCGCAGCGCGTACCCGGTGCCCACGACGGCGAGGGCGGCGTCGCCGAGCCCCAGCGCGCGCCGCAACTCCCCGACGTACTTCTGCACCAGGTTCACCGCACTGCGCGGCGGCCGGTCACCCCAGACGAAGTCGATGATGGCGGCCCGGTCGACCACGTCCCCGCGACCGAGCAGCAGCGCCGCCAACACCACCATCGGCTTGCCGCACCCCACCCCGACCCGCCGCGCGCCCACCCACGCCGTCACGGGCCCGAGCACGCCGAACCGCGTGCCGGGCACCAGCCCACCCGAGTCCCCGTCCGCCATGTCCCGGTCCCCCGAAGGTCACGTGCGCGCAGGCGGTACGGCACTCCCCCGACCGCCGCACCACGACCGTGTCGAGCCACCACCTTGGGCCACCGGCGCGGACCAACGCACCGAAAGCGGGTGGTTTCGCCCGTTCGGGTTAAGACCGCATCCCGTTCGGGGTGCGGGCTCGTGGGCGACATGGTGATCAACGGTGGATGACGTGGTCCACGAAGTCGGTTCGGGGTGGGTTTGCGGAGGCAGGCGATCGAGCAGGCCAGGCGTCGACCATCGCCAGGGCGAGGGCGGCGTACTGGGTCGCGATCCGGTCGGCGGTGTCGGAGCCCCGGGTGTCGAACCAGGTGGAGACGGCGGCGGCCGTGGTGATGATGGCGCGGGTGGCGAGGGCGGGGTCGGTGGTGGGTGTGGACCATAGGGTATTCGGGTGCGTGAGACCGATGTCGAGGTGGCGATCCGTGCAGTTGAGGCCGGGGCGGGTGTCGTGCGGGCGATGTACGGCGGCCGGATGGAGAGGTTCGCCAAGTCCGGAGACGACTTCGCGACGGAGGCGGATGTCGCCGCTGAACGGACCATCATGGCCGTCTTGCGGGAGGCACGCCCGGCAGACGGCTTCCTCGGTGAGGAGGGTGGCGACCTCGGCCAGGCCGCCTCCGGTCGCCGCTGGCTGGTCGATCCGTTGTGCGGGACGCTCAACTACGCCGCGCGCACCCCGCTGGTCGCGGTCAACGTGGCCTTGCGAGCCTGCGACCGCGTGAGCACGGCGGCTGTGGCCGACCCGCTGTCGCACGAGGTGTTCTGGACCGACGGTGAGGCGGCCTCCGTCCGTTCGGACGAGCGGGACACACCGCTGCGGCCCGACCCGACCAGCCGCCTGGTCGACCTCAACCTCGACCCCCCATTCCCCAACAAGGACTGGTTCCTCGCGGCCGACCTGCTGACCGACGAGGGCTTCACCAGTGTGTTCCACCCCAGGGTGCTGTCGACCACGTTGGCACTGGCCTGGGTGGCTGTCGGCCGTCGTGCCGCCTACATCACCGACGGGCGCCTGCGCGACAACGTGCACTTCAGCAGTGGCATCGCCCTGTGTCAGGCCGCAGGTTGCGTCGTCACCAACCTCGCGGGCCAACCCGTCCACACCGGTGTCCAAGGGCTCATCGCCGCAGCCGACGCCACCACGCACGCCAAACTGCTCGACCTCCTGTCCCACCGGCGACAGCCGCGAACACCCTGACCTCAACGCGAGGCGTTCCCGGGCCGAGCGAGGAGGTGGATCGGCGGTCCGCACGTCCGCGCATCGGGTTCCCGGTGCGCTGCGACGGATCGGCCGAACCTGTGCCGGGACACCGTGGTCAGGTGGGTCAGCCGCAGTGGCGGTTGGCCCAC
>NZ_AYXG01000146.1 GCF_000564855.1 Actinokineospora spheciospongiae
CGCTTCCCCCACCCAAGCACATCCACCCACCCGGGCATATCCGTAGCCGGGCCGGCGGTTGCGAGGGTGGTCGGCGGCTGCGCCGCTGACGGCTCGGGGTGGCTGGCCGCCAGGCCGGCGGGGTGATCGCTGGCTGCGCCCGGTGGGGTTCGGGGTGGCTGGCCGCCAGGCCGGCGGCTAGCGAGGTGATCGGCGGCTGCGCGCGATGGGCTTCAGCGCGACTGGCCGCCAGGCTGGCGGTTTGTGGGGTGGCTGGCGGCCGGGCTGGGCTGGTGGTTCTCGGGGGGGTCGACTTCCTCCAGAACAGCCCGGCTGCTCGCCGTGGTGGTGGGTGGTCAGTCCCTCTCGATCAGGTGGCCGACCACGTCCGGTCCCGGGTGTGCCGCTCCGGAGCCGTCGCGGCGGGGTTCGATGGCGGGGAGTTCCACTGCGGAGCCGTTCTTGCCGGCGGCGGCGGGGCGGGAGCCGACCCAGGCCAGGACGAGGCCGGTTTCGCCCTTGAGGAACCGGTGGGCGCGGACACCCCCGGTGGCCCGGCCCTTCGCCGGGTACTCGGCGAAGGGGGTGACCTTGACCGATTGGCCCGTGGAGGTGACCACCACCGGGTCGCCGTGCGTGGGATCGGCTGTGGCCACCGCGCCGAAGAACAGGGCGTGGGCGTTCGCGGGGAGGTTGATGCCCGCCATGCCGCCGCCCTTGAGGCCCTGGGGGCGGACCAGGCCTGCCGCGTAGCGCAGCAGTGATGCCTCCGAGGAGACGAAGACCAGGGACTCGGTGCCGTCGCCGAGCCAGGTGGCGCCGACGACCTCGTCGCCCGGTTTGAGGGAGATGACCTCGAACTCGTCGGAGCGGACGGGCCATTCCGGGGCGCAGACCTTGACCACGCCCTGGCGGGTGCCCAGGGCCAGGCCGGGTGATCCGGCCGCCTGCTCGCCCAGCGGGGCGATGCCGACGACCTTCTCGCCCTTGACCAGCGGGACCAGTTCGCCCGCCGCCATGCCGCCGCTGAGCGACACGGTGCCCACCTGCTCCGGCAGCACCGGCAGCGGGAGCACGTCGGTCTTGAACGCGCGGCCGTGGTTGGTCACCAGCAGCACCTGGCCGCGCGCGGTGGAGTGGACCACGGCGCTGACCGCGTCGTGGCGGGCGCGGCCGTTGCGCCTGCGGGCCTCGGAGGACTCCTCGGATTCCGCCGCCGTGCGGGCCACCAGGCCGGTGGCCGAGAGGATCACCTGGCACGGGTCGTCGGCGACCTCCAGGGGGCCCGCGGGCTTGGACGCGGCCAGGACCTCCTTGAGGTCGCCGTCGATCAGGGCGGTCCGCCGCTCGGCGGTGAGGTCCTTGGCCACCCGGCCCAACTCGGCCGAGACGACCCGGCGCAGCACGGCGTCGTCGTCGAGGATCTTGGCCAGTTCGGCGATCTCGGCGGTGAGGCGGTCCTGTTCGGTCTCGAGTTCGAGCTTGTCGAACTTGGTCAACCGGCGCAGCGGCGTGTCCAGGATGTACGTCGACTGGACCTCCGAGAGGCCGAAGCGCGACATCAGCCCGGACTTCGCGGCGGCGGCGTCCGCGCTGGACCGGATGAGCGCGATGACCTTGTCGATGTCGATCAGGGCCCGCAGCAGGCCCTCGACCAGGTGCAGCCGCTCCTCGCGCTTGCGCTTGCGGTACTGGGTGCGCCGGGTGACCACCTCGTAGCGGTGCTTGAGGAACACCTCCAGCAGCGCCTTGAGCCCGAGCGTGCGCGGCTGCCCCTCGACGAGCACCAGGTTGTTGATGCCGAAGGACTGCTCCATGGGCGTCAACCGGTAGAGGTCGGCCAGCAGCGCCTGCGGGTTCACCCCCACCTTGCACTCGATCACCAACCGGGTCCCGTTCTCCCGGTCGGTCAGGTCCTTCACGTCGGCGATCCCGGTGAGCCGCTTGGACTTGGTGACCTCGTCGGTGATCTTCTCGATGATCTTCTCCGAGCCCACCTGGTAGGGCAGCTCGGTCACCGTGATCGCCTGCCGCCCCCGGCTGCCCTCCAGCGGGCCGATCTGCACCTTGGCCCGCATCCGCACCACCCCGCGCCCGGTCTCGTAGGCCTTGCGCACCTCGTCGAGGCCCAGCAGCATCCCTCCGGTCGGCAGGTCCGGGCCGGGCACGAACTCCATCAGCTTGTCCAGCGTCGCCGTCGGGTGGTTGATCAGCCACCGCGCGGCGGCCACCACCTCCCCCAGGTTGTGCGGGATCATGTTGGTGGCCATGCCCACGGCGATGCCGGAGGTCCCGTTCACCAGCAGGTTCGGGAACGCGGCGGGCAACACGGTCGGTTCGAGCAGCGACCCGTCGTAGTTGGGCCGGAAGTCGACCGTGTCCTCCCCCAGCTCCCCGACGAGCAACATCGCCTCGGCCGACATCCTGGCCTCGGTGTTGTGGTTGACGAACCCGCCCGCGAGGAAGGAGTGGTCCTCGGTCACGACGCGGACCGAGTACACCTCCTCCGGCACCCCGGCCTGCACCGAGGCCACGGTCTCGAACCGGTACCCGGAGTCCAGAACGGGCAGGATCGTGGCGAGGACCTCCGGGTCCTCGATCCGATCGATGATCCGCAGCCGCTCGGTCTCCCAGCGCTCCACGCGGTCGAAGTCGTGCCGGGTCGACTCCCCGCCGCCACGCCCGTCCTCCTCGACGGCGCCGCGGACGAAGTCGCCGACGAACGGCACCCGCTCCTCGTCCGGCCCGGCCGGGGAGCGCCGGATCAGGTCGTCGAGCCCGGACTGCCCGGCGCCGGGGAACCCGACCCGCTCGGCGAACACCCGCACGTCGCGGAGCCCCGACACGGTGAGGCGGTGCTCGCCCGAACCGTCCGACCGCACGTGGTCGCGGAGCCGGGCGAGGACACCGAACTCGGCCAGGAGTTCCTGGACCTCCCGGCCCAGCCGCACCCCGGGGGTGCCGCAGTGGACGGTGACACCACCCTCGGCTGACTGCACCGCACCGCCGTGCTCGAACAGCGACATCAGGAAGGCCCGCTTGATCCCCCAGCCCCCGGACCACACGGACTCAGGGATGCCCTCGTCCGACGCCGGGTCCGCGGAGACCCGGGCTGCCGCCCGGACGCCGAGCGCCCGCTCCTCGGCGGTGGGCGTGACCTGCTGCCAGGCGTTGCGGGCGACGCAGACCACCATGCCCGGGGTGAGCTCGTCGAGCCTGCGCCACTGGAACAGGGGGACGCCCATCGGCGCTTCGAGGCAGAGGACGAGGTGGTTCTCACTGCCGCGCAGCGAGAACCCGCTGTCGGTCTCCAGGCGGAGCGTGGGGTGCACGCCGGAGTTGAAGACCCGGTCGACGCGGACCGCCTTGCCGTCCTTGTCCAGGACCTCGAAGTCCGCCTCGACCTCGGTGTCCGGGGCGAGGTCGGCCAGGTCGGCGATGCGCGGGCTGGTGCCGTCGGCCAGGCGGATGCGGGTGTCGCCGACGACGCAGTAGCGGCTGGCGGCCGGGCCGTCGTCCGGGGAGCCGAAGTTGCCGTGGCCGTCGATCAGGGGGGCGTTGAGGGAGAAGTCCTGGGCGAGGCGGACCATCGCGTCGTAGATGGCGGTGTCGCCGTGGGGGTGGTACTTGCCCATGCAGTTGTGCACGACGTGGCCCTCGACGACGAAGGCGTGGTCCGGGGAGCCGACCTGGATGTCGTGGGTGGTGGCGGGGGTGACTGGGGTGACCGAGACGACCGGCTGGGGGTCGGTGGGGGCGGTCATCGCGCGCAGCTGGCGGTGCAGTTCGGGGTCGGTGGCGGCGCAGGCGATGCCGGTGGGGTCGAGGCCGCCGTCGGTGAGGCCGGCGAGGAAGCGGGGCCAGGTGGCGCGGTCGGACAGGACGTCCTCGGGGACTCGGCCCGCCAGGGCCTCGGTCATCGGGCGGGCGACCGGTTCGGCCGGGGTGAAGGCCAGCACGTGCAGGTCGCGGCCGTCGGGGGCGGCGGCTTCGCGCTTGTCGCGGCAGACCGCGACGCCCGCGCCGATGGCCCAGCCGTGGGCGCGGTCGACGGCGTCGACCTCGGGGGTGCTGAGCAGCACCCGGCCGTCGGCGTCGACCGTGCCGAGGGCGGTGAGCAGGCCGAGGACGTACTCGGTGCCGGTGTCCTCCGCGCGGACCGGGGGGCGGGGGGCGGCGGGGACGGTCGTGGCGCCCGCCAAGGACCGGGCCTCCACCCAGCCGTCGGGGGTCATGAAGCGCTGGCCGGGGGTGACCACCAGGGTGTGGCCGTCGGCCCAGGTGAGGCGGACCAGGTCGGACACCGGGTTCTCGTAGACCTCGACCACCGGGACCGGGGCGCCCGCGCCGTCGAGCACCAGGTCGCCGACCTCCAGGGCCTCGATCGGGCGCAGCCCGGCCGGGGTGGAGACCAGGGCGCCGCGCACGAAGCAGTCGCCGACCACGCGGGAGGACTTCACGTAGGCGTGGGTGGGCCGGTAGCCCTGCTCGTTCATCGAGAACAGGATGCGGCGGTGCACCGGCTTGAGGCCGTCGCGCGCGTCGGGGAGGGCGCGGGAGTGGATGACCGAGTAGGCGTACTCCAGGTAGGAGTCCTCGATCTCGGTCTTCACCGGGTTGTCGAACACCTGGGCGCCCGCCTGGTCGAAGGCGGCGGGGTCGACCTTGGTGGTGGGGCCCTTGCGGCGTGCCATGACTCAGCAGCTCTCTCTCGCGGTGGTTCTCAGGCTCTCGCGGTGGTGCGGACGGCTCGGTGGGCTCAGACGTCGATGGCGGACTGGTCGACCCGGCCGGAGGACTCCACCAGCCACGCCCGCCGCGGTTCGACCTTCTCGCCCATCAGCAGTTCCAGCGCGGTCTCGGCGGCCTCGGCGTCGTCGAGGGTGATCCGCCGGACCGAGCGGGTGGCCGGGTTCATCGTGGTGTCCCACAGCTCGTCGGCGTCCATCTCGCCGAGCCCCTTGAACCGCGGCACCGGGGTCACGACCTGCTTGCCCGCCTTCTCCAGCGCGGCGAGGGTGGTCTCCATCTCGCGCTGGGTGAAGGTGAACCGGGTCTCCGGGTTGCGGCCCTTGGTGGTGATCTTGTGCAGGGGCGGCATGGCGGCGTAGAGCCGCCCGTCCTCGATGACCGGTCGCATGTACTTGGCGAACAGGGTGATCAGCAGGGTGCGGATGTGCGAGCCGTCGACGTCGGCGTCGGCCATCAGGATGACCCGCCCGTAGCGCATGGTCGACAGGTCGAACGTGCGCCCGGTGCCCGCGCCGAGGACCTGCACGATGGAGGCGATCTCGGCGTTGCGCAGGGTGTCGGCGAGGCTGGCCTTCTGCACGTTGAGGATCTTGCCGCGCAGCGGGAGCAGCGCCTGGTACTCCGAGACCCGGGCCATCCTGGCCGAGCCGAGGGCGCTGTCGCCCTCCACCAGGAACAGTTCGCTGCGGGCCAGACCGGTGGTGCGGCAGTCGACGAGCTTGGCGGGCATGGCCGCGCCCTCGAGGGCGGTCTTGCGGCGGGCGGCGTCCTTCTGCTGCTTCTGCGCCAGCCGGACCCGGCTGGCGTCGACGACCTTCTGCAGCACGACCTTGGCCTCGGCCTTGGTCCTGCGGTCGTCGACCCAGGACTTGAGCTCGCGTTCGACCACGGCGCCGATGACCTTGGTGATGCCCGCGGTGGACAGCTCGTCCTTGGTCTGGGAGGTGAACTGCGGTTCCGGGACGCGGACGTGGATGACCGCGGTCATCCCCTCCAGGACGTCGTCGAGGGTGGGCGGGTCCTCTTTGGGCTTGAGCAGGCCCCGGGTGCGGGCGATGGCCTCCTGCAGGGACTTGAGCGCCGCCCGCTCGAAGCCCTTGCGGTGGGTGCCGCCGTGGATGTTGCGGATGGTGTTGGTGAAGCACTCGACGGTGCGCTCGTAGCCGGTGCCCCAGCGGAAGGCGACCTCGACCTCGGCCCGGCGCTCCACTTTGGAGCGCATGACGCCGTTCTCGTCGGCGGCGTTCTCGGTGTAGGTGCCCTCGCCCACGGCGAGCAGGGTGCCCGAGACCGCGCGGTCGCCCGCGGGGGTGAGGAATTCGACCATGTCGGTGAGCCCGTGCGGGAAGTGGAACGACTCCTCGGAGATCGCGTCGTCGACGGCGGTGCGCAGCACGTAGGCGACGCCGGGGACGAGGAACGCGGTGTTGCGCATCTTCTGCCGGACGCCGTCGACGTCGAGCTTGGCGCCGTTCTCGAAGTACCGCGCGTCGTACCAGTAGCGGATGGACGTGCCGGTGCGCTCACCGCGCTTCATCTTCCCGGTGATCTCCAGCCCCGACCTGCGGGTGAACTTCGCCGTCGGGCCGGGACCGTCGAAGACGCCGGGGACGCCGTGCGCGAAGGACATCTGGTGGACCTTGCCCTCGCGCTTGACCACCACGTCGAAGCGGTGCGACAGGGCGTTGACCGCGGAGGCGCCGACGCCGTGCAGGCCGCCGGAGGTCTTGTAGCCGGAGCCGCCGAACTTGCCGCCCGCGTGCAGCCGGGTGAGGACGAGTTCCACTCCCGACAGGCCCGACTTGGCGTGCGTGCCGGTGGGGATGCCGCGGCCGTCGTCGTCGACCTGGACGCTGCCGTCGGCGTGCAGGGTGACGACCACCCTGGTGGCCTCCCCGGCGACGCCCTCGTCGGTGGAGTTGTCGACGATCTCGGCGAACAGGTGGTTGATGCCGCGGCTGTCGGTGGACCCGATGTACATGCCGGGGCGCTTGCGGACCGCCTCAAGCCCTTCGAGGTGGGTGAGGTCGTCCGCCCCGTAGAGGGTCTCGGCAGTCACCGCGCAGCACTCCAATGCAGGTCTGGCCCAGGTCAGTCGAACAGGTGTCCCAAGGTACCGGAGGGTATCGGCCCACCCCGACACGATGAGGGAACCGCCACCCGGGGCCCGGTCGGGTTCCGCCGGGACACCTTGACTGATTGTCCGAAACCGACTTATGGTCTAGACCAAATTCTCTCCGGCATCCCTGGTCCAGCCCGTTTCACCCCCCGACCCGCGGGGGTGGACACCCCGTCTCACCCCCCAACCCGCGGGGGTGGACACCCTGTGGAGGAGCAGCCCATGAGATTCCCGCGCAAGCTCGCCGCCCTCGCCGCCGTCCCGCTGCTGTGGCTCGCCATCCCGGCGACCCCGGCGCTGGCCCACGGCTACGTCGACTTCCCACCGAGCCGCCAGGCCAACTGCGCCGCGGGCCGGGTCGCCGGGTGCGGCGAGATCATCTGGGAACCGCAGAGCGTCGAGGGCCCCAAGGGCCTGCGGAGCTGCCACGGCGGCAACGCCAGGTTCGCCCAGCTCAGCGACGAGTCGAAGAACTGGCCGACGACGTGGGTCGGCAGGCAGGTGGCCTTCACCTGGCGGCTGACCGCCCGGCACGCCACCAGCACCTGGCAGTACTTCATCGGCTCCACGAAGATCGCCGAGTTCAACGACGGCGGCGCGCAGCCCGGCTCCACGGTGACCCACCAGGTCGACACGGCCGGGTTCACCGGGCGGCAGAAGGTGCTGGCGGTGTGGAACATCGCCGACACGCCGAACGCCTTCTACGCCTGCGTCGACCTGCAGATCGGCTGATCCACCGCGGGCCGCCTCCCCGTCGTCCCGCGGGGAGGCGGTCCGCGTTCATCGGCCCGCGGTGATCTCGTCGAAGGTCGGGAAGCGGGCGGCGATCGAGTCCTCCAGGAACGAGGCCACCCAGCCGTCGTCGTCGTGGAAGAAGCGGATGGACACGTAGTCCGGGGTGGTGCCCATGTCGAACCAGTGGGTGGTCCGGGCGGGCACGCTGAGCAGGTCGCCCGCCTCGCAGAGCACCGCGTGGACGCGACCGGCGACGTGCAGGTAGAAGATGCCGGAGCCGCGGGCGAAGAAGCGGTCCTCGTCGTCGTCGTGGGTGTGCTCGGCGAGGAACTTCGCCCTGGCCTTCGCGGCGTCCTCGGCCGGGGCGGCCGGGGTCATGGCGACCGCGTCCACGAAGCCGTAGCCCTCGCGGGTGGACACCTCCTCGACCCGGTCGCGGTAGGCCGCCAGGACCTCATCCGACGTCGGGTCGGCGGGCAGGTCGACCAGCGGCCAGCGGGTGAAGCGGACCCCCAGCGCGGACAGCACGCCGGTGATCTCCCCGGCGTCCTCGGTCCGGGTCAGCACGGTCCCCGGGTCGTCCTCGGGCCACACCGTCAACAGCGTCACGCGAAACCCCCGGGCGTGTCGGTCCCCTGTACCGAGTTCACGAACCGCAGCAGCCACTCCAGGCACTCGGCGCGGTGGCGGGCCTGCTCCAGGTCCGCCCCCCACACGTACACCCCGTGCCGGGCGACGACAAGGGCCGGGGTGGCCGGGTCGAAGCCCGCCTCGAACGCGTCGCCGAGCACGCGCATGTCCTGGCTGTTGGGCACGACCGGGACGCGCACCTCGTCGTCGTGGGCCGCCCGGCCGAAGCCCTTGAGCATCTCCAGGTCGCGCAGCACGATCCCGCCGGGGTTGCGCTCGGCGGCGATCACCGGGGCCAGTTGGTGCAGGTGCACCACCGCCCCCGCCCGCGCCACCCTGGCGATCCTGGCGTGCAGCGCCGCCTCCGCCGACGGGGGCAGCGACCCGGAGACGGGGTCGCCGTGGAAGTCGACCTCCACCACGTCGGTCTCGGTCAGGGTCCCCTTGTCCAAACCGCTGGCGGTGACGGCGAGGCGCAGCGGGTCGCGCCCCAGCGTGACCGACAGGTTGCCCGAGGTGCCGCGCATCCAGCCCAGGGCGGCGAAGCGCGCGGACTCCGCCGCCAGCGCCCGGCCCGCCTCGACGAGGTTCACGCGGCCTCGATCCGCAGGTCGTCGAACGTGCCGACCACGAGGTGCGCGCCGAAGTCGGCGTCGGCGTACGGCTCCCCCGCGCGCGCCAGCCCCACGGTCTGCCACCCGGCCTCGGCCGCCGCGTCGAGTTCGGCGGGCACGTCGGACAGGAACACGACCGCCCCGGGGTCGGGGTCCCCCAGGCCCGCGGTGATGGCCGCGTACGACGGCGCCTCCCGCTTCGGGCCGGCGTTGACGGTGTCGAAGTGGGAGCGGAACAGGCCGGTCAGGTCGCCGTCGGTGGTGTTGGAAAAGGACGCGACCTGGCCCTTCACCGCCCCGGAGGAGAACACCGCCAGCGCCAGCCCGGCCGCGTGCCAGGCGCGCAGGGCCCCGACCACGTCGGGGAAGTAGGACGAGACCAGTTCCCCGGAGGCGTACCCCTGCTGCCAGATCTCGCCCTGGAGGTCCTTGAGCGGGGCGGCCTTGCGGTCCTCGGCCATCCACCGGTGCAGCACGGCGACGACCTCGGCGGTCCCGGCGTCGTCGGCCAGCCCGGCCTCTGCCTTGGTCCTGGCCACCGCGGAGCGGACCAGCTCGGAGTCGGGGTGCGCGTCGATCCACGGCCCCAGCCGGGGGCGGGCGAAGTCGTAGAGCCCGACGTGGACGGCGCTGGTCGGCATCAGGGTGCCCTCGATGTCGAGGACGACCCACTGCGCCCGCAGGACCTCAGTCACTGACTGCCTTTCGGTGGTATCCGTCGAGTGCGTCCGGCGCGAACGGGCCGCGGTCGGTCACGACGGTGTGCACGAACCGCGGCGGCGTCACGTCGAAGGCAGGGTAGTGCCCGCGCACCCGGGTGCTGGCGGTGCGCACGCCGAGCGTGTGCAGGACCTCATCGCCGCAGCGGTGCTCGATCGGCACGTCGGCGGCCGTCGGCGCGGCCGGGTCGGGGGCCTGCACCTGCGCCAGGAACGGCACGCCGAAGGCGTGCGCGGCGACGGCGAGGCCCAGCGTGCCGACCTTGTTGACCACGTGCCCGTCCATGGTGACCCGGTCGGCGGCGGTGAGCAGCGCGTCGACCTCCCCGGCGGCCAGCACGGCCGCGCCCATGCCGTCGGTGATCAGCGTGGTGTCCACGCCCATCTCGGCCAGGGTCTCCGCGGTGAGCCGGGCGCCCTGCAGGTACGGGCGGGTCTCGGTGCAGACGAAGGACACCTCGTTGCCCAGCGCGCGCACGGCGTTGACCGTCTCGATCAGGTAGGAGTCGGCCCAGCAGTGCGTCAGCACCCGCGCGCCCGGGGGCAGCAGCCGGGCGCTGTGCTCCCCCAGGGCCCGGCTGCGGGCGTGGTAGACCTCCGCGCCCCGCCGGGCGCCCAGTTCCGCCGCCGCCACCAGTTCCGCCCCGGACACCGGGCCGCACGGGGCCAGCACGGCGTCCACGGCCTTGCGCAGGTGGTTGTTGGTGGACCGGCTGGCGACCAGCAGCGCCCCGGCCCGCTCCAGCTCCGCCCTGGCCTCGGCGGGCGGGCGGGTCGCGGCGGCGCGGGCGGCGAGGACCATGCCGTGCAGGGCGGCGAAGTACGGGCCCGAGGACTGGGTGACCATGTCCGCGATGGCCGCCGCGACCTCCTCCACGGTCGCGCAGCGCACCCAGTCGCGCTCGAACGGGAAGCGGCGCCGGTCCAGGATCAGCACCGCGTCGTCGGTCAGCCGGACGCTGTCGGCGAGCGTGGGCACGGTCCACGGTGCCGTCGGCTCCGCCACCGGGTGCGCTGCCTGCCCTGTCACCGGCTCTGCCGTCGGGTGTGCCATCAGCTGTAGCCGTTGGGCACCGGGAGTTCGCCGGTGAGCAGGTGCCTGCCGATCTCGGTGGCCTTGTAGACGGTGGGGTCGTGCAGGGTCAGGGTGCGGGCGTTGCGCCAGAAGCGGTCCAGCCCGACCCTGGCGGAGGTGGCACGGGCACCGGTCAACTCGAAGACCCGGTTCGCGACCTCCACGGCGAGGTCGGCGGTGACCACCTTGGCGGCGGACACGCGCAGGGCCAGCTCACCGCGCGCCCCGGCGGTGAGCGCGGTCCCGGCCAGGTCGGCCTCGGCGAAGGCGGCGGTGGCCGCGTCCACCAGCAGGTCGGCGGCGTCGAGCCGGGCGCTCAGGCCCCCGTAGGCGGCGAGCACGTGCGGGTCCTCGACCGCCCGCTCAACCCCGGCGGCGGGCCAGGCGCGCGACTGGGTGCGGGTGTAGTCGGCCGCGGTCCCCAGCGCGCCACGACCCACGGCGGCCAACACCCGGCTCAGCACGAGCTGGAAGCCCAGCGCGGGCAGCGAGTCGCGCGGGGCGGTGGGGGCGTCGTGGGCGGGCTGGGCGCCGAGGACGTCGCGGGCGGGCACGGCGACCCCGCGGAAGTCGACCCCGCCGCTGGCCGACATCCGCTGCCCGAGGTTGTCCCAGTCGCCCAGGTAGCGGATGCCGGGGGCGCCCGCGTCCACGACGAAGGTGAGCTTGTCCCCGGTGGGCGGGTGCACCCCGCTGACCACCAGCCGGTCGGCGACGCTGGCCCCGGTGGCGAAGAACTTCCGCCCGTCGACGGTGAACCCGCCGCCGGGGGCGTCGGTGAGCACCAGGGCGTCGTCGCGCGGGTTGGCCACCCCCGCCCAGAACCACCCGTGCTCGACCGTCGCCCGCACCAGCTCGGCGGCCCGCTCGGGGACGTCGAAGAGCCACAGCCGCCACAGGTGCAGGTAGTGGTAGCCGAGCAGGTGCCCCACGGAGGCGTCGGCGGCGGCGACCTCGGCCAGGACCGCGTGCGCGGTGGCCCAGTCCTGCCCGTGCCCGCCCAGCCCGGCGGGGGCGGTCAGCGCCAGCAGCCCGCTCTCGCGCAGCAGGGCGATCTCCGGCAGCGGCTCGGCCCCCTTGCCCTCCCGCTCCACCGCGTCCCCGGCCAACCGGTCGGCGACACCGCGCGCGACCCCCACCCACCGCTGCCTGCCCATGCCCCACCCCTCCCGGTCCCGGCGCCGCAGTATCGCAACGTCCGCCGCCCCCCGGAACCCGTCGCCGGCATGTGGGACGGACACCACCACCCCGAACCCCACCGGGCGCAGCAACAACCAGCCACAGGCCCGCCTCCAGCCACCCCGAACCCCACCGGCGCAGCGGCCCAACCGGCCACCCCGAGAACCGGCGGCCTGGCGAGCGAACTGCCCGGGTGGGTGGATGTGCTCGGCCAGCCGACCACCCAACAAACCGCCG
>NZ_AYXG01000147.1 GCF_000564855.1 Actinokineospora spheciospongiae
ACATCCACCCACCCGGGCAGTTGCTTGGTCGGGCCGCCGGTTTGTGGGGTGGTCAGCCTGCGTTGACGACACCTGCCCGCCCGGGCATGTCCGTAGCCGGGCCAGCGGTTCTCGGGGTGGTCGGCCGGTTAAGTACCTCCACCCACTGGGGCAGTTGGCTCGCCGGGCCGCCGGTTTTCGGGGTGGTCGGCCGGTCAAGCACCTCCGCCCACCCGGGCAGGGGGTAGTCGGGCTGGCGGTTTTCGGGGTGGTCGGCTGGGCAAGTGCATCCACCCACCCGGGCATCCACCCACCCGGGCATCCACCCACCCGGGCCTCTGCGTAGCCGGGTATTCGCTCTCCGGGCCGGCGGTTCGTGGGGGCTGGCTTTGAGGGCAGGCCCTAGAGGCAGGCCTGGGTCAGCGTGTTGAACGCCGAGACCTTCTCCCTGGTCCAGTCGGCCACCGTCGCCGGGTCGAGGTTGCGCACGTCCAACTCCGACACCTTGTCCGACATGCCGCTCAGCGCGTCGCGCAGGGTGGTGTCGGCGGCCTTGTCGGCCAGGGCCTGGAGTTCGTCGGCGCGGCGCTTGGCGTCGCTCGCGGTCTGCTCCACGTCCTGCGAGCTGGGGGTGAAGTTGGCGAGTTGCAGCGCCTCGATGCAGATGCTGGTCTTGTCGGTGGCCGCGCTGGCCGCGTCGGTCGCCTGCCGCACGGAGTCGCAGGCCGAGAGCCCGCCGACCAGTGCCGCCGCGCACAGGACGGTCGCCAGTCGAGATCGCATCGTTCCCCCAGGGGTGGGCAGTGTGGGCTGCCAGGCTACCGGTTCGTGAAAACGCTCCCGTCCGGTTCGCCCGATTCGGGTGCGGCGAGGCACAGCACGGTCTCGTCGGTCGGCATGACCTCCCGCTTCCACCCGGCGGTGGAGCGCCCCGGCGCGGTCCGCGCCGCCATCACCTCCGCCGAGCACACCCGCGCCACCTCCGGCAGCACGGCGATGGCGGTCGCGGTCAGGTCCTCGCTGCCCTCGGGCCGGAACGTGCCCGCGTAGGCCTGCCACGCGTGCTCCCCCGAGCAGTCGGCGGGCGCGGCCTTGATGTCCACGTCGGCGAGGTTCACCAGCCCGCCGAAACACTTGTCCACCAGGCAAAACCCCTCCCCGGCGCACTCCACCATGCCCTTGGGCACCCGCGGCGCCGCACTGGTCTGACCGGTCTGACTGGTCTGCCCGGCTCCCTGGGTTCCCTGACCCGGGTCGAGCAGTCCGCGCCAGAAGAACCCGGCCGCGACCAGCACCGGCACCGCCACGACCGCCACCACCAGCAACCACCGCCTGCGCGCGGGCGCCACGACCGGCGGCAGCGGCCGGACCGCCCGCAACCCCTCCAGCTCGTCCCGCAACTGCTCGGCCCCCGGCGTCCGCCGGTCCGCGTCGGCGTCGAGCGCGTTGAGCAGGGCGGCGTTCAACGCGGGCGGCGCCCCCTCGATCGGCGGAACGGGCGCCCGCAGCGCCGACACCAACCCGTCGAGGCTGTCCGCGGGCCACGGGATCTGCCGGGGCCGCCGCCCGGTCGCCAGGGTGTAGAGCGTCGCACCGAGCGAGTAGACGTCCCCGGCCCGACTCGGCGCGGCGTGCGCGAACACCTCCGGGGCGGCGTAGTGCGGGCTCAACGCCCCGACGGTCACGGTCACCGAGTCGGCGTGCGCGTCCAGGACGGAGGCCAACCCGAAGTCGGCCAACTTCACCGCCCCGAACGCGTTGACCAGGATGTTCGCGGGCTTGATGTCCCGGTGCAGAATCCCCACCGCGTGCGCGTGCGCCAACGCGTCGGCCAACCGGGCACCGATCTCCACCACCCGCGCGTACGCGAGGGCACCCTGCCGCTCCAGCACGTCGGCCAGCGACCCCCGGTGCACAGCTCCATCACGATGTACGGCCGCCCGTCGGCGGTCACCCCCGCGTCGTAGACGTTGACCACGTTGGGGTGCCCGGAGAGCCGCGCGGCGGCCCGGGCCTCCCGCAGGAACCGCTCCCGGTCCCGCTCGGTCCCCAGGACCCGGTTGTCGACCTTGACGGCCACGTCGCGCTCGAGCCGGTCCTGCCGGGCGAGGAAGACGGTCCCGAACCCGCCCTGCCCCAGCGGCCGACCGAGGGTGAGCCCGGGGATGACGGGCGGAACCGTGTGCACCCCGGGAATCTATAAGCTCACCCCCGATGAACGACAAGACCACCATCGCCAGAGCCCCCGGCCACTGCGGCGAACTGGTCCTCCGCCGCGACGGCGCCCACCACGAGATCATCGCCAACGGCATGTTCCTCATGGACACCCGCGCGGGAGAATCCGAACGCCTCCTCATCACCGCCGCGGCCGACCGCATGCCCGGCCCCCACCTCCTCATCGGCGGCCTGGGCGTCGGCTTCTCCCTCCGAGCGGCCCTCACCCACCCCCGCGTCCACGAGGTGACGGTGGTCGAACGCGAGGAACAGGTCATCGCCTGGAACCGAACCCACCTGGGCAACCAGGACCTCCTGGACGACCCCCGCACCCACTGCGTCCCCGCCGACCTCACCACCTGGCTCCCCCAGTCACCGCAGACCTTCGACGCCCTGTGCCTGGACATCGACAACGGCCCGGACTGGACCCTGGGGGAGGACAACGCGAGCCTGTACTCGGCGGAGGGTGTGCGGATGCTCCGCTCGCGGCTGACCCCCGGCGGGGTCTTGGCGGTGTGGAGCGCCGCCGCGAGCACTGCTTTCGTTGCGCGACTGAGGACGGCGTTCACGGCGGTGGAGGTGCTGGAGGTCCCGGTTGCGCGCGGCGAACCGGACGTGGTCTTCCTGGCCAGCTGACTGGCTTTGACTGCCTTTTTGAAGGCAGCCAGTCGAACCGCGCAATTCTGTCGTATATCAAGCAGTGCTCTGATCCAAGAGGAGGTGAGCGGGTTCTTCGCCGATGGTGCCACGTCGTGGAGTTCGCTGAACTGTGCAGGTGTGCGGACAATGCGCTGCGCGAGCGGATTTCGGCCACCTTTGTGGAGGGTCGCACCAACTGCGGGAGGATGTCACGATCAACGCGGTGTGCGGACCATCTGAAGTGAGAGCGGATGATCAAGGGTGGAGTGAAGGCGCGATGGGCCGTTGGCTTGGTCGTGACGCTGGGGTTCGGGGCATGGTCGGTCGTCAACCTGGTTCTCCCGATATGGCTTTCCGGGCAGGAAAGCCCGCTGGTTGACGTCCTTCGGTTGTTGAGTTGGGTTGGGCTTGCCTTCACCATTCTGCTGGCGGCTCTGCTGATCCGGTTTGCTTCGCGCGGTGCCCCGCTCGTACCCGCGTCGACGTCGCAGAATATTGAAGTGGATCGCATTGAGGGAAATGTGATGCAGGTGGGTGGTTCGTACCACTCGACCAAGTTCGTCACCATCTTTGCGAACTTGCCCCGGGGGGTGAAGGTTGCGGCCATCGTCACCGTGACGGCACAGCTTGTCACGACGGTGCTTTCCGGGGTTGCGATCAGTCGGCTGGGGCGCATTGCGCAGGACGTTTCCACTGAGGTGGCGGGGACTTCCCCCGGGAGTGCGCAACTTCAGTACTCCGTGACCATGTCCATGGGGATGTGCAAGAGCAGTTGGGTGGTCCCGCACGACACCGGGCCGGTGCCCGTGGTGCGGGACGGGCAGCCCGGGGGGACCATCCAAGCCGATGGGAGTCTGTTTTCGGTCACATTCCAGGGCACGCATTCCGTGGCGTTCAAACTGGAATCCATGCGCGCGGAAGTGTTGACGCGCAAACCCGCCGTCGGTGGTGTTCGCCTCAACCCCAGTTGTGAGGAGGGGCTTGACCCCCGGAGTTTTGTCGTCAACCTGAACAAGCCTGAGCCCAGTGTGATCGGGATTCCCGGCAAGCAGGAATCGACCGTGATTCCGCCGCCGGAGTTCCCCTTCGTGGTGAGCCAGTCCGAGTTGGAGCAATTCAACATCACGCCCGTTGTCTCACGGGATTACGTCGAGTGGCAGTTGCGCGTCAGGTACACCTCTCTCGGGGTCAGTGGCGAGATCGTCGTGAACAACAATGGTCAGCCGTTCCGCACCACCGGGACCATGTCGACCGAGGACACCTATTGCGTCAACCTGGCCAGGCTGGACGGAAACTGGTCGTGGGAACCGAGAAGCGCCGAGAACCCGTGCCCCGAGAGGATGACTGTGTCGCAGATCGGCCTGGGTGGGACGTGGGAGGGCGTCGGGGTCGACAGCGGTGAGAATGAAGGGAAAATGGTGGTTGACGATGAATTTGTCACTTGGAGTTCTCGGGGGGAGCAGGCGAGGATTCGACTCGTCTCGGTTGACGGGGTTCGTTCGGAGGGCGGAGAGGAACTAATCGTCAGCGGCGCGGACGGGGATGTTGTGGAGAGCACCATGGCCACGGTGAAGGAAGGGGACAGGGTTTCATTCTGGCAATGGCGTGGGTTCCCGCAGAAGGAGCGGTGGAAGTTCATCACCCAGATGAAAGAGGAGATGTTCTTCTGCCGGTCGGGAGTCGAGTGCGGTGGCTGAGCAGCGGTGTCCCCTTGGTCGGTCCGCCGGGGAGGTAATCCGATGGGGGACAGCGGTTGCCGGGTTCGGTCGGTGGGCGCAGGCTGCTTCTCGACTGAGAGGAGTGGCTCCGTGGCTACCTGTGACACGTGTGGGAACGACTACTGGATGGCCTTCGAGGTGCGGACCGTGGGTGGGCAGGTGCACACCTTCGACAGCTTCGAGTGCGCCGCGACCAAGTTGGCGCCCGTGTGCGAGCACTGCCGGTGCCGAATCCTCGGGCACGGGGTCGAGGTGGCCGGGCAGTTCTTCTGCTGCGCGCACTGCGCCCGGGAAGGCGCCGCCGAGTTGGGGGGTCAGATCCGGGACGCCGTGGGGGCGCGGCCGAGCTAGGCCGGGCCGAGCCGGGTCAGATGGTGGTGAAGTCGGCCATCATGCCCATGTCCTCGTGTTCGAGGTTGTGGCAGTGGAACACGAAGCGGCCCGGGTAGTCGGTGAACCGGATGGCGACCTCCATGGCCTGCGCCGGGAGCAGGTCGACCGTGTCCTTCCAGCCCGCGTCGTACGGGCCGGGGCCGCCGTTGCTGCGGCGGGTGACCTGGAAGTGGTTGAGGTGGACGTGGACCGGGTGGTGGACGTCGGAGGTGAAGCGCCACAGTTCCAGGTCGCCCAGGCGGGAGTGGGCCAGGACGGTTCCGGGGGTGTACGGCTCGCCGTTGATGCTCCAGCCGGGGTCGCCGTTCTGGCTCTGGAAGAGGAATTCCCTGGTTCGGACCGCTTGGCGGGGGTCGAGGTACTCCACTGACGACAGTTCGTCCGGGATGGCCGTGGTGTCCTGCGGGGTCCGGTCCGACACGTCGAAGCACATGACCTCCCCGGTGCGGTCGGTGGCGAGGGTGTTGACCAGGCGCACCCTCGTGCCGGGGGCGTAGCGGGCGAAGTCGAGGACGACGTCGAAGCGTTCGGCGGGGGCCACGTCGATCGACTCGTGGGTCAGGGGGCGGGACAGGAGGCCGCCGTCGGAGCCGATCTGGGTGAAGGTGGGGTCGCCGTCGGGGGGTGGGGGGTCCAGCCGGAGGCCGTAGCGGCGGCAGTTGGAGGCGTTGAGGATTCGGAAGCGGTAGCGCTGGCGGTCGACCGGGAGGGCGGGCCAGGGCGCTCCGTTGACCAGGACGACGTCGCCGAGGACGCCGTTGAGGTGGTCGTCGGTGACGCCGGGGACCGTGAGGTTGGGGGCCAGCGACGGGTAGGCGAACTGGCCGTCGGCGGCGAAGGAGCGGTCGGTGATCATCAGGGGGATGTCGCGGTCGCCCTTGGGCAGCGGCAGCGCGTCGTCCTCGTCGTCGCGGACCAGGTGGAAGCCCGCGAGGCCGCGGTAGACCGTCGCGCCGGTGAAGCCCATGGAGTGGTCGTGGTACCAGAGGGTGGCGGCGCGCTGCTTGCCCGGGTAGACGTAGTCGCGGCTGCCGACGACCGGGTTTCCCGGCACCGACATGTCGTGCGACACCGACGAGCCGTCCCCGGGCAGGATCGTGTCCCCGGGGTAGCCGTCGCTGTCGGCGGGCATGTGGCCGCCGTGCAGGTGCACCACGACCGGGCGGGGCAGCTCGTTGCGGTGGGTCACCACCGCCCGCCGGCCCGACCGGGTGATCAGGGTGGGGCCGGGGAACGAGCCGTTGTAGGTCCACGACGGGGTGCGCAGACCCGGCAGGTACTCGACGTCCGCGGCCCGCTGGGTGATCTCGTAGTAGTCCGTCGCGGTGTCCGAGCGGGTGGGGCGGAGCACCGGGGGGATCGGCAGCGGGCGCCGGAACGCGGGCGGCAGGTGCGCGCCGCTGCGCACCAGCACCCCGGGTTCGCCGCTGCCGTCGAGGACCCGACCGAAGGAGAAGCCGGTGCCGATGCCGACCGAGGCGATGCCGCCCACCACCGCGAGCCCGGACAGGCCGAGGAACCGCCTGCGGTCGACGGGGCTCACGCCGCCGCCGGTTTGCGCCACACCCACACCAGTTGGAACACGACCGCGACGGTGACCGCCACCCCCAGCGGCACGTGCAGCGCCATCGACCGCCACACCCCCGCCGCCATCTGGCCGATCTCGGCGAGGAACAGCAGCACCGCGGCCACCAGCGGCCACACCGTCGCCGCGTTGAACCGCCGGTCGAAGTACGCCGCGCCCACGGTGCCCGCGCAGACCACACCGATCACCATGGCGTTGACGCTGTGCTGTTCCAGGAAGCCGTAGTCACCCGCGAGGTACTGCCCGGCCATCACCGCTTGGGCGAAGACCAGCACCGCGTGCACACTGATGGTGATCTTGAGCCACCACTTGGGCCACGCGCGCTGCACCGGATGGCCGATGGCCCGTTGCACTTTCGCGCGCACGTCACCGCTGGGCGGCCCGACGCCGACCTGCACGGTGGTGTGCGCGATCCCCTGCGGGACACCGAGTTCACCGGTGCCGAAAGAATCCGTCTGCCGCACCCGAAACCTCCCCGAACGGACGAGACCTCGAGTAGACGTCCGCGCGCAGCCTAAAGATCACGCGCGTGATCGGTCAAGCACCGCCCGCGCCCGAACCCGGCCTCAGCGAACGGGTTTCGTCACGCCGCGGACGAGTCGTAGTGCCAGGTCAGGGTGTTCGATGTGCCAGGCGTAGGAGTCCTGCGGGGGGTCGGCGTAGCAGGGCACCTCGTTCACGACGAATTCAGCTACCCCCGGTTGGTCGAGGGTCGACGCGGCGAAGGCGTACAGGTCGGTCAGGCGCGGGCAGATCACCCCGTGGTCGAGGAGCCGGGGCAGCACGCGTTCGGCGGCGATCAGCTCCGGCAGCGACATGTCCCGAACCGGGTAACGCTGGGGGAACACCCGGCAAAGGTTGAGGAAAAGTCCCACCGTGCCGAACCGCGGATCGCCGAGAAACCGCGTCACCGCGCCGATCCGGCCCATCGCCAGCCCCGGTGCGGCCACCAGCGCGTGCGCGTACAGCGCGCGCAGCAGCGACACGTTGATCATCAGTCGTTCGAGCGGCACCTCCCGGCGGGCGAGGTCCTGGTGGGCCAGGTAGCCCGCGACGATGCTCGCGTTGTGCGCCCGGTACCACGTCTCGGGTGACGGCCGCCGGGTGAACGCCACCCACAGCTCCACCGCCCGCGAGGACGCCTGCTCGCCGGGGCGCAGCACGTCCGCCTCCACCTTGTCGCGCAGCAGGCGTTCGTTCACCGCCCGCCACCACGGGCTGCCCGGCCGCGCCGCCCCCGGCGGCTCCAGCACCCCGCGTTGCAGCTCCCACCTGAGGAAGCTCAGCTCCCCCCTGGCGAAGCGCCGCCGCCCCGGCGACCGGTAGAACTCGCCCGCCAGCCGAAACCGGGCCCCGACGTCATCCCGCACTGCCCCGATCCGCTCGGCGGCCAGGTCCTCCGCGCTCACCCACGCAGGCTAGCCGCGTTCGCGGAATCCGGTCGGCGCGTGTGACGCAGCCAGGGGTGCTCAGGCCCAGGGGGTCAGCGGGATGTGTTCGAGGAACGGGACCACACCGGTGCGCTGGAGGGCGATCGCGGACATCCACACCGCGACGACGGTGAGGATGGGACCGACGACGGCCATCTCGACCTTGCCGCCGGTGCGCATCCGCATGATCTTCGGCGGGGCGACCGGGTACCAGGTCTTCCAGGCGATCGGGACCGGCCACAGCATCGGGCAGCCCTGTTCGGTGATCGCGTCGCCGAAGTAGTGGGCGATGCAGCCGATGCCGACGGCGACACCGCAGGCCGCCGCGTCGGCGTCGGTCTGGTCCGTCCACTTGAGACAGGCGTAGGTGAGCAGCAGGGAGGTCCCGGTGATCCACAGGGCGTCGTGGCGGGGGGACCACTTGTGCAGGATGCCGCGCACGGCCAGGCCGCAGAAGAAGAACATCAGCAGCGGCAGCGCCCAGGAGCGGCTGGTCTGGACGGTGGCCGTGGTGACCACCGCGGCGAGCACGGCGAAGACCAGGGTGTGGGTCAGGCCGCGGTGGCCGCCGTCGCGGTTGGAGTCGCGCTTGGTGCGGGTGAGCCGGTAGACGCCGTGGCTGATGGCGTTGATCAGCTTGGAGGCCGCGGCGGTGACCGGGCCGAAGGTGCTCGACACCGTGGACTCCGGGTGGTCGAGGTCGGGCAGCAGCGCCGCGCCCGTGGCCAGCACCGCCCCCACCAGCCAGCCCTTGGCGGACAGGTTGCCCACCGCGCTGCCGGTGGCCAGGGCGGTGACCCCGGCCCACGCGGCCAGCCCGCTCATCGCGTGCGTCGGTCCGGTTGACACCTGCTGCATCCCCCTCGAAATGTCGGCACACCATCCTAGGATCACCGACGTGCTCCGACCCGAGTTTCCGATCAAGACCCGCCGACTCGTCCTCCGCCCCTTCCAGGAGTCCGACCTCGACGCGTTCGCCGACATCCAGGGCCGCGAGGACGTGGCCCGCTACCTGTACTCCGGACCCAGGACCCGCGACGAGGCCGAGGTCCTGCTGCGCGAGTGGGTGGGGCACAGCGCCATCGAGAAACCCGGTGACGTGCTGCGGCTCGCCGTCACCCTCGCCGATCCCGGCACCCTGATCGGCGACGTGGTGCTGGTCTGGCGCAGCGCCGAGCACTCCAGCGGCGAGATCGGCTACGCCTTCCACCCCGACCACCACGGCCACGGGTACGCGGGGGAGGCCGCGATCCAGGTGGTGCGGCTGGGCTTCGAGGGGCTGGGCCTGCACCGCGTCTACGCCCGCCTGGACGCGGACAACCGCCCTTCCGGCAGGCTGCTCGAACGCCTCGGCATGCGCTTCGAGGGCCGGTTCCGGGAGAACGAGTTCGTCAAGGGCCGCTGGGCCGACGAGGCCGTCTACGCCATGCTCCGCGATGAGTGGCTGGACCTCACCGCCGAGTGAACCGCGCCGTCACCCACCCGGGCGGCCAACGCGAAGCCCCGGTGGTGGGGAGCGCGTGGCCTACTCGACCTCGCGGAAGCGCTCGTGCGCGGCCTGCCTGCTCACCCCCAGCGCGGTGCCCACCTCCGCCCAGGTGGCGCCGCGCCCGCGGGCGGCGGCCACGGCCCGCTCGGTGAGCGGCCGGGTCCAGCGGTCGACCTCGGCGAGCAGCTTCAGCGCCACCTCCGGCCTGGTCGAGATCATGTCCACCACCTGGTCGCGCAGCACGTCGGACTTGACCAGCAGCCACGACGGGGGCTCGGAGTCGGCGGCGCCGATGGCGTGGCGCCACCAGCGCTCGGGAGCCTCCGGGCCCTGCTCGCCGAGCCAGCCGCAGTCGCAGGCGGGTCGGTCGGCGGTGACCGAGCCGCGGTGCCCGGGGATCTCCAAGGTGTCCATGTTGTCAAGGTACCTTGACGGCCTACGATCCGTGTCCAGGTGACCGTGCACACATGCACGTGCCGCGCGCCGGGGTAGCAGTACGCTTGTACCGCTTAGTGTGCGAAGTCAGCAGGGCGAGAGGAGCACCGCGGCTCATGGCCAAGATCAAGGTCCAGGGGAAGGTCGTCGAACTCGACGGCGACGAGATGACCCGCATCATCTGGCAGTTCATCAAGGACAAGCTGATCCACCCCTACCTGGACGTCGACCTCGAGTACTACGACCTGGGCATCGAGCACCGCGACGCCACCGACGACCAGGTCACCATCGACTCCGCCAACGCCATCAAGAAGCACGGCGTCGGCGTCAAGTGCGCCACCATCACCCCGGACGAGGCGCGGGTCGAGGAGTTCGGCCTCAAGAAGATGTGGGTCTCGCCCAACGGCACGATCCGCAACATCCTCGGCGGCGTGGTGTTCCGCGAGCCGATCATCATCTCCAACATCCCGCGGCTGGTGCCGGGCTGGACCAAGCCGATCATCATCGGCCGCCACGCCCACGGCGACCAGTACAAGGCCACCAACTTCAAGGTCCCCGGCGCCGGTGAGCTGACCATCACCTTCACCCCGGAGGACGGCTCCGAGCCGATCCAGCACGTCGTGGCCAACTACGGCGCCGACGGCGGCGTGGCGATGGGCATGTACAACTTCACCAAGTCCATCGAGGACTTCGCCCGCGCCTCGCTGTCCTACGGCCTGCAGCGCGAGTACCCGGTCTACATGTCGACCAAGAACACCATCCTCAAGGCGTACGACGGTGCCTTCAAGGACATCTTCCAGCGCATCTACGAGGAGGAGTTCAAGGCCGACTTCGACGCCAAGGGCCTCACCTACGAGCACCGCCTGATCGACGACATGGTCGCGGCGGCCATGAAGTGGGAGGGCGGCTACGTCTGGGCCTGCAAGAACTACGACGGCGACGTGCAGTCCGACACCGTGGCGCAGGGCTTCGGCTCGCTGGGCCTGATGACCTCGGTGCTGTCCACCCCGGACGGCCGCACCGTCGAGGCCGAGGCCGCGCACGGCACGGTCACCCGGCACTACCGCCAGCACCAGGCGGGCAAGCCGACCTCGACCAACCCGATCGCGTCCATCTACGCCTGGACCCGGGGCCTGGCCCACCGCGGCAAGCTCGACAGCACCCCCGAGGTGATCGGCTTCGCCGAGTCGCTGGAGCAGGTCGTCATCGAGACCGTCGAGAGCGGCAAGATGACCAAGGACCTGGCGCTGCTGATCAGCAAGGACCAGGCGTTCCAGACCACCGAGGAGTTCCTCGGCACCCTGGACGAGAACCTGCAGAAGAAGATGGCCTGATCTCCCGGCCCGCTCGCTCGGAGGCCCCCGTCGCACCGCGCCGGGGGCCTTCACGCTTCGTGACGCCGGGTTGGCCCCTGCGGGTGGTTCGGCGGACGGGGACTGGCGCGCGGCGGGGTCGGTGCGCGACCGTGGGCACGGACTTGCAGACCTGGTGTGGGGAGTGTGCGACGTGGTCCTGCCGAAGCGGACTTTGCTCATCGGCGGCGGAATCCTGGCCGTCATCGTCGTGTACTCGTCGAGCCAGGCGCCGCCGGGCAGCACGGAGACCGGGCAGACCGACACGACCTGTCGGGTGGAGGTGACCGCCGACGTGCTCAACGTGCGGGTCGCCCCGGACGGCGGCGCCGAGGTGGTGGGCAAGTTCAGGCTGGGCGCCGAGTCCGACGCGGGCAAGACCGTGCAGAACGGCTTCCGGCAGCTCGGCGACGCCCGGTGGGCCTCGTCGGAGTTCCTGAGGCCGATGGCGGGCCGCGACTGCGGCTGAGGGCGGCCATTTAGGCTGTCGGCGTGACGACGGTCTCCACGGTCAATGTGAACGGGCTGCGCGCGGCGGCGAAGAAGGGCTTCACCGAGTGGCTAGAGGCCACCGAAGCCGACGTCGTGTGCCTGCAGGAGGTGCGCGCGGACCCGGCCGACCTGCCGGAGGAGCTGGCCTCCCCACCGGGCTGGCACACCGTGCACGCCGAGTCGCGGCTGCTGCGCGGGCGCAGCGGGGTGGCGATCTACTCCCGCGCGGAGCCCACGGCCACCCGGGTCGGCTTCGGGGTGCCGGAGTTCGAGGCCAGCGGCCGCTACGTCGAGGCGTGGTTCCCCGGTCTGGTGGTCGGCAGCCTGTACCTGCCCAGCGGCGAGGTCGGCACGCTGCGCCAAGAGCAGAAGGAGCGCTTCATGGCGACCTTCCTGCCGTACCTGGTCGAGCTGCGCGCCAAGGCCGCGGCAAGCGCTTGCGACGTGCTGGTCTGCGGCGACTGGAACATCGCCCACCAGGAGATCGACCTCAAGGCCTGGAAGACCAACCGCAAGAACTCCGGCTTCACCCCGGGCGAACGCGCGTGGATGGGTCGGGTGTTCGACGAGGCGGGCTACCGCGACGTGCAGCGGCTGCTGCACCCGGACGGCCCCGGGCCGTACACGTGGTGGTCCTACCGGGGCAAGGCGTACGACAACGACTCCGGCTGGCGCATCGACTACCAGGTGGCCACCCCGGGCCTCGCCGTCCGCGCCAAGTCCGCCGAGGTGGAGCGCGCCGCCACCTACGACGAGCGCTGGTCCGACCACGCCCCGCTGACGGTGGTCTACAGCCGCTGACCTGGTGACGCTGAGCGGTCGGTCGCACGCGGTGGGTGTGGTGACGGCCACCCCGGACCCGCTACGCCATTCGGCGAGCGCTAGGGTCCAGAGACATCCGATAGTGATACCCACGCCGAGCGGGGTTGACACATTCGGTAGTTTCTTTTCTGGTCCGCAAGTGGGTTTAACCCAATCGAGGGACGGTTCGGCTTTGTCAGCATCACGGAAGACCCTGGGTGGCCGGGTGGCCTGCACCGCGGGCGCGACGTCGGCCCTGCTGGTGCTCGGCGCGAACGCCGCGGTCGCCGAGTCCGTGCCGGTGCAGAGCGCGGTCGGGATGCCGATCGGCGCCGTGGGCGTCGGTGCCGTGGTGGTCGGTGTGGGCGGGATCGTCGTCGGGCTGCTGCGCCGCAAGAAGGCCCCGGTGGTCGCCGCCAACGCCCGCGTCGAGCAGGTCGTCGTGCCGCTGACCGTGCCCACCGCGCGCGTCGCGGTCGAGCCCGCCGACCGCTAGGCCGTATTCGGTCCCGCGAGCGGGTACTGGGAGAATCCACGCGTGTCGACCGAGCAGAGCACCCCCGCGCAGAGCACCCCCGCGCAGAGCACCCCCGAGCGCAAGCCGCGCGTCCTGTCGGGCATCCAGCCGACAGCGGACTCGTTCCACCTCGGCAACTACCTCGGCGCGGTCCGGCAGTGGGTTTCCCTGCAGGACGAGCACGACGCCTTCTACTTCATCGCCGACCTGCACGCGATCACCGTCGAGCAGAACCCGAAGCAACTGCGCAAGCGCACCCGGGTCTCCGCCGCGCAGGTCCTCGCGCTGGGGCTCGACCCCGAGCGCACCACGATGTTCGTGCAGAGCCAGGTCCCCGAGCACGCGGAATTGGGCTGGGTGCTCCAGTGCCTCACCGGGTTCGGCGAGGCCGGGCGGATGACGCAGTTCAAGGACAAGTCGGCGAAGCAGGAGGCGGTCAGCGTCGGGCTGCTGACCTACCCGATCCTCCAGGCCGCCGACATCCTGCTCTACCGGCCGCAGTACGTGCCCGTCGGCGAGGACCAGCGCCAGCACCTGGAGCTGACCCGGGACCTGGCGCAGCGGTTCAACAGCCGCTTCGGCAAGACGTTCCTCCCGCCGGAGCCCTACATCCTCAAGGACACGGCCAAGATCTACGACCTGCAGGAACCCGGCGCGAAGATGAGCAAGTCGGCGTCCACGCCGTCGGGGATCATCGAACTGCTCGACGACCCGAAGGTCTCGGCGAAGAAGATCCGGTCCGCGGTCACCGACACCGGCCGCGAGGTCGTCTACGACCCGGAGAACAAGCCGGGTGTGTCGAACCTGCTGTCGATCTTCTCCGCGCTGACCGGTCGCACGGTCGAAGACCTGCAGAACTCCTTCGAAGGCCGGGGTTACGGCGACCTGAAGAAGGAACTCGGCGAGGCCGTCGCCGACTTCACCACGCCGGTCCGCGACCAGGTCCAGTCCTACCTGGACGATCCGGCCGAGCTGGACCGCATCCTGGCCAGGGGCGCCGACCGGGCCCGCGAGGTGGCCTCGGCGACGTTGAGCCGGGTGTACGACCGGGTGGGTTTCCTCGCCCGGCCCTGAGATCGGCGTGAATTCATTTCGCGTTGCGGGTGGGCCGGTGCGGCAATAGATTTCCGGTGGTGACCGAGAGCGCGGGGAAAACCGCCGACAAGCCGGAAACCAAGCTCGCCCGGCTGCGGGCCCGCCCCGGGATCGACCACCTGGTCCGGGCCTACAACGCGTTCACCGAGCGGTACGGCAACCACTTCGCCGCGTCGATCACCTACTTCAGCGTGCTTTCGCTGTTCCCGCTGCTGCTGGTCGGCTTCGCGGTGCTCGGTTTCGTGCTGGCCGGGGAGCCCTCCACCCTGGCGAGCTTCCAGGAGGGCATCTCCGAGGCGGCGCCGCCCAACCTCAAGGACCTGATCGACACCCTGGTCGACACCGCCATCGAGGAGCGCGGCAAGGTCGGCGTCATCGGCCTGGTCACCGCCGCGTACACCGGCCTCGGCTGGATGGGCAACCTCCGCGACGCGCTCACCGCCCAGTGGGGCCACAAGTTGGAGTCGCCGCCGTTCCTGCGCGGCCTGCTGGTCGACCTGCTGTCGCTGCTCGGCCTCGGCGCCGCGCTGGCCGTCTCGTTCGGCCTCAGCGCCGTCGGCAGCGGCCTGGCGGACACGCTGCTCGACCTGGTGGGGCTGAGCGGGTCGACCGTGGCGCGGGTGCTGCTGTTCGTCGTCACCACCGCGCTCTCCCTCGGCGCGAACTGGCTGGTGTTCCTCTGGGTGATCGCCCGGCTGCCGCGCAGGCAGGTGAGCGTCAAGAGCGCGGTGCGCGGCGCCGCCGCCGCGGCGGTCGGGTTCGAGATCCTCAAGCTCGTCGGAACCCTCTACCTGAGCACCGTGCTCGGCGGGCCGCTGGGCGCGCTGGTCGGGCCGATCGTGGGTCTGCTGGTGTTCGCCAACCTGGTGTCGCGGTTCCTGCTGTTCATCACCGCGTGGACGGCCACGGCCAAGGAGAACATCGTCCCCGAGCCGGTCCAGCCGCCCGCGCCCGCGGTGATCCGCCCGGTGGTCGAGGTCGCGGGCCGCCCGAAGCCCAGGCAGGCGCTCGGACTGGTCGGTGTCGGGGCGGGCCTGGCCCTGCTCTGGCGCCGCCGGAAGTAGCGCCCACCCGGCCCCGGGCGGCGGGAACTGGAGACTCCACTGTGGACGTCCTCAGTCGACTGCGCCGTCGATGACCACCTGGTTGCGGCACAGCCGGGCGGCGGTGTCGAGGATGTCCGCCAGTTCCAGCCAGGGGCAGCCCGACGGTCCCTCGGTGGTCGCCCGCACGACCAGTTCGCCGGTCTTGTCCCGCAGCCGCACCAGCGCGGTCACCAGGTCGGTCTGCTCCAGGGACAGGTGGTCAGGCACGGCCGCTCCGGCGCGCCCAGTTCTCGGCCATGCTGCGCAGCAGGTCGGTGTCCGACCAGTCCCCGTGGGTGGCCGGGATCGCGTCGACCAGCGGCTGCGGTCCTTCCAGCACCGGCGGCCGCAGCCGGTCCTCGATGATCAGGAACCGCCGCTGCTCGACGCAGGTCCCGCGCATGACCGCGACGTACCGGTCGCCCTTGGCCCAGCGGAACGTGTGGCCGAACAGGTAGATCCGGGAGCAGGCCCGGCTGCCGTCGTAAGGGTGTGTGAGGCCCTTGAAGCTCATGGCGCAACTGTGCCAACGGTGCGCGCATTTCAGTTATGGATACAGGTGAAACCATTGTGGACTCGTCAGCGACTGTTTCGCGGTCCAGTCCGCCCGACCGGGAGAACCGAGAACGCCCTCCCGGTAAACCTGGCGTCCGGCGCCTCATTCTTTGAAACCAGGCCGGATCACACCGCGATCCGCACCTCCCGTGTCCAGTCAGAACTCGCCGGAGCATGCGCGATCCAGGCCGGTTTGCGACCGGCGGGATCACTTTCTGCCGCGAAAGGACGGAAAAGCCGGTCGCACACCCGGCCGACGAGAACCCGCCCAACCGGCGAATCCCCCTCCCGAAGCAGCCGAAGGCCGGATGCTGAGACGGTGTTGCCGGGTGTGGCCGAGTGTGGCCGGGCCGGTCAGCCCTCGACGACGGCGAACTTGATCCCCGCGGCGATCAGCCGGTCGGTGAGGGCGTCGCCCATGGCGACGGCCGTGGTCACCTGCCCCGAGGACACGGGCAGCTCGTCGAAGGCCAGGCACAGGGCCGACTCGCCGAGCATCTTGGCCGTCTCACCGTAGCCGGGGTCACCACCGGAGACCTCGGTGACCACGCGCTTGCCACCACCGGTGCCGACGAAGCGCGCGCGGAACCACCCCTTCTCCCGCTGCTCGGCGCTCGGCCCGTCACCGGAGGACATCCGGCCCAGGAGCCAGGTGCGCGCGGGCGGCACCTGGGCGAGGGCGAACAGCGCCCCCACCCCGGCCGTCAGGCCGACCATCGCGGGCAGCCGCTTGAAGCCCAGGTAGTGGCCGTAGGTGAAGTCCGGGCCGTAGCGCTCCAGCGCCCGGGCCGAGCGCAGGACGACCAGCGGGTCCACCGTGGGCGCGGGCAATCCCCAGAGCGCCAGGGAACCCTCCCGGGTGGGCCGCATGGGCACACCGCGCACCTTGCGCCCCTCGGGCCTGCCCTCGCGCCTGCGCCGCTCGCCCGCCGCCCGCGCCGCCGACCGCATCCGGCCGAAGGCGGTGATGGCGCTCTGGAACGTGCCCCCGGAGACCGTGCCACCCGCCTGGACGAAGCCCTCGACGCGCAGCGGCACGCCCTCGGGCAACCGCTTGACCGTGTAGTGCACCCCCAGGTCGTACGGGATCGAGTCGAAGCCGCAGCAGTGCACGATGCGGGCCCCGGTCTGCACCGCGCGCTCGTGGTGCAGCAGGTAGCTCTGGTCGACGAACTCCGGCTCGCCGGTCAGGTCGACGTAGTCGGTGCCCGCCTCCGCGCACGCCCCGACCAGCGGGTCGCCGTAGTGGATGTAGGGCCCGACGGTCGTGATGACCACGCGCGCCGACTCCGCGACCGCCCGCAGCGAGGCCGGGTCGGTGACGTCGGCCGGGAGCAGGTCCAGCTCGGCCAGCACCGGGTCGATGGCGGCCAGCCGCAGCCGCACCTCGGCCAGCTTGGCCTGGTTGCGGCCCGCCAGCGCCCAGCGCAGCTTCGCGGGCGCGTGGCGCGCCAGGTACTCGGCGGTCAGGCCACCGGTGAAGCCGGTGGCGCCGAACAGGACGACGTCGTACTTGCGACCCTCGGGCATGGGCTGACATTACCCATGGGTAACCGACCTCGGCCACACCACCTCGCTGACCAGCACCAGCAGTGCCGCCGCGCCCAGCACCACCGCGCCGACAGACCACCCGGACACGGCCAAGCCCACCACGGCACCGGCGAAGACCAGCGCCAGAAGACCGAGCCGGGCGGACCGCGGTAATCGGTGGCGCGGCCGGGGCGCCAGGAACAGCGCCCACACCGAGGCCCCGACCACCAGGACCGCCGCCCCCAGCACCCACGACACCCGCGACCCCCACCAGGCGAGGGCCAGGAAGGCCAGCACCTCCACGAAGAAGGCCACGAGCAGTTGCAGCCCACGCACCGCGATCACCCCCCGGAACTCCTGCGAATCCTTGTGCGATCCAGGGTAGGGAGATCCGGCGATCGGCGCGAAAAGTTGTCCACAGACCCGCTGACCAGGGCGCAAAGCGGATCGGCCGGGGTCAGGCGGCCTTGCGCCGGGTGGCGGCGAAGCCGCGCCAGCCCAGCACGCCGATCGTCGTGCCGAACAACAGGGACGCGGCGGTGAGCACGACGTGCACCACCAGGAACCCGGTCGGGGCACCGGACGGGTCGAAGGACCGCTCGTCGGCCCAGATGTTGCCGAGGAAGGTGGGCCAGATGATCCAGGACCACACGCCGAAGGCCAGCAGGAACAGCGAGACACGGCGGCTCATCGTCACCGCGACATCTTCACACCCCCGGTACCCAGCGCGGACGGCACCACCTGGCGGGCGGGGAGCGGGCCGGATCGTGCCCGGATCGTGACAGGCCTTAATCTGCTCGTGTGCGCTCCGCAGCCCGCAGGTCCGTGCCCGCTCTCCTCGTGACGCTCTGCGCCCTGGTGCTGGCGGCGCTGATGGCGACGCCGGGGGCCTCCGCGTCCACCCGCGGCCCCCGGAAGGTCCAGCAGACCACCGAGGGCCAGGCCACCCCGACGGCGCAGACCAGCAGCGCCCAGTGCTCCAACCACGACCGGCCACCCGCGCCGATCGACACCTCCGAGGAGCCCAAGCCCGGCGAGACCACCCCGCCGCCGCTGCCGGTGCCCGCCGAACCGGTGGGCGGCACGCGGATGGGCGAGTGCGGCCTGGTGTTCCCGGCGGGCGCCAAGACGGCCATGCCCGGCAACGTGACCGCCGCGTCCTGGGTCCTCGCCGACCTCAGCACCGGCGACGTCATCGCCGCCAAGGACCCGCACGCCCGCGAGCGGCCCGCGTCGCTGATCAAGGCGCTGCTGGGGGTCGTGGTCATCCGCAACCTGCGGCTCGACGAGGTCGTCGTCGGCACCCAGGCCGACGCCGACCAGGAGGGCACCAAGGTCGGCATCGGCCCCGGCGGGCAGTACACGGTCCGCCAGTTGCTGTTCGCCCTCCTCATGCGCTCCGGCAACGACGCGGCGCACGCCCTCGCGGTCAAGCTCGGCGGCGTCGACGAGGCGCTGGAGAAGATGAACTCCCTCGCCGAGGAGCTGGGCGCCCTCGACACCCGCGCGGCCACCCCCTCCGGCCTCGACGGCCCCGGGATGAGCACCTCCGCCTACGACCTGAGCCTGGTCTTCCGCGCGGCCATGAAGCACAAGGAGTTCGCCGAGGCGGTCGCCACCAGGACGATCGACTTCCCCGGCTACGGCAACAAGCCCGCCTTCAAGGTCAACAACGACAACCGCCTCCTGGGCAGGTACCAGGGCTTCCTCGGCGGCAAGACCGGCTTCACCGACGACGCCCGCCACACCTACCTCGGCGCCGCCGAGCGCGACGGCCACCGCCTCGCGGTCGTGCTGCTGCGCGGCGAGCTGAACCCGGACCCACTGCCCAACCAGGCGAGCCAGCTCCTGGACTACGGCTTCGCCCTGCTGGAGGAGAAGTCCGAGCCGGTGGGCAAGCTCGTCGACAAGGCCCCCGAGGCCCAGCCGAAGCCGGAGGGCGGCCTGGAGACCGACAACCCGGCCGACTCGGCCCCCGAGGGCACCACCGCCGCCTCGGCGACCGCCGACGCCGACCGGTCGGCGTTCGGCAACTACGGCGTGCCGCTGGTGGCGCTGGCGGGCGTGGCGATCCTGGGTGCGGCGGTCATGTGGTTGCGCAACCAGCGCGCCAAGGCCGCCCGCAAGGCCCGCATGGCGGCCAACAACAGCTAGGTGGCCAGGCTGCGCGGGTAGTCGGGCCGCCGCCTCGACGGACGTGGTGCAGAGCGCCGGGTCCGGGTGACCCCAGACCACGGCGCTCTCTGCGATGACGAGGTGGCCGCCGGTGGGGCGGGAGCGGAGCGGGTGCCGGTGAAGCGGCTGCCCCGGACCTCGCGCAGGCGCTTCCACTCGCTGTCGGACTCGCTCCTGCGGCTGGTGTCGCGGGCCCGCGCGGACACGCTGTCGGCTGTTTCGGCGACTTCGGCGCCCATCCCCTCGACACCCGCCCCGGCCGCCGCCGAGGACCAGGGCGCCCACCGCGCCGATGACGAGGACTCCGCGCCGCCTCCGGGAATCCAGCGGCCGTCTCCACCGCGCGGCTGGTCAGGTCTGCCCATCGAGTCCCCCCGGTCGAGTTCCGGTACACCCTGGTTGGCCGCGCCCCGCGCGATGAGGCACATGGAGAGGCTTCACTCGATGAAGTGCTGTCAACTCTGTGTTGACAGTGGCCGGACTGTCAACCTAAGGTTGACGACATGACGGAACCAGTGAAGGCGTCGATCCGGCTCGACGAACTGATCGACTCGATCAAGAAGGTGCACCCGGAGGTGCTGGAACAGCTCTCCACCGCCGTGATGACGGCGGACCACCTCGGGGAGGTGGCCGACCACCTCATCGGCCACTTCGTGGACCAGGCGCGGCGCTCGGGGGCGTCGTGGACCGAAATCGGCAAGAGCATGGGGGTGACCAGGCAGGCGGCGCAGAAGCGGTTCGTGCCCAAGGGGGACGAGGAGGGGATGGACCCGAACGAGGGGTTCAAGCGGTTCACCCCCCGGGCGCGCAACGTGGTGGTGACCGCGCAGAACGCGGCCAAGGAGCACGGGAACGACCAGATCGTGCCCGCCCACCTGGTGCTGGGGCTGCTGGCCGAGCCGGAGGGACTGGGCGCGGCGGCGATCATGGCGCAGGGGATCACCCCGGAGCAGGTGCGGGAGGCGGCCGTGGCCGTGCTGCCCGGCCCGGCCGAGAGCGTGGGGGCCCTGATCCCGTTCGACGGCGGGGCGAAGAAGGCGCTGGAACTGACCTTCCGCGAGGCCCTGCGGCTCGGGCACAACTACGTGGGCACCGAGCACATCCTGCTGGCCCTGCTGGAGTTCGAGGCGGGCGACGGGGTGCTGAGCGGGCTCGGGGTGGACAAGACCGCCGCTGAGGCGCTGATCCAGGAGAAGCTGGCGGCGATCGTCGCCGCGCAGGAGAAGCAGGCGTGACAGCGGAGAAGGCCGTGGGGGAATCCCCACGGCCTTCTCCGCGTCGCGGATGATCAGCAGAGGCACCGGCCGAGGTTGAACAGGGGCGCCCAGAGCGTCGTCACAGCGAAGGGCTGTGCCGCCGTGGGGCGCTACAGCCCTTTCGGGCGGTCATTGCTGCTTGACACGTGGAACTCCACCCTTGCGGCCGATGTCGAACGCGATTCGGTAGACGTCGGGCAGGTCCAACTTCTTGTTGGTTCGGATGGTCATGACTCCGAGGTCGATCAGTTCCGCGATGAGGCCCTCGTAGTCGGTGCTGAGCGGGCCGGTCGCGAACATCGTCTCGTTGTCGGAGTCCTCCTCCGAGAGTTCGCTCGTCATCGACCGCTGCGTGGACAACGCCGCATTCAGCTTCACGTTCTTCCACCGACTCGTCACCTCGTCCCGCTCGATGGGGACCTGGGTGCCGCGCAGTGGGTCGATCGCGTTGGACACCCACGGGGTGTCCTCCTTGACCTCCTGCACGCGGATCTGCGAAGCGTGCTGAACCCCTTGGCGGATGGCATCCCAGTGGAGTGCGTGCGCGTGCCCGGAAAAATTTTCCTCGGTCTTCTGGGTTGCGCGCCACAGTGCGCTGAGGAAACTCCGCGGGCTGACCTGTTGCCTGCCGTCCGCCAAGTGGTTCGGCAGCCAGGTGTACGTGTAGCCCTTGCGGTGATCCGTTCCCATGTACCTGCCTGCGATGCGCTCCAGGACCTTCCGTTGTTTGTCCTCGTCGCCGTTGTGGTGTTCCGTCCAACCGGTTTCCGACAGAAACCCTGTGCTGTGTTCGGATTCAGCGCCGCCCATGTAGTGGAACAGCAACGCGTACAGGCTCGTGTTCGTCCAGCGCAGGTCGGTGATGTTCGCGATCAGCTTCGACGCGTCGGCGAAGTCGAGCTTCGCCGTGTCGAACATGTCATAGCGGATGAACATCTTCACCCGGAGGTTCCGGGTGCTCGTGCGCAGGGTCAGGGCCAACTCGAAGATGCCCCTGGCGAGCTGGTCCGCGATCTTGCGGTCGCTGTGCAGGCGGTCCATCGCGTCGAAGAGGAGCAGTTTGATCCGATCCTCCCGGCCCGCCTGCTCGTCCAAGTCCAGGATCGAGTCCTCGACCACACCGGGGTTGTCGACGACCCACTGGACCCGGCCCGGCCAGTCGTCGACCGCTGTCAACGCGGGCACCCCGAGCCCGAACAGTGCCACAGCGGTCCAGATGTCCGACGGTCGGAAGCGGTGTCGATCCACCAGGGCTTGCAGCCTGCGCGGATTGGGGTACTGCTTGCTCAGCTTCGCGCCGAAGCCCGGGAGGGGATCGACCCGGTTCAACAGGTCCAAGCTGTAGTGGCGAGCCGCGATCTCACGCAACTTGTCGTCTTGCAGTGCCTTGAACCACACGGTCTTGCCGACACCGCGCCCGCCGCGGACGACTGTGGTGTCCGGGTCGAGTGCGTTGCGGTGGCCCGCGGGGGTGAAGAGGTTCCGGGGATTGGGGTCGATCGTGTCCGCGTCGACCACGGCGGGCAGCGCCGCGCCGAGCAGTTGTCGGTATTCGACCGGTGTCAACATGTCAGGCACCTTCTTCGAGCATGGTGGACACGCCGTCGACGAATGGCCGGTAGGCCGCTTCGACCAGGTCGGTCGTGGCCCAAGAGGTGTTGCGGCTCGGGTCCAGGCCCACCAGGTCCGGGTTGTGGACGATGGGCAGTGGGAAGTGCGGGGCCGAAGGGTCGTCGGGGGCAAAGTTGAAGAGGTCCAGGTCCACGGTTCCCTCTTCGTCGTCGTAGAGGGTGGTGGCGAAGCACTCTTGGGCGTTGTCGGCGAAGCTGCGGAGGTAGTCGTCCGCTCGGTTCGACGGGACCATCGCGGCGACCATCTTGACCCGGTTCCTGATGCTGTCCCTGGTGACGGGGGCGAGGCTGGTGCGCCACTGGTCGAACAGGGACCGGTAGCCCTGCCAGGTCTGCGTGTTGTCCGTCGCGAAGAGGAGGGCCAACGTGCTCAGCTGGGTGATGGCGACGGCGGCCACGTCGTGGATGCCCGCTCGGCTGTCGAGGAGGACGACGTCGGGTTGTCGGCTGCGCCGGGCGACCTGTGCCTCGCAGGCCGCGATGGCGTCGGCGAGCCTGCGGCCGAACGTCACCGCTTCCCGGTCCGGGGTGGCGGGGAGGTCGAAGTAGGCGCGATTCAGCTTGTCGAGGTAGGAGTAGCCGTCGCGCGGGCGGCCGCCTGCTGATGCCAGCCACACTTCTCCGTTGCCGTGGAGTGGGCCGATGGAGTCGCTCTTGATGACCAGGTCGAGGTCGGCCTGGTTGCCCACCGCTGACTCGACCAGGTGGTCCACGATGCCGTGGTCGGCGTACTGGAGGTCGGAGTGGAGCAGTGAGCTGACGCCCGGGGACTCCAGGTCGAGGTCGACCACCAGCACCGATTTGCCCTCGCGGGCGAGGTGGCGGGCCAGGACGAAGGTCGCGGTGGAACGGCCGACACCGCCCTTGAAGCCGTAGAGGGCCACGCGGGTGCCGGTCGGCTCTCGGGCGGGCCGGAGCCAGTCCGCGCCGACGGTGCCGCGCTCGACCACGTACACCCGATCGGAGTCGGCGATGAAGGGCGGGACGGGGTGTCGGTCCGGGGACTTGAGGACCAGGTCCGGTGCGAACATCGTGCTGACCGGCATGACGGGCTGTTGACCGACGAACGGGGCGCACCGCTCTCGCAGCCGTGTGCGGAGCGCGGCGACCCGCGGGTCATCCTCGGGGAGGTCCACCACGAGGGATGACCGGCCGAGCAGGTCGCGGATCACGGTCACGTCCGTGGAGAGGTTGGTGGCGGCGGTGTTGGCGATGTCGATCGCCCTGCGCCACGCCTCATCGAACCGGGTGGTCATGACAGGGCTCCGTCGATGTGTGCCTGCGCCAGGATGCCGACGACTGTTCGTGCGGCGGTGACGTGCGCGGCAACCGCGGCCGGGGTCAGGTGTGAACCGTCGGAGTACCGCTCGGCGACGTTCCAACCTGCGAACGGCTGAGTCGCGAGCACTGTCATGAGGGTGCTCGCCGACCTGCCTTGGACGATGGTCGCCATCTCGGGCCAGAGGGAGTTGACGTGCATTGTGATCGATTTGCCGGTGGTGGGGTGCACGACGAGGTCTTTCTGGTTGACTTGCCCCCGAGGAAACCGACGATCAGTGCTTTGAGCGCACTCGGCTGCCAGGCCCGCTAGGTGGTCGGCGTTAGCCTGCCGGGAGTTGCCTGGAGAAATTCCGCGTCGGCCACGTGGCGTTTGGCTGCTGAGTCGAAATCGGCCGAGGGTGCATGTGACACCGCATCAGGGTACCGGCCGTTCCCGCTGATGGCGGGCGGTGAGGCCGTGTTCCCGGGGCACGACCTCACCTGTCGTCATCAGCGGGCGCGTTGGGCGAAACTGATCAAGGTGGGGGTGGGGAGTTCGAGGGTGGGGCCCTCGGGGTGCTTGGAGTCGCGGACGAGCAGCGAGGTGTCGGCCCAGGCCAGTTCGACGCAGTCGGACTCGGTGCCGCTGAAGCTGGCCTTGCGCCAGGAGAGCTCGACGCAGGCGGACTCGGTGGCGCTGTGGCTGGACTTGCGCCAAACGCCAGTGCTCTCGATCATCGCTTATTCACTCCGTTCGTAGCGAGCCAGTGCTTCCTCCACCATCTTCGCTGATGCGGCGGGGTCGAGGGCAACCGCCGTCATGCTGGCTACGGCATTTTCGTAGGGTTCGACGTTGGCCCGCTCATCGAGGAAGAGGCCGGAGCGGAGGTTTTCGACGTGCACGATCGGCTCGCCGTGCTTGAAGCGAGCCAGCACGAAGGCGCCTGCCACGCCGGTGTGGCCGCCGTGGTCGAACGGGATGACGTGGAGATCGATGTTGGAGCGTTCTGCCACAGCCAGGAGGTGGCGGAGTTGTTCGGCCATCACTCGCTTGCCGCCAATGCGGCGGTGCAGCACAGCCTCATCGAGGATCGACTTCACGTGCGGTGGATTCGCCTGGTCCAGCACGCGCTGCCGGTCCATGCGTTGCTGTACTCGCGGCTCGATGTTGGCCACCGGCACGCCGCCTGCATTCATCATCGCGCGGGTGTAGGCGACGGTTTGCAATAGGCCGGGGACCAGGATCAGGTCGAAGAGGGTGAGTTCGACTGCTTCCGACTCGTACTCGGCCAGGGTGATCGCCTGGGTGGTGATGCGGTCCTGGTGGGTTTCCAGCCAGGTTGACCGGTCCGCGTCCCTGGCCATGGAGAGCAGGCGTTCGCGCTCGGGGCCCTTCACACCGTAGAGGGCCAGCATGGCGATCACTTCATCGGGGCTGGCGTTGCGCTTGCCCGTTTCGATGCGGCTCACCGTGGACTGGGACCAGCCGAGTTGGTCGCCCACGGCCGTCGAGGTGAGGTCGGTGGCCTTTCGTGCGGCTCGGAGGCCGGTGGCCAGGCCGCGTGCTTGGGGTTTGGGGCGGGGCTTGGGCACCGGACCCTCCTTCGGGTGACTCTGTTGCCAACTGTTGCCAGCGTCGAGACGCCAGTTCTATGCTGCATGAAAGCATAGAACGTGGAGGCATCATGCGGCTTGGATATGTCCTGTGTCGGGTGGGGCCTGGGGTGGGGGCCCGGGACCGGTGGGTGGACGTCGCGTTCGAGGAAGTCGTCGTGGACGCGAATGACCTGTCCGATCCCCAGGTTACCGGGATGATCGAGCGGATGGGGGCCTGGGCGACCACCCGATTGGTTGATCATCGGGGGGACATGGAAATTTTCGAGGTGACGGTGTCGATGCTGAATGCGAATGGTGAGCCAGAGTATTCGCTTGCCGAGGAATACCGGCTGGTGAGCATGGGTCGGGCCGTGCACACCGGGGTGCTCACCGACACCCGGGAAAGGGTCGAGGCCGCGCTCGCCTGGCGGGCGGAGCGCGGCCTCGGGTGAACCGGGGTGGAGCGGGTCAGCGGCGGAAGAGCAGGGCCCGCTTGACCTCTTGGATCGCCTTGGTGACCTGGATGCCACGCGGGCAGGCGTCCGTGCAGTTGAACGTGGTGCGGCAACGCCAGACGCCCTCGGCGTCGTTCAGGATGTCCAGTCGCTCTTCGGCGCCCTCGTCGCGGGAGTCGAAGATGAAGCGGTGGGCGTTGACGATGGCCGCGGGGCCGAAGTAGCTGCCCTCGTTCCAGAAGACCGGGCACGAGGTGGTGCAGCAGGCGCACAGGATGCACTTGGTGGTGTCGTCGAAGCGCTCGCGGTCGTGGGCCGACTGGATGCGCTCGCGGGTGGGCTCGTTCCCGTAGGTGATCAGGAACGGCTTGACCGCCTTGAACGCCTCCATGAACGGTTCCATGTCGACCAGGAGGTCCTTGTGGACCGGGAGGCCCTTGATCGGGGCGACGGTGATCGTGGTCGGCTTGCCGCCGCCGGACATCAGGTCCTTGACCAGGACCTTGCAGCCGAGGCGGTTCACGCCGTTGATCTGCATCGCGTCCGAGCCGCAGATGCCGTGCGCGCACGAGCGGCGGAACGTCAGCGTGCCGTCGACGTACCACTTGACGTAGTGCAGCAGGTTCAGCACGCGGTCGGTGGGCAGCGCCGGGACGTTGAACGACTCCCAGCGCGGCTCGGAGTCGACCTCGGCGTTGAAGCGCAGGATCTTGAGGGTGACGGTCACGGCGCCGTCGGGCACCGGGGGCAGGTCGCCGCGGGAGCCCGCCTTCTCCTCGGAAACTGTGGCAGTCATCAGTACTTGCGCTCCATCGGCTTGTACCGGGTGAAGGTCACGGGCTTGTAGTCGAGCCGGATGTCGCCCTTGAGCCCGTCGCCCTGCTTGTAGAACATGCTGTGGCGCATGTAGTTCGTGTCGTCGCGGTTGGGGTAGTCCTCGCGGGCGTGGCCGCCGCGGGACTCCTTGCGCTCCAGGGCGCCGACGACCAGGCACTCGGCCAACTCCAGCAGGAAGCCCAGCTCCACGGCCTCCAGCAGGTCGGTGTTGAACCGCTTGCCCTTGTCCTGCACGGTGATGTGCGCGTACCGGTCCTTGAGGGCCTGCACGTCGTGCAGTGCCGTCTTGAGGGTTTCCTCGGTCCGGTACACCGACGCGTTGGCGTCCATCGTGGCCTGCAGCTCGGTGCGGATGTCGGCCACCCGCTCCTTGCCGTGCTCCGACAGCAGCAGCGCGAGCTGCTCCTCGACCACCGTGGTGGGGTTCTCCGGCAGCTCCACGTGCTCGCGGCCCACCGCGTACTCGGCGGCGGCGATGCCCGCCCGGCGGCCGAACACGTTGATGTCCAGCAGCGAGTTGGTGCCCAGCCGGTTCGCGCCGTGCACCGACACGCACGCGCACTCGCCCGCCGCGTACAGGCCGGGGACGACGTTGTCGTTGTCGCGCAGCGCTTCGCCGTGGATGTTGGTCGGGATGCCGCCCATGGCGTAGTGCGCCGTCGGGTACACCGGGACCGGCTCGGTCACGGGGTCGACCGCCAGGTAGGTGCGGGCGAACTCGGTGATGTCGGGCAGCTTGGTCTCCAGGACCTCCGCGCCGAGGTGGGTGCAGTCGAGCAGCACGTAGTCCTTGTTCGGACCTGCGCCGCGGCCCTCCAGCACCTCCAGGGCCATCGACCGGGCGACGATGTCGCGCGGGGCGAGGTCCTTGATGGTGGGGGCGTAGCGCTCCATGAACCGCTCGCCGGAGGCGTTGCGCAGGATCGCGCCCTCGCCGCGGGCGCCCTCGGTGAGCAGGATGCCCAGGCCCGCCAGGCCGGTCGGGTGGAACTGGTAGAACTCCATGTCCTCCAGCGGCAGGCCCTTGCGGAAGATGATGCCCATGCCGTCGCCGGTCAGGGTGTGCGCGTTCGAGGTGGTCTTGAAGACCTTGCCGAAGCCGCCGGTGGCGAACACGACGGCCTTGGCCTGGAACACGTGGATCTCGCCGGTGGCCAGCTCGTAGGCGACCGCGCCGGTGCAGACCGGGCCGTTCTCCGTCTCGGTCATGCAGATGTCGAGGACGTAGAACTCGTTGAAGAACTCGATGCCCTGCTTGACGCAGTTCTGGTACAGCGTCTGCAGGATCATGTGGCCGGTGCGGTCCGCGGCGTAGCAGGCCCGGCGCACGGCGGCCTCGCCGTGGTTGCGGGTGTGCCCGCCGAAGCGGCGCTGGTCGATGCGGCCCTCGGGCGTCCGGTTGAACGGCAGGCCCATCTTCTCCAGGTCGAGGACGGCGTCGATGGCCTCCTTCGCCATGATCTCGGCGGCGTCCTGGTCGACCAGGTAGTCACCGCCCTTGATCGTGTCGAAGGTGTGCCACTCCCAGTTGTCCTCCTCGACGTTGGCCAGCGCGGCGCACATGCCGCCCTGGGCCGCGCCGGTGTGCGACCGGGTCGGGTAGAGCTTGGTGAGCACCGCCGTGCGGGCCCGCGAGCCCGACTCGATGGCCGCGCGCATACCGGCGCCGCCGGCTCCGACGATCACCACGTCGTATTTGTGGAACTGCATGTCGTAACCGCTTCTTCCCGGCAGGAACCAGACAGTGGGTGGTGGTGGCGATCAGTCGGCGGGGATGGTGGCGTCGAAGGTGAAGATGACGTAGGTGCCCAGGGCCAGGATCAGCACCATGGAGACGTACAGCATGACCTTGAGCCAGAACCGGGTGGTGTCCTTGCGCGCGTAGTCGTTGATGACCGTGCGCAGGCCGTTGCCGCCGTGGATCTCGGCCAGCCAGAGCATCGACAGGTCCCAGAGCTGCCAGAACGGGCTCGACCAGCGGCCGGCGACGAAGGCGAAGTTGATCCGGTGCACGCCGCCGTCGAGGATGTTCATGATGAACAGGTGCCCGAGCACCAGCACGATCAGCGCGATGCCCGAGATGCGCATGAACAGCCAACTGGCCAGTTCGAAGTTGCTGCGCCGGGCCGCGGGGCGGCGCGGGGAGCGGGGCTTGTCCAGTGCGAGCGTCATGGTCAGCTTCCCCCGAACATCTCGGACACCGTGCGCACCATCATGAAGTAGGCGCCGGGGACCATCACCAGGACCCAGACGACCAGGAGCGTCCAGAGCATCGGCTTCTGGTACTTCGGGCCCTTGGCCCAGAAGTCCACGAGCATGACCCGGATGCCGTTGAGGGCGTGGTAGAGCACCGCGCCCACCAGACCGACCTCCAGCAGGTTCACGATCGGGCTCTTGTAGGTCTCGATGACCTGGTCGTACGCGTTCGGCGACACCCGCACCAGGGCGGTGTCGAGCACGTGCGCGAACAGGAAGAAGAAGGTCAGGACCCCGGTGATGCGGTGGGCAACCCATGACCACATGCCCGGGTCTCCCCGGTAGAGCGTCCCGTTGCTGCGGGACCCGCGCGCCACTACCTGCTCGGTAGCCATGGCCGAGTCGGTCATCGGTGGAGGGCCTCCAACGTCGCTGGTGGACTACGGGCCCGAGCGGAAGACAACACGTAAACGGGCCTTGACCCACAGGATGCTAGACCCGTCCGGCGGAACCCACCCAACCCGCCGCCGGGGTCTGTGACGGACAAGACACGCAGGCCCAGGGCGTGTGCGGCCCCTCGGTGTGACGACGGTCATGGTGACCCGGCGGGTCCGAAACCCCTTCGTGACCGAACCGCTTTACTCGCACGAGTAATCACTTCGGGTGAATCGCTGTACCTACTCGCGAGTAGGGGGAAACCCCTTGCGGTCCACTGACGACTGATAGGGGTTCCCGCAGGTCCACCCCGTACTTCCACTCGATCGAGTGAGCGGATGGGTACATTCGGCCACAGCCCGCTCCGATGAATCAACGATTGGGTTACGCCCTCGCGTTCGCATAGGCCCTGCCGGTACCGGGGAGTACGTTCCTGCGGAACCATCGCGCTCGGCCACCGCCGGGCGCGTGTATTCGGAAGGAGAAAGCCTTGCGTCGAATGCGAGGACTTCGGCTCGCCGCGGGCGCACTCGCGCTGGGGCTCGGCCTGACCGCGTGCGGGGGCTCCGACTCGGGGACCGGCTCCGGTGGCAGCACCCAGGCGAGCACACCCGCGTCCGAGCTCAAGATCGGCCTGGCCTACGACATCGGCGGCCGGGGCGACCAGTCCTTCAACGACTCCGCGGCGCGCGGCCTCGACAAGGCCAAGTCCGAGTTCGGCGTCGACATCAAGGAGCTCGAGGCCGCCGCGGGCGAGACCGACGCGCAGAAGGAAGACCGGCTGCGCCAGCTCGCCGAGGGCGGCTACACCACCGTCATCGCCGTGGGCTACGCCTACGCCACCGCCCTCGCCAAGGTCGCGCCCGACTACGCCGAGGTGAAGTTCGCGCTGATCGACAGCACGGACGCCAAGGGCGCCAACATCGAGAACCTGGTGTTCGCCGAGCAGGAGGGCTCCTTCCTGGTCGGCGTGGCCGCCGCGCTCAAGAGCACGACGGGCAAGCTCGGCTTCGTCGGCGGTGTGAACACCCCGCTGATCCAGAAGTTCGAGGTCGGCTTCACCGCGGGCGCCAAGGCCGCCAAGCCGGACGCCACGGTCGAGGTCAAGTACCTGACCCAGCCGCCGGACTTCACCGGCTTCAACGACCCGGCCAAGGGCGAGACCGCGGCGAACGGCATGTTCGACGCGGGCGTGGACGTCGTCTACGCCGCCGCGGGCGGTTCCGGCAACGGCGTCTTCAAGGCGGCCAAGGCCAAGGGCAAGCTGGGCATCGGCGTCGACTCCGACCAGTACAACCTCCCGGCGCTGGCCGAGGTCAAGGACGTGATCATGACCTCCATGATCAAGAAGGTCGACACCGCGGTCTACGACTTCATCGTCTCGGTGAAGGACGGCAAGTTCACCGCAGGTGAGAAGGTCTACGACCTCAAGGCCGGTGGCGTCGACTACTCCACCTCCGGCGGCAAGGTCGACGACATCAAGGCCCAGATCGACGACTACAAGGCCAAGATCTCGTCCGGCGAGATCAAGGTCTCCTCCACCAAGTAGCGGGCGACCTCGACACCGGTTCGTGCGGACGGACCCGGGCATCGCGCCCGGGTCCGTCCCCGCGTTTTCGGCTCCCCACCGTCCACCGACAAAGGATTCCCCCGTGCCCACCGAACCAGCAGCGGGCGGCGAACCCGCCCCGGCGGTCGAGCTGTCCGGGATCACCAAGCGCTTCCCGGGCGTGACAGCGAACTCCGACGTCAACATCACCGTCAGGGCGGGCACCGTGCACGCCCTGGTCGGTGAGAACGGCGCGGGCAAGTCCACCCTGATGAAGATCCTGTACGGGATGCAGCAGCCGGACGAGGGGCAGATCCGCATCGGCGGGGTCCCCACCGCGTTCGGCTCGCCCGCCGACGCGATCAAGGCGGGCATCGGCATGGTGCACCAGCACTTCATGCTGGCCGACAACCTGACCGTCCTGGAGAACGTGGTCCTGGGCAGCGAGCCCAGGGCCGGGGTCCGGCTGGACTTCAGGGCCGCGCGCGAGCGGATCAGGGAGATCTCCGCCGCCTACAGCCTCAACGTGGACCCCGACCGGGTCGTCGACGACCTCGGCGTCGGCGAGCGGCAGCGGGTGGAGATCCTCAAGGTCCTCTACCGCGGCGCGCGCACGCTGATCCTGGACGAGCCGACCGCCGTCCTGGTGCCGCAGGAGGTCGACGAGCTGTTCGGCAACCTGCGCGAGCTCAAGGCCGAGGGCCTGACCATCGTGTTCATCTCGCACAAGCTCGACGAGGTGCTCTCGGTCGCCGACGACATCACCGTCATGCGCCGGGGCACCACCGTCGCCAGCGTCTCCCCGCGCGAGGTGACCTCCCGGCAGCTCGCCGAGCTGATGGTCGGCAGCGCGCTGCCCGTCCCCGAGCTGCGCGACTCCACCGTCACCGACCGCCCGGTGCTGACCGTGACCGGCCTGACCGTCACCGGCGCCGACGGCCGCACCGTGCTCGACGGCCTGTCCTTCACCATCCACGCGGGCGAGGTCCTGGGCATCGCGGGCGTCGAGGGCAACGGGCAGGCCGAGCTGGTCGAGGCGCTGATGGGCATTCGCACCCCCACCGCGGGCACCGTGCGCCTCGGCGGGGAGAACATCACCAGGGCCTCCACCAGGCACCGGCGCGAGGCGGGCATCGGCTACGTGCCGGAGGACCGCCACCGCCAGGGCGTGCTGCTGGAGGCCACGCTGTGGGAGAACCGGGTGCTGGGCCACCAGACCCGCAGGCCCAGCTCCCGCGGCGCGCTGCTCGACCTCAAGGGCGCCAAGGCCGACACCGAGCGGATCGTGCGCGACTACGACGTGCGCACCCCCGGCATCGGCGTGCACGCCTCCGCGCTGTCCGGCGGCAACCAGCAGAAGCTGATCGTCGGCCGGGAGATGAGCGCCGACCCGGTGCTGCTGATCGCCTCGCACCCCACCCGGGGGGTCGACGTCGGCGCGCAGGCGGCCATCTGGGAGCACATCCGCCGCGCCCGCGCCGAGCACCTGGCGGTGCTGCTGATCTCCGCCGACCTCGACGAGCTGATCGGCATGTCCGACACCCTCGCGGTGATCCTGCGCGGCAGGCTCGTCGCCGACTACGACCCGTCCACCGTGACCCCGGAGCAGCTCGGCTCCGCGATGACCGGCGCCGGGAGGGAAGACTGATGGGCAGGTTCTCACCCCGTTCGCTGCTGCTGGGGCTCGCCGCCCCGCTCGGCGCGCTCGCGTTCGCCGTGCTGGTCTGCGCGGTGATCCTCGGCGTCACCGGGCACTCGCCGCTGGACACCGTGGACGCCATGGTGTCGGCCGCGCAGCGCCCGCGCACCTTCGTCAACTCGCTCAACAGCGCCACCACCTACTACCTGGCGGCGGTGGCGGTGGCGATCGGCTTCAAGATGAAGCTGTTCAACATCGGCGTCGACGGGCAGTACCGGCTCGCCGCGATGCTCTCGGCCGCGCTGGCGGGCGCCACCTTCATGGAGGGGCTGCCGTCGTTCCTGCGGGTCGCCCTGACCGTCGTGGCGGCCATGCTGGTCGGCGCGGGCTGGGCGGGGGTGGCCGCGCTGCTCAAGGTCACCCGCGGCGTCAGCGAGGTCATCTCCACGATCATGCTCAACGCCATCGCCACCTACCTGGTGTCCTACCTGCTCAACCCGGCCCGGCTCGCCGAGGACCGGCCGGGCTCCAACAACGTCGGCACCCGGCCGATCGACGGGGGCGGGCAGGTCGCGGGCCTGGAGATCCCCGGTTCCTCGTCGCAACTGTTCGGGCTGGTGTTCCTGGCGGCGCTGGTCGGGTTCGGCTACTGGTTCGTGCTCGCCCGGACCCGCTTCGGCTTCGAGCTCAAGGCCACCGGCCTGTCGGAGTCGGCGGCGGTGGCCAGCGGGGTCAGCGTGAAGAAGATGGTCCTGGTGTCAATGCTGCTCTCCGGGGCGGTCGCGGGCCTGGTCGGGATGCCGCAGCTTCTCGGGTCGTCGTACTCCTACTCGCTGGACTTCCCACCGGGCATCGGCTTCATCGGCATCGCGGTCGCCCTGCTCGGCCGCAACCACCCCGTCGGCATGGCGCTCGCCGCGCTGCTGTGGGGCTTCCTGGACAACTCGTCCAACTCCCTCGACGTCGCCGGGGTGCCGCGCGAGATCGTCGGCATCATGCAGGGCGTCATCGTGCTGTCGGTCGTCGTCGCCTACGAACTGGTGCGCCGCTACCGGGTCCGCGCCGAGCAGCGCGACGTCGGCACGGCCCTGGGCCGGACCAAGACCGCCGAGGAGGCGTCCGCATGACCGCCGGATCGAGCACGGGCGCGCGGCACGCGTCGCCCGTCAGGCGCGCCAGGAAGATCGCGCCGTGGGTGTACTTCCTGATCGCCGTGGCCGCCGTGCTGGTGCTCTCGGCGGTGCGCGTGCTCGCGGGCGCCACCGACCTGACCTCCAGCGGCACCGTGCAGGCCGCGCTCACCGCGGCGGTCCCGCTGGCCATGGCCGCGCTGGCGGGCATGTGGGCCGAGCGCGGCGGCGTGGTCAACATCGGCCTCGAGGGCATGATGGTGCTGGGCACCTTCGGCGCCGGGTACGCCGGGTACCAGTGGGGCCCGTGGGCCGCGGTGGCGTTCGGCCTGCTCCTCGGCGTCGTCGGCGGCCTGCTGCACGCGGTCGCCACGGTCAGCTTCGGCGTCGACCACATCATCTCCGGTGTGGCGATCAACCTGCTGGCCCCGGGTGCCGCGCTGTTCCTGTCCAAGCTGTACTTCGCCGACGCCCCCGGCGGCGGCCAGAAGCAGTCCCCGCGCATCGCCGACGCGCCCAAGGTCACCGTCCCCGGCCTGTCGGACGTGCTGGGCACCGTCGAGGGCAAGCACTGGTTCTTCGTCTCCGACGTCGCGGGCGTGCTGCGCGGCCTGGTGACGGAGGTGTCGCTGCTGACGGTCCTGGCGGCGCTGCTCATCGTCTGGTCCGGCTGGGTCCTCTGGCGCACCCCGTTCGGCCTGCGCCTGCGCTCCTGCGGCGAGGCGCCCACCGCGGCGGAGTCGCTGGGCGTCAACGTGTACCGGTACAAGTACCTCGCGGTCATCGCCTCCGGCGGCTTCGCCGGGCTCGGCGGCGCCTTCCTGGCGGTCAGCTCGGGGCAGTTCCGCGACGGGCAGACCGGTGGCCGCGGCTTCATCGGCCTCGCCGCGATGATCTTCGGCAACTGGCGGCCGGGCGGCCTGGCCACCGGCGCGACGCTGTTCGGCTACACCGACGCGCTGGCGCTGCGCGGGTCCGCGGCGGTGCACGCGTTGCTGCTGCTGCTGGGCATCGCGCTGGTCGTGGTGGCGGTCGTGCAGTACCGCTCCGGGCACCACGTGCTCTCGGCGGTGGCCGCGGCGCTGGGCGTGCTGTTCGGCTACTGGTACTTCGCCAGCGACGAGGTCCCGGCCGAACTCGTCGGCGCGGCGCCGTACGTGGTTACCCTGTTGGTCCTCGGACTGGCGTCGCAGCGGCTCCGGCCGCCGCGGATGGCCGGTGAGCCGTACCGGAAGGGCCAAGGCAAGTGACTGTCGACTGGGAAGCGCTCCGCGCCGCCGCCGTCTCCGCCGCCGCACTGGCGTACTGCCCGTACTCGGGCCTGCGGGTCGGGGCCGCGGCGATCGTGTCCGACGGGCGGCTGATCACCGGCTGCAACGTGGAGAACGCGGCGTACGGGGTGGGCCTGTGCGCCGAGTGCGCTCTGGCCGGTCAGCTCGCGCTGACCGGCGGCGGCCGGTTCGTGGCCGTCGCCTGCCGCAGCGGCGCCGGTGAGCTGCTGATGCCGTGCGGTCGGTGTCGGCAGATCATCCACGAGCTGGGCGGCGCCGAGTGCCTGGTGGACACCCCGCGCGGGCCGCTGCCCATGTCGGAGGTCCTGCCGGACGCCTTCGGACCGGCGCAGTTGCCCGCCTAGGTGCGGGTGCGGTCCCGGAAGACGGTGTAGTTGGTCTCCAGGTCCCGCGCGGCGTCGGTCAGGGTCGTGATGAGCCGGTGCTTGGGGAGGGCGGTCGCCAGGATGCGACCGCCCTCCCTGTGCGCGCAGAGCAGGCGCGGGCCGGGGACCAGGTAGGCCAGGAGGTGGTCGGTGGGGCTGCCCCAGTCGAGGAAGCGGGCGGTGGCCGAGGCCCGGCAGTGGTCGAGGCCGGTGAGGGCGGGTGAACCGCTCAGGAGGGTCCGGAACACCGATTCCGGGGTGCCGGTGAGGCGGGTGTCCGGGGTCTCGGGGGTGGCCCTGGCGCGCAGGGTGTCCGCGTGCAGCGACCGGAGCAACTGGGGGACGTAGGCCTGGGTGCTCTGGTCGGTCACCAGGGTCCCGCAGACGAACACGCGGACGGCGCGCAGGCCGGTGTCGCCCTCGTCCGGTGGCGACAGCTCCAGCGCCAGGGTGGTGGGGTCGCCGATGAGCCGCATCGTTGCAGGGTCGCGCACGGCGGGGGAACGGGGATGCGCGCTTTTGAGCGCTACCGTGACCCCGACGGAAGGGGACGCCGATGGAGCCGTTCAGTGCGGTGGAGGTCATCCGGGCCAAGCGGGACGGGCTGCGGCTCACCGACGCCCAGGTGGACTGGGTGGTGGACGCCTACACCCGAGGGGTGGTGGCCGAGGAGCAGATGTCCGCGCTGGCCATGGCCGTCTACCTCAACGGCATGGACACCGACGAGACCGCCAGGTGGACCGCCGCGATGGTCGACTCCGGCGAGGTGCTGGACCTGCGCACCGACCGGCCGACCGTCGACAAGCACTCCACCGGCGGGGTGGGGGACAAGATCACGCTGCCGCTGGCGCCGCTGGTCGCGGCCTGCGGGGCGGCGGTGCCGCAGCTTTCCGGGCGCGGCCTCGGGCACACCGGCGGGACCCTGGACAAGCTGGAGGCCGTCCCCGGCTGGCGCGCCCGGCTCAGCACCGCCGAGATCCTGGCGCAGCTCGCCGACGTCGGCGCGGTGGTGTGCGCGGCGACCGAGGACCTGGCGCCCGCCGACCGCAAGCTCTACGCGCTGCGCGACGTCACCGGCACCGTCGAGTCGATCCCGCTGATCGCCGGTTCCATCATGAGCAAGAAGATCGCCGAGGGCGCGGACGCGCTGGTGCTCGACGTGAAGTTCGGGTCCGGGGCGTTCATGAAGACCGTGGACGACGCGCGGGCGCTGGCCAGGGCACTGGTGGGGATCGGGGTGTCGCGGGGGTTGCGGACCTCCGCGCTGCTGACCGACATGTCCGTGCCGCTGGGGCGCGCGGTGGGCAACGCCGTCGAGGTCGCCGAGTCGGTGGAGGTGCTGCGCGGCGGCGGACCCGCGGACGTCGTCGAGCTGACGGTGGCGCTGGCCCGGGAGATGCTGGCACTGGCCGGTCTGTCCGAAGTGGACCCGGCGGCGGTGTTGGCGTCCGGGCGGGCCTACGAGGTGTGGGCGCGGATGATCCGGGCCCAGGGCGGCGACCCGGACGCGCCGCTGCCGACGCCCGGGCACGTCCACGTGGTGCCCGCGCCCGCCACCGGTGTGCTCACCGGGCTCGACGCCTACGCCGTGGGTGTCGCCGCGTGGCGGCTCGGGGCCGGGCGGGCGCGCAAGGAGGACCCGGTGCAGGCCGCCGCCGGAATCCTGTGCCTGGCCAAGCCCGGCGACCCGGTCGTCGAGGGGGAACCCCTGCTGGAGCTGCACACCGACACCCCGCAGGCGGTCCCGGGCGCGCTCGCCGCCCTGGCGGGCGCGGTGTCCGTGGCGGACTCCGCACCCGCCCGCGGCCCGCTGGTCCTGGAGGTCGTGCGGGGTTAGCGTGGTCGGGTGCCGCCCGTCGAGCTGACCAGCTTCCTCGGCCGCGCCGCGGAGACCGCCGCCGTCCGGCGGCTGCTCGACGAGGCCCGCCTGGTGACGCTGACCGGGCCGGGCGGGGTCGGCAAGACCCGGCTCGCGCTCGCGGTGGCCAGGTCGGACGACCCCGTCTTCGTCGCGCTCGCCGACGTGCGCGACCCCGACCTGCTGCCCGCCGCGGTCGCGGGCGCGTTCGGGCTGCACGACCGGCCGGGGCAGGACGCGACCCGCACCGTGCTGCACCACCTGGCGGGCAGCGACGTGCTGCTGCTGTTGGACAACTGCGAACACCTCGTCGACGCCGCGGCCCGGTTCGCCCACGCCGTGCTGGCCACCTGCCCCGGCGTGGTCGTGCTCGCCACCGGCAGGCAGTCGCTCGGCGTGCCGGGGGAGCGGGTGTTCCCGGTGCCGCCGCTGCCGGTGCCCGCCGAACCCGGCACCGCCGACCCGCAGGCCCACGACCCGCTCTCCTGCGACCCGCTCTCCTACGACGGCGTGCGGCTGTTCGTCGACCGCGCCGACCGGGGCTTCGCGCTCACCGCCGACAACGCCGCCGACGTCGCCCGGCTGTGCGCCCGGCTCGACGGGCTGCCGCTGGCGATCGAGCTGGCCGCCGCCCGGGTCCGCTCGCTGGCGCCCCGGCAGATCCTCGACCGGCTCGACCACCGGCTGCTCACCTCCACCACCCGCGGCGTGCCCGACCGCCAGCACACCCTGCGCGCCACCATCGAGTGGAGCCACGACCTGTGCACCGGCGCCGAGCGGGCGCTGTGGGCGCGGGTGTCGGTGTTCGCGGGCTCGTTCGACCTGCCCGCCGCCGCCGCGGTCTGCGCCGACCTGGGCACCGAGGCGACCGTGCTGGGGCTGCTCGACGGCCTGCTGGACAAGTCGGTGCTGCTGCGCGAGGACACCGGGGGCGACGTCCGCTACCGGATGCTGGAAACCCTCCGCGAGTTCGGCCGGGAGGAACTGGAGGCCGCCGGGGAGCTGTCGGCGGTCTCGCGCAGGCACCGCGACGTCTACGACCGGCTGACCGCCGCGGCCGAAGCGGACTGGGCGGGCCCCCGGCAGGCGCGGTGGGTGGCCGCGCTGCGCGCCGAGCACGCCAACCTGCGAGCCGCCCTGGAGTGGTCGCTGACCGAACCGGGGGAGGCCCCGGTGGCGCTGCGGATGGCCGCCAGGGTCGAGGAGTACTGGACCCTGCGCGGTTCGGTGTCCGAGCTGCGCCGCTGGCTCGACCGCGCCCTCACCGCCGTTCCCGGGTCGGGACCGGAGCGGGCGCACGCCGCGGGCGTGGCCGCGCTGGCGGCCCTGTGGCACCACGACACCGCCACCACCGCGGCCCGGCTGGCCGAGGCGGGCGACACCGACTTCGCCGCGTTCGTCCGGTCGCTGGCTGCCATGCTCGGCGGCGACTTCGCCGAGGCCGGGCGCCGGGCGGCGGCCGTGGTCGAGCGGGTCGGCGACGACGTCCGCCGCGCCATGCACCCGATGTTCATCCTGGGCGTGTGCTCCGCGGTCGGGGGCGACCTCGACGGCGGCAGGCGCGTGCTGCACCGGGCGGTCGCCTTGGCCGACGACGCCTTCCACCTGAGCATGGCCCACTACGGCACGGCCGTCGTCGAAGTGCTCCACGGCGACGTCGCCGCCGCCGAGCGCGCCTGCCGCGCCGGGCTGCGCGCCGACGCAGGCATCCACAACCTGTTCGGCAGCGCGCACCACGTGGAGGCGCTGGCCTGGGTCGCGGTCCGCTCCGGCGCCCCGGAGCGCGCGGCGGAACTGTTCGGCGCGGCGGCCACCCTGTGGGAGCTGGTCGGCGTCTCCCCGCGCCGGGCCGCGTCGCTGGCGGGCCCGCACACCGCGCACGTCGCCGAGGCGACCGCGGCCCTCGGCGAGCAGCGGTTCGCCACCGCCCACGCCCACGGGCACGCGCTGCCGGTCGACGAGGTCCGACCGTTCGCACTGGGGGAGAGCGCGCCGCCGCGGCTCGCGGGCACCCTCACCCGGCGCGAGGCGCAGGTGGCCGAACTGGTCGCCGAGGGGCTGACCAACCGGGAGATCGCGGCCGAGCTGGTGATCTCCACCCGCACGGCCGACACGCACGTGCAACGCATCCTGGCCAAGCTCGGACTGCGCAACCGCACCCAGGTGACCACGTGGGCGCGTACGCATACGTAGCCGCTTCCCTCGATACGGGTTTTCTTTCCCCAGGGGTGTCAATCCGCTAACTCGGTCGTAACGTCCCACAGTCATGAGGATCAGCAAGAAGATCGCCGTGGCGATTCCGGCGGCCCTGGCCATCGCCGGTGCGGGCGTCGTCGTCGCCATTCCGGACGCCGGTGCCGCGCAGACCTCCCAGGTCGTCACCGCCAACCCCCACCAGCGCGGACCCGACCCGACACCGGAAACAGTGCGGGCGCCGCAGGGCACATTCGCCTTTTCCACGTATTCGGTTCCCGCCAGTGTCACCGGATTCGGCCAGGGCACCATCTACTACCCGGACGACACCACGCAGGGCACCTTCGCCGGGGTGGCGATCTCCCCCGGCTACACCGGCCCCGAGGCGTCGGTGGCCTGGCTGGGACCGCGACTGGCCTCCCGGGGTTTCGTGGTCATCACCATCACCACCAATTCGCGCTACGACCAGCCGACCAGTCGCGGGAAGCAGCTCTTGGCGGCCTTGGACTACCTGACCAAGCAGTCACCCACCGAGGTCAGGCAGCGCCTGGACGCCACCCGCCTCGGCGTCATGGGGCACTCGATGGGCGGCGGCGGGGCCCTCTACGCGGCCTACAAGCGGCCGTCGCTCAAGGCCGCCGTTCCGCTCGCGCCGTGGAACCTCATCAAGAACTGGTCGGGCATCAGGGTGCCCACGCTGGTCGTGGCGGGCACCGCCGACAAGACCGCGTCGGCGGGCGCGCACTCGCTGCCGTTCTACAGCAGCATGACCGGTGCCCGTGAACGCGCCTTCGCCGACGTCACCGGGGCCGACCACCTCACGTTCGTCCGGGAGGACCCGGTGATCGGCGCGCTGGCGGTGTCCTGGCTCAAGCGGTTCCTGGACGACGACACCCGGTACGCGCCGTTCATCACCGAGCCCGTCGGCCTGAGCCGGTTCCTCTGCTCTTGCCCGTACGCCGGATAGGTCCGGAGCCCGGGTGGGCTGTTGTCGTCCTCGTGGACCCGCCGGAACGCGGAAGGCCCCACCTCGGTGCGAGGTGGGGCCTTCCGCGGTCGACCGGTGGGCGTCAGGCGCCCGCGGCGATGTCGGATTCCTCGTTGTTCTCGTCGCGCACCTTGTCCGCCGACTTCGGGCCCTTGCCGTTGGTGCGGCGGCGGTTGCCCTGGCGGGGGAGGGTGGTGGGCGGCGGCGGGGTGGGCTGGCCGCCGCCGAGCATCAGCTCCGCGAAGGTGGCCATGGCCTCGTCCAGGTGGCCGCCGATGCGGCGGACCGACTCGTCGTTGCTGCGCCGCACCAGGGACTCCACCGAGTCGGAGTCGGGGCGGTGCGACAGGGTGCCCTCGACCTTGGTCAGGCCGCGCTCGATCGAGCCGCCGAGGTCGCCCAGCTTCGCGGTGAAGCCGTCCTCCACCGTGTCCAGGCGGGTGGCCATCTCGTCCAGCCGGGCGGTGACGGTCTCCAGCCGCTGCGCCAGGGACTCCAAGCGCTCGCTCGCGTCGACGGTCTCCCTGGTCTCGCGCAGCGCCTCGCGCAGGGCGCCGGTGGCCTCGTCGAGCTTGCCGTGCAGCGCGTCGCGGGACTCGCCGACAGAGGTGTCGAGGGCGTCGCGGGTGGCGTCGAGGCCGGTGGCGACCGCGTCCAGCTTGCCGTGCAGCGAGTCCGAGGTCTCGGTGAAGCGGCCGTGCAGGGCGTTGGTGGAGTCGGTGACCTTGCCGTGCACCGCGTCGACCCGGCCGGTGGTGAGGTCGACCTTGCCCACGACCGCGTCCGCCGCCTCGGTGACCGTGCGGGCCAGGGCGTCCTTGGTGCCGTCGAGGTGCTCGTGCACGCCCTCGTCGACCTCGTCGATGCGGCCGCGCAGGGCGGTCTCCAGGATCTCGATCCGCTCGCGGACCGGGCCGTGCACCGAACCGGGGACCTGGTCGATCTTGCCGTCCTGCTTGTCCAGGTGGTGGTCCAGCTCGTCGATGCGGCGGTGGATGCTGGCGAGCTTGTCCTCCAGGCCGTCCATCCGGCCCGCCACGCCCTCGAAGCGGCCCGCGACCCCGTCGAGCCGACCGTCGAGCTGCGCGAACGGCGTCGCCAGCTTGTCCACGATGCTCTCCACGGCCCGCCCGATCGCCGCGATCGCCGTGTCCTGCGCCTCCAGCTTCGACATCGCCTCGTCCAGCCGCTCCGCCAGCACGCTGACCTCGGTGCGGTCGGGCATCTCGGACAGGCGCTTGCGCACCGACCCGATCGACTCCAGGGGCGACAGCCTGGCGTGGATCTCGTCCAGGGCGTCGAAGATCTGCTGCTGTTCGCTCTCACGGATCTCGGCCGCGCGCGTGAGCATGTTGCGCATCCGGTCGAACGACACCGTGGGGTTGTTTTCGTTCACGGAGGTGACCTTCGTCCTGGGGAGGGAATGTTGTGGAGACCCTGGGGAGCCTAGCCAGTCCCAGAAGGCGTCCATACACCACCCGTCGCTGGTTCGTCGGTCCAGACACGCGTGGTTGGACCGTTCGGCGTACAGTCTGCCGGCGGATGCGGCGACCCCGGCGTACCTTACGTGACGGATCGGCTACTCCAACGGGTGGCCCGCCCCGCCGAGTACCGTACGGCCATGTCGACCTCCCTCGTGGCACCGGTGACCCCGGAAGCCCTCCTCCGCGCACCCAAGGTCCTCCTGCACGACCACCTCGACGGCGGTCTGCGCCCGGCCACGGTCATCGACCTGGCCGAAGCCTCCGGCTACCGCGACCTCCCCACCACCGACGCCGACGCGCTCGGCGCGTGGTTCCGGGAGTCCGCCGACTCCGGCTCCCTCGTCCGCTACCTGGAGACGTTCGCCCACACCTGCGGCGTGCTCCAGGACGAGGCCGCGCTCGTGCGCGTGGCCGCCGAGTGCGCCGAGGACCTCGCCGCCGACGGCGTGGTCTACGCCGAGGTCCGCTACGCGCCGGAGCTGTGCACCGAGAAGGGGCTCGGGCTCGACGCCATCGTGGAGGCGGTGCAGGCCGGGTTCCGCGAGGGGGAGGCCCGCGCCGCGGCGGCCGGTCGGACGATCCGGATCGGGACGCTGCTGTGCGCCATGCGGCAGAACGCCCGGTCGCTGGAGATCGCCGAGCTGGCCGTGCGCTACCGCGACAGCGGGGTCGTCGGGTTCGACATCGCGGGCCCGGAGGCCGGGTTCCCGCCCACCCGCAACCTCGACGCGTTCGAGTACCTGCGGCAGCAGAACGCGCACTTCACCATCCACGCCGGGGAGGCGTTCGGGCTGCCCTCGATCTGGGAGGCGCTGCAGCACTGCGGGGCCGAGCGGCTCGGGCACGGGGTGCGGATCGTCGACGACATCAAGGTGGCCGAGGACGGCACGGTGCAGCTCGGGCGGCTGGCGAGCTACGTGCGCGACCGGCGCATCCCGCTGGAGATGTGCCCGTCGTCGAACGTGCAGACCGGGGCCGCCCCCTCGATCGGGGAACACCCGATCGGGCTGCTGGCGCGGCTGCGGTTCCGGGTGACGGTCAACACCGACAACCGGCTGATGAGCGGCTGCTCGATGACCTCGGAGATGCGGGCGCTGGTGGACGAGTTCGACTTCGGCTGGGCTGACCTGCAGCGCTTCACGGTCAACGCGATGAAGTCGGCGTTCATCGGCTTCGACGAGCGGCTGGCGATCATCGAGGACGTGGTCAAGCCCGGCTACGCCGCACTGATGGCGCCGTAGGCCCCGGAGACGGCAGTGGCCCCGGTCCGTCGACCGGGGCCACTCGTCCGCTGGTGGCTAGTGGACTGTCAGGCGGTCCTCGAAGGTCTCGACCAGCTTGTTCCAGGCGGCGGACTCGGCGTCGAAGGGCGCGCTCGGCGCCATCCGGGTCGGGTCCGGGGCGAGGATGAAGCTGACCAGCCAGCCCAGGCTCTCGGACTGGCCGAGCGCCTCGCCCACCGAGTCGTCGCCCGCCCAGTCGGCGGCGTCGGTGAGCAGTTCCACGGCGAGGTCGAGCTGCACCGGGTCCACCGCGTCGACGCCCTCGCCCAGGTCCTCGCCGAGACCGGCGAGCACGTAGGTGTTCTCGCTGTCGACCTCGAGGTCCAGGCTGCCGTCGGTGGCCTTGGTGGCCACCTCGTCCCAGGTGGAGACCTCGGTCAGGTCGTTGTCGGTCAGGTCCTCGGTGGCCAGGAACTTGGCCAGCCCGCGCGGCGAGGTGGCCACGTCGATCTTGCCGTCGCTGCCCAGGAAGACCGGCTCGTCGTCGAGGTAGCAGCGCAGCGTGTAGTACTCCGAACCGGCGGCGATGATCTTGATCGGGTCGATGCCGACCTCGGCCCAGAAGCCGACCGGCACGTCCTCCCCGACCTCCTCGGTGTCCGCCTCGGCGACCTCGTCGTCGGTGTCCACCTCGTCGGTGTCGTCGTCGCCCGCGGCCTTGGCGGCGGCCTCGGCGGCGTCCGCGTGGAAGGCGACCAGTTCCTCGGCGCTCTTCTCCAGCGCGGACCCGTCGACCTCCGGCACCGCCACCACCGCGTCGAGGGCGTCGAGGACCTCGTCCCAGCGCTCGGAGATCGTCTCGGCGAGGTCGGTCCACAGCCGCTCGCCGTCGCGCCCGGTGAACGGGAACGTGCCCTGGTCGAGCACGGCGAAGCCGTCGGCGGCGCCGAGGACCTCGTGCACCTCGTCCAGCTCGCACACGTCGGCCAGCGAGCGCACGATCGCCACGATGTCGGCCAGCTCGCCGATCGTCCAGGTGTCGGGCTCCTCCGCCACCAGCTCCGGCACGCCGACCAGGTCGTACTGGTGCGCCTCGTCGGGCATCAGCTCGGCCACCGACAGCGCGGGCACCAGGTGCCAGGCCGGGTGGTCGGACAGGTCGTGCTCCTCGGTGGTCCGCACGAACGCGGCCAGGTGCGCTGCGTCGGGGAAGGCGTAGAGGTCGTCCTCGTGGCCGAGGAACGCCTCCCACTCCTCGCCGTCTTCCCGCCAGCGCGGAGCCCACAGCGTGACCACGTCACCCTGTGGCAACCCCAGCTCGATCGGGACGATGTCCTGGGCCATTGGAGGTCCTCCTGGTCGCAAAGCCATCAGCCGGCGTGCCCGCGCGCGCACGCCGGTCGGCAGCCTACGGGGTCCGGATCTTCCGCAGGCACCCAGCGGTCGGAACACCGCCGGTTCCGGGCCGCGGAACCGGCCGCCCACCTGGGTCGCCGCCCGCCCCCGGCCGCCGCGGCCGCGGGAGAACCCGGGTCCAGCCGCTGGTCAGGGCGGGTTCACCGGTCCGACCGGAGCGTGGACAGGTCGAACGAGAGCGGGTCGTCCGGGTCGAAGCCGTCGTCGACCACCGGCCCGCGGCGGGAGACCTCGCCGTCGGCCCGGCGCAGCCGCTCGTCGCGCCTGCGCTGGAACTCCTCGGCGGTGATGCCCCCGGTGTCGCGCCGGGCGGGCGCGGGGCGGCCGGAGAGCTGCTCGACGGCGTAGGTCAGGTCGTCGCCCAGGATCGGGGCCAGCCGGTTGTAGGCGGCCTGGGTGGCCTGGTCCACCGCCGCCTCGGCGACCAGCACGATCAGCCTGCCGAGCTGGTCGGCGCCCCAGCGCACGGCGTCCTGGCGCAGCCACAGCTCGACCAGCCTGCCCCGGCCGTCGACGGTGACCCGCACGCTCTGGTGGTTGTCGGTCGCGGTGCCGCGCACCTGCTCCAGCACGGTGTCCACGCCCGCCAGCGCCTGCTGCCGGGCCCGGCCGTCCTCGATGAGCTGCCGGGTGCTGCGCTCGACCGGTTCGCGCCCGGCGCCCGACCACTGCCCGGTCACCGGAGCCTCCGCTGCTCGCGCGCACCCAGCGGGCTGTCGTACGCCTCGTCCTCGTCGTCGTCGATCGGCTGGTAGCCCAGCGACGCCAGTTGCTGCTCGCCCCCGGGCCCGAGCACGGGCGACAGCGTCGCGTGCATGGTCGCCCCCGCCCGCCGGGTGGCCAGGCCCGCCAGCGCGGTGATCTGCGCGGCCAGCGCCTCCGCGCCGACCCGCAGCGCCCCCGGCGTGAGCACCACCTCCGCCAGCAGCCCGCCCGGCCGCACGGTGACCTGCACCCCGCCGTCACCGCTGCTCGCCTGCCCGGTGACCGGACCGATCCCCCGCCGCTCGGCGGCCGCCCTGGTCTGCTCGACCCGGTGCGCCACCGAGTCCAGCTCCCGGTTGATGTCCATCTCCACGCCCCCACCTCCAGCGGACAGTGTGCCGCAGCGGTTCAGCCGGTGGGCCGGTAGAAGCCGACGAAGGGCATCCCGCTGTTCGTCGTGCGCAGCGGCCCGACCTGCACCGGGTCGCCCGCCTCGACGATCTGCCCGTTGCCGATGTACATGGCCACGTGCCCCTCCCAGCAGACCAGGTCGCCGGGGAGGAGCTGGTCGGCGGAGGGGACCTCGGCGCCGATGTCCTGCTCGCGGGAGGTGCGCGGGATCTCCAGGCCGCCCTCGCCGTAGGCGTACTGGGTCAGGCCGGAGCAGTCGAGGCCGACCCCGGGCGCGGTGCCGCCCCACACGTAGGGCACGCCGAGCTGGCCCAGGGCGGCGCGGACGGCCTTGGCCGCCGTCTCGTTCGGCGCCATCACGGTGCTGCCGTCGGGCAGGTTCACCGCGACGCCGGTGCCCGGCTGCGGCGGGATGGCCACCGGCAGCCTGCGCTTGGTGACCGCGCCCCCGCCGCCACCCCCGCCTCCTCCGCCGCCGCCCCCACCGTCGCCTCCGCCACTGCTCTGGCGGTCGTTGTAGGCGGAAGGGGGTGGGGCGGTCGCGGTGGCCGACGCGGCCGAGGTGCTGCCGTTGCCGCCCCCGGTGAGCGTGGTGACGACCGCGCCGAGCTTGGTCATCACGTCGTCGAGGTTGGTGGAGGTGTCGCCGGTGAGCTGGGCGGCGTAGCGGGCCAGCTCGGTGAGCTTCTGCTGCGCGCCCGCGGTGTCACCCGCCTGGCGCAGCGCGGCCGCGGTCTGCAGCAGCTCGGCGGCCTTGCGGTTGAAGGCGTCGATCTGGTCCTGGTTGACCCGCTGGCCGACCTTGAGGATCTCGCCCGCCTGCCGGACCGCCTCCTGCACCTCGGCGCTGTAGGTGCTCAGCTCGGCCCCGGTGGCCTGCTGGGCGGCGACGTCGCGCTCGTGGCGGACCGCGCCCTGCCCCGTCCAGCCGTAGCGCAGGCTGCTCGCGTGCCGGGTGGCGTCCTCGTCGACGGTGGACAGCGTGGTGGCCAGCCCGGCGTGCGCCCGGCCGACGCGGTCGATGGCGTCGTCGTCGGTGGCCAGGTGGCGCTGGGCGGTGGCCGCGGGCTGGATCATCGGCTCCAGCAGTTGGTGCACCGGCTGGGTGGGGGCGCTCACGCGAGCTCACCCGCCGCCCGGCGCAGCGCGGACTCGGCGTCCTGCTCGGTGCCCTCGATGTTGGTCCAGGTGTTGCGGACCGCCTGGACCGTGCCGCCCAGCGACTCGGCCAGGCCCGTGACCCCGGCGTGCTGGCGCTGGTTCGCCGCCCGCAGCGCCGCGCTGAGCCCGACCTCGCTGCCGATCTTGGAGAACGCGTGCTCGCCGAACTCCGCCTGCCCGCGCAGGTCTTCCTCGGCCGCGCCGCGCAGCCGCTCGGCGAGCGGCCGCACGGCGGCGGTGTAGGCCGAGAACGCGTCCTCCTCGCCGTGGTAGCCGCCCACGTCGGAGGTGTTCGGTGGTGTGGTCATGGTGCTCCCCCTCCCCATTCGCCGACTGGGACGCCCCCCGGCGCCGATCGGCTCCCGCATCCTGTCGATTTCGTGTGCGCCGGGCACCCGGAACCCGGGTGCCCGGCGGGTCCTCAGGCGCCCATCGGGTGCCAGACGGTCTTCAGCTCCATGATCGACCGCAGCCGGGTGATGCCCGGCGGCTCGGTCCAGTCCGGCTCGGTCGGCGGCACCCGCAGCACCCGCTTGACCGTGCCCGCCGCGGCGGCCTCCAGCTCCGCGCGCAGTTCCGCGGGGGCGCCGGTGAGGTCGAGGGCGTTGACGTCGCCGTGCGCGGCCAGCCACGGCCCCAGCTCGGCGGCGGACCCGGTCAGCAGGTTGACCACCCCGCCCGGCACGTCCGAGGTGGCCAGCACCTCCGCCAGGGTGATGGCGGGCAGCGGTCGCTCCCGGCTGGAGACCACGACGGCCGTGCTGCCGGTGGCCAGCACCGGGGCCAGCACGCTCACCAGCCCGAGCAGCGAGGACCGCTGCGGCGCCAGCACCCCGACCACGCCGGTCGGTTCCGGCACGGAGAAGGAGAAGTACGGGCCCGCGACCGGGTTGGCCGCCCCGAGCACGGTGGCCAGCTTGTCGGTCCAGCCCGCGTACCAGACCCACCGGTCGACGGCGGCGTCCACCAGGGTCCGCGCCTGCTCGACCGCGACCCCCTCGGAGGCGGCGACCTCGGCGGTGAACTGCTCGCGCCTGCCCTCCAGCACCTCGGCCACCCGGTAGAGCACCTGGCCGCGGTTGTAGGCGGTCGCGCCCGACCACTTCCCGAAGGCGGTGCGGGCCGCGCCGACCGCCTCGCGCAGGTCCTTGCGGGACGCGTGCGCGGCGTTGGCGAGGAACTTCCCCCCGGCGTCGGTGACCGGGTAGGTGCGCCCCGACTCCGAGCGCGGGAACGCCCCACCCAGGTAGAGCTTGTACGTCTTGGCGACGGAGATGCGATCAGACATCGAGGTAGGCCTCCAAGCCCGCTCGGCCGCCCTCGCGGCCGAAGCCGGACTCCCGGTAGCCGCCGAAGGGGGCGGTGGGGTCGAAGCGGTTGAAGGTGTTGGCCCAGACCACGCCCGCGCGCAGCCGGTCGGCCATCCACAGGATGCGGGACCCCTTCTCGGTCCAGACCCCCGCGGACAGGCCGTAGGGGGTGTTGTTGGCCTTGGCCACGGCCTCGTCCGGGGTGCGGAAGGTCAGCACGGACAGCACCGGGCCGAAGATCTCCTCCCGGGCGATGCGCATGGCCTGGCTGACGCCCGCGAACACGGTGGGGGCGAAGAAGAAGCCCTTGTCCGGCACCGGGCACGGGCTGGTCCAGCGCTCGGCGCCCTCGGACTCGCCGGAGGCGACCAGCTCCTGGATCTTGGTGAGCTGCTCGCGCGAGTTGATCGCCCCCACGTCGGTGTTCTTGTCCAGCGGGTCGCCCACGCGCAGGGTGGCCACCCGCTTGTGCAGCTTCTCCAGCACCTCCTCGGCCACCGACTCCTGCACCAGCAGCCGCGAGCCCGCGCAGCAGACGTGGCCCTGGTTGAAGAAGATGCCGTTGACGATGCCCTCGACGGCCTGGTCGAGCGGGGCGTCGTCGAAGACGACGTTGGCCGCCTTGCCGCCCAGCTCCAGGGTGAGCTTCTTGCCCGAACCGGCCAGCGAGCGCTGGATCGACTTGCCCACGTCGGTCGAGCCGGTGAAGGCGACCTTGTGCACGCCGGGGTGGCCGACGACGGCGGCGCCGACGTCGCCCGCGCCGGGCAGGACGTTGACCACCCCCGGCGGCAGCTCGGCCTGCTGGATGATCTCGGCGAGCACCAGGGCGGTGAGCGGGGTGGTCTCCGCGGGCTTGAGCACGACGGTGTTGCCGCAGGCCAGCGCCGGGGCGATCTTCCACGCGGCCATCAGCAGCGGGAAGTTCCACGGGATGACCTGACCGGCCACGCCCAGCGGCCTCGGGTCCGGGCCGTACCCGGCGAAGTCGAGCTTGTCGGCCCAGCCCGCGTGGTGGAAGAAGTGCGCCGAGGCGGTCGGCACGTCGACGTCGCGGGACTCCCGGATCGGTTTGCCGTTGTCCAGCGACTCCAGCACGGCCAGCTCGCGGGCCCGCTCGGCGATCAGCCGCGCGATCCGGTAGACGTACTTGGCCCGCTCGGCGCCGGGCATCGGGCCCCACACCCGCTCCTGCGCCCGGCCCGCGGCCTTGACCGCGCGGTCGACGTCGTCGCGGTCGGCGGTGGAGACCTCGGCCAGCACCTCCTCGGTCGCCGGGTTGATCGACTTCAGCGGCTCGCCGCCGCCCTCGACGAACTCGCCGTCGAGGAACATCCGGTAGCCGGGCTTGAGGTTGGCGATGTCGCGCGACTCGGGCGCGGGGGCGTATTCCCAGGTCGTCATCAGTCCACCGTCACGTAGTCGGGGCCGCTGTAGTGGCCCTGGAGCTGGGTTCGGCGCTGCATCAGCAGGTCGTTGAGCAGGCTGGAGGCGCCGAACCGGAACAGGTGCGGGTCGAGCCAGGCGGGCCCGGCGACCTCGTGCACGGCCACCAGGTAGCGGATCGCGTCCTTGGTCGTGCGGATGCCGCCCGCGGGCTTGACCCCGCGCAGCTCGCCGGTGGCGGCGTGCCAGTCGTGCACCGCCTGGAGCATCACGTGGGTCACCGGCAGCGTCGCGGCGGGGGAGACCTTGCCGGTGGAGGTCTTGATGAAGTCGCCGCCCGCGAGCAGGCCGAGCCAGGAGGCGCGGCGCACGTTGTCGGGGGTGGCCAGCTCGCCGGTTTCCAGGATGACCTTGAGGTGCGCGGTGCCGCAGGCCGCCTTGACCTGGCGGATCTCGTCGAAGACCTGCCCGTAGCGGCCGGAGAGGAACGCGCCCCGGTCGATCACCATGTCGATCTCGGTGGCGCCCGTCTCGACCGCGTACGCGGTGTCGGCCAGCTTGACCCGCAGGCTGGAGCGCCCGGACGGGAACGCGGTGGCCACGCTGGCCACCCCGACCCCGCTGTCGCCGAGCGCGGCGACGGCGGTCGCCACCATGTCCGGGTACACGCAGATCGCCGCGACCCGGGGGACGTCCGGGTGCTCCGGGTCCGGCCTGCGGCCCTTGGCGCACAGGGTGCGCACCTTGCCCTCGGTGTCGGCGCCCTCCAGCGTGGTCAGGTCGACCATGGAGATCGCGGTGTCGATCGCCCACAGCTTGCTGTCCTTCTTGATGCTGCGGGTCGCGAGACCGGCCGCGCGCTGCTCCAGGCCCACGGCGTCGACCCCGGGCAACCCGTGCAGGAACCGCCGCAGGGACGTCTCGTCCCGCACGGCGTCGGCGAACGCGGGGGGTGACCCGGTCCCGCCCGCCGCGGGGGTCGACGGCTGTGCCGCCGTGTCTGTCTCTGGCATGGGACCGAGTCTAGGGCGAGGGAACGCCCACGTCGGCCCTCCGCGTCAGACCTGTGGACAACTCCGGTTGCGGCGCCCAGATCAGCCTGTGGACAACTCTCAGGAGCCGGAGGACACGGTGGCCCGGTCGACCCGCGCGGCGACCACCGGGTCGGTGGCCCGCTCGGGGTCGCGGCCGTCGCGCAGGATCGCCCGCCACACCCGCGGGTCGTACTCGGCGGGCGCGGTCTCGCGGATGAACCCGCCCAGCACCTCCAGGAACCGGTGCGGCTCGCTCTGGTGCGGGAAGTGCCCGGAGCGGTCGAACACCGCCAGCCTGCTGCCCGGCATCGCCGCGTGCGCCAGCTCGGCGTGCGCGACCGGGATGATCCGGTCCTCGGCGCCCCACACCAGCAGGGTCGGGATGCCGCGGGTGAGGTAGCAGCGGTCGAGCATGGTGACGACCTGGCCCCGCACGTCGACCACCGAGCGCAGCGTGCGCAGGAACGCGGTGCGCGCCATCGGGTCGCGCAGCGCGGCGTAGCGCTCCAGCGCGTAGGACAGGTCCGGGCCGAAGTCCAGGCCGGTGAAGCGCGACAGCGCGGGCAGCACCCCGGCGACCAGCGACCGCATCGGCGCCGAGGCGACGAACGGCATCGCCAGCTCCGCGCCCGGCATCGCGGCCAGCCGCAGCACCGGGTGCACCTCGCGGCCGACGCCGCCGCTGCCCACCAGCACCAGCCGCTCGCAGCGCTCGGGGAACTGGTAGGCGAACTGCATGGCCACCCCGCCGCCGAGGGAGTGGCCGACCACGGTCACCCGGTCGACGTCGAGCACGCCGAGCAGGTCGCGCAGGCCGCAGGCGTAGGCCGCCACCGCGTAGTCCGCGCGCGGCTTGTCGGACTCGCCGTGCCCGAGCAGGTCGGGGGCGATGACGGTGTGGTCGCGGGCGAGCCGCGACAGCACCCGCAGCCAGGTGCCGGAGTTGTCGCTGATGCCGTGCACCAGCAGGACCGCCGGGCCGCTGCCCGCCATCCGGAACGCCCGGCGGTAGCCGTGGACGGTGCGGAACCGCAGGCCGACGTGGTCGAGGTCCGCCGTCGCGCCGCGGGACCGGGGCACCGCGCTCACACCGTCGCTCATGCGCCCATTGGGCGCCCCCGGTGTTGTGCCGCCGTCACCGCGGCGTTGCGGCTGGGTTGCCGCCCCGCCGACCCGGTGGGGTCAGTCGCTGAGCTGCGGCAACAGCAGGTCCACCCGCACCCCGTCGTGGGTGCGCCTGGTCACGGCCGAGCAGGTCACCTCGACGCCTGTGGACAGCAGTTTGCGCACCGGCTGGGCGTAGCGGACGCTCATGGCGTACGTGAGCTGCCCGACCCGCCGACCGCCGAGGAGGACCTCTATGGCCTGTTCCCCCCGGTAGCGACCGCTGTCGATGTCGCAGAACCCGAGCGTGGCGGGCACCTGGTGGGTGTCGCGGCCCGCGGGCGGGGCGTGCGGTGCCAGCGCGTCCTGGTGGTCCTCCTCGCGGGTGACCGAGCAGGTGCGCTCGCCCCACAGCCGCACCCGGCCACCGGTCTCGGCGGCCACCATCGGGTCGCGCGCCCCGGTGACCACCTCGACGTCGCGCGGCGGCGCCAGCAGCAGGTAGACGCCGAACGGGGTGTCGCCGCCGCCGGTGATGCGCGCCGGGCAGGTGCCGACCTGCCCGCGCTCGCCGATCCGCGCCAGGGCGTCGCGGTACTCGGCGCCGATCGCCTCCGGCAGCGCGCCCACGGTCAGGTTGCGGTCGCCGACGAGGACGTCGACCCGCACCGCCGCGCCCGGTTCGGGCACCAGCGCCGCCGTGGTGGTCGGGTGCGGACCGCCGTCGGCGGCGACCGCGAGTTCGGCCTGGTGGTCATCGGCGCCGAGCACCGGGACGCGGCCGTGGTCGGGCAGCGCGAGCCGGTCGTCCGGGATCGGTGGGGGCGCGACGAGCGTGGCCGTGGATCTCTTGCGGGTGAACAGCCACATGCGCGGAACCTCCGGCGGGGGACGGCGGGATGCCCCCCTATCGTCGATCACCCGCCCGGCGTGACACGCGGGGCGGCGGAAGAGATGAGGTTCACTCCGAAATCCGGTCGCGGTCGCGCCGGGACTTCTTCGGGCCGCGGACGTCGACCCCGCCCATCAGGGCGAAACCGGTGATCCGCAGGACCGGCGCACCGGGCGGGCCGACCTGGTTGGACACCCGGCCACCGCCGAAGCCGCCCATGAAACCGGCGCCGTCGACGTGCACGGTGATGTCCGGCGGCACGATGATCTCGACCCCGCCCATCAGCGCGAACGCCTGGATGGTGGTCTCCCGGTCCTCGAACCGCGCGTGGGTCAGGTCGAGCTCCACCCCGCCCATCACCGCGACCGCGTTGAACGTCGGCGGCACGGTCCACACCCCCGTGCGCTGGGCGCCGGACATGATGGCCACCGCGGTGGCCGAGGTGCCCCGCCCGCCGATCCGGCTCGGGGCGCCCGGCTGCGGCTGCGGCTGGACGACGTGGTGCTGCTGCGCGGGCACGACCTGGTTCGGCAGGTCGCGCAGCACCGGCTGCAACTCGCCGAAGGTCTTCGCGGCGTAGACCCGGTCCAGCCGCTCCTCCATCTCGGTGACCGTCAGCCTGCCCTCGGCCATCGCGTCGTGCAGCACCTTGGCGAACCGCTCGCGGTCGGCGTTCGAGGCGCGCATCTCGTCCGGACCGGGGATGCTCGGCTGCTCTGTCACACGATCGAGGGTAGCGGGTGGGAGGCCGCCCGTTCGCGGTGTCGCGGATCTCGGCCGAGGTCAGCCGCTACCGTGTCCGCCCATGGACGTCCTCACCGTGGACCACCCGCTGGCGAAGGCCCGGCTCACCGTGCTGCGCGACGCGCGCACCGACGCGGCCACCTTCCGCGCCGCGCTGCAGGAGCTGACCGTCATGCTCACCTACGAGGCGATGCGCGGCGCGGCGGTGCGGGTCGAGCGGATTCACACCCCGGTCGCGCGCACCGACGGGTACTGGCTGGCCGACCCGCCGCTGCTGGTGCCGGTGCTGCGGGCCGGGCTGGGCATGGCCGACCAGGCGCACAAGCTCATCCCGGACGCCCAGATGGGCTTCGTCGGCCTGGCCAGGGACGAGACCACGTTGCAGCCGACCCCCTACATGGAGTCGCTGCCGCAGGACCTCTCCGGCCGCCCGGTGTTCGTGCTCGACCCGATGCTGGCCACCGGCGGCTCGATGGCGCACACGATCCGGTTGCTGGTGGAGCGCGGCGCCACCGACGTCACCGCGATCTGCGTGCTGGCCGCCCCGGAGGGCATCGAGTTCCTCGGCGGCGCGGGCCTGCCGGTCCGCTTGGTCACCGCCAGCGTCGACGAGCGGCTCAACGACTCCGGCTTCATCGTCCCCGGCCTCGGCGACGCGGGCGACCGCCAGTACGGCGCGGTCTGAGCCTCAGCCGCGGCGGCTCCAGCCCTCGGTGTTGACGCGCACGGCCAGCTCGTAGGTCTTGGCGCTGTCGAGGTCCGGTGGGAGGGTGCCGCCGAGTTCCAGCGACACCAGCCCGTGCACGATCCCCCAGCAGGCCATGGCCATGTCCTCGGGGCGCTCGGCGGTGAACACCCCGGAGCCGATGCCGTTGGTGATCACCTCCAGCAGCGGGGCCAGCGCGGCGAGGGCCTCCGCGGTGGCCTCCGCGTCCGGCTCGAAACCGGGGATGACGCCGCCGAACATGACCCCGTACAGGTGCGGGTCGGCCAGCGCGCTCTGCCGGTAGGCGGTGCCCAGGCGGTTGAGCGCCTCGGCGGGGTCGCCCGCGGTGTCGACGGCGCGCAGGCGGGTGCCGAGGCGGCGGAACGCCTCGACGTACAGCTCGCGGACCAGCGCGGGCTTGCCGCCGAAGAGGGAGTACACCGCGGTCGTCGACGTGTCGGCGTCGGCGGCGAGGCGGCGGAGGCTGAGGGCGGAGGCGCCCTCGCTGGACAGCAGCTCACCGGCGCGGTCGAGCAGCCGGACACGGAGAGCGTCGTCGTGGGTCTTCGGTCGCGGCACCCCGGGAGCGTACCCGGGTCCGGGGTGACCCCCGCCACCTCGACGCCGGGACCGGCCGGTTCCCGTCGCCGCCGGGGCCGGGCGGCACCGCCGACCCGGTGCGCGAGGTCGACCGCGCGCACCGCCCGAACGGGGTGGGCACCGCCGCCCGAGTTGACCTGGAGTGCACTCCAGCTTCTACCGTCGACACCGTGACCTACGCGATCGCCGAGGCGGCCCACCGCAGTGGGCTGTCGATCGACACACTCAGGTACTACGAACGCATCGAACTGATCGACCCGCCCGCCCGCGATTCCGGCGGCAGGCGGGCCTACTCCGACGACGACCTCAACTGGCTGGCGTTCCTCACCCGGCTGCGCACCACCGGCATGCCCATCAAGCTGATGCGCGAGTACGCCCGGCTGCGCCACCAGGGCGTCGCCAGCGCCGCACCGCGCAAGCGAATCCTCGAGCGGCACCGCGAGGACGTGCTGGCCCGGCTGGCCGACCTGAGGTCCTGCCTGGACGTGCTCGACTACAAGATCGACAACTACGAGCGCATGTGCGCCGCGGAGACGACCGAGCTGAGAGAGGCCACCGCATGACCCTCCCCACCCGACACCTCGGCGCGCTGGAGGTCTCCGCGCAGGGCCTGGGCTGCATGGGCATGAGCCACGGCTACGGCGGGGGCGACGACGTCGAATCGACCGCCACCATCCACGCCGCCCTCGACGCGGGGGTGACCCTGCTCGACACCGCGGACGCCTACGCCAACGGCGTCAACGAGGAACTGGTCGGCAAGGCCGTCGAGGGCCGCCGCGACCAGGTGGTCCTGGCGACGAAGTTCGGCATCGTCTCCACCGACGCGGCCAAGGGCCTCGCGGTGCGCGGCGACCGCGACCACGTGCGCGCGTGCTGCGAGGCCTCGCTGCGCAGGCTCGGCGTCGACCACGTCGACCTGTACTACCAGCACCGGGTCGACCCGTCGGTGCCGATCGAGGACACCATCGGCGCCATGGCCGAGCTGGTGGCCGAGGGCAAGGTCCGCCACCTGGGCATGTCCGAGGCGGGCGCGGCCACGATCCGCCGGGCCGCCGCGGTGCACCCGATCGCCGCGCTGCAGAGCGAGTGGTCGCTGTGGACCCGCGGCATCGAGGACGAGGTGCTCGGCACCTGCCGCGAGCTGGGCATCGGGATCGTCCCGTTCTCCCCGCTCGGCCGCGGCTTCCTCACCGGCCGGGTCACCAGGGCCGAGTACGGCGCGGGCGACATGCGCGCCGCGCTGCCCCGCTTCACCGGCGAGAACTTCGACCGCAACCTGGTCATCGTGCGCGCCCTGGAGGAGCTGGCGCGGGCGCGCGGGGTGACCGCCGGGCAGCTCGCGCTGGCCTGGGTGCAGTCGCGCGGCGAGGACGTGGTGCCGATCCCGGGCACCAAGCGCCGCACCTACCTGGCCGAGAACGTCGCGGCCGCAACCTTGGAACTCTCCGCCGACGACATCGCCGCCGTCGAGGCGGCCGCACCGGCCGACGCGGTCGCGGGCGAGCGCTACACCGCCGCGATGCAGAGCGCCATCGGGCACTGATCAGGAGGACAGCAGTGAGCACACTCAAGAAGCGGCACCTCGGGGCGCTGGAGGTCTCCGCGCAGGGCCTGGGCTGCATGGGCATGAGCGACTTCTACGGCGGGGGCGACGACACCGAGTCGACCGCCACCATCCACGCCGCCCTGGACGCCGGGGTCACCCTGCTCGACACCTCGGACATGTACGGCCCGCACACCAACGAGGTGCTGGTCGGCAAGGCCATCGCGGGTCGCCGCGACGAGGTCGTGCTGGCCACGAAGTTCGGCGTCTCGCGCGACCCGGACGACCCGTCGAAGCGCCGCGTCCGCGGTGACGCGGCCTACGTCCGGGAGGCGTGCGAGGCGTCGCTGCGCAGGCTGGGCGTCGACCACGTCGACCTGTACTACCAGCACCGGGTCGACCCGTCGGTGCCGATCGAGGAGACCGTGGGCGCCATGGCCGAGCTGGTGGCCGCGGGCAAGGTGCGCCACCTGGGGCTGTCGGAGGCGGGGGCGGGGACCATCCGGCGGGCGGTCGCGGTGCACCCGATCGCCGCGTTGCAGACCGAGTGGTCGCTGTGGTCGCGCGAGATCGAGGACGAGATCCTGGGCACCTGCCGCGAACTCGGTGTCGGCGTCGTGCCCTACTCCCCGCTCGGCCGTGGGTTCCTGGCGGGCCGGTTCACCACCGCCGCGGACGTCGCCGAGGGGGACACGCGCGGGACGCATCCGAGGTTCACTGGGGAGAACCTGGAGAAGAACCAGGCGATCGTGGCGGCGCTGCGCTCGCTGGCCGACGAGCGCGGGGTCACCGCCGGGCAGCTCGCGCTGGCCTGGGTGCAGTCGCGCGGGGACGACGTGGTGCCGATCCCGGGCACCAAGCGGCGCGCGTACCTGGCGGAGAACGTGGCGGCGGCGTCGATCGAGCTGTCGGCGGAGGACCTGGCCGCGATCGAGGCGGCCGTCCCGCCCGCCGCCGGAACGCGCTACCCGGAGGCCGCCATGGGGCAATTGGGGATCTGAACGCGCCCGGGGTGGCGGGTTCCTCCGCGGTGGGGGCATCACCGCGAAGGAACACCGTCCACACCCCCCGGGGCGTGGGGAGCCGGGTCTGTGACGGCTCAACGATCGCCTCTGCCCGGCACATCGCATTCCGCGGCGACCCCGTTTCGCCTGTTCGCCGGGCTGTTCGCTCCGTGTCCCGTCCGATTCGGACGGTGACTCGACCGCGGGCGGTTACTCGTCCGAATGGACGGTGACTCGGCCGATCGGCGGTGCCTCAGCCGATCAGGGTCGCCGCCGCGGTCGCGCCCAGCTCCCAGCACCGCTCCAGCGCCCGCTTGTCCGGCTCCCCGTGCACCACCACGCCCTCGGCGACGGGTGTCCACCCGAGACCCTTGGCGATCGACTCGACCGAGCGCACCGCGCCCTCGGTGCCCTGGTTGCCGTGCACGTAGAACCCGAACGGCGTCCCCTTGGCCGAATCCAGCACCGGGTAGTACACGGTGTCGAAGAAGTGCTTGAGGGCACCGGACATGTAGCCGATGTTCGCGGGGGTGCCGAGGACCAACCCGTCCGCTGACAGGACGTCCGACGCGGTCGCGGACAGGGCCGGGCGCTTGACGACCTCGACCTCGGTCAGTTCCGGGTCGTTCGCCCCGGACACGACGGCCTCGAACATCGTGTGCAGCGCGGGGGACGGGGTGTGGTGGACGATCAGCAGCCTGGGCACCGGTCCAGGCTGCCGACCTTCCCGTGGCGCGGCAACGCGAGCCTGGTCTCAGGCCAGGAGCGCGGAGACCTCCGCCGCCAGGGCGTCGAGGGTGCGGGTGGCCGACGCCCTGGTGTCGGGGAGGGCGTCGGGCGACGGGACCGGGGCCACGACTTCCAGGTACGCCTTGATCTTCGGTTCGGTGCCGGAGGGGCGGACGATCACCCGGGTACCGGGGCCGGTGTAGCGCAGGACGTCGGCCCGGGGCCGGAGGTCCTCGGCGGTGACCGGTGTGCCCGCGAAGGCCGTGGGCGGGGTGGCGCGCAGGGACGCCATCAGCTCCGCGATCCGGTTGAGGTCGGTCACCCGCACCGAGAGCTGGCGGGTCAGGTGGACGCCGTGCGCCACCGCCAGGTCGTCCAGGGCGTCGAGGGGCGTCCGGCCCGCGGCGCGGAGGGTGGCGGTGAGGTCGCAGGCGAGGACCGCGGCGGAGATGCCGTCCTTGTCCCGGACGGTGTCCGGGTCGACGCACAGGCCCAGGGCCTCCTCGTAGGCGAAGACCAGGCCGGTGCCGTGGCCGTCGCCCGCCCGGACGAGCCACTTGAAGCCGGTGAGGGTGGCGTCGTGGCGGGCGCCGTGGGCGGCGGCGATCGAGGCGAGCTGGGAGGAGGAGACGATCGTGGTGGCCACCAGCGGGTCCGCCGCGCGGGCCTCGGGGGGCAGCGTGGCGAGGACGTGGGAGCCCAGCAGGACACCGGTCTCGTCGCCGGTGAGCATCCGCCAGCCGTCGGGGGTGGGGACGCCGACGGCGCAGCGGTCGGCGTCGGGGTCGAGGGCGATGGCCAGGTCGGCGCCGACCTCGGCGGCCTTGGCCAGGAGCAGGTCGGTGGCCCCCGGCTCCTCCGGGTTGGGGAAGCCGACGGTGGGGAAGTCGGGGTCGGGCCGGGCCTGCTCGGCGACCACGCTGACGTCGACGAAGCCCGCCCGGTTCAGCGCCAGGGCCAGCGGCCCCGCGCCCACCCCGTGCAGGGCGGTCGCGGCGACCCGGAGTTCGCGGGCGGTGCCGCGCGGCAGCGCCGCGGCCCGGTCCAGGTAGGACTCCAGCACCTCGTCGCCGAGGGAGGTCCAGTCGGGGGAGCGGGGGACGGACACCGCGGCGGGGGCGGCGGCGATGGCCGCCTCGACCTCGCGGTCGGCGGGGGGCACCAGTTGCGCGCCCGCGTCGAGGTAGAGCTTGTAGCCGTTGTCGGCGGGCGGGTTGTGCGACGCGGTGATCTGCACGCCCGCGACCGCGCCCAGGGAGCGGACGGCGTAGGCCAGGACCGGGGTGGGCAGCGGCTGCGGCAGCACCCGCACGTCGAACCCGGCCGCGGCCAGCACCCCGGCGGTGTCGGCGCAGAAGGCCTCCGAGCCGTGCCGGGCGTCCCGGCCGACCACGACGACCCCGCCGCCGTGGCCGCCCGCGGTCAGCCAGGCGGCGAGGCCCGCGGTGGTGCGGATGACCACGGCGCGGTTCATGCCGTTCGGGCCCGCGCGCACCGGCCCGCGCAGGCCCGCCGTGCCGAAGGTCAGCGGACCGGAGAGGCGGTCGGCCAGCTCGTCGACCGCCTCCGCGCTGCCGCCCATGGCCGAGGCCAGAACCCGTTGCAGCTCCAGCTTGCTGTCCGGGTCGGGGTCGTCGGCGAGCCAGCGGTAGGCGCGGTCGCGCAGGTCCGGGCCGAGGCGGGTCACGAGCGGGCGACCAGCTCGCGCAGCAGCCCGCCCATCCGACTGGCCGCGGCGCGACCCGCCTCCAGCACCTCCAGGTGGTTGAGCGGCTCCCCGGTGATGCCCGCGGCGAGGTTCGTCACCAGCGACAGCCCGAAGACCTCCACGCCCAGCGCGCGGGCGGCGATGGCCTCCAGGACCGTCGACATGCCGACCAGGTCGGCGCCCAGCACGCGGAGCATGCCGATCTCCGCTGGCGTCTCGAAGTGCGGGCCGGGCAGCCCGGCGTAGACGCCCTCGACCAGGGTCGGGTCGATCTCGCGGGCCAGGGCGCGCAGCCGGGGCGAGTACAGGTCGGTCAGGTCGACGAAGTTCGCCCCCACCAGCGGCGACGACGCGGTCAGGTTGAGGTGGTCGCTGATCAGCACCGGCTGGCCGACCGCGATGCCCTCCTTGAGGCAGCCCGCGGCGTTGGTCAGCAGCACCGACCGCACGCCCGCCGCGGCGGCGGTGCGGATCGCGTGCACGGCCCTGGCGATGCCGAAGCCCTCGTAGACGTGCGTGCGACCGAGGACGACCAGCACCCGCTTGTCCCCGACGGCGACCGAGCGGATGGTGCCGCCGTGGCCGACCGCGGTCGGCGCCAGGAAGCCGGGCAGCTCGGCCACCGGCACCTCGGCGTCGGCGGTGCCCAGTTCGTCGGCGGCGGGCCGCCAGCCGGAGCCCAGGACGACGGCCAGGTCGTGGCGGTCGTGCCCGGTGCGCTCGGCGAGTGCCTTCGCGGCCTGTTCGGCGAAGCCCTGCGGGTCAGCATCGATCTCGGTCACGCGCGGCAGCCTACGCGGATCGCCCGCCCAGCCACCGGCGTGACGCGAGGTAGAGCGGCAGCCCGATCGGGGACAGCAGCACGGTGAGCACCAGCAGCGGCGCCATGATCAGCGGGTGCGCGTCCCGCTCCCGCGAGTCGAGGTACACCCACCGGCCGAGGAACAGGTCCCAGGCGATGATCTGCGCCCACAGGGCGGCCAGGCCGCGGTCGTCCCGGACGAACTCCACCAGCCCGTCGAGCGTGGGCCGCAGCACCAGCGACACCAGGTCCGGGAAGACCGGCACGGCCAGGAACAGCCACACCACCAGCACCGGCAGCACGATCAGCGGTGAGGCGACGATCCTCCGCGTCCACCCCCAGCGCGGCGCGGCGATCATCAGCAGCCAGAACGGCGCGGCCAGGTAGAACGACAGGTCGAACAGCAACGAGGTCATGCGCGCACCGCTTCCCTGCGGGGCAGCGCGCTCGCCGCCACACCGACGATCAACAACACGTAGGCGCCCACGGTCAGGGCGTCCGGGTCGAGCAGTGCCTGCCCGCGCAACGCCTGCCAGGTCACCAGGACGGTCAGGCCGAGCGCGCCCGCGCCCGCGGTGGCCACCAGCCGCAGCCGGACCGGCGTGGCGAGGCGGCGGATGAGGTAGGCGACCAGCGGCAGCGCTTGCAGGGCGTGCATCCCGACGAAGTGCCCGACGCGCAGGTCACCCGCGACGGTGCTCCACCCGGTCAGCGCCATCCCCGGGCCGCCGTCCGGCGCGCCGACGGTGTGCGCCCCGGAGATCCCGTCGACACCGGAGGGCTGCACCAGCATCAACACGCCCACGAGCATCCCGACCAGCGCGATCGCCATGCCGAGCCGGATCGCCAGGAGTTCCGGGGCGGGCGCCAACCGCTGCGCGCCGACCTTCAGCGACAGGAACAGGGTGCCCACCCACAGCACGACGACGGTCACCCCCATCACGTTGAACAGGGCGGCGTTCAGCGGGGTCGAGACGTTGAAGTGGCTGCCCACACCGCGGACGGCCGCCGCCACGATGATCACCATCTCCACGGCCGACGCGCCGACCAGGACCGTCCCGACCCGGCCCAGCGCGCGCGGCGGGTTCGGGTGCAGCGACAGCAGCCACGCCCAGGTCAGGCTGTAGGCGACGAACGACAGGGCGAACTTGAGCGGTTTGAGCCAGATCGGCGCCCCGAACAGGACGCGGTCGTCGACCACGAGCCCCAGCACGGCGACCACCGCCAGGGCGGCCATCACCCCGGTGAACACCAGCAGTGGTCGGTGCCAGTGCCTGATCCGTACTCCTCGCGCGGGCAAGGTCATCGCGGTCCCCCTCAGAACCAGAATGGATAGTGGTACTCGCTACTATCGATAAGTACACTATCCGTGTCAAGGGGCAACCGGAGCGGAGAGACGTGCGGATCGCGGAACTGAGCAGGCGCAGCGGGGTCGCCGTGGCGACGATCAAGTACTACCTGCGCGAAGGCGTGCTGCCCCCCGGCGAGCGCACCAGCCCCAACCAGGCCAGCTACGACGACACCCACGTGCACCGGCTGCGCCTGGTGCGCGCCCTGGTCGACGTGGGCGGCCTGCCGATCGCCGCGGTGCGCGACGTGCTGGAGACCGTCGACGCCCCGGACCCCGCCGTCGGCAAGACCCTCGGCACCGTGCAGCTCGCGGTCTTCCGGTCCCCACCACCCACCGACGACCCCGCCCGCGCCGCCGCCGAGGAAGCGGTGGCCACCCTGATCGACACCCTCGGCTGGAACTGCCCACCCGACCACCCGGCGGCCCAGGCCCTGGTGGGCGTGCTGGTCACCGCCGGATCACTGGGCCACGAGCGGCTGGTCGAGGTGCTGCCCCGCTACGCCGCCGCCTGCGCCGCGGTCGCCGAGTCCGACCTGGACTACCTCGACGGCGCCGCCAGCCTCGACGAGCGGCTGGAGAGCGTGGTCGTCGGCATCGTCCTCGGCGACTCCGCCCTCGCCGCCCTGCGCCGCCTGGCCCAGGTCAACGAGGCCCTGAAGCGCTACCCCGAGCCCTAGCCGCGCCCGGCCACCGATCCCGGCGGCTCCGTCGCCCCGCCCGTGAAACCGCACCTTCGGGTGATCTTCATGCCGATCGCGCAACGTCGTGCGCGCTCCGCCGATGATCGTCCAGGACGACCGGTCCACACCGCGCCGGATCAGCGGCGCGACCGGCCCACGGGGGAAGGGGACCACGGCATGGACCGCCACCGCCGTGAGCTGACGCGCCTGTTGTTCGATGGGGACGCGGGGGCGGAGCACGGGTTCTGGCGCCGCCTCGTGGCCGACCCGCGCCTGCACCAGGACCGCCGGGGCACCGCGGCCGAGCAGACCGCGGCGACCTACGACCAGCTCCGCCTGCTCAACCGCGAGGTCGACCCGGTCGCGCTGGCGGGGAACCCGCGCGAACTGGCCGCCATGCACGAGTGGATCGCCGCAGCGAACGGGCCGCTGACCGTCGTCGCGGGCACCCATTACAACCTGTTCCTGGGCAGCCTGCTCGACCACGACCGGCACGAGCGGCGGTCGCCGCACGAGTTCGCCCCGATGGAGCGGATCGGCACCTTCCTGTGCACCGAACTGGGCCACGGCAACGACGCCGCCCGGCTGGAGACCACCGCCACCCACGACGCGGACACCGGCGCGTTCACCCTGCACACCCCCGGCGCCGCCGCGCAGAAGTTCATGCCCAACACCGGTCCCGCGGGCGGCCCCAAGAGCGCGGTCGTCGCGGCCCGCCTGCTGGTGGGCGGCGAGGACCACGGCGTCTTCCTGTTCCTGGTCCCGCTGAGCGACGCGGGGGGCACGCTGCCCGGCGTCACCGTCCGCCCCCTGCCCGCGCGCCCCGGCAGCCCGGTCGACCACTGCCTGACCTCGTTCGACCGGGTCCGGCTGCCGGGCTCCGCCCTGCTGACCGGCGCGCACGGCAGGCTGGACGCCCGCGGCCGGTTCACCAGCTCCCTGGGCAGCAGCCGCAAGCGCTTCCTCGCGAGCATCGGCCGGGTCACCACCGGCAAGCTGTGCATGAGCGCCTGCGCGCTCGGCACGGCCCGCACGGCGGTGACCGTCGCCATCCGCTACAGCGGGCACCGCCACGTCGCGGGCGCCCGCGCGGGCACCCGCACGCCGGTCTGGGAGCACCGCAGCCACCACGGCCCGCTGGTCGAGGCCCTGGTCACCTGCTACGCCATGACCGCGCTGCACCGGACCGCCGTGCTGCGGTGGGCGGACCACGACCCGGCCGACGCCGAGGACACCGCCGACGCCGAGCGGCTGGTCGCCATCACCAAGGGCTGGACGACCTGGCAGGCCCGCGCCGTGGCCACCGAGTGCCGCGAGCGCTGCGGGGCGCAGGGGCTGCTGCCGGTCAACGGCCTCAGCGCCCTCGCCGCCGACCTGGACGGCGCGATCACCGCCGAGGGCGACAACACCGCCCTGTGGGCCAAGGCGGGCGCCGAACTCCTGCTCGCGGCCGCCGACCCGCCCCGCCCGGCGGGCACCCGCCACCTCGACGACCCCGACCACCTCGGGTGGTTGCTGCACGCGGTCGAGCGCCGCCTGCTCGCCACCGGTCGCACGCGGCTGCGCGGTGCGACCGCGGGCGGCCTGCGCCGCTGGAACGCCGCCGCGCCGCACGCCCTCGCGGCGGTGACCGCGCGCGCCGAGCGCCTCGCAGCCGCCGCCCTGCTGGGGTGGGCCCAGCGCGCCGCCGACCCGACCGCCGCCCGCGTGCTGCACTCGGCGCACCGGCTGTTCGCCCTGCGCCGCCTCCAGGCGCACAGCGGAACCCTGCTCGCCGCGGGCGACCTGGACCCCGAGCAGGTCCACACCCTGCCCGACCTGGTCGAGGACGCCATCGCCGACCTCGTCGGACCAGCCCGGACCATGGTCGACGCCTTCGACCTGCCGGAGGAACTGCTCGCCGCCCGGCCCATCGCGGGCCCGGACTACCAGGACGCGTTCGACGACCCGGGAGCGCACTGGCACCGGTCGGCGGAAGCGGACGAGGTGCTGGGAGCGGGCGTGGGTGCCCTGGTCTGAGGTGGGCCGCCGCCCGCGGTGGCGGGAACCGCGGTTCAGCCGGTGACCTTGAAGCCCGGGGCGACCTGGGTGAACAGCATCCGCTGACCCGAGTCCTCCTGCTCGATCGGCACCGACACGCCGACCACCCACAGGTCCGCGCCGACCGTGACCAGGGAGGCGAAGTTCGACCGGATCAGCGGTGCCGCGCTCGGCGCGGTCCGGGTGCCCTGGGCGCTGTCGGCGGTGCGGTAGGTGACCTGCCGCGGGCCCTCCCCGTCCGGTTGCGGTCCGCCGACGAGCTGATAGCCGGGGCTCTGCCCGGCCAGTGCCCGCAGGTACTCCGGCAGCGTGCTCCCGCCGGAGAAGCCCGCGTAGCGCTCCACCGTCACCTGCGACCCGCCGTCGGGGGAGACCCAGTGCACCCGGGTGCTGTCCGGCAGTCCGGTGGTGCGGCGCGGTTCGACGAACTTGACCCAGCCCTCCGGCACCGGCACGGAGAACGCCGCGCCCTGGGTGCCCGCCAGCGGTGAGGCGTCGGCGGCGCGCGGCACGAGCTGCCGGACCGACGCCGTGGGCGCGGGCACCGTCGAGGTGGTCGTCACCGGTGGCGCGAGCGGGGCCCCGCCCGCCACCCTGACCAGGGTGAACCCGCCCGTCGCCGCCGCCGCGAACAGCACCGCCGCGACCGCGCCGAGCGCGACCGTCGCGGCCAACCCCCGGTGCCCGCGCCTCGGGGTGCCCTCGAACGGCAGCGGGCCCGGCACCGCCGCCAGCGGGGCGCTCACCTCGCTCTGCGGGGTCGGCGCCCCGACCGGCTCGGTGACCACCGTGGGCCGCTCCAGCTCCCGCACCGGGATGGCCAGCTCGTCGAACACCCGGTCGCCGGGGCCGGGCAGCAGCGGGTGCAGCAGCTCGCGGACCCGGTCCAGCGGCAGCCGGGCGGCCGGGTCCTTCACCATCAGCCCGGTGATCACCTCGCGCAGCGGGCCGTCGTACTCCGGTTGCGGCACCTCGCCGTCGACCACCGCGGCCAGGGTGGCCACGACCTGCCCGTCCGGGTCGTACGGGGCGTGCCCGTCGACCGCGGCGAACAGGGTCGCGCCCAGCCCCCACAGGTCCGCGCGCGGGGTGACGTTCCCGCCCGCGGCGATCTCCGGGGCGATGTAGGCCGGTGAGCCGAGCATCACCCCGGACTTGGTCAGCGTGCGCTCGGAGACGTTGCGGGCGATGCCGAAGTCGGTGAGCTTGACCCGCCCGTCCGGTCCGACCAGGACGTTGCCCGGCTTGACGTCGCGGTGGGTGATCCCGGCCTCGTGCGCGGCCTGCAACCCGGCGGCGACCGCGTCGCCGACCACCGCGGCCCGCGCGGTGCCCATCGGGCCGTGGTCGCGCAGCAGCTCGGCCAGGCTGACCGAGGGCACGTACTCCATCACCACGAACGGCTCGCCGTCCTCCTGGGCGACGTCGTGCAGGGTGACCACGTTCGGGTGCGACACCACGGCGATGGCCCGCGCCTCGCGCAGGGTCCGCTCGCGCAGCTCGTCGGCCTCGCGGGCGGGCATCCCCGGCGGCAGCCGCACCTCCTTGACGGCGACGTTGCGGCGGAGGAACTCGTCGTAGGCCGCCCACACCGTGCCCATCGACCCCTGGCCGAGCAGGCCGCCCAGCCGGTAGCGGCCCGCGATCAGCCGCTCACCCTCGTTCTCCGCCACGCGGCCCATTGTGGAGCACCGTGCGCCCGGCCGGGGCGGGAAGTGTGCGCCCGTGACAAAGGGGTGCTCACGAACCGCACCACACCAGGCGTTTGTCAACCGCGACCAGGTTCACAGCGTTGCCACCTGGTGTTGAGCACGGGTTTCCGTAGCATTGCGGGTCATGACACCCCCCTCCGCGCCGCAGGCCGAGCCGGACGAGCTGACGTTGGCCGGTGAGTTCGCCGAGGCCGCGCGCGAGCAGTGGCAGGAGCTCGTCGCGGGCGTCCTGCGCAAGTCGAACGCGGTGCCGGAGGGCTTCGACGAGTCGGTCGAGTCGCTGCTGTCCACCCGCACCTACGACGGTGTGACGCTCGCCCCGCTCTACACCGCCGAGGACACCGCTCCGCCCGCCGGTTTCCCCGGTCTGCCGCCGTTCACCCGCGGCGGCCGTCCGGAGGGGAACGTCGCGGGCGGGTGGGACGTGCGCCAGCGGCACGCCGACCCGGACCCGGCGGCCACCGCGAAGGCCGTGCTGTCGGACCTGGAGAACGGCGTCACCTCGCTGTGGCTGGTGCTCGGCGGGTCCGGCCTGCCGATCGCCTCCCTCGGCGACGTGCTCTCCGAGGTCTACCTGGACCTGGCCCCGGTCACCCTGGAGGCGGGGGCGGACTTCCGCGCCGCCGCCGGGGAACTGCTGCGGGTGCACACCGACAAGGGCATCCCGGCCAGCGAGGTCAAGGGCAACCTCGGCGCCGACCCGATCGGCCTGCACGCGCGCACCGGCTCCGGCGCCGACCTGCTCGGCGACGCCGCCGCGCTGGCCGCCGACACCGCCCGGCACCCGCTGCTGCGGGCCATCACCGTCGACGGCACCCCGTACCACCGCGCGGGCGGGTCGGACGCGGAAGAACTCGGCGCCGCGCTCGCCTCCGGCGTCGCCTACCTGCGGGCGCTGACCGAGGCCGGGCTCGACGTCGACACCGCCGCGGCCCGGCTGGAGTTCCGCTACGCCGCCACCGCCGACCAGTTCCTCACCATCGCCAAGCTGCGCGCCGCGCGCCGGTTGTGGGCCAGGGTCGCCGAGGTCAGCGGCATCTCGGCGGGAGCGGCCGCGCAGCGCCAGCACGCGGTCGGCAGCCCGGCCATGCAGACCCGCCGCGACCCGTGGGTGAACATGCTGCGCAGCACGCTGGCCTGCTTCGGCGCGGGGGTCGGCGGCGCGGACGCGGTCACCGTGCTCCCGTTCGACGCCGCGCTCGGCCTGCCCGACGCGTTCGCCAGGCGCATCGCCCGCAACACCCAGTCGGTGCTGCTGGAGGAGTCCAAACTGGCCGGTGTGATCGACCCGGCGGGCGGCTCCTGGTACGTGGAGCGGCTCTCCGACGAGCTGGCCAGGGCCGCGTGGTCCTGGTTCACCGAGATCGAGCGCGCGGGCGGGATCGTCGCCGCCCTGGACTCCGGCCTGGTCGGCGACCGGCTCGCGGCCACCTGGGCGGCCCGCTCGGCCAACCTGGCCACCCGGGCGGACGCGATCACCGGGGTCAGCGAGTTCCCGAACCTCGCCGAGAAGGCCGTGGTCCGCACCCCGGAACCGGTCGAGCCCGGCGGCGGCCTGCCCGCGGTCCGCTACGCCGAGGCCTACGAGGAGCTGCGCGACCGCTCCGACCGGGTCCTCGCCGAGACCGGCGCCCGCCCCAGGGTCTTCCTCGCCACGCTCGGCCCGGTCGCCGCGCACAACGCGCGCGCCGGGTTCGCCGCCAACCTGTTCCAGGCGGGCGGCGTCGAGACCGTGACCGGCGGGGTGATCTCCGACGCGGAGACCGCCGCCGCCCGCTTCGCCGAGAGCGGCGCCACCATCGCCTGCCTCTGCGGATCAGACAGGTCCTACACCGAGCTGGCAGGACCGGTGATCGAGGCGCTGCGCGGCGACGCCACCCGGTTGCTGCTGGCGGGCAAGCCGTCCGACGAGCACCTGCGCTCCGGTGTGGACGATTTCGTGTTCACCGGCTGCGACGCGCTGACGGTGCTGCGCACCACGCTGGAGACGTTGGGAGTCCCCGCATGAGCATCCCCGATTTCTCCGCCGTCGACCTCGGCGAGCCGGTCTCCCCGACCCCGGCCGACTGGCAGAAGGCGCTCGACGAGTCCACCGGCAAGGGCGCCGACGCCCTGGCCTGGGAGACCCCGGAGGGCATCGGCGTCAAGCCGGTCTACACCGCCGAGGACACCGCGGGCCTGGACTTCCTGGGCACCTACCCGGGCATCGCCCCGTACCTGCGCGGGCCGTACCCGACGATGTACGTCAACCAGCCGTGGACCATCCGCCAGTACGCCGGGTTCTCCACCGCCGAGGAGTCCAACGCCTTCTACCGGCGCAACCTCGCCGCCGGTCAGAAGGGGCTGTCGGTCGCCTTCGACCTGGCCACCCACCGCGGCTACGACTCCGACCACCCCCGGGTGGCCGGTGACGTGGGCATGGCGGGCGTGGCCATCGACTCCATCTACGACATGCGCCAGCTCTTCGACGGCATCCCGCTGGACAAGATGTCCGTTTCGATGACCATGAACGGCGCGGTGCTGCCGGTGCTGGCGCTCTACGTCGTCGCGGCCGAGGAGCAGGGGGTGACGCCGGACAAGCTCGCGGGGACCATCCAGAACGACATCCTCAAGGAGTTCATGGTCCGCAACACCTACATCTACCCGCCGCGGCCGTCGATGCGGATCATCTCCGACATCTTCTCCTTCACCTCCCAGCACATGCCGAAGTACAACTCCATCTCGATCTCCGGCTACCACATGCAGGAGGCCGGGGCGACCGCTGACCTGGAACTGGCCTACACCCTGGCCGACGGCGTGGAGTACATCCGGGCGGGCCGCGAGGCCGGGCTGGACGTGGACCGGTTCGCGCCGCGGCTGTCGTTCTTCTGGGCGATCGGCATGAACTTCTTCATGGAGGTCGCCAAGATGCGCGCGGCCCGGCTGCTGTGGGCCAAGCTGGTCAAGCAGTTCGAGCCGAAGTCGTCGAAGTCGCTGAGCCTGCGCACGCACTGCCAGACCTCCGGCTGGTCGCTGACCGCCCAGGACGTCTACAACAACGTCATCCGCACCTGCGTCGAGGCCATGGCCGCCACCCAGGGCCACACCCAGTCGCTGCACACCAACGCCCTCGACGAGGCGCTGGCGCTGCCCACGGACTTCTCCGCGCGCATCGCCCGCAACACCCAGCTCCTGCTGCAGCAGGAGTCCGGCACCACCCGGGTGATCGACCCGTGGGGCGGCAGCTCGTTCGTCGAGCGGCTGACCTACGACCTGGCCCGCAAGGCGTGGGGCCACATCAGCGAGGTGGAGGCCGCGGGCGGCATGGCGCAGGCCATCGACGCGGGCATCCCCAAGCTGCGGATCGAGGAGGCCGCCGCGCGCACCCAGGCGCGCATCGACTCCGGTCGCCAGCCGGTCATCGGCGTCAACAAGTACCGCGTGGACGAAGACGAGCAGATCGACGTGCTCAAGGTGGACAACGCCGGGGTGCGCGCCCAGCAGTTGGAGAAGCTGCGGCGGCTGCGCGAGGAGCGCGACAACGACGCCGTGCAGGGCAAGCTCGACGCGCTCACCCGGGCCGCCGACGCCGACGGCAACCTGCTGGAGCTGGCCATCGACGCGGCCCGCGCCAAGGCCACCGTCGGGGAGATCTCCGAGGCGCTGGGCAAGGTCTGGGGCCGCCACGCCGCGCAGATCCGCACGATCTCCGGCGTCTACCGGGACGAGGTGGGAGCCGGGGTGTCCAACGTGGACGGTGCGCGGGCGGTCGTGGACGCGTTCGCCGAGGCCGAGGGGCGCCGCCCGCGCATCCTGGTCGCCAAGATGGGCCAGGACGGGCACGACCGCGGCCAGAAGGTGATCGCCACCGCGTTCGCCGACCTCGGCTTCGACGTCGACGTGGGCCCGCTGTTCTCCACCCCCGGCGAGGTCGCGCGCCAGGCCGTGGAGGCCGACGTGCACATCGTCGGGGTCAACTCCCTCGCCGCCGGGCACCTGACGCTGGTGCCCGCGCTGCGCGAGGAGCTGGCCGGGCTGGGCCGCGACGACATCATGATCGTCGTCGGCGGGGTCATCCCGCCGCAGGACTTCGACGAGCTGCGGGCCGCGGGCGCGGCGGCGATCTTCCCGCCGGGCACCGTGATCGCCGACGCCGCCGCCGAGCTGCTGCGCAAGCTCGGCGATCAGCACGGGTACGAGCTTGGCTAGGCTGCCCGACCTGGATTCGCTGGTCAAGGGCGTGCTGGCCGGGGACAGGGCCCTGCTGTCGCGGGCCATCACCCTGGTGGAGTCCCGGCGGGCCGACCACCGCGCGCTCGCCCAGGAGCTGCTCGTCGAGCTGCTCCCGCACGCGGGCGGCGCGCACCGGGTCGGCATCACCGGGGTCCCCGGCGTCGGCAAGTCGACCTTCATCGACGCGCTCGGCACCAACCTGACCGGCGCGGGCAGGCGGGTCGCGGTGCTGGCCGTCGACCCGTCCTCGACCCGGACCGGCGGCAGCATCCTGGGCGACAAGACCAGGATGCAGCGGCTGGCGGTGGACCCGGCCGCCTTCATCCGCCCCTCGCCCACCTCCGGCACGCTCGGCGGCGTCGCCCAGGCCACCCGCGAGACCATCGTGCTGATGGAGGCGGCGGGCTTCGACACCGTGCTGGTGGAGACCGTCGGCGTCGGGCAGTCGGAGACGACCGTGGCCAACATGGTCGACTGCTTCCTGTTCCTCACCCTCGCCCGCACCGGCGACCAGCTCCAGGGCATCAAGAAGGGCGTGCTGGAGCTGGCCGACGTCATCGCGGTCAACAAGGCCGACGGCGAGCACGCCCGCGACGCGCAGAAGGCGGCCCGCGAGCTGGCCGGGGCGCTGCGGCTGCTGCGCTCGCCGGAGGCCACCTGGACGCCGCCGGTGCTGACGTGCAGCGGCCAGGAGAACGTGGGGCTGGACACGCTGTGGGAGCAGGTCGAGCAGCACCACAAGGTCCTCGACGGGTCCGGGGAGCTGGCCGAGAAGCGGCGCACCCAGCAGGTCGACTGGACCTGGTCGATGGTCCACGACACCCTGCTGTCGCGGCTGCGCGAGCACCCGGCGGTCCGCGCGCTCACCCCGTCGGTCGAACGGCGGGTGCGCGACGGCGAACTGACCGCCACCCTGGCCGCGCAGAAGATCCTTTCGGCCTTCGCGGAGCGTGAGCGGTCCGACTAACCTGGTGGTCGTCCCGTTACGCTCCCGACCCTGGAGGCAGGCCCCCATGGCCGTCCGCGCGACCAAGCTGCTGCTCGCGGTGTTCGTCGTGTTCCTGCTCGGCGCCGCGCCCGCCGGTGCGAGCGCCCTCGCCCAGCCGCCGACGACGACGACCGCCCCGGCCGGACCGGTGATCGACGCGCCCAGCGAGGCCGACACGGCCAAGACCCGCAACAACCTGATCATCGGCGCGGTCGCGGTGGTGCTGCTCGGCATCGTCATCTACGGCAACCGGAAGCGGGCCAAGAAGAAGTAGCGGCGGTTCGGCTCAGCGGACGCCCGGTCGACTTGATCATCGAATTCGGTCTCACCGAAGCCGGTCGCCCGCTCGGCGCAGCGCGCGGACCGCGGACCGCGCCGGGGTGGGCGAGGACACGGTGCCCGGACCGGATGGGGCAGGATCGTCCCCGATGGACACCGCAGCCCAAGCCCAGTACACCGTCGGAGGGATCGCGTGACCGTGCTGTACTCGCGCCCCGACCTGCCCGCGGACGACGACTCCGGGACACCGGGAGGTGATCCCGCTGTGCTGATCTCCCCGAGTGGGGTCAGTATGCCCCCTGTGGAGGATCTCGGAGCGGGCCGCGGCCCCGACTGGCTCGACGGGTGGCTGGCCGCCAACTCCGGCGACGTGCTCGCCTGGTTCCGCCACCTGCACGCCAACCCGGAGCTGTCCCGGCAGGAGTTCGCCACCACCGAACTGGTCGCGGGCCTGCTCAAGTCGGCGGGCCTGCAACCGCAGGTCCTGCCCGGCGGCACCGGCCTGGTCTGCGACATCGGCACCGGCGGGCGCTGCGTCGCGCTGCGCGCCGACATGGACGCGCTGCCGATGACCGAGGCCACCGGCCTGCCGCACGCGGCCACCGAGCCCGGCGCCTGCCACGCCTGCGGCCACGACGCGCACACCACGATCCTGCTGGCCACCGCGCTGGCGCTGGCGAGCGCGCCGGAGCTGCCCGGCCGCATCCGGCTGATCTTCCAGCCCGCCGAGGAGGTCATGCCCGGCGGCGCCCTGGAGGTCATCGACGCGGGCGGCCTCGACGGCGTCGACCGGATCTTCGGCCTGCACTGCGACCCGAGGCTGGAGGTCGGCAGGGTCGGCACCCGGGTCGGCGCCATCACCTCCGCCACGGACCTGCTGGAGCTGCACCTCACCTCCCCCGGCGGCCACACCTCCCGCCCGCACCTCACCGCCGACTTGGTGCACGCCCTCGGCACGGTCATCACCGGCCTGCCCGCGCTGCTGTCGCGCCGCGTCGACCCCCGCTCCGGCACCGTCCTGGTGTGGGGCGCGGTGCACGCGGGCGAGGCGCCCAACGCCGTCCCGCGCGAGGGCCTGCTGCGCGGCACCCTGCGCACCGGCGACCACTCGATCTGGGCCGAGCTGGAACCGCTGGTCGCGGGCCTGGTGCAGTCGCTGCTGGTGCCCACCGGCGTCGGCTACGACCTGCACCACCGCCGCGGCGTCCCGCCGGTGCTCAACGACGCGGACAGCACCGAGATCCTGGACAACGCCGTCGCCGCCGCCCTCGGCGAGGGGGCGCTCACCACCACCAACCAGTCCAGCGGCGGCGAGGACTTCGGCTGGTACCTGCAGCACCGCGCGGGCTCGTTCATGCGCCTGGGCGTCTGGCCGGGCGAGGGCCCGATGCGCGACCTGCACCAGCCCACGTTCCAGCTCGACGAGCGCGCCCTGCTCACCGGCGTGCGGGTGATGACGCACACCGCGCTGGCGGCGCTCGCCTGAGCCGTTCCGCCCGGGCGGTCACCACTGGTGGGCGACGTCCACCACGAGCCGAGGCGGGTCGCTGAGCACCAGCACCCGGAACGGCAGCCGCGCGCGGACACCCACGCCGAGGCCGGTCTGGCCCTCGAACGAGCCCGCCCACGCCACCTGCCGCAGCGTCGGCAGGCCGGTCGCGTCCACCAGCTCGGCCCGGTTCGCCGGGAGGTAGGTGGGGTTCCCGGCGTCGTCGTACGCCGGGTTCTCCGCGACGACCTGGAGGAAGGCGCCACCGCGCAGGGGGACCGGGTCGCCGGTGGGGTCCTCGAAGACCTCCGGCACGTACCTGACGTGGTAGCCGCTGGTGGCGGTCACGTCGAGCACCAGGCGGTCGAAGCACGGCTGGGTGCCCGCGCGGACACCGGTCAGCGGCCCGTACGCGGTGGCCGGGGCGTCCTTCGGCCCGGAACCCCAGGTGATCCCGCAGTACGGGGTCGCCGCGGTGGCGGTGGTGGCGGGCAAGAGCGCGGCGGCGGCGGTCGCGGCCACCAGGGCGATGCGGAAGGCGTTTCGTCTCATACCCGACAAATTTCGTCTCATACCCGACAAGACGTGCGACCCTCGCCCTGGGTTGTGTCAGCTCGTGGCGGGACCGATCCCGCTGCACGGTCGGATGCGCAGGTCGGCCACGTAGTCCGCGGGCGCCCCGGCGGCCTCCGCCGCGTCGGCCATCACGCCCAGGTAGCGGGCCGAGGGCAGACCGCCCTCGTAGGCGGCCAGCACGTACAGCCAGGCCAGCACCGACCCCTCCAGCGTCTGCACCCGCAACCGGATCTTCGAGTGCAGCCCCAGCTCGGAGCCCTCCCACCGGTCCAGGTCCTGCTCGTCGTCGGTGACGTCGTAGAGCACGACGAACACCTGCGAGTCCGGGTCCTCGACGATGGTGGCCAGCGCGCCCTCCCAGCCGATGTCCTCACCGCCGAAGGTCAGCCGCCAGCCCACCAGCCAGCCGGTGCCCGCCATCGGCGAGTGCGGGGCACGTTCCATCATCTGGCCCGGGTCCATGTTCGACCCGTAGGCGGCGTAGAGCGGCACGTCGACAGCCTAGCGACGATGGCGCCGAACGCCAGGCAGCCGCGCGGTGGATCACCATTTCGCGGCCACCCGCCACGGCCCCGCGACCGCCCGCATATGGTGTTCGTGGACGTCAGCGGCGTTTTTGCCAGTTCGTGCGAAGGAGGACCTGGTGACCCGGATCGTGATCATGGGTGGGGGTCCGGCCGGTTATGAGGCCGCCCTGGTCGCCGCGCAGCACGGGGCCGAGGTCACCGTGGTCGAGCGCGAGGGCCTCGGTGGCGCCTGCGTGCTCTACGACTGCGTGCCGTCGAAGACCTTCATCGCCTCCGCCAGCGCCCGGGTCGCCTTCCGCGGCGCCGACGAACTCGGCATCGGCGTGGACGACGTGGACTCCACCGTGCACCTGCCGGTCGTCCGCGGCCGGGTCCGCGGCCTGGCGCTGGCGCAGTCCGCCGACGTCCGCAACCGGGTGCAGCGCGAGGGCGTGCGGGTGGTGCACGGGGAGGCCCGCTTCTGCGACCCGCACACCGGCATGGCCAGCCACCGGGTGCGCATCGAGTCCCGCGGCGAGTCCGAGGTGGTCGAGGCCGACGTGGTGCTGGTCGCCACCGGGGCCACCCCCCGGGTCATCCCCGGCGCGGAGCCGGACGGCAAGCGGGTGCTGGACTGGCGCCAGATCTACGACCTGGAGGAACTGCCCGAGCACCTGGTGGTGGTCGGCTCCGGGGTCACCGGCGCCGAGTTCGCCTCCGCGTTCATCGAGATGGGCGTGAAGGTCACCGTCATCTCCAGCCGCGACCGGGTGCTGCCGCACGAGGACGCCGACGCCGCCGCGGTGCTGGAGGACGTGTTCGCCGAGCGCGGCACCACCCTGGTCAAGCACGCCCGCGCGGAGCGCATCGACCGCGACGGCACCGGGGTCACCGTGCACCTCAAGGGCGGCGAGGTCGTGCGGGGCAGCCACGCGCTGATGACCGTCGGGTCCATCCCCAATACCGACGACATCGGCCTGGACAGGATCGGCCTCGCCCCGGGCGACGGCGGCTTCCTCAAGGTCGACCGGGTCTCGCGGACCGGCGTCCCCGGCGTCTACGCGGCGGGCGACTGCACCGGCGTGCTCATGCTGGCGTCCGTCGCGGCCATGCAGGGCCGCATCGCCATGTGGCACGCGCTCGGCGAGGGGGTGGCCCCGATCAAGCTCAAGACCGTCGCGGCGAACGTGTTCACCCACCCGGAGATCGCCACCGTCGGCATCAACCAGCAGGCCATCGACGCGGGCACGGTCCCCGCGCGCACCGTCATGCTGCCGCTGGCGACCAACGCCAGGGCCAAGATGGAGGGCCTGCGCCGCGGCTTCGTGAAGCTGTTCTGCCGCCCGGCCACCGGGGTGGTCATCGGCGGGGTGATCGTGGCGCCGCGGGCGAGCGAGCTGATCCTGCCCATCGCGCTGGCCGTGCAGAACCAGTTGACGGTGGACGACCTGGCGCTGACCTTCTCGGTCTACCCGTCGCTGTCGGGGTCGATCACCGAGGCGGGCCGCCAGCTCATGCGCCACGACGACCTGGACTGACCCATGGGGATGATCGGCCACTACGTCCGCCTGCCCGCGCCGGACGTCGACCGCGCCCGGTCCGACCGCGGCTGGGTGCTCGGCCTGTTCCACGACCCGGCGTACGCCGACCGGGTCCTCGACACGGACAAGGCCTGGCACGGCGTCCAGTTCCTGCTGGAGCGCTCGGGTGCGCCGGTGGACCCGGTGTTCGGCGGCGCGGAACTGGCGGGACCGCCCGGGACCGCACCGGAGGAAGCGGTGCTGGAGTTCCCGCCCACCCGGGTCGCGGCCATCGCCGCGCACCTGTCGGCGACGCCGTTCGACCTGCTCGCCGCCCACTTCGACCCGGCGGAACTCACCGGTGCGGGCGTCTACCCGATGATCTGGGAGGACCCGGAGGAAGACCTCGCCTACCTCGGCGGCGCCTACCGGGGACTGGTGGAGCTGTTCACCGCGGCGGCGGCCGGGGGCGACACTGTGTTGTTGTGGATTAGCTGACCGTTGCCGAGCGTTGCCATTTTTAGCAAGATCGGGTGAAAGAGATCGACTAGTCTGGTCACCACCGGATGGAAGCGGTACTCATAGTGGTCCTGTTGCGCCACAGGTCGTGCTGGAGGCCACCATGTCTGCTCGGTCGGAGTGCCCGGAGTGCCTGGGATCGGGCCTCGCCCCGAACCGCCGCGATTTCTGCCCGCGCTGCGGGGGGATCGGCCAGGTCCCGAAGAGCGTGTCTGAGCGTGAAACGCTGCGCCCCGGATGCCGATGAAGTGGACGATCACCGCCACCCGACCAGAGCAGCGCCGTAACGCAGGGCGCCACTCTCGCGACTGATGGTAGCGAACCACCAGCAGAGAGGCGCCCACCATGAGCCACCCGCACCCGGACTCGACCCCTGCCCAGCCCCACTCGGAGCCGTTCCCGGCCCAGGCCCACTCGGAGCCGTTCCCCGCGCAGCCGTACGCGGAGCCCCACCCCGTGCAGGCCTACTCCGAGCCCTTCCCGGCGCAGGCCTACCCGCAGGCCCCGCCGCAGATGGCCGCCCCGATGATGGGCTACCACCAGATGGTGCCGCCGCAGAACGGCATCGGCACCGCGGGCTTCGTCACCGGCCTGCTCGGCCTGCTCTTCAGTTGGCTCGGCATCGTCGGCCTCATCCTGTGCATCATCGGCGTCTCCCTGTCCGGCGTCGGCATCTCCAAGGCCAACAAGGGCCAGGCGACCAACAAGGGCCTCGCCGTCGCGGGCCTGGTCTGCGGCGTCATCGGCCTCGCCATCGACGTCATCGTGATCATCGCGGTCGCCTCGGTGTTCGCCTCCGTCTAGGCGGCCCACCCGGGCGCCGTCCGGGGCGGCGGCCCTCCCGCCGCCCCGACACCCACCCCTCACGTTCCCGCCACGGTGCGCGATCATCCGGTGAAAGCCCCACGGCACCGGAGAGCGAATCTGTGAACCAGCCCTACCCCGGCCAGTACCCGGGTGTCCCACCCCAGTCAGGCCCCTTCCCCCAGCCGGGCCACCCGCAGGGGCCACCGCAGCAGGGCGCCTACCCACCGCCGGGGTATCCGCCGCCGGGGTACCCGCAGTCGGGCGGCTTCCCGCAGCCGAGTTTCCCGCAGCAACCCGGTGGCCAGCCGCAGCCCGGGTACCCGCCGCAGCCCGGTCACTTCCCCCAGGGCGGGCCGCAGTACCCGCCGCAGTGGGGGCCCGGCCACCCGCAGCAGTACGCCCGGTACCCGGGTGGTCCGATGCCCGCCCCGGTCAACGTCCACGCGTTCGTCGGGCTCGGGTGCACCGGGCTGGGGATGGTGTTCCTGCTCCTCCTGCCGGTCTCGACGGTCTTCACCCTCGCCCTCCTGCCCGTGGGCGTGGTGTTCTCCAGCATCGGCCTGGTGAAGGCGAACAAGGGCGCCATGGGCAACAAGACGCTGGCCATCGCCGCCTTCGCCGTGAGCATCCTGGCCGTGCTGGTGATCCTGGTCCTGATCCTGGTGAACGTTCTCGTGCGCCTCTAGGTCCGGTTCGCGTCCCGCCCCTCACGTTCCCGCCACAGTGCGCGATCATCCGGTGAAAGCCCCACGGCACCGGAGAGCGCACCTGTGAACCAGCCCCACCCCGGCCAGTACCCGGGTGTCCCACCCCAGCCAGGCTCTTTCCCCCAGCCGGGCCACCCCCAGGGACCACCCCAACAGGGTGGCCACCCGCCGCCTGGGTACCCGCAGTCGGGTGGCTTCCCGCAGCCGGGTTTCCCGCAGCAGCCCGGTGGTCAGCCGCAGCCCGGATTCCCGCCGCCCGGCCACCCGCCGCCGGGCCGTCACCCGCAGCAGCAGCCGCCGCCCGGGTACCCGCCGCAGCAGTACGGCCCGCCGCAGTTCCACGGCAGGCACCCGGGTGGCCCGCCGCAGCCCCACGGCCAGTACCCGAGCGGGCCGCCGGTGCCGCTGCCGCGCAACACCCACGCTTTCACCTCGCTCGGGCTCTCCGGTGCGAGCGCGCTCCTGGTGCTGCTGGGCCTGGTGATCCGCCTAGGTGACACCTTGTCCGCGCTGGGCTCGCTGTGCTGGATCGCGGGCCTGGTGTTTTCGATCATCGGTGTGGTGAAGGCCAGGAGGGGTGCGATGGGCGACCGTGCTTCGGCCACCGCGGCCCTCGTCGTGAGCATCGTGCTGACCCTGGCCCTCATCGCCCTGAGCGTCGTCGAGGCGGTCCTGCGCTGACGGTCAGTCGTCGTCCTCGACCCAGTCGAAGGTGCGGGTGACGGCCTTCTTCCACTTCGTGAAGGTCTTCTCCCGCTCCGCCTCGTCCAGCGACGGGGTCCACTCCTTGTCCTTGGCCCAGTTGTTGCGGATGTCGTCCTCGCCCGCCCAGAAGCCGACCGCGAGGCCCGCGGCGTAGGCGGCGCCGAGGGCGGTGGTCTCCGCGACCACCGGGCGGATGACCGGCACGCCCAGGATGTCGGCCTGGAACTGCATCAGCAGCTCGTTGACCACCATCCCGCCGTCGACCTTCAGCGACTTGAGGGGGACGCCGGAGTCGGCGTTCATCGCCTCGATCACCTCGCGGCTCTGGTAGGCCGTGGCCTCCAGGACCGCGCGGGCCAGGTGGCCCTTGTTGATGTAGCGGGTGAGGCCGACGATCGCGCCGCGCGCGTCCGAGCGCCAGTAGGGGGCGAACAGGCCGGAGAAGGCGGGGACGAAGTAGCAGCCGCCGTTGTCGTCCACCGAGCGGGCGTGGTCCTCGATCTCGGCGGCGCTGCCGATCATGCCCAGGTTGTCGCGAATCCACTGCACCAGGGAGCCGGTGACCGCGATCGAGCCCTCCAGCGCGTACACCGGGGCGTTGTCGCCGATCTTGTAGCAGACCGTGGTGAGCAGGCCGTTCTCGCTCATCACCTGCTCGGTTCCGGTGTTGAGCAGCACGAAGTTGCCGGTGCCGTAGGTGTTCTTGGCCTCGCCCGGCGACAGGCAGGCCTGGCCGAAGGTGGCCGCCTGCTGGTCGCCCAGGATGCCCGCGATGGGCACGCCCGCCAGCGCGCCGCGCTCGCGCACCTTGCCGTAGACCTCCGAGGAGGAGCGGATCTCCGGCAGCATCGACAGCGGGATGCCCATCTCCGCGGCGATGTCGGCGTCCCAGGACAGGGTGGACAGGTCCATCAGCAGCGTGCGGGAGGCGTTGGTGGGGTCGGTGACGTGCAGGCCGCCGTCGACGCCTCCGGTCATGTTCCACAGCACCCAGGTGTCCATGTTGCCGAACAGCAGCTCGCCCGCCTCGGCCCGCTCCCGGGCGCCCTCGACGTTGTCGAGAATCCACTTGACCTTGGGGCCGGAGAAGTAGGTGGCCAGCGGCAGCCCCGTCTTCTGCCGGTAGCGCTCCTGGCCGCCGCCCAGGTTGCCCAGTTCGGTGGCGATCCGGTCGGTGCGGGTGTCCTGCCAGACGATGGCGTTGTGGACCGGCTCGCCGGTCTTGCGGTCCCACACCACCGCGGTCTCGCGCTGGTTGGTGATGCCCACCGCGGCGATGTCGGCCGCGGTCAGGTCGGCCTTGGCCAGCGCGCCCGCGGCCACCGCCCTGGTGTTCTCCCACACCTCGGCCGGGTTGTGCTCGACCCACCCCGCCCTGGGGAAGATCTGCTCGTGTTCGCGCTGGTCGACCGCGACCACCTCGCCCGCGTGGCTGAAGATCATGCAGCGGGTGGAGGTGGTGCCCTGGTCGATCGCGGCGACGTACGTGGTCATCTGCTGGATCAGCCTTTCAGTCGCTCAGGAGGAGGACGGTCTCTCGGTCAGGCGGCCTGGGGCAAGACCTGGAACAGCAGGCCCGCCAGCACCGCGCCGACGAGCGGCCCCACCACCGGCACCCAGGAGTACCCCCAGTCGGCGCTGCCCTTGCCCTTGATCGGCAGCACCGCGTAGGCCAGGCGCGGGCCGAGGTCGCGCGCCGGGTTGATGGCGTAGCCGGTGGGGCCGCCGAGGGAGTTGCCGATGCCGATGACCACGAACATCACCGCCGCGTAGCCCAGCGCGCCGTTGCCGAAGGCGGGCACGCCACCCTCCCCGGCCTTGGCCGCCGGGCTGGTCAGGACCCACAGGACCAGCACGAAGGTGCCGATGACCTCGGTGAGCACGTTCCACGGCAGGTTCCGCACGGTGGGCCCGGTGGCGAAGATGCCCAGGGTGCCCTCCGGCTCGTCGTGGTCGTCGAACTGGAGCTTGTAGGTCAGCCAGCACAGCACGGCGCCGAGGAAGGCGCCCACCAGTTCACCGATCAGGTACGCCGGGACGTCGCCCCAGGGCAGCTTGCCCGCGCTGAGCAGTCCGACGGTGACCGCCGGGTTCAGGTGCGCCCCGGTGGGCGCGGCGATGCTGGCACCGATGAACACGGCCATGCCCCAGCCCATGTTGACCAGCAGCCAGCCGCCCTGGAACCCGAGCGACTTGCGCAGCACCGTGTTGGCGACGACACCGCAGCCGAGCAGCGTCAGCGCGGCGGTGCCCATCAACTCCCAGAGGACGATCTCCCCGAAACCCACCGACCGGACTCCCCTCGACGGGGGCGGCCCACATGCCAAACCGGTCGGGCCGGCCGCGGTGCCTACCCTGAGCGAGACCGGACGTTACCGCCAAGTACGGGCCGCTGTCCATGGCACGTGTGGCGCTCTGCACTGCTTTCGCCAGGAGGATTGCGCGCGGGGTGCGCGTGTCGCGGGTAGCGTTGGCGATGTCCGATTCCGATGGCGGGAGAGCAGGAGCCAGACCATGGCCGACGAGCCGACCAGCCGGTCCACACCGGACACCGACGCCGGTGGCCTCGGCCCCGCCGACCGCGCCGAGGCGTGGCGCAGGCTGGGTTCGGAGACCTTCGACGTGGTGGTGGTCGGCGGTGGCGTCGTCGGCGCCGGTGCCGCGCTCGACGCCGCGACCCGCGGTCTGCGGGTGGCCCTGGTCGAGGCCCGCGACCTCGCCTCCGGCACGTCCAGCCGCTCCAGCAAGCTGTTCCACGGCGGACTGCGCTACCTGGAGCAACTGGAGTTCGGGTTGGTCCGCGAGGCGCTGCGGGAGCGGGAGCTGATGCTGACCCGGCTCGCCCCGCACCTGGTGAAGCCGGTGAGCTTCCTGTACCCGCTGCGCCACCGGGTGTGGGAGCGCCCGTACACCGCCGCCGGGCTGTTCCTCTACGACTCCATGGGCGGCGCCCGCTCGGTGCCCGGGCAGAAGCACCTCACCCGCGCGGGCGCGCTGCGGCTGATCCCGTCGCTCAAGCGGGACGCCCTGATCGGCGGCATCCGCTACTACGACGCGCAGGCCGACGACGCCCGGCACACGATGACGGTCGCGCGCACGGCCGCGCACTACGGCGCCGTGGTCCGCACCTCCACCCAGGTGGTCGACTTCCTGCACGAGGCCGACCGGGTCACCGGGGTCCGGGTGCGCGACGCCGAGGGCGGCGAGTCGGTCGACGTGCGGGCCGGGGTGGTCATCAACTGCACCGGCGTGTGGACCGACGAGTTGCAGCGCGCCTCCGGGTCGCGCGGGCGGTTCCGGGTCCGGGCGAGCAAGGGCGTGCACATCGTCGTGCCCCGGGACCGGATCGTCGCCGAGGACACCGGGCTCATCCTGCGCACGGAGAAGTCGGTGCTGTTCGTCATCCCGTGGCGCAACCACTGGATCGTGGGCACGACCGACACGGACTGGAACCTCGACCTGGCCCACCCGGCGGCGACGAAGAAGGACATCGACTACATCCTCGACCACGTCAACTCGGTGCTGGCCACGCCACTGACGCACGACGACATCGAAGGCGTGTACGCGGGCCTGCGGCCGCTGCTGGCCGGGGAGAGCGAGGAGAGTTCCAAGCTCTCCCGCGAGCACGCCGTGGCCCGGGTAGCCCCCGGCCTGGTCGCCATCGCCGGGGGCAAGTACACGACCTACCGGGTCATGGCCGCCGACGCGGTCGACGCCGCAGCGGTCGACCTGCCCGGGCGGCTGCGACCCTCGATCACCGACCAGGTCCCGCTGCTGGGCGCCGACGGGTACCACGCGCTGGTCAACCAGGCGGACCTGCTGGCCGCCCGGCACGGGGTGCACCCGTACCGGGTGCGGCACCTGCTGGACCGGTACGGGTCGCTGGTGCACGAGGTGCTGGCGCTCGCCGAGTCCGACCCGGACCTGCTGAAGCCGGTGGAGGAGGCGCCCGACTACCTGCGGGCTGAGATCGTCTACGCGGCCAGCCACGAGGGGGCGCTGCACCTGGAGGACGCGTTGGCTCGGCGGACGCGGATCTCCATCGAGTACCCGCACCGGGGGATTGCCTGCGCGGAGCAGGTGGCCGGGTTGATGGGCGGGGTGCTCGGGTGGGACGAGGCTGAGCGGAAGCGGGAAGTGGAGATCTACCTGGCTCGGGTGGAGGCTGAGCGGGATTCGCAGACGCTGCCGGGGGATGAGGCCGCGGATGCGACCCGGTCTGCCGCGCCCGAGTCCCGGCCGTACCTGCTGGAGCCGGTGATCTAGCGGGCTGCGGGGATCGCGGCGGGTCTGCTCCGGGCCTGGGGCTGGGCCTGGGCTTTGGGTCCGGGGCGGTGGGTCCGCGTGGCGGTGTTTTCGAGCCCAGGATCTTGGTGTGCCCGGTCGTTTCTTCAAGCCGCGGTCGTTTGTCGTTGTGGTGCCCGGCTGGGTGGATGTGTTTGGCCGGGGCCCCTATGGCGATCATGT
>NZ_AYXG01000148.1 GCF_000564855.1 Actinokineospora spheciospongiae
TACAAGGAACTGCTCGCCACCTTCGCACCCGGCACCTTCAACGCCGCCAACCTGCACCTCGGCGAGGCCATCGTGATGCCACCGCACACCGTTGCGGGCAAACTGGATTACCTGTACCAGTTCAGCACCGAGATGCGTGAGTTGCGCGACTGGCGGGACGAGCACCCCGAGGACGTCCCGCACCCGATCCACCCTGAACCCGGGGGGATGATTCCTTGGGCTCGGACAGCCCGCGAGGTCCTGTTGTGGGTCCGCAAACCCGGCCAGTCCCCCGACAAGTGGACCGTCGCCGTGTCCAACGGAGGCATCTGGCGGTGCGATGAACTCTTCCCGGTCGTCGAGGAGTTCGACTGCGGGGCGGTGGAATTCCTCGCGGGCCTGGTCCGCGGAACCATTGTCAGCAAGGTGTTGGCCGGAGATCCGGAAAACCTGGTCGCTCCTCCGATGGCGGCTCGACACCTCTTCCAGCCGGTATCCGAGGACGACTGGTGGAGCATGTCCACCATCCCGGCGGGCGACGGGTGAGCGGCGCGCGATGAGGGCGTTGGTCGTCACCGGTCCGCGCCGTGCCGAGGTGCTGGACGTGCCCGATCCCGTCGCCGGGGTGGGGCAGGTGGTGGTGGACGTGGAGCGGGTGGGGGTCTGCGGGACCGATGTGGAGTTCTTCACCGGGGAGATGAGCTACCTGCACACCGGGGACGCCGCCTACCCGATGCGGTTGGGCCACGAGTGGTGCGGCGCCGTCACGGCCGTCGGCGGCGGGGTGGACCCGGTGTGGCTGGGGCGCCGGGTCACCGGGGACACCATGCTCGGGTGCGGGCGCTGCCACCGGTGCCTCGACGGGCGCCACCACGTGTGCGCGGACCGCTTCGAGATCGGGGTGCGGGGTGGGTTCCCCGGTGCCCTCGCCGAGCGGCTCGCCGTCCCGGTGACCGCGCTGCACCGGCTGCCGGACTCCGTCGACGCCGCCCTCGGTGCCCTGGTGGAGCCGGGGGGCAACGCGCTGCGCGCCGTGCTGGCCGCCGACCTGCGGCCGGGTGACCGGCTCCTGGTGCTCGGCCCCGGGACGATCGGGCTGCTCGTCGCCCGGTTCGCCCGGGCGCGCGGCGTCGAGGTGCACCTGGTGGGTCCGGCGGGCGGCGACCAGACCTTCGCGCGCGGCATGGGGTTCGCCGGGGTGTGGACCGCCGACGCGCTGCCCCCGGTGCCGTTCGACGCCGTGGTCGACGCCTCGAACTCCCCGGCGCTGCCCGCTCTGGCGGTGGAGTTGGTGGAGCCGGGCAAGCGGGTGGTCTACATCGGCCTCGCGGGTTCGCCCAGCGCGGTCGACACCCGGGTGTTGGCGCTCAAGGACGTGACCGCGGTGGGCGTCCTGGGCGCGTCCCCCGCGCTGGCGGCCACGATCGACGCCTACGCCTCCGGGGCGGTGGACCCGCGTGACCTCGTCGCGGCCACGGTCGGGCTCGACCAGGTGGGTCGGGTGCTGTCCGGGTGGCGCCCGGTGGGGGCCGGTCCCGGGCCGAAGGTCCACGTCGATCCCCGCCGCGGCCCGTCGGCGGTCTGAGGGTCACGCGCCGAGTTGGTCCGCGACGCGCTCGGCTTCCCGTTCGCGGTGTTGGGAGCGGTACAGCTCCAGTGCCCGCTGCCAGCTCTCCCCCGCCTGCGCCCGCCCGCCCAGGGCGGCGTGGGCGTGGCCGAGGTGGTCGAGGGTGTCGGCCTCGGCGTGGCTGTCGCCCAGCAGGCGGTGCAGGTCGAGGGCGTGGCGGTGGTGGTCGAGGGCTTCGCCGTGCCTGCCGGTGCACCGGGCGATGACGCCCGGGGTGTCGCGGACGGCGGCTTCGCGGCTGCGGTGGCCGTGGCGGCGGAACCAGGACAGGGCCGCCTCGCGGGCCACCCTCCCCTCGAAGTAGCGGCCGAGCAGGGCGAGGTACCAGCCGGTGTCGCTGAGCGCCTCGGCCTCGCGGGCCGGGTTGCCCTCCGCCGCGTACCGGCGCAGTGCCCGGGTGCTGTGGTCGAGGGCCCGTTCGTTCTCGCCGCGCTGGTGCCATACCTGGGCCAGTGCCCGGTCGGTGTGGGCCTGCTGGGTGGTGTCGCCGGTGTCCCTGGCCAGGGCGAGGGCGCGGTTGAGGTGTTCCAGAGCCTCGGCGTGCGCGCCGACCCTGGCGCACGCGGAGCCGAGGCCGCGGTGGGCGACGAGTTCCCGGGCCGGGTCGCCGAGGCGGGTGGCGGCGCCGAGGTCGAGCCGCCAGACGGCGACGTCCTCGTGCAGGTGACCGCGCTGGCGGTGGTAGGCGCTGAGGTACCAGGCCAGGTACCAGGCGCCGACGGTGCTCCCCGCGGGCATGTGGGACTGCCACGGCGGCCCCAACCAGAAGTGGTACTCCCTGGGTGCGGACATCCGGTCGCTGTACAACAGCCGGTGCCTGGAAATCCTGAACTACAACAACAACAACGGTGCCCCGGTGGGCATGTGGGACTGCTACATCGGCGGCAACCAGCTCTGGTACTGACCGGCCCCCGGAGGTCCGGCTCCACCCTGACCGAACTCCGACGAAGGCCCGACGCCCCGGCGTCGGGCCTTCGTTGTGTGCGATTCGCTGACCGGGTGGAAATCATGTGGACAATCGCCGAAGCGGCGGCCCGCACCGCCAATCAACCCGCGTGGACCCGCCGTCCGGGGTGCTCGCCGGGACCGTGGTCGGCCGCCGGGCCCGCCGCCAGCGGGGTCGGGGTCAGGTCGGTGTCGTCCTCCCCCGCCTCCAGCAGGGTGGCGGCCGGGCCGACGATGCGCGGGTCCGGGCTGCCGATGGTCTCCGGGTTCCGGTCGCTGTAGTCGAAGCGGGCCAGGACGCTGCGCATCGCCTCGACGCGGGCGCGCTTCTTGTCGTTGCTCTTGACCACGGTCCACGGCGCCTGCTCGGTGTCGGTGGCGCGGAACATCTCCACCTTCGCCTTGGTGTAGGCGTCCCACCGGTCCAGGGACTCGATGTCGTTAGCGCTGAGCTTCCACTGCCGGACCGGGTCGACCTGGCGGATGATGAACCGGGTGCGCTGCTCCGCCCGCGACACCGAGAACCACAACTTGACCAGCAGCACCCCGTCGTCGACGAGCATCCGCTCGAAGGCGGGCGCCTGGCGGATGAACCGGTCGTACTGCTCCTGGTCGCAGTAGCCCATCACCCGCTCCACGCCCGCGCGGTTGTACCAGGACCGGTCGAACATGACGATCTCACCGGCGGTGGGCAGGTGGGTGACGTAGCGCTGGAAGTACCACTCCCCCTGCTCGCGGTCGGTCGGCTTGCCCAGTGCCACGACCCGGGCGCCACGGGGGTTGAGGTGCTCGGTGAACCGCTTGATGGTCCCGCCCTTGCCCGCCGCGTCGCGCCCCTCGAACACGATGACCATGCGCCCGCCGGTGTCCTTGACCCAGTACTGCAACTTCAGCAGTTCGATTTGCAGCAGGCGCTTGGTGTGGTTGTACTCCGCCCGCGTCATGCGCTCGTCGAGCGGGTAGTTCTCCCGCCAGGTCTCGACGGCGCTCCCGTCCTCGCGGATGAGCACCGGATCGTCGTCGTCGGAGAACTCCACGCGCAGCTTCGTGCGCAGCTCCGGGAACACCTCGGCCGCGTCGACCCCGTCGTTCATCACGAAACCAGACATACCCGACCGCGCCGGAACCCACACCCCGATCGGACCGCCCGGTTCCCCACACCGACACCCCGAGCACAGGCAGGCACCGATCGCCCACCGACGGGTGTCGCGGCGCCACCTGTTCCCGTGATGCCCCCGGGGCAAACCATGACGCGTTCGGCGATTGCCGCCCGCGGGCGCGGGGTATCCACTGCGGACGGAGTACACCGACGGGGCTGGAGAGACCGTGACAATCCTTGACGTGCGCACCTCGGGACTGCCCGCGGCGCGCGGACCCCTGTCCGAGGCCGTCGCCGAGGTGTTGCGGGAGCCCGCAGGCACCGCGCTCCCGACGCCGGGGGACGCCGACCCGCTGGGCGCGGACCTGCAACTCGCCTTGGCCCTCTGCTACGAATTGCACTACCAGGGCTTCCCCGGTGTCGACCCCCGGTGGGAGTGGGACCCGGAGCTACTGGGCTTCCGGGCGCGGCTGGAAGCCCTGTTCGAGGGTGCGCTGCGCGACCGGGTGAGCGGTGGTGCGGACATCGCGGGCGAGTTCGACGACCTGCTGGTCGAGCACCTGCCGGGCAGCGGTCTGAGCCACCACCTGGTCGCCGACGGCACCTGGGAGCAGATGCGGGAGTTGTTCGCGCACCGCTCGATCTACCACCTCAAGGAGGCCGACCCGCACGCCTGGGTCATCCCCCGGCTCTCCGGGGTCGCCAAGGCCGCGCTGGTGGCGGTGGAGTTCGACGAGTACGGCGGCGGCCGGGCCGACCGGATGCACTCGCGGCTGTACGCCGACCTGCTCACCGCCGCCGGTCTGGACGCGGGCTACCTGCACTACGTCGACCACGTGCCCGCCGCCACGCTGGCCACGGTCAACATGATGTCGATGTTCGGCCTGCACCGGCGCCTGCGGGGGGCGCTCGTCGGGCACTTCGCCGCCGCCGAGATCACCACCGGCCCCAGCGCGCAGCGGATGGACAAGGCCCTCGCCCGCTTCGACGCCCCCGCCGCGTGCCGCTTCTTCTACACCGAGCACGTCGAGGCCGACGCCGTGCACGAGCAGGTGCTCCGCCACGACGTGGTCGGCGGCCTGGTCGAGGCCGAACCGGAACTCGCCGCCGACGTCGTCTTCGGCATCCAGGCGACCGACCTGCTGGAACAGGACTTCGCCGATCACGTCCTCGGCGCCTGGAACTCCGGCGGGACCTCGCTCCTGCTGCCCCTGTGACCCGCTCCCGGGAGAGGAAGCCCATGGCGAAGCCGACGCGACAGGTGTCCCTGGAGCTCGACGGTCCGGTGCTGGTGGAAGGACCGGTCGACCTGCGCACCCCGGACGGTAAGGTCGTGCACTCCGACCGCTTCATGGTCGCCGTCTGCACCTGCAAGCGCAGCAAGACCTTCCCGCTCTGCGACACCAGCCACCGGCGGAAGGTCCGCGACGACCAGTGAGCGGACACCTGTGAAGGGAGAACCGTGGTCGACGCGGTCGTGATCGGTGCGGGCCCCAACGGGCTGGTCGCCGCGAACCTGCTCGCGGACGCGGGTTGGGACGTGCTGGTACTGGAGGCGGCGGCCGAGCCGGGCGGCGCCGTCAAGACGGCCGAACTCACCGTGCCCGGTTTCCGGCACGACCTGTTCAGCGCGTTCTACCCGCTGGGCGCGGCGTCCCCGGTGCTGCGCGAACTGGACCTGGAGGCCCACGGCCTGCGCTGGGAGCACGCACCCGACGTGCTCGCCCACCTCTTCCCGGACGACCGGGTGGCGGTGCTGTCGCGCGACGTGGAGCGGACGGCGGCCTCGGTCGACGCGTTCAGCGCGGGTGACGGCAAGGCGTGGCGCGGGTTGTTCCGGCACTACCTCGACATCCGCGAGGACCTGCTGGCAGCCGTGCTGCGCCCGTTCCCCCCGGTGCGGGCGGGTCTGGGTCTGCTGCGCACCCTCGGCCTGGGTGGCGCGCTGCGCGACGCGCGGGTGCTGACCATGCCGTCGCGGCGGTTCGGGCAGGAGGTGTTCGGCGGTGAGGGCGCCCGGGTGCTGCTGGCGGGCAACGCCCAGCACACCGACCTCGGGCCGGACCAGGCGGGCAGCGCGGTGTTCGGCTGGTTGCTGAGCATGTTGGCCCAGGACGTCGGCTTCCCCGTTCCCCGGGGTGGGGCGGGCGGGTTGATCGACGCCCTGGTGGCCCGGTTGCGGGCCAAGGGCGGGCGGGTCGAGTGCGGTCGGCCGGTGACGAAGGTGCACGTGGCGGGCGGTCGCGCGCTCGGCGTGCGCACCGCTGACGGCGAGGACGTCCGGGCCACCCGGGCGGTCGTGGCCGACGTGCCCGCCCCGGCGCTGCTGCTGGACCTGGTGGGCGCGGACCTGCTGCCCGCCAGCCTGGTGCGCGACCTGCGCCGGTTCGACTGGGACGACGCCACGATCAAGGTCGACTGGGCGCTGTCGGAGCCGATCCCCTGGCGCTCCCGGGACGCGGCCGGGGCGGGCACCGTGCACCTGGGGGTCGACCTGGACGGCTTGGCCGCGGCGAACAACGACCTGGACCGCGGCCGGGTTCCGGAGCACCCGTTCCTGCTGCTCGGGCAGATGACGACCGCCGACCCCACCCGCTCCCCCGCGGGCACCGAGACGGCCTGGGCCTACACCCACGTGCCGCGCGACGACCAGTGGTCCGCGCAGCGCTTGGCGGCGAAGGCGGAGGAGTTCGAGGCGCTCATCGAGCGGCACGCCCCCGGGTTCCGCGACCTGATTATCGGCCGGTCGGTGGCGGGCCCGGCGGACCTGGAGCGGGCCAACCCCAGCCTGGTCGAGGGTGCCATCAACCAGGGCACCTCGGGCATCCACCAGCAGTTGATCTTCCGCCCGACCCCGGGGCTGTCCCGGCCGGACACCGTGGTGGAGAACCTGTTCCTCGCGGGCGCCTCCGCTCACCCGGGCGGTGGGGTGCACGGTTCCGCCGGGGCGAACGCCGCCCGCGCCGCCCTCGCGTCCCGCTCCTGGTACGGCCCGCTGTACCGGGCGGGGATGCGCGGGGTCCAACGCGCGCTGCACGCCTGATCCTCCTGCCCGCAACGCGATTCGGCGCTCGTCCCGGTGGATCGGGACGAGCGCCGAGTTCGCTGTGGACGGTGTTGCGGTCAGTCCCCGCTGCGGCGCAGGGCGAGGTCGGAGAGCCTGCTCAGCGCCTCGACGTTGCGCGGTTTCAGCAGCGCGTCCTGCACCGGCTTGGGCAGCAGCCGCGCGGGACCGCTGCGGGCCTGCTCGACCATCCGCATGCGCGTGCGCGCCGGGCCCTGGGGCTCCAGTTCCAACCGGACCAGGGCCTCACCGGTCGGCCAGGCGCGGGCGGTCAGCTCGATCATGCGGCCCGGGTCGACCCGCACCACCTCGGTGGTGTCGTCGATGGTCACCGGCCACGCGCCCACGCTGTGGTGGATGCGCGTGCCCAGGGCGGGCCAGCCCGCGTCGACCTTGCGGATGTGCGAGGCACCGACCACCCACCCGGCGTAGCTCCACCCGTCGGCGATGACGCCCCACACCTGGGACACCGGGGCATCGACGTCTCTCGTCACTTCGGCCATGCCACAGAAATACCCCGCCGTGGGCAGGTCAACCCTGCCGGAGGAGCACCGCCCGGTGCCGTTGATCGCACCCACGGGTCACCCACACGTGTCATCGCCACCGACAGGGGGTACGTGAACTGTGATCGCGTACCGGACGCACCAGGGTTGGAGCAGACATGCCTCGGGTTCAACAGCACCGCCGCCGCCTGCCGGGGAGCTGGTTCCGCACCACCACGGTGCAGAGCCACTACCGCCGCTCGCCCGCCTTGATCCCCACGGTCATCGCCGTGGTCCTCGGGCTGATCCTGTTGGCGGTACTCATCTTCTGACCGCGCGCGTGGTTCCCGGCGACCTCGCGGACCTCGCGCGAGCCGATCCCCCGACGCCCCGCGTCGGGGGATCGCGCGTTCAGCCGGGCCGCTCGGCGCGGAGGAGGTCGGCCACCCCGGCGATGAGTTCCGGGCCCACGCGGCAGCACCCGCCGATCACCGACGCCCCATCGGCCGCCCACCCCCGCGCCGCCGCCGCGTCGAAGCGCGCCGCACCGGTCCAGGTGCCGGTCCAGTCCTCGCCGCTGTTGGGGTAGACCACGACCGGCTTGTCCACGACCCGCCGGGCGGTGCGGATCGCGCCGGGCACGTCCTGCGGGCGGCAGCAGTTGACGCCGACCGCGATCACCTCGTCCACGCCGTCGACCACCGCGAACGCCTCGTCGAGCGGTTGCCCGGCGCGGGTGCGGTCGCCGTCGACGGTGTAGCTCACCCAGGCGGGCACGCCGAGTTCCCGCACCAGGTCGACCAGGGCTTCGGCCTCGTCGACGTCCGGCACGGTCTCCACCGCCAGCAGGTCCGCGCCCGATCCGGCCAGGACTTCCAGCCGCGGGCGGTGCCAGGCCCGCAACTCCGCGACCGTCTTGCCGTAGCGGCCCCGGTACTCCGAACCGTCGGCGAGCACAGCGCCGTACGGCCCGACCGATGCCGCGATCCAGCGCTGCCCCCCGTCGCCCGCGACCTCCTGCCGGGCCGCGTCGGCGAGTTCGACGCTGCGGCGGAGCAGGGCCGCGGTGTCGTCGAAGCCCAGACCCCGGGCGGCGAAACCGGTGAAGCTCGCCTGGTAGCTGGCGGTGGTGGCGATCCGCGCGCCCGCCCGGAAGTACGCCGCGTGGGCGGCCACGACCTCCGCCGGGGAGTCGACCAGCAGCCGGGCCGACCACAGCGGGTCGGACAGGTCGTTGCCCCGCCGCTCCAACTCGGTGGCCAGCCCACCGTCCGCGACGACGATCCCCGGGCCCGACAGCACGGGGTGGGTTCGGGGGATCAACCGAGGCCCCCCGCGAACTCGCTCCCGCGCCACTCGGCGACCATCGGCTGCAAGCCCTCGACCAGGAGCGGCATTTCCGGCGCCAGGGCCAGGAAGCTGAGCATCTGCAGGTCGCGCAGCGCCACCATGGCCCGCAGCAGGCGGGGGTCGGCAGGCCGCAGGCCGAGCGGGGCAGCGGCGGCGTCGTAGGCGGCCAGCGCCCGCGCGCCGACGTGGGTCAGGTCCCACTCGACCGGGCCGAGCATCACGTGCTCGAAGTCGCAGTGGTACACGCGGTCCGGGGTCTCGATCAGGTTGTGGTAGGGCGCGTCGCCGTGGACCGGTTGGAGGGTGGCGTCGGGGAACTCGGCCCGGAACGCGTCCGCGGAGGTGGTGAGCGGGCCCAGGACCGCCCACTCCCGCCGGGCGCGGTCGACGTCCTCGGGGGCCAGCAGGTCCGGGCGGTCGGCCAACTGGTGGAACCCGTCCTCCACGCCATGCTCCAGCGCCGCGAACAGGCGCGGCTCACCCGGGTAGTCGCGCAGCACCGAGTGCAGCCGGGCGGTCAGCGCGACCTGCTCGGGCAGGTCCAGTGTGGACTCGGTGACGCCGTCGACCCGTTCCCAGAACGTCATCGCGAACCCGCCGTGGCGAACCGGTTCGGCGGGCACGAGCGGGCTCGGGACGACGGTGGGCGCGCCGCGCCCGGCCAGCCACGCCGTCACGGCGAGTTCCGCCCGCTGGTAACCCGCCCGCACGGCGGGGGTGACCGCCCTCGGGACGACCACCGGCACCCTGGCCACCACCGGCGCCGGGTCGAGCCGCACGACCACGGAGAACACGTCGTGCAGCACCCGCGCGTCGCGCACCGTGAGGCCCAGCCCGCGCGCGGCGGCCACGGCGGCGTCGCGGGCCCGGCCGGATCGGGCGGCGCGGTCCCCTTCGGTGAACACCCCACCACCGTAGCCGGGCCCGTCCGGGGTCGTCCCGAACGCGACCGGCGGCCGGTGGTCCGAGTGGGCGGCGGTGCGCGGAATCCACCCCGGGCCGGACACGCCCTGTGCCACACTGGCCCGCGTCCGCACCCGGGGTTACAGGTGGACCCGAAAGCCGCCGCGCAGGCCGCCATCGGGGTGATCGTGGTCGTCCCCGTCCTCCGCCGGTGTGCGGGCCACCCTCGCGACCCGAACGCCGGACGAACGGAACCCGCCAAGTGAGAACCCGCGCCTTAGCCCCGTCGCTGCTGATCCCGGCCCTCCTGCTGGTGGGCTGCTCCATCGCCAACCCGACCTCCAGCGAGGTGTCCCTGCAGTACGGCGCGGGCCCGTTCGACTCCCGCAAGTTCGTCGAGTGCGAGACCGCCCGCGACGTCTCCGACGTCAACGACGACCACTACTACTACCCCTCCGGCCAGCGGGACTTCACCTTCGGCGACGGCGAGGGGCTCGACGCCGCGGCGCTCACGTCCACCACCCAGGACTCCCAGGAGATCAAGGTGACGGGCACGGTGAAGTTCACCCTCAACACCGACTGCGCCCAGTTCACCGACCCCACCGGCAAGGTGTGGCCGGGCGGGAAGCTGCAGATGTTCCACGAGCTGATCGCCTACAAGTACGAGGCCGCCCCCACCGACGGCGGCGAGCAGATGGAGGAGGGCTGGTCGGAGCTGCTGCGCAACTACGTCGGTGCCGCCCTCGACCGGGCCACCGACAACGAGGCCCTCAAGTACCCGTGGCAGAAGCTCTACACCGACACCGCCGCGAAGGCGCAGTGGGAGAAGGACGTCCTGGAGCAGTTGCCGGACATCCTGCGGTCGCTGACCCAGGGCGTGGACCTGATCACCATCAACAGCGTGCTGCTGCAGAAGCCGGGCATCCAGGCCGCGCTGGTGCAGGGGCTCACCGAGAAGCAGGCCGCCGAGCTGCGCGGGCAGGCGGTGGAGGTCGACAAGCAGGCCGCGGCCTCGTTCCCGGGCGGGATCGTCGCCTACCAGCAGTACCAGCAGCAGCAGGCGGTGAACCAGGCCATCAAGGACGGCAAGGTGCAGGTGCTCCCGGTCCCCCAGGGCTCACCGGTGATCGTGTCCCCCACGAAGTAGCCGGGGGCCGGGCCGCGCTCAGCCTGCGGAGTTCAGCCGCGCCCAGACCGTCTTGCTCGCGAGGTGGCGGTGGATGCCCCAGCAGTCGCAGAGCTTCGACACGAGCAGCAGGCCCCGGCCGCGGTGGGCGGAGGTGGAGAGGGCGCGCTCGACCGGCACGGAACCCGGGGTGGCGTCGTCCACCTCGACGCGGATCGTGTGGTCCTCGCGGGCCAGGCGGACGCTGCGCGGGCCGGTGGCGTGCTCGCGGGCGTTCGTGGCGAGTTCGGTGATGACCAGTTCGACGTCACTGAGGGTTGTCGGGTCCAGACCTTCCAGCACCCGGCGGGACCAGTCGCGGACAGTGCCCAGCGAGGGCGGGTCGGGCGAGTCGAGCTGCATTTCGTATGTCGGGGTCGACATGGTTCTCCTCTCTGTGATCGCCACTCGACGCGACGCGAGGAGGACGGTGACCTCGATCGGGTACCCAGGCGGCCCGGGTGCACACTTATCGCCCGCGCGGCCTCACCCCGGCGGCGCGGGGGCGGCCGGGACGCTGATCGCGAGGACCGCGGCGTCGTCCTCCAGGCCCGCGCCGAAGTCGGCCAGCAGGCGGCGCGCCGCGTGGACGACGGCGGGCGCCGTGCTGGGGGCCAGTCCCGCCGCGAAGGTCAGCAGGGCGGCCTCCTCGTAGCGCTCCCGGTCCCGGCCGGTGTGGGCCTCGGTGAGCCCGTCGGTGTAGAGCAGCAGGGTGTCGCCGGGGCCCAGGTGCACGGTGACGGTGGTGATGGTGGCCTCCGGCAGGACGCCGATGAGCTGCCCGCCCGGGGTGGGCAGGTAGTCGACGGTGCCGTCGGCGCGCAGCAGCAGCGCGGGCGGGTGCCCACCGCTGGCCAGGGTCACCGCGTAGCCGTCGCCGTCGGGGGTGAGCAGGCCGAAGATGACCGTGCAGAACCGGGCCAGGCTGCCGCTCTCCTGGTTGAGCACGGTGTTGAGGTTGGTCAGCACGGCGGCGCAGTCGGTGTTGTAGACCGCCGCCGCGCGCAGGGTGTAGCGGGTCAGCGAGGTGATCGCCGCCGCCTCCGCGCCCTTGCCGCACACGTCGCCGAGGAACAGCCCCCACCGGTGCTCGGTGAGCGGGAACAGGTCGTAGAAGTCGCCGCCGACCTCGTCGGCGCTGGCGTGGTGGTAGTGCGCGGCGACCTCCGTGCCCGGCGGTGCGGCGAGCACCGGGGGCAGCAGCGTGCTCTGCAGGGTCGTGGCCAGCCACTGGACGCGGTCGCGCTCGGAGTCGGCGGCCTTGCGGGCGCGCAGCAACTCCTCCTCGTAGGCCCGCCGCTCGCGCGCGTCGAACAGGGTGATGCGGATGAGCAGCGGCTTCCCGTCGGCGCCTGCCTTGACGGTGGCGGTCAGCAGCACCGGCAACCGGGCGCCGTCGGCGGTCCTGACCTGCACGGCGATGCCGTTGACCTCGCCGTGCACCAGCAGCAGCGGGGACAGGTGCGTCTCGTGGTAGATCCGGTCGCCGACCGGGAGCAGGTCCGCGAAGCGGCGGCTGCCGACCAGGTCCGCGCGGGTGCGACCCAGCCAGCGCAGCAGTGTCGCGTTGACCTTGACGATGAGGCCGTCCGGTCGGGTGGACAGGTGGCCGACGGGGGCGTGCTCGTAGATGTCCTCGGCGTCGTCCGCCGGCGGCAGGACCGGCTCCGGGACGTCCACCGCACAACCTCACAGATCGTCCCGGGGGCCGGGACACCGGCTCGCGGGTGTCGGGGAGCCACCCGGTCGGCTGTGGACGCACGGTAACAGGCCCGCGCCCGGTCGCGTCGGGGCGACGGCGGCGCCGGGCACCGCGGCGCCACCGGGGCCGGGCCGCACCGCCGCGCCCGCGCCATTCCGGCGGGGTGCCGGGAATCCGGAAGACAACGCATTTTCGCGGGTTAAACGTCGATCAAGGACCTCACCCGATTCTCACACGTCCGGATGAAGACCAGGAAAGAGGACTTGCGCCGCCGAGTCGCGCAGGTAGTTTCAATAGCGCAGGCCGAGAACGGCGGCACTTAATACTGAATACCTACAACATCGGGAGACAACAATGCGAAGCATCACGCGGATGGTCGTCGGCAGCCTCATCGCGATCCCGCTGACGGTCGGTGCGGCCGGAATGGCCCTCGCGGATGACTACAGCGCCAGCTCGGCCACGGCGGGCCCCAACGGCACGTACGCCGACCGCGTCGTCAGCGCCGTCGACGACGAGGGCAACGCCTTCTACCTGCGCCAGCAGGTCGCCACCGGTCCGGGTGGCGCCAGCAGCAACACGGTCGCGGCCTACGCGGGCGACGACCACCCCCACCACCACAACCACCACGGCAACTACAACAACGACGACGACGAGGACTACGACGGCGACGACCAGGGCGCCGCCTTCCTGTGGTCCTCGAACGTGGCGGGCCCCAACGGCGCCTCGTCGGCGGAGATCGCCTCCAGCGCGGGCGACTGGGACAACTGACCCACACCGGGTCTGTGTCGCCGTGATCCGCACTGAGCGGGATCGCGAAAAGCGTTAGAACTCCGGGCGAGCCGAACGGCTCGCCCGGAGTTATTTTTCGTCGTCACCCACAGGGATACCATTCGCACCTCCTGATTCTTCCGACACTTCTCCGCCCCGCCGTCGGCGGAGGCGCGGAAAGCCGGGAGCGAGGGGCACGCCCAGATCTCCGGGGAAAGGGAGCCGAGGTCATTCCGGCCCCACCTCGCGGTGCGGGAACCGCCCACGGCGGCCGGTGCCCACGCCGCCGACGGGGCTCAGGGCGTGGACGTGATCCAGGGCGCGGCGGCCCGGTCGGGCTCGGACGCGTGCTTGTGCCGGATCGCGAGCAGCGTGATGTCGTCGGTGGCGGGCCGGTCGCCGACGAGGGCGGCCATGATGCGGACGCAGGCCCGCTCCGGCGACACCGGGGTCACCACCCGCCGGAGGGTTTCCAGGCGGCTGTCCAGGTCCAGCTCGCGGCGCTCGACCAGGCCGTCGGTGTAGAAGGCGATCAGGGCGCCGAACGGGATGTCGGCGCGGGCGCTGCGGCGCCCGGTGATGGCCAGGCCGTAGCCGACCGGCGGGCCGAGGGGGGCGTCGACGAACGCGGTCTCCCGCCCCGGCACGGCGATCAGGGGCGGGAGGTGGCCCGCCAGGGCCAGGTCCATGCGGCCGGTCGCCGTCTCGACGACCGCGTAGGCGACCGTGGCCATGCCGTGGCCCGCGAAGTGGGTGGCCTTGCGGTCGAGCTTGCCCAGCACCTCCGCGGGGTCGGTGAACTCCAGGGCGTAGGCGCGCAGGGCGCTGCGCAGGCGCCCCATGACGATGGCCGCGGCCAGCCCGTTGCCCGCCACGTCACCGACGACCAGGCCGATGCGCCCGCCGGGGAGGTCGAACACGTCGTACCAGTCGCCGCCGACGCCGCTCTCGGCCCCGGTGACGTAGCGGGCGGCCAGGTCCCAGTCCGGGGAGGTCGGCAGGAGGCCGGGCAGCAGGCTGTCCTGCAACATGGCCGCCGCGGCCCGCTCCGACCGCGACCGGTGCGTGTGCGCGGCCATCGCCAGCCGGTCCGCGACGAGTTGCAGCAGGTCGACCTCCTCGTCGGCGAACCGGCGGGGTGTGGTGCTGCCGACGTGCAGCACCCCGACCACCTCGCCCTGGGTCACCATGGGCACGCCCAGCAGCGCCCGCAGGCCCCGCTCCCACAGCAGCGGGTTGACCACCGTGGACTCGTCGACGTGGTCGAGCGCCACCGGCTCGCGCTCCCGGGCGACCCGCCCGGCGAACCCCGTCCCCACCGGGATGCGGACGCCCTGGAAGACCTCCTCCTCCAGGCCCGAGGTCGCCTTGGCCACCAACTGCTCACCGCGGACGTCGAGCAGGAGGATGGTCGCGGTGTCGACGGCGAACAGCTCGCGCACCCGCCACACCATCACCTCGAACAGCTTGTCCAGGTCCAGGTCCCGCAGCGCCGTGTCGGTGATCGCCTCGAGCACGCGCAGCCGCACGTCCGGACCGCGGCCACCACCCATCGCCAACCCCATCCCACGCCCTACGGTGCACATCGGGTGAACAGCACAAGCGCGTGGCAATCGCCGTGTGAGCTGATACCGGACGTCCCACCCTACCTCCCGGCGGGCGCGTCACCCTCGACGCCGCACCGCGGCGCGACCCCGGCGACCGGCCCCGCGCGGACACGGGCGCGGCACCGGGTGCGGCCGGAGCGGGCGAGGCTAAGCTGCCGCGAGTCGAAGGTTCGAGGAGGCGTTGATGACGGTTGCGGCAGGGCGCGACGACGGGATCTCGGGGCTGCTGCGATCGTCCGCGCGGTCCCTCACCGAGCGCTGGGTGGAGCTGACCGCCGCACCGCTGCGCGGCCGGGTCAGCCGGGCCGAGTTGGAGCGCGAGCTGGGCGAGCTGTTCGAGGCTTTCCTGGCGGCGGTCGAGACCGGCAGCCGCGACGTCGACGACGAGGCGTACGCCGAGGTGCGGGCGCTGCTCTCGGAGCTGTCGCGGCGGCGGGCGCGGGCGGGCTTCACCCCGACCGAGACCGCCACCGGCGTCTTCTCGCTCAAGCGGGCCGTGTTCGAGGTGATCGAGGGCGATGAGGGCGCGGGCATCGCCGAGCTGGTGACCGTCTCCCAGCTCCTCGACGCGCTGGGGCTGTGGACGTTCGAGGCCTACGCCAAGGCCCGCGAGGAGGTCATCGACGAGCAGGCCGCGCAGTTGCTGGAGCTGACCACGCCGGTGGTCAAGCTGTGGGACGGGGTGCTGGCGGTGCCGCTGGTCGGCACGCTGGACTCCGGGCGCACCCAGGTGGTGATGGAGAAGCTGCTGGAGTCGCTGGTCAACACCGGCGCCGAGCACGCCATCATCGACATCACCGGGGTCCTGGCGGTCGACACCCAGGTCGCCCAGTACCTGCTCAAGACCGCCACCGCGGCGCGGCTGATGGGCGCGGAGTGCACGATCTCCGGCATCCGCCCGCACATCGCGCAGACCATCGTGGAGCTGGGCATCGAGTTCGGCGACATCACCACCAAGGCATCCCTGGCCGACGCGCTGCTGCACGCGCTGCGGCGCTCGGGCGTCGACGTGGTGCGCGGTCGGACCGGGCGCTGACGTGGAGCGCATCCCCATCCTCAAGATCGGCGACGTGCTGCTGGTCTCCATCCAGATCGACCTGCAGGACCGCGACGTGCTCGCGTTGCAGGAAGACCTGTCCGAGCAGATCTGCGACACCGGCGCCCGGGGTGTGGTCATCGACATCTCCGCGGTCGACATCGTCGACTCGTTCATCGGCCGGATGTTCGCCACCATCGCCTCCACCTCGCGGCTGTTCGACGCCACCACCGTGGTCGTCGGCATGCGCCCGGCGGTGGCGATCACGCTGGTGGAGCTGGGGCTGACGCTGGGCAACGTGCGCACCGCGCTCAACCTGGAGAAGGGCCTGGCGATCCTGCGCCAGATCGGCGGTACCCGCTCCGACGTCCTCGGCCGCGCCGACGACGACCAGCCGGTCGACCGGTGACCGCCGCGGCGGCGATCGAGCTGCCGATCGGCGCGGACGAGGACATCGTGCGGATCAGGCAACTGGTGCGCACCAGGGCACAGGAGGCCAAGCTGTCGCTGGTCGACCAGACGAAGGTCGTCACCGCCGCCAGCGAACTGGCCCGCAACACCCTGACCTACGGCGGCGGCGGGCGGGTCGTGATCGACATGCCCACCAACGGCAGACGGGTCGGCATCCGCGCCCGGTTCATCGACGAGGGTCCTGGCATCCCCGACCTCGACCTGGCCCTGACCGAGGGCTGGACCAGCGGCAAGGGCATGGGCCTGGGCCTCAGCGGCAGCCGCAGGCTGGTCGACGAGTTCACCCTGGACACCGAGGTCGGCCGGGGCACGACGGTGACCATCGTCAAGTGGTCGCGGTGACCGCCGAGCCCCCGGTGACCGAGGATGTCGCCTGGTTCCGGATCGACGACCGGGTCACCGCGGGCACCGCGCGCCGGGCCGCGGCGGCCCTGGCCGAGCGGCTGGGGTTCTCCGGCAGCCGGGGCGCCGAGGTCGGGCTGGCGACGATGGAACTGGCCTCCAACCTGCACAAGCACGCCGACCGCGGCTCGCTGCTGCTGCGGGAGGTGCGCACCGGGGACACCTCGGCGGTCGAGGTGGCCACCGTCGACCACGGCCCGGGGATGTCGAGCACCGGGCTGGCCTTCCTCGACGGGCACTCCACCACCGGCACGCTGGGCATCGGGCTGGGCGCGGTGCGCAGGCTCGCCGACGCCACCGCGGTGCGCTCCGGCCCGGACGGCACGGTCCTGACCGCGCTGTTCACCCCGGGCCCCGGGCCGGTGCCGCGGGAGCCGTTCGCCGGGGTGACCAGGCCGATGACCGGTGAGGGGGCCTGCGGCGACGCCTACGCGGTCCGCCGCGACGGCGGCAGGCTCGGGCTGCTGCTGTGCGACGGGTCCGGGCACGGCCCGCTCGCGGCCACCGCGTCCGCCCTGGCGGTGCGGGCGTTCCTGGGCTCGGCGCCGACCGCGCCGGACGCGATGGTGCGCCGCCTGCACGAGGCGATGTCCGGCAGCCGGGGCGGGGCGGTGGCCGTCGCCGAACTGGACCAGGACCGGGGTGTGGTGCGCTACGCGGGCCTGGGCAATATCGGCGGGTCGGTGGTGGCCGAGCGCAGGCGCGGCATGGTGTCGCTGCCCGGGATCGCCGGGTACCAGGCCCGCTCGGTGCGGATGTTCGAGTACCCGCTGCCACCGGGCGCGGTGGTGGTGCTGCACTCCGACGGGCTCACCGACCGGTGGGAGCTGGCCCCCGGCCTGGGCGCGCACCCGCCGCTGGTGGTCGCGCTGACCCTGCTGCGTGACGCCGGGGTGCGCCGCGACGACGCGAGCGTGCTGGTGGCCCGGGCGGAGCGGGCATGACGGCCGGGGGGAAGCCGACCAGCCTGCTGCGGCTGACGCTGTCGGGTGGGCAGTCGGTGTTCCAGCTCCGCCAGTGCGGCCGGGAGGTCGCGGCGGCGGTGGGGCTGGAGTTCCAGGACCGGATCAGGGTGGCCACCGCGCTCAGCGACCTCGGGCGCATCCTGCTCACCGGGGAGGTGCCGCTGGTGGTGGAGTTCGAGGTGACCGACCACGCGCTCCGGGTGCGGTTGCGGACCGCGGCCAAGGGGAACGAGGCCGACCAGCCGGGCTGGAAGACCGCGCAGCGCCTGCTCGACGAGTTCGCCGCCGAGGAGGCGGACCTCGCGCTGACCATCACCGTCACCAAGAACCTGCCGCCGGGAGCCCCCGCGCTCAGCGGCAAGCAGTTGACCCGCCTGCGGGAGGTGGTGGACGCGCTCACCGGCCGGGAGGCCGCCGACGAGTTGCGGACGCAGAACGAGGAACTGCTGGCGACGCTGGACGCCCTGGAGGCCAAGCGCCGCGAGCTGGTGCACGTCAACGAGGAGCTGGAGGAGACCAACCGCGGCGTGATGGCGCTCTACAGCCAGCTCACCGAGGAGCTGGAGGAGACCAACCGCGGTGTCGTCGCCCTCTACGCCGAGCTGGACAACAAGACGATCGAGCTGAACCGGGCCAGCACGGCCAAGAACCGGTTCTGGTCCAACGTCAGCCACGAGGTGCGCACCCCGGTCAACGCCATCGTCGGCCTGGCCCGGCTGCTGCTGGGCCCCGGCGCCGACCCGCTGACCGACGACCAGCGCCGCCAGCTCGAGCTGGTCGAGCGCTCGGGGGCGGGGCTGCTGGCACTGGTCAACGAGCTGCTGGACGTGGCCAAGGCCGAGTCCGGCAGGCTGGTCCCGGTCCTCGCCCCGGTCGACCCCCGGCTGCTGTTCGCGCAGGTGCGGGACATGTTCGTGGCCACCGCGACCTCCGGGGTCGACCTGGTCTTCGTCGAGGCACCCGCGGCGACGCTGGTGACCGACGAGAAGCTGCTCGTCCACATCCTGCGCAACCTGGTCTCCAACAGCCTCAAGTTCACCGAGCGGGGCAGCGTCCGCGTCGCGGTCGAGGTCGACGCGGGCGGCGACTGGGTGTTCCGGGTCACCGACACCGGCATCGGCATCGACGCCGAGCACCTCGACCACGTCTTCGAGGAGTTCCACCAGGTGCCCAACCCGTTGCAGGCGCGCAGCCCCGGCACCGGCCTCGGCCTGCCGTACGCGCGCACCCTGGCGCAGGTGCTCGGCGGCTCGCTGGAGCTGAGCAGCCAGGCGGGGGTGGGCACCGAGGTGACCGTGCGGCTGCCCAGCCCGGAGCCGCTGCCCGACGTCGGCACGGTGCTGGTGGTCACCGACGACGACACCCTGCGCGGTCGCCTGACCAGCGTCGTGGCGGCGCTCGGCGACGGCCCCTGCGTCCCGGTCGCCCCCGCCGACCTGGCCGCCGCGGTCACCTCCGAGCGGCCCGGGCTGGTGGTGCTCGACCTGGCGCCCCCCGAGGCGGACGCCCTGCTGGACGCGCTGGTCGCGGCGGGGATCGCCGTCGTGGCGCTGTCCGCGGCGGAAGCGGTACCGTCTGACGACGGCGAGGAGGCACCGGTGGCCACGCTGCACAAGTCCCGCCTCTCGACGGACTCGGTCCGGGAGGCGATCCGGCGAGCACTGGCGGACCTGTGACGACTGTGAACCGCGTCGACCCGGACGCCCCCGCGCGCATCCTGGTGGTCGACGACACCGAGGCCAACCGCTACATCACCGGTGGCTGGCTGCGCCGCGCCGGGCACGAGGTGCTGGAGGCCGCCACCGGCCGCGCCGCCCTGGACACCGTCCGCGACGAGGTCGTCGACCTGGTGATCCTGGACGTGAACCTGCCGGACATGAGCGGCTTCGACGTGTGCGAGGTGCTCAAGGGCGACGCGGCCACCGCGGCGATCCCGGTGGTGCACGTGTCGGCGAGCCACGTCGAGGCGGGCGACCGCGCCACCGGCCTGACCCGGGGCGCGGACGCCTACCTCAGCGAACCGATCGATCCCGGCGAGTTGCAGGCCACGGTGAAGGCGGCGCTGCGCTACTACCGGGCCCGCGCGGCGGCGGAGAACCTGGCGGGCAGGCTGAGCAGGCTCACCGAGGCCGGGCTGGAGATCAACACCGCCCGCACCTTCCCCGCCCTGCTCGCCGCCGCGGTGCGCGGGGCGACGGCGGTCCTGGGCCAGCCGGTGACGGTCCTGGTCGTGCTGCCCAGCGGCGCGCACCTGTGGGGCTGCGGCGAGGGGCCGGACAGGCCGGTCACCACCCGGGCCGAGCACCCCGACCCGCTGGTGCCGCAGTGGCGGGCCACCCCGGGGCCACCGCGGTCCGCACTGGACCCCACCAACACCGTGCAACTGGTCACCTTCACCGACCCCGGCGAGCAGTGGCCCGCGGCGGAGGTCACCGCCGCCGTCGTGCACACCGACCCCGAGCAGCCCGCCACCTGCGTGGCCCTGCCCGCGGCGGCGGTCACCACCGGCGAGGAACGCGACCTGCTGATCCAGCTCGGCCAGACCACCGCCGTCGCCGCCCGCGGCCTGCTCGCCTACACCGACGAGCACGACATCGCCCTGTCGCTGCAGCGCAGCCTGCTGCCGAGCCGCCTGCCGGTCGTGCCCGGCCTCACCATGGCCGCCCGCTACGTCCCCGCCTCCAGCGTCGCCCAGGTCGGCGGCGACTTCTACGAGGTCACCGAGCTCGACACCGGTGTGCTGGTGGCCATCGGCGACGTCACCGGCCACTCGATCGAGGCGGCGACGGTCATGGGCGAGGTCCGGCACGCCCTGCGCGCCTACGCCATCGAGGGCCACACCCCCACCGAGATCATCGCCCTGCTCAACGCGATGGTCTGCCGCTTTCACCCCACCGGCCTGACCACGCTGTGCCTGATCCTGCTCGACCTGGCGGCGGAAACCGCCACCATCGCCAACGCGGGCCACATCCCGCCCCTGCTCATCGACGACGAGCACGCCGCCTACCTGCCCCTGCCCGGCGCGATCCTCGGCATCGAGGTCCCCCGGCCCGAGGCCACCACCATCGCGTTCCCCAAGGGCTCCACGATCGTGCTGATGACCGACGGGCTCGTCGAGCGCCGGGCCGTTCCCCTCGACGACGACCTGGAGACCCTCCGCGCGTCCATGGACCCCGGTGAGCAGCCGGAAGCCGTCTGCCGCCGCCTCCTGGCCACCTTCGGCCGGGACAAGGACGACGACATCGCCCTGGTGGTCCTGCGCCGCACCTGAGGGCGCGGCGCCCACCGCGGAATGTCGGTCCATCCCGGATACTGGAACCGTGACCGCGCCCCTGCTCAACCCGACCCGCATCTACGTGGAGCCCGCCGCCGCCGAGCTGCCGCGCGGCCGGGCCGTGCTGGAGCGCTTCCCCGACGCCGAGCGCGTGGAGGTCGAGAGCCACTGGCGCATCCCGGAGCTGCACGGCGACGAGGCCAACGCCCGGCGCTGGGTGCGGATCAAGCGGGAGGCGCTGGTGCTGGGGGTCAAGAAGTCCCTCGCCGCCCGCCCCAACGGCCGCTCCGCCGACTTCATCGCCCCGTCGACGGCCAACGGGTGCGCCATGGCCTGCGCGTACTGCTACGTGCCCCGCCGCAAGGGCTACTCCAACCCGATCACCGTCTTCGCCAACATCGAGCAGATCACCGGCTACCTGGCCCGGCACATCGCCCGCCAGGGCCCCAAGCCCGCCCCGGACCAGTGCGACCCGCACGCCTGGGTCTACGACATCGGCGAGAACTCCGACTGCTCGGCCGACGCCCTGGTCAGCGACAACGTCCGCGACCTGGTGGCGCTCTTCCGCACCCAGCCGACCGCGAAGGCGTCCTTCGCCACCAAGTACGTCAACCGCGACCTGCTCGACTGGGACCCGGCGGGCCGCACCCGCGTCCGCTTCTCCCTGATGCCCGAGGCCACGGCGAAGCTGCTCGACATCCGCACCACCCCGGTCCCCGAGCGCCTGGCCGCCATCGACGACTTCGTCGCGGCGGGCTACGAGGTCCACCTCAACCTCAGCCCCGTCGTCGTGCACGACAACTGGCTCGCCGACTGGCGCGAACTGCTCACCACCCTGGGCGAGGCCACCTCCCCCACCACGAAGGCCCAGCTCGCCGCCGAGGTCATCATGCTCACCCACAACCTGGCCCTGCACGAGGTGAACCTCGCCTGGCACCCGCGCGCGGAAGACCTCCTGTGGCAGCCGCGCCTGCAGGAACCCAAGCGCAGCGAGAACGGCGCCGCGAACGTGCGCTACCGCGCGGGCCTCAAGCGCCAGTTCCTCGACCAGTTCCTCGCCCTCGTCACCGAGTGCGCCCCGTACCTGCGCGTCCGCTACGCCTTCTGATCCGCTCGGCGGACCCCTCCCGTCAGGTGAAACCCCCTCGGCGATGTGTCACCGGCCCAGCGCCGGGTAGACGTAGCGGAATGCCGACGTCGAGGAAGAGGGACCGACATGAGCGCAGCCGAGCCCACCGCGGCTCTGCGGGGCATCCGGGTGATCGACATGGCGGCCGTGGTGATGGGCCCGTACGCGGCGCAGATCCTCGGTGACTTCGGCGCCGACGTGATCAAGGTCGAGCCACCGGCCGGGGACATGACGCGCTTCACCCACCCGCAGCGGCACGAGGGCATGGGCGCGCTGGCCCTCAACGTCAACCGCAACAAGCGCAGCCTGTCGCTGGACCTCAAGTCCGCCGAGGGCCGGGAGGTGTTCCTGGACCTGGTGCGCAGCGCCGACGTGCTGATCACCAACACCCGACCGGGCGGGCTGCGGCGGCTGGGGTTGGACTACGAATCGCTCGCCGCGGTCAACCCGAGGCTGGTGTACTGCTCCGCGCAGGGTTTCCGCGGGAACTCGGACCGGGCCGACCACGCGGCCTACGACGAGATCGTGCAGTCCGGGTCCGGCCTCGCCGACCTGATGCGCCGGGCCACCGGGACGCCCACCTACGTGCCGACCATCCTGGCGGACAAGGTGTGCGCGCTGACCATCGTCTACGCCGCGCTGATCGCGGTGATCCACCAGCGCGCCACCGGTGCGGGCCAGCACGTCGAGGTGCCGATGACCGACACCATGCTCGCGTTCAACCTGGTGGAGCACCTGGCCGGGCAGACCTTCGAGCCGCCTGCCGGGCCGGTGGGGTTCCCGCGCTCGCTGTCGGCGGGTCACCGCGCGATGTCCACAGCGGACGGCTGGGCGTGCATCATCCCCTACACCCCCCGCGACATCCGCAACTTCTTCACCGCGATCGACCGGCCCGACCTCGCCGGGGACGAGCGGTTCGCCACCTCCGGGCAGCTCGCCCGGCACTACTCCGACCTCTACGAGCTGATCGAGCAATTGGCGCCGGAGCGGACCACGGCGCAGTGGGCGCGGATCTGCGCCGACAACAGCATCCCCTTCTCCCCCGTGCTCGACCTCGACCACGCCGCCGAGGACCCGTACTTCACCGAGGGCGGTCTGCTGTCGGTGGCCGAGCACCCGACCGAGGGGGCCTACCGCGTGGTCGGCAACCCGCTGGCGTTCTCCGAGACCCCGCCGACGATCCGCAGCCACACCCCGGCGCTCGGCCAGCACACCACCGAACTGCTCACCGAACTCGGCTACGACGCCGAGGCGATCGCCGACCTGGTGGCCAAGTCCGTGGTCGGCACGCCGGGGACCGGCGCGTGAGCACCGGGCGGCTGACGGCCGCGGACATCGTGGCGGCGGGCACCACCCCGCTCACCGCGCCGCCCTACGCGCGGGTCCGCCGCAGGTTCACCGACCGCGAGTACCTCAACGTCGTCTACCGCACCGACCCGGACGCCCTGCGGCGGGTCGTGCCCGAGCCGCTGGAGGTCGAGGACGACCTGGTGCGGTTCGAGGTGATGCGGATGGGCGACGTCCCGGGTTTCGGGCCGTACACCGAGTGCGGGCAGGCGATCCCGGTGTCCTTCGACGGCGAGCGCGGCGAGTACCTGCACGCGATGTACCTCGACAGCTTCGCGGGCACCGCGGCGGGCCGCGAGAGCAGCGCCTACCCGAAGGGGCCGGGCAAGCCCGCGTTGCGGGTCGAAGAAGGGGCGCTGGTCGGCACCCTGGACGTCGGGTCGCTGCGGGTCGCCGCCGCGACCATGGCCTACAAGCACCGGCCGATGGACCTCGCCGAAGCCGGAGCGCAGATCACCGTGCCCACGTTCATGGTCAAGATCGTGGCGGGCTACGGCCCCCGGCCGCAGGTGTGCGACCTGGTGCGCACCCGGATCACCGACGTCGTCGTGCACGAGGCCTGGTCCGGCCCGGCCCGGCTGCACCTGTTCGAGCACGTCCTGGCGCCGCTGGCCGACCTGCCGGTGCGGGAGGTCGTGGCCGCGTCGCACGTGCGCACCGACCTGACCCTGGAACCGGTGCACCCGGTGCACGACTACCTGGAGGACCTGTGAGCGCCGACTCCCCCGGCACGGTCGCGGTGATCGGGGCGGGCACCATCGGGCTGTCCTGGGCCGTCCTGTTCGCCGCGCACGGTTGGTCGGTGCACATCCAGGACCCGCGGCCCGACCTGGAAGAGGCGGTGGCCGGGGGCCTGCGCCAGTTCGCCCCGACGCTGCTCGAACCGGTGGCGGCCGAGGTGCTGGAACGGCGGGTGCGGGTGCACACCGAACTGGGCGCGGCGGTGAACACGGTGGACCTGGTGCAGGAGAACGGCCCCGAGGACCTGGGGTTCAAGCAGCGGCTGTTCGCCGACCTCGCTGCCGCCGCCCCGGCGGGCGCGCTGCTCGCCTCCTCCACCTCCGGCCTGCAACCCAGCGACATCGCCGAACACCTCGCCGACGCCGCCGCCGCGCGCGTGGTGGTGGCCCACCCGTTCAACCCGCCGCACCTGCTGCCGCTGGTGGAGGTCGTGGCGGGCAGCCGGACCTCCCCGGACGCCGTCGAGCGGGCCATGGCCCTGTACCGGGGTCTGGGCAAGGTCCCGGTGCACGTGCGCAAGGAGACGCCCGGGTTCGTCGCCAACCGCCTGCAGTCGGCCATGTTCCGCGAGGCCGTCGACCTGGTGCTGCGCGGCGTGGTCACCCCGGCCGAACTGGACACGGTGGTCACCGAGTCGGTGGGGCCGCGCTGGGCGACCGGCGGCCCGTTCCTGAGCTACCACCTCGGCGGTGGCCCCGGCGGTTTCCGGCACTTCCTGGAACACCTCGGCCCCGGCATGGCCCGCCGCTGGCGCGACCTCGGCACACCCGAACTCACCGACGAGGTCATCGCGCGGCTCGTCGAGGCCACCGAGGGCGCCTACGCCGGGCAGGACTACGCGGACCTGACCCGCGCCAGGGACCTGCGGGAGATCGCCGTCCTCAACGCCCGCGCGCAGGCGCGGACCGACACCTGACCGAGAGGAACACCATGAGCGCCGTGCAGAGCAGCGCGAGCACCTTCCCCCGCAGCGGCGACCGGCACTTCGAGACGCTGACCGGTGACTTCTTCGGCTTCGAGAACCTGCTCGCGGAGGACGAGCGCGACATCGTCATGCGGGTGCGGGAGTTCCTGCGCACCGAGGTCGAACCGATCGCCAACGACCACTGGTCCCGCGCGGAGTTCCCCTTCCAGATCATCGACGGCCTGCGCGCCCTGGACATCGCGGGCCTGCGGTACGAGGGCCTGGCCGCGCACTACGGCACCCGGCTGCTCAGCGGCTTCCTCGCGCTGGAGATCAGCAGGGCCGACCCGTCGATCAACACCTTCTACGGCGTGCACACCGGTCTGGCGATGGGCAGCATCAACCGGTGCGGCTCCGACGAGCAGCGCGAGCGCTGGCTGCCCGCGATGGCCCGGATGGAGAAGATCGGGGCCTTCGCGCTCACCGAACCGCACGGCGGCTCCGACGTGGCGGGCGGCCTGGAGACCACGGCCCGCCGCGAGGGCGACGAGTGGGTGCTCAACGGGGAGAAGCGGTGGATCGGCAACGCCACCTTCGCCGACCTCGTCGTGGTCTGGGCCCGGGACGAGGCCGACCACCACGTCAAGGGGTTCGTCGTGGCGAAGGGCACCCCCGGCTTCTCCGCCACCAAGATCGAGGACAAGGTGGCCCTGCGCACGGTGCAGAACGCCGACATCGTGCTGACCGACTGCCGGGTCGCCGAGCGGGACCGGTTGCAGCGCGCCGAGAGCTTCCGCGACACCGGCGACGTGCTGCGGCTGACCCGCGGCGGGGTCGCCTGGGGCGCGGTCGGCTGCATGATGGCCGCCTACGAACTGGCCCTGGCCTACGCCACCGAGCGGGTCCAGTTCGGCCGCCCGATCGCCAAGTTCCAGCTCATCCAGGACCACCTGGCCACCATGGTCGGCAACGTCACCTCCTCGCTCGCCCTCGTGGTCAGCCTGGCCCAGTTGCAGGACCACGGCGTCAACAAGGACGAGCACTCCGCCCTGGTGAAGTCCGTGGTCACCACCCGCATGCGGGAGACCGTGGCGCTGGCCAGGGAAGTGCTGGGCGGCAACGGAATCCTGCTCACCAACAACGTGGCCCGCTTCTTCGCCGACGCGGAGGCGCTCTACTCCTACGAGGGCACCCGCGAGATCAACCAGCTCATCGTGGGCCGGGCGATCACCGGCATGGGCGCCTTCGTCTGACCGGCCCGGCCGGGCGCCGACCCCGCCGCCGGGGACGGGGTCGGCCACCCGCGGGTCGGATCAGGCGAAGGACCGCCCCATCCACCAGTTGCCCGGGGCACCCGGGTCGGTGCTCGACCAGAACTCCACGCAGGCGCTGGTGAACTCCTCGGCGGTGAGGTGGCCGTCGCCGTCGATGTCGAGGTGCGCGAACGCCTCGGTGGCCTCGGCCTCGGTCAGGCCGGGGAAGTGCCCGCGCTGGAACGCCAGGTACTCGGCGGGGCTCACCCGGCCGTCGGCGTCGGTGTCGGCCACGGCGAGGAACGCCCGGGCCAGCGCGCCCACGCTCGCCCGCGCGGCCTCCGGGTCGTCGGTCAGCGAACCGGTGGAGGCCAGGAACTGCTCGCGCGAGATCGAGGTCCCCCCGCCGGGGATGTGCGGCAGGTGCAGCTCGCGCCACACCCGCAGGTAGGCGTCGACGATCTCCTGCTCCTTCGGCGAACCGGGGGCGTGCCCGAGGGCCTCGGCGGCCCGCTTGCCCATCAGGACGTGGTCCTGCTCGGTGAGCAGACCGTCCCCGTCGACGTCCAGGTGGTCGAACCCGTGGTTGATCTTGGCTTTGAGCAGGTCGTTGACCGGCATGGGGCCTCCGTACGCGATCGGTTGGCGGACGGCACACAGGATGGTGCCGCCGGTCGCGGCCGGACAACGGCCGATCGGGTTCCCGGGCGCCCCGATCGGGTGGACGTGGCTCCGACAGCCGGGCGCGGCCGGTCGGCCGGTCCGCACCGGGGCGGGATCACCAGGGCACGACCACGTCCACCGAACCGTCACCGTCACCACTGCCCCGGAACGATCCGGTGGGACCGTCCTCGGGCAGCAGGGCCAGTCGGACCGGGACTTCGGCACCCTGCTCCGGGGTGAGCACGCCGCGGCTGAAGGGCGAGCGGGAGTTGAGGTCGGTGGCGACCAGGCCGGGGTTGGCCGCGTTGACCTTGATGCCCGCTCCGCGCAGCGCGTTCGCGTACACGAGGGTGACCGCGTTGAGGGCCGCCTTGGAGGAGCTGTAGGGCAGCAGGCCGCGGGTGGAGATGGGGTTCTCCGGGTCGCTGAGCAGGCTCAGCGACCCCAGCGGGCTGGAGATGTTCACCACCCGCGCGTTGGCCGAGCGGCTGAGCAGCGGGATGAACGCGTTGGTCACCGCGACCGTGCCGAACACGTTGACCTCGAACGCGGCGCGCATGTGCTCCGCGGTGATCTCCGCCGTGGGGATTCCCCACTCGACCACGACCCCGGCGTTGTTGACCAGGACGTCGAGCCTGCCGTGCTCGGTCCCGATCCGCTCGGCGGCCGCCTCGACCTCCTCCTGGACCGTCACGTCGATCCGGGTGAACCGGGCGTCGAGCCCATCGGCCCGGAGTTCCCGCTCGGCCGCGCGGCCCCGCTCCTGGTCCCTGGCCCCGAGGTGGACGGTCATCCCCACCTCGCCGAGCCGCCGGGCGATCCGCAGCCCGATCCCCTTGTTCGCACCTGTCACCAGGGCCACCTCACCCCGGTACGGACCGTCGATCATCGCGTGGCCTTCCTCTGGAATCCCCCGGAACGCGCAGGGGTCACCCCTCCTGCGAACACGAGTCCACCAGTGGAGAAGCGGCCAGGCCACTAGCCTTCCGACTGGTTTAACCTAACCGGAAGAGTGGTGAGCGGTGAGCCGTGGGTAACTAGCATGAACCCATGACACCAGGGGGATGGGCGGAACCACAGCGGGTGCTGGCCGCGGCGGGCCAGGTGCTGCGGGCGCCGCTGCGGCAGATCCTCGCGACCCTGTCCGAGGTCACCGCGGACTTCCTCCCGCACACCGCCCTGGTGATGCTCTCCGGCGACTGCCCCAAGACACCGATGTGGGCGCACGGGGACGCCGCGCTCGTCGGCGAGGTGACCACCGTCGAGCTGACCAGGCTCTCCACCCTCGTCGACGTCGGCACCCCCTGGGTCGGGGAAGCCACCCTCGCGGGCTCCCCCCGGCCCGTCCTCGCGGTGGCCTCGGCGCCGTCGGGTTCCGCCGGGGCACTGCTGGCCGTGCTCACCACCGGCGACCACCCGGCCGCCGCTCCCCCGGTGGTGCAGGCGCTGTGGGACCTGGTCACCAGCCGCATCCTTGACCTGCTGCCCGCGGCGGTGCCGGTCAGCACGCCGTGGATCGCCAACAGCGAGCGGGCCAGGGTCATCGCGGGCCTGACCGACGCGCACGCCACCACGCTGACGGCCCTGCTGGGCGTGCTGCGCAGCCGCGGCCTCGACGACCGGACCGCGCGCCGGACGGCCGTCGACCTCGTGGCCTCGGCGATGGTCGAACTGCGGGCCACCGACGACGACGACCCGGCGCCGCACGAGGAGGTGGTCGGCGACGCATACGGCAGGCTCTCCGACATGCTGGGCCTGCTGTCGCGCTACGGCGGCGTGGCCCTGGACTTCTCCCCCGTGGCCTGCCGGAACCGGCTGATCCCCGCCGACATCGCCCGCACCGCCCGCGCGGTCATCCGCGGCACCGTGCTGACCATGCTCGAACAGGGCGGGGTCAACCGCATCCGGGTCTGCTGGGAGGTCGAGGACACCGAGCTGCGCAGCACGGTGCGCGACGACGGCCCGGGGACGCTGGCCGCGGAGGCGCTCACCGTGCACCGCCTCACCGACCGGGTGGCGGCGCACAACGGCAGCCTGCACGTCGACTCGGTCCCGGAGTGGGGCACGATCGTGACCGTGCGGCTCCCGCTGGCCGCCCCCGACCTGTCCCACGGCGACCAACCCCTGGGCGTGCTCAACCCGAGGGAGTTGGACGTGCTGGAACACCTGGTCAACGGGCACCGCAACCGGGTGATCGCCGAGCACCTGCACATCAGCGAGCACACGGTGAAGTTCCACGTGGCGAAGATCCTCAAGAAGCTCGACGTCGACTCCCGCGGCGAGGCCGCCGCGGTCGCCAGGGCCGCGGGCTTCCCCGCCGAGCCCTCGCTGGTGGGCTCGCCGAACCTGCCCGCGCAGGCCGCGTGGCCCACCCCGAGCCGCTTCACGTCCTGAGCACGACCTTGCCCAGGGCGGACCCGGTGGCGATCAGTTCGTGGGCGCGCGCGGCGTCGGCCAGCGCGACGACGTGCCCGACGTGGACCCGCAGCCGCCCGGAGTCCACCAGGTCCGCGAGCGCCGCCAACCCCGCGCTGTCCGGTTCCGCGGTGACGCCCGCGAACCGCAGGCCGCGCCCGGCCGCGCGCGCGGCCAGCCCGGCGTCGGTCATCTCCACGATGGTCACCAGCAGCCCGCCGGGCCGCAGCACGTCCAGCGACCGGACCGCGGTGTCACCGCCCACCGTGTCCAGCACGACGTCCACCCCCGCGACCACCTCGGCGAAGTCGGCGGCGCGGTGGTCGATCACCTCGTCGGCCCCCAGGTCCCGGACGAAGTCGTGCTTGGCGGCGCTCGCCGTGGCGATGACCGTGGCGCCCCTGGCCCTGGCGACCTGGACCGCCAGGTGGCCCACCCCGCCACCGCCGCCGTGGACCAGGACGGTCTGACCGCGGCGGACACCGGCGGTGTCCACCAGCGCCTGCCACGCGGTCAGCCCGGCGAGCGGCAGCCCCGCGGCCCGCACGTGGTCGATCGTCGCGGGTTTGCGGGCCAGTTGCCTCGACGGCGCCGTGACGTACTCGGCGTACCCGTTGGCGGCGCGCGGAATCCACGGCATCCCGTAGACCTCGTCGCCGGGGGCGAACCGGTTCACCCCCGGCGAAACGGACTCGACCACCCCGGAGACGTCCCAGCCGACGGTGAACGGCGGCTCGCCGAGCAGGGGGATCGCCCCGGAGCGCACGTGGGCGTCGATCGGGTTGACCCCGGCGGCGACCACCCGGACGAGCACCTCGTTCAGCAGCGGCCGGGGCCGGTCCACCTCGGTGAGTTCCAGGACGTCCGGCCCGCCGAACGACCGCTGGGTGACCGCGCGCATCGTGCTCGTCACCGGACCCCCTGCACCAGTTCGTCGAGGGTGGCGCCCTCGGGGACCGCCTGCCCCACGTCCCAGTGCTCCACCAGCAGGCCGTCGCGGACCCGCCAGATGTCCACCACGATCACCGGCGGCACGCCGGGCGCGACCCGGATGACACCGTGGGTCCAGACCAGGTCGTCCTCCGCGACCGCGCGCAGGACCGTCAGCGAGAAGTCGGGGAACGGGGTCGCCGCCATCTCCTTGAACGTCTCCACCGTCCGCTCCCTGCCGACCCCGACCCCGTGGTGGTGGTTGGCGAAGTCCTCGGCGAGCATCAGCTTCGCGTTGTCGAAGTCCTTCTTGTTGTAGAACGCGTCGATGTAGTCCGCGACGAGCTTCTTGTTCGCCACAAGGGAATCGGATGACATGCGGGTCTCCTCGTTCGGGGGTGCGGGGTGGGAGCGACCGTACCGGGAACGGTGCGCTCGGAAGGGCTATTTGATCCCGATGACGATGGAATCGGGCCCGATCAGGTGTTCCGACCACGAACGGCTGAACCCCGCCTCGGCCATCCAGCCCGTGCACTCGGCCGCGGTGTAGCCGAAGCCGCCGTCGGTGACCACCAGCATGGTCAGGCTCATCAGCAGTGCGAACGCGTTCTCCGAGCGGTCGTCGTCGACGAGCGAGTCGTAGACGATCACCGCGCCGCCCTCGGGGAGCGCGTCCCACGCCTTCCGCAGCAGGAGCTTCTTCTTCTCCAGGTCCCAGTTGTGCAGGACGTGGCCGAAGGTGATGACGTCGGCGCGCGGGAAGTCGTCGGTGAAGAAGTCGCCGCCGACGAACGCCAGCCGGTCCCGCAGCCCGTTCTCCGCCGCGTACTCCTCGAACACGGGCGCGGCAGCGGGCAGGTCGAAGCCGATCCCGCTCAGGTGGGGGTTGGCCAGCAGGACCTGGACCACCAGGTCCCCCTGCGCGGTACCCAGGTCGGCGACGGTCCCGTAGTCCTTCCAGGGCACCTGCCGGGCGATCCTGGTGTTCGCCGCGTGGCTGATCCCGGTCATGGACGCGAGGAACTGCTTGAGCCGCACCGGGTCGGCGTAGAGCGCGTCGTAGGTGTCGAGGTCACCGTCGGCGGACTCGTCGTGCGCGGCGCCGGTCCGCAGCGAGTCGGTGAGGTCGGCCCAGATGCGGTAGAGCCGCCCGTTGGCCATGTCCAGCATGCCGCCCGAGTGCGCGTAGGCGGGCTTGGCGCGGTCGAGGTGGGCGGCTGTCTCCTCGGTGTTGTGGTAGACGTCGTCGACCCGGCGCAGGAACCCGAGGGCCACCAGCGCGTCGAGGAAGTCGCGCGCCCCGCGCGGGTGCAGGCCCAGCCGCTCGCGCAGTTCGACGAGACCGGCCGGTCGCACGGCCAGTTCGGTGAACACACCGAGTTCGACGGCGCTCAGCAGCGTCTTCGACGCCTGGAACCCCATGCCGGTCCGCATGATCGCCTCGGCGGTGGGCTGTGGTCGGGTCATCCTGTTCTCCTCGGGTCGTCGATCGGGGTGGCTGTGCCCGGCGTGCGGTCAGCCCGCGGGCTCGCAGGCGGTCCTGGTGTAGTTGCGGGCGGCGGGCTCGAACTGGAGCGCCTGGTGCGTGGAGATCGAGTTGACGTCGCGCCAGAGCCGCTGGAGCAGGCCGTCGGCCACCTGGCCGCCGGTCCCCGCGGCGCGGAAGATCCGGTTGACCGCCCCGGTGAGCACGTCGATGGCGAACGCGGCGTCGCGGGCGCCGCGGGCGACCTCCGCGGGGGTGACGTCCCCCCGGTCGGCCACGTCGGCGATGCGCTCCAGCAGCAGCCCGACGGCATCGATCTCGGCGGACGAGCGCGCCAGCACGGATTCCCAGGTGGCCAGGTTCCCCTGCGCCCCGGGCGCCCCCGGGAGAACCGGCGCGTCGCGGACCTTGCGGGCGACGTGGGCGGACAGCAGCGCGAGGGCACCGCGCGCCGCACCGAGCGCGGGGACGACGAAGGTCAGGCCGTTGACCGCGGGCAGCGGTGCGACGGGGGCGGCCGGTTCACCAGCCGGGTCCACCGGGCGACCCGCGAACACGGTCTCCCGACCCACGACCCGGTGCGCGGGGACGAAGACGTCCTCCAGCACGGCAGTGTTGCTGCCGGTCGCCTGCATCCCCACGCTGAACCAGGTCTCCTCCACCCGGCACGCCTCCCGCGGCACGGCCACCAGCTTCAACACGGGCTCCCCGTCGACCAGCACCTTCGCGCACAGGACCGCCCACTCGGCGAACTCGATCCCGCTCAGGTACGGCCACCGGCCCGACACCCGCCAGCCGCCCCGTTCGGCGACGGCCTCGCCGAACGGGAGCACCGAGCAGACCACGGCGGTGTCCGGCCCGTCGGCCCAGAACTCGCGCCGCGCCGCCTGCGGGAACAGCGCGAGGAACCTGGGGGTGCTCGCGAAGAGGGACGCGCACCAAGCCGTGGCGGGGCACCGCTCACCGATCAGCGCGACCGCGGGCAGCAGTTGCCGGAACGTGCCGTCCCGCCCGCCGAAACCGGCCGGGACGAAGTGCCGCAGGAAGCCCGCTCCGAGCACGGCCTCGAACACCTCCGGGCCGAGCCGCCGCTGCCGGTACATCTCGGCGGAGAGCCCGGACGCGACCTCGGCGACGTCCACCGCGGCGGTGGAGAGGGGAACCTCGTTTTCCGGCATCTGCTGTGTCCTCGTCCTTCTGGCGCGGGAATGGCTCTTTCACGACAGTTCGTGGTCATCGGGGTCCACCTCGTGGGTGCGCTGCCAGTACTCCTGCGCGGAATAGGGCCAGTTCACCGCCGAACGCCCGCCCTCGTTGTACCAACCGCCCACCTTCGACCAGCCCCACGCGCGGTTCCGGTTCCCCGAGTCGATCCACTCGTTGTAGCGGTCGTGGACGTCGCGGCGCACCTGGATCGCGCTCTTGCCGCTCTCCAGCAGCAACCGGATCGCGTCGAGGACGTACGACGTCGCGCACTCGGAGAAGTAGACGATGCTGCCGCCCTGACCGACCAGGTTGGTGTTGGGGCCGTAGAGGCAGAACAGGTTGGGGAAGTCCGGCACCGCGATGCCGAGGTAGGCGCGCGGTGCGCCGTTCCAGGTCTCGTGCAGGTCGACGCCCGCCCGCCCGGTCACCACCATCGGGGCCAGGAAGTGCGACGCCCGGAACCCGGTGGCGAAGACCAGCACGTCGACGTCGACGGCCGCACCGCCCGCGACCACCCCGGTCGGGGTGATCCGCTCGATGGGTTCGGTCACCAGCCGCACGTCGTCCCGCTTCAGCGTGGCGATCCAGCGGCCGTTGTCCCGGAGGACGCGCTTGGCGCCGACCGGGTACCTCGGGATCACGGCGTCCCGGAGTTCCGGCGCGTCGGCCAACTGCGCTTCCATGGCCGCGGCCAGGCCCGCCCGCAGGTCCTCGTTCAGCGCCGAGACCGCGCGCTCCGTCGGCGGGTGGTCCGGGTCGACGACCCACCCCTCCAGGATTCCCCGCAACCCGGGGGCGAAGAGCCAGAACCGGTGCCACCGGCCGTAGTGGGGCAGGTGGCGGTGGAGCCAGTGCGCGCCCGCGGGCACCGGGTCGTGGTAGTGCGGGGTCGGGCGCAACCACGGCGGGGTGCGCTGGAACACGACCACCTCGGCCGCCACCCCGGCGATCTCCGGGATGAACTGGTAGGCGCTCGCCCCGGTCCCGATCACGGCGACGCGCTTGCCCGCCAGGTCGACCGAGTGGTCCCAGGCCGCCGAGTGGAACGCGGTCCCGGCGAACGCGTCGCGGCCGGGGATGTCCGGGGTGCTCGGCCGGTTGAGCTGCCCCACCGCGCTGATGACGACGTTGCAGGTGTCCGTCCGCTCCCCGTCGGGCCCGCTCGTGCCCAGGTGCCACAGGGAGTCCCGCTCGTCCCAGCGCATCGTGCCCACCTCGACGCCGTACCGGACGTGCTCGCCGACGCCGGACTCCTCCGCGAACGCCCGGAGGTAGTCCAGCACGTCGTCGCGGGTGCTGAAGTGGTCGGGCCAGTCGGCCCTCGGGGCGAACGAGTAGTCGTAGAGGTGGCTGGCCACGTCGGTGCGGCAACCGGGGTAGGTGTTCTCGAACCACGTCCCGCCGAGGTCGGGGTTCTTCTCGTAGACCACGAAGGGCACCCCGGCCTCGGCGAGGCGGCGGGCCGCGAGCAACCCGCTGAAACCGGCACCGATGACGGCGACGCGGAAGCCCGCCGGCGGCGAGAGTTCGGCGAAGGTCCAGCGGGGCGCTCGCGGGTCCTCGCCGGGGAGCGCGAACCCCTCGGCGAGCAGTGGCAGCAGTTCCGCGGTGTCGGTCCCCATGGCCCACGTGGTGATCGCGCGCAACAGGTCGTCGCCCGGGGGCCGCACCTCCTGCCCACGGAGCCGGCGAAGCGCCAGGAACGCCCTCTCCCGCAGCGATTCCTGTTGTTCCGGGGTCAGCCCGCCCTGGGGCGCGAACAGCCACCCCGGGCTCCGGGGGAGTTCGCCCAGCAGCGACACGTCCCCGGTCAGGTGGGCGACGGTCATCACCAGCGCCGGGATCTCCGCGTCCACCAGGTGCTCGCGCAGGGTGTCCTCGTCGAGGTCGGGGAAACTAGCCCGTGCCACGGGTTCCACCTCCCGCCGTGACCGGGTTCGGGTCGAGCGTGGCGAACCGGCGGTCGAAGTAGATCGCGGGTGGGCCCGCGGCGGCCAGCACCTGGTCGACGACCTCCCCGACGACGATCACGTGGTCCCCCGCGTCGTGCCGCTGGTGCGTCCGGCACTCGACGGCGCCCAACGCGTCCTCGACGATCGGCGCCCGGTCGTCGGCGGGCGCGAAACCGCCCCCCGCGAACTTGTCGGCCAGCCTGGTGGCGAACCGGCGGGCGAGGTCGGTCTGCTCCGCGCGCAGGATGCTGACCGCGAACCGCTCCGCGCGGGCGAAGACCGGGAAGCACCTCGACGACCTGGCCAGGCACACCAGGACCAGCGGCGGGGTGAGCGAGACCGAGCAGAAGGAACTGACGGTCATGCCGTGCGGGGTGCCGTGCTCGTCGCGGGTCGTGACGATGGCGACCCCGGCGGGGAGCCGGGCGAGCACGTCCTTGAAGTCGTCGGCCATGGCCTGCCCGCCCGGTCAGCTCGTCCGCACGAGGGCGTCGTTGACCAGGTCGAGCACCTCGCGCGGGGTGCGCAGTTCGGCCATGCGCTCCTCGGGGACCCGCACCCCGTACTCCGCCTCGATCCTGGCCGCGGTCTCCATCAGCGCGAGGGAGTCGTAGCCGAACTCCTCGAAGTCCCGGTCCTGGCGGTCGGCGGTCAGCGCCTCGCCGTCGGCCTCGCCCGCGCACTCGACCAGCACGCGGCGGAGGTCGTCGATGGTCATCCTGCTCATGTTCGCTCCTGTGGTTGTCGCGGTCTCCGCGGCGCCGGGGTGCGCGGTCCGGGCACCGCGCGGACGACGACAGCGGAGTTGAACCCCCACCGGCCCCTGGCCAGCACCAGGGCGGTGGTCACCTCGTGGTGGCGGGGAACCCCGCGCACCAGGTCGATCCGGTAGTCCTCCGGCACCTCGGCGGTGCCGGGTGTCGGTGGGATCACCCCGTCCCGGATGGACAGCAGGGCGTCGGCGACGTCGACCGGGCCGCCACCGGAGTACATCCGGCCGGTCAGCGCCTTCGGCGCGGTGACGGGCACCGCGAACGGCCCGAACAGCCCGCTGATGGCGGCGGCCTCGGCGCGGTCCAGCTCGGGCACCCCGGAGGCGTCGGCGAACACCACGTCGACCTGGTCCGGGGTGAGGCCCGCGTCGGCGAGCGCCGACTCCGCCGCCCGGCGCAGCCCCGGCGGTCGCGGCGAACCGGGCGGCGGGTCGAACGTCGTGGCGTAGCCCGCGATCTCGCCGTAGACCTGCCGCGCTCCCCTGGCCGCCGCGGCGGACGCGGTCTCCAGGACGAGGATCGCCCCGCCCTCGCCGGGGACGTACCCGCAGGCGTCGACGTCGAAGGGGCGGTAGGCGCGGTGCGCGTCGGTCGCGGTGCTGAGCCGCCCACTGGCGATCTGCGCCACCCAGCCCCACGGGTCGAGGGCCGAGTCGACGCCCCCGGTGACCACCATCGGGGTGCCCCGCCGGATGGTCCGGCGGGCGTGGCCGATGGCGTCGAGTCCGCCCGCCTGTTCGGCGACCAGCGCGGAACTGGGTCCGCGGAACTGATTGCGGATGGAGATCTGACCCGTGTTCACCGCGTAGAACCAGGCGAAGGACTCGTAGACGCTCACCGCGGCGGACCCCCGGGTCCACAGCTTCCGGAACTCCCGGTGGGTGAACTCGAAACCACCGGTGGCGTTGGAGGTGACCACACCCGTGTCGTAGTCGGCGAAGAACCCCTCGTCGATCTCCGCGTCCGCCAGCGCCCAATCCGCGGCCACCAGCGCGAGCTGGGTGGAGATGTCGGTCTGCGGCAGCAGCCTGCTCGGCAGGTGCCGCGCCGCGTCGAAGTCGTCGACCTGACCGGCCAGCCGGACCGGGTACCGCGAGACGTCGAACCGCGACAGGGTGGCGATCCCGCTGCGGCCCGCCAGCGTCGCCGCCCAGTGCTGCTCCAGCCCGGACCCGTTCGGTGCCAGCAGGCCGATCCCGGTGACGTAGACCCCCTCGCTCACCTGGACCCCCCGGTCCGGCGCAGGACCATCGCGCTCTGGAAGCCGCCGAAGCCGCTGCCGACGGTGAGCACGCTGTCCAGCCTCTTCTGCCGGGCGGTCAGCGGGACGTAGTCGAGGTCGCACTCCGGGTCGGGCACGCGCAGGTTCGCCGTCGGCGGCACCACGTCGTTCACCATGGCCAGGGCGCAAGCGGCGATCTCGATCGAGCCGATCGCGCCGAGCGAGTGCCCGACCATCGACTTGATCGAGCTGATCGGCGTCCGCCGGGCGTGCTCGCCGAGGCTGCGCTTGTACGCCGCGGTCTCGTGGCGGTCGTTCTGCTTGGTGCCGGACCCGTGCGCGTTGATGTAGTCGATCGCCGTCGGGTCGATCCTGGCCTCGTCGAGCGCCACCGTCACGGCCTCGGCGAGTTCGCGGCCGTCGGTCTTCAACCCGGTCATGTGGTAGGCGTTGCACCGCGTCGCGTAGCCGGAGATCTCGGCGTAGACGCGCGCGCCGCGCCGCCTGGCGCGCTCGTGCTCCTCCAGGACGAACACGGCGGCGCCCTCGGCGAGGACGAACCCGGTGCGGGTCCGGTCGAACGGCCGCGAGGCGTGCTCCGGGTCGTCGTTGTTCGGCGTGGTCGCCTTGATCGCGTCGAAGCAGGCGACAACGATCGGGGTGATCGGCGTGTCCGAGGCCCCGGCCAGCACCACGTCGGCGCTGCCCTCGCGGATCAACTGGCACCCGTGGCCCACCGAGTCGATGCCCGAGGTGCACCCGTTGGACACCATGGTCACCGGGCCCTCCGCACCGACGGTCCAGGCCACCTCGGCGGGCATCGCGCTCGGGACCAGGTAGTCGAACATGTGCGGGGACAGGTTGGTGTGGTCGACCAGCCAGTTGCGGCCGCTGTCGGACAGCACCAGGTACTCCTGTTCGAGGCTGGTCGCCGAGGCCACCGCGCTGCCGAGGCTGACCCCCACCCTGGTGGGGTCGAAGTCCTCGAACTCCAGGCCGCTGTCGGCCACCGCCTCCCCGGCGCACACGACGGCGAGCTGCGCGGCCCGGTCCATCCGGCGGACCTCCAGCGGGGACAGCCCCTCGTGCTCGGGGGCGAAGTCCACCTCCCCCGCGACCCGGGACCGGTAGGCCGACGGGTCGAAGAAGGAGATCCGGCGCGTGGCGGTGCGCCCCGCGGTCAACAGGTCGAGGAATTCCTTCGTCCCGTTGGCACCCGGCGTGCGCACCCCGATGCCGGTGATCACCACCCGGCGGTTCACCGCGCACCACCCGGTGGCACCTGAGCTGTTGGACCGATCATCGGTGTGACCCCCTTCCAAGGCGGACGCCAGCGTCGCCACCGGTACTAGTGGGACGGTCGGGCCGTGGTTGGCCGGTGCGGTCGATCCGGTGCGCCCCAGCGAAAGCCCAGCGGGACCCGAGCGGCGGCGGTGAGCATCCGGGGGCGGGCCGGGACGGAACCGGCCGTGCCGCGGCTCCCCCGAGCCGAACCCGCCAGCCGAGGAGCGAACCGGATGGACCTGGAATCGACGCCGACCCCCCTGCTCACCGCGGCCGGGGAGGTGGCGGTCGCGGCGGCGCGGTGCGCCCCCGGCGCGGAAGCCCGGCGCAGGCTCGACCCCGAGGTGGTCAAGTCGTTGGTGGTGGCCGGGTTCCCCCGGCACTTCGTGCCCGCGGAGTGCGGCGGGAACCCGGGCACCTTCCTGGAGTTGAACCGGGCGGTGAGCGCGGTCGGCGAGGGCTGCACCGCCACCGCGTGGTGCGCGTCGCTGGCCGCGCACGTGTCGCGGATGGCGGCGCACCTGCCCGCCGAGGGCTACCGCGAGGTCTGGGCGGACGGCCCCGACGCGCTGCTCGTCGCGTCGCTGACCCCGGCCGGTCGCGCCGAGACCGCGCCCGGCGGCTACCGGCTGACCGGCAAGTGGCCCTTCGTCAGCGCCATCGACCACGCCGAGTGGGCGCTGCTGGCCTCGACGGCGGACGACGGCCGCGCCAGGGTCTTCGCCGTGCCGCGCTCGGCCTGGCGCACCGCGGACACCTGGGAGAACGTCGGCATGGCCGCCACCGGCAGCAACACGGTGCTCGTCGAGGACGTCTTCGTCCCGGCGGCGCGCACCGTCAGCCGCGACGACCTGTTCGCCGGTCGCGCGACCGACTCCGACGCCCCGTGCCACGCGGTGCCGATGCAGTCCACCACGATGATGTTCGCGGTGCCCGCGCTCGGTGCCGCCAAGGGCGCGCTGAAGTCCTGGGTGGACCACGTGACCCCGAGGATTCGGGCCGCGGCGGCGGCACCGGCGCCCGCCCTGCCGGGGATGCCGACGTTCAACCGGGCCGCCCACGACGTGGTCCTGACCCGCAGCGCGGCCGAGATCGACGCCGCCGAGCTGCTGCTCGAACGGGCCGCGGTCACCGCCGACCTCGGGCCCGCGATCACGGTGCTGGACACCACGCGCACCTGGCGCGACTGCGCGGTGGCCACCGAATCCCTGGTGGCGGTGGTGAACCGGCTGTTCCGCGCCGTGGGGACCACCGGGCAGAACTCGGCCAACCCGGTCCAGCGGTTCTGGCGCGACGTCAACTCCCTGGCGGGCCACCAGGGCCTCCAGGTCGAGTCCGCGTCGACCGCCTACGCGCACCAGGTGATCCGGGTGTAGCGGCGATCCCCGGAACCGGAGTGCCCCACGAAGAGGATCGGAGACGGATCTGCCATGACGACGAACCGGCGTACCGCCACGCAGGGCATCCCCGGGGCCGCGGGCCCGGACGCGGCCCCGGCGCCCACCGCGCGGGCGAGCGCCCCACCCGCGCCGTTCCGGGTCGTCTGGGACGACTTCTCCCGGGGCCTGCGCACCGAGGGGCCGGACGCGAAGTGGGTGCACCTGCCGTTCGGTCCCACCACCGGGCGCGACGGCGTCATCACCACGTCGCCGCGCGGCCTGCGGGTCCGTTCCTCCGGGATCAACCCGGCGACCGGTGAGCCCGCCTTCACCGCCACCGTGGCCCAGGACGACCCCGGCGGTTTCCCCGGCACGCTCGACCACGTCAAGTGGCTGGTCTACGCCAACAGGACGTCCTCGGGCGGAACGCTCGGCTTCGACACCGGACCCGGGTACGAACTGTCCTGCGAGACCAACCTGTCGGGCCGGACGTACGGCGTCGGTCGACACCCCTTCGGCGCGCGGGTGCCCAGTGCCGAGGACGACCCCCGGCTGGCCTCCGCGGCGCTGGCCATGCAGGACCTGGCAACGGACGTCGCCTTCGAGTTCGCCCTCACCAACGAGAGCGTCTACGCCTACTACGAGCGGCTGCCCAACAGCCGCGGCGCGCTCGGGAACTACGCCTCCTTCCTCTACGCGATCCCGGTCGGGCGGCGATCACCGGACCAGACGCACCACCTCAGGCTCGCCCACGACCACTCGCGCGGCCTGGTCCGCTGGTTCCTCGACGGCCGGGAGGTCTTCCGGCTCGACCGGATCGGCCACCACCTGCCGCCTGCGCTGCGCCGCCACCTGGTGCAGGACCACGGTGGCGTCGAGGAGACGGTCCGGCCGGACCAGCTCGCCGTCGGGATGGGGCTGTTCAACTTCCTCGACGGGGCCGCACCCGGCCGCCCCGGCTCCGGCCTGGTGCGGCTGAGCACCGCCACCGACTACTACTACGACCCGGTCACCGGCCCGCCCACCCCGCTGACCTTCGCCGACGACCGCAGCCTGGAGGCGAACCGCCTGTTCGGCCAGGGAGCCTCCCTGCGGATGGACCGGCTCGTGGTCGCGCACCGGCCCGCCGCGTGGTGACGGCGGTGGCGACCGACGCCCTCGCCGCCGCACTGGCCGGGGCCTGGCGGCTCGACGCCTACGTCGACGTGACCGACGGGCTGGTCGAGGAGGGCCCGCTCGGCCCCACCCCCGCGGGCCTGCTCATCTACACCGGTTGCGGCCGGGTGTCGGTGAGCATGATGCGGACCGATCCCGGTCCGCCCGCGCCGGGCGGTCAGGTGGTCCGCTTCATGGGCTACGCGGGCACGTGGTGGCTGGTGGGGCGCCACGTCGTCCACCAGGTCGACGTGGCGTCGCACGACTACCTGGTGGGCACCCGCCAGGTGCGCGACCTCGCGCTCGACGGCGACCTGCTCACCCTGTCCGGTCAGACACCGCCGGGCGCGGGACCGCCGCGCAGGCGGGTGCTGACCTGGCGCCGCGCGACCGGGGGGCCGCGATGACCCACGACTTCGACCCGGACCTGGCCGACGCCGCACCGCGGCTGCGACCGCTCGACTACGCGGACCCGGTCTCGGCGCGGGCCGCCCTGCGCGCGGTCATGGCCCGGCAGCCGCGCCACGAGCCGGTGTCGGAGGTGCTGGTGCGGGACCAGACCGTCCCGGGGCCGGTCGGGGCCCCCGGGGTGGTGGTGCGGCTGCACCGCCCGGCGGCCCGGGTCGACCCGCTGCCCGCGCTGGTCTTCCCGCACTGGGGCGGGTTCGTGACCGGCGACCTGGACACGGTGGACACCGCGGCCACCCGGATCGCCGACCTCGTCGGCGCGGTCGTGGTGTCCCCCGACTACCGCCTGGCGCCGGAGCACCCGTACCCGGCCGGGCTGGAGGACTGCTACGCGGCGCTGGAGTGGACGGTGGCCGAGGCCGCCGCGCTGGGGGTCGACGCAGACCGGGTCGCGGTGGGCGGCTTCAGCGCGGGCGGAGCGCTGGCGGCGGGGCTCGCGCTGCTCGCCAGGGACCGGTCCGGCCCCCGGGTGTGCTTCCAGTACCTGCTGTTCCCCCAGTTGGACGACCGGCTCACCACCCCCTCGGCGCGTTCCTTCGTGGACACGCCGATGCTGGACCGCCGGAGCCTGGAGTTGAGCTGGGGCCACTACCTGGGGGGAGCGGCGGCTTCGGGCCACGCCGCGCCCGCCCGCGCCGAGGACCTGTCCGGGCTCCCGCCCGCCTTCGTCGGGGTGTGCGAGTACGACCCGCTGCGCGACGAGGGCATCGATTACGCCCACCGGTTGGCCGCCAGCGGCGTGGAGGCCGAGCTGGCGCACTACTCCGGCGCGTTCCACGGCTCGATCGGCCTCGCCCACGCGGCGTCCTCGCGGCGGATGATCGCCGACCAGGTCACCGCGCTGCGCCGCGCACTGCACCCCTGACGCGCCACCGGGCGGCAGGAGCACCGGGAACCCGCGGGGTGCCCGGGTCACCCGACCCGGGCACCCCGCCCCGACCTCTGCCCGCCGCCGCGGCGGGCGCCGGTCAGATCGAGAGCCTGGCCCGGCTCAGCAGCAGCGCGTGGTCGGCGACCCGGCGGCCGAGGTGGGCCGCGGTGAGCAGGTCCGCCTCGCTCATGGCCTCCGGCCCCTGGTCCCCCGGGCACCGCCCCATGGCGCCCAGCCAGCCACCGAGCCGATTCAGCTCGGTCTCGGCCGTGCCGGGCGGCAGGTCGAGGTTCACCCAGTGCATCCCGTGCTGGGCGGCCAGGATGGTGAAGTACTGGAGCGTGTTCAGCTTGTCACCGCTCATCGCCCCGGAGGTGGTGAAGCCCGCGGCCACCTTGTCCTTCCACGCCTGGGCGAACCAGCGCCCGCTGGTGGCGTGCGCGAAGGTGTGGAACTGCGGGCTCGCCGACCCCATGTAGGTGGGCGAGCCGAAGATCATGGCGTCCGCCGCGTCGAGCCGGGCCCACTTGTCCTCGGTCAGTTCGTCGAGCGTGAGCAGCTCCGCGGCGACGCCGTCGACGGAGGCCGCGCCGTCGCACGTCGCCTCGGCCATCCTGGTCGTGTGCCCGTAGCCGCTGTGGAAGGCGACGACGACCGAGACCGTCTTGGCGGTCATGTGTTTTCCCTTCGTGCTGCCGGTCCGGTGCGGCCGTCGGTTCGCGTCCGACGGCTCCGGGGTTTCCTCTTTCAGCCTGGCAGCTCCAACCGATTGCCAGAACTGACCGTTCGAGCTGTTGGACCTACCCGAAAGGGGAGGCCGATGTCGATTGAGCGCGACGGTCAGAACAAATACTTCCCTTTCGAGTGAATGTGTGTGATTCAAGTCACATTGCATTTCGTTGCACGCGAGATGTACTCCTCCTACCCTCGGTGAGGAAGTCTCGGACTGTCACCGCACAGCCTCTTGCCGCACAGCACTTCGTGCATGGTGCAGACAATGGCGCAGGACAGTGACAGTGTTTTCGCGAAACGTGGGTATTCGGGGATGGGTGCCCGCGCCGAGCATTTGTTTCGACCGGGGGGATCACCTTGAAGTTTCACCTGTTGGGCCAATTCACCATTGAAACGGCGGAGGGAAAACTTTCCTTCCTGCCCAAATCGAAGATCACCCAGATCCTCGGCGTGCTGCTGGTGCAGAACGGCGAGACCGTCCGGGTGGACACGCTGATCGAGGAGCTCTGGGGGGAGGACGTCCCGCGCAGCGCGCTCACCACGCTGCAGACCTACGTCTACCACGCGCGCAGGATGTTCGCGAAGATGCCGGAGGGGAAGGGGCTGCTGCTCACCAGACCGTCCGGGTACGCGGTGGACGTCGCCGACGACGCGATCGACATCAAGGTGTTCGAGCGGCTGGTCGGCCAGGCGCGGCGGCAACTGCACGCCGGGCAGCCGGAGGCGGCGATCGAGTCCGTCGACCGGGCGGTGGCCCTCTGGCGGGGTCCGGTGCTCGCGGGCATGCCGCTGGGCAGGGTGCTCGACGCCCACGTCACCTACCTCGACGAGTTCAGGTTCTCCGCCACCGAGCTGTGGGTGGCCGCGAGCAGGCGCCTCGGCCGGGACCGGGAGGTCGTCCCCCGGCTCCGCCTGCTGGTGGCCGAGAACCCGCTGAACGAGAGCCTGCACGCCCAGCTCATCCGCTCCCTGCACCGGTGCGGCAGGCGGGCGGAGGCGCTGGAGGCCTACCGGAACCTCTGGCGCATCCTCGACCGGGAGTTGGGCGTGGAACCGGCCCCGGAACTGCAACTGCTGCAACACGAGCTGTTGGCGACCGGGAGCGGTCACGCGCCACCGCGCATGGCGCTCTGACGCTCCGACCACGGGGGAACGGTTCGACGGCGCGTGCCGGTCCTGCCGCGACACGCGCCGCCGGGCATCAGAGCATCGCCACGACCCGGGTCCACCCCGCTCCCGCGCCCGCGAGGGAGACGGGGAAGCAGGAGACCGTGAACCCCGTCGCCGCGGGGAGGTCCCCCAGGTTGGCGAGCTTCTCCAGTTGCAGGTACTCCCTGCTGCGGCCGTAGAGGTGTGCGGGCCACAGGTGGGCGCGATCGCCGGTGCGGCGGTAGTCGTCGACCATGGACCGCATCGGGCGGTCCAGGCCCCAAGCGTCGATGCCGATGACCCGCACCCCGCGCTCCACCAGGAAGGCCGTGCCCTCCCCGGTGAGGCCGGGGTAGTCGGTGAGGTAGTCGGCCGACCCCCAGAGCGCGTCCGCTCCGGTCCACAGGAGCACCAGGTCGCCCGGGGCGAGGTCGTGCCCGGCGGCGGCCAGCGCGGCGGTCAGGTGCGCCTCGGTGATCCCCGCCCCGGCGGGCACGTGCCGCAGGTCCAGGCGCACGCCGGGGCCGTGGCACCAGTCGAGCGGCACCTGATCGATGCTCTTGGCGGGCCGCCCGCCGCTCTCCGGGCCGTAGTGCAGCGGGGCGTCCATGTGGGTGCCGGTGTGCGTGGTGAGGGTGACCGTCTCGTTGGAGATGGCCATCCCCCCGGGGAAGTCCTCCGGTCGCAGTCCGAGCACGGCCGCGGCCGCGCGGTGGTCGAGCAGGTCGACCTTGACCGGTGTCGCTTCGCTGGGGGTGTCCGTCGTGGTCACGCTGAGGTCGATGAAACGTGTCATGCGGTTTGTCTCCTGTCCGCGATTACCGCGCCTGCGGGGTGACCGCGCGTTCGGCCCGCCGCCACGCGGGTGCGGTCGGCATCGACGGGTTCGGAGTGTGCGCGGGCTCGATCGCGGATCGCTGGGAGGCGGATCAATCCCGGCTCGCGATTCGCGGAAAGCGCCGGAACCGCGCCCGGGGATGTGTGAATGTTTCAGTGGGAAAACAACGGATCAAGGGGGAGCGGAGAACATGCAGAACGACATAGAAAGCACTGCGACGCGCAGAAGCGCATTCGGACCGGTGACGGTGACATCCGATGATCGGCGTTATCCCGAACTGGTGGTCGGTTTCAACCGGCGGTGGGGGGCGAAGCCGGAAAGCGTCCGGCTCGTCGGGAGCGCCGAGCAGGTCGAGAGAGTGGTCCGGGAAGCCGTGCGGACCGGGAAGCGGATCTCCGTCCGCAGCGGCGGGCACTGCTACGCCGACCTGGCCTACCACGCCGAAGCCGAGATCATCATCGACCTCTCGCTGATGGACGGCATCCACTACGACCCGCACCGCAGGGCGTTCGCCGTCGAGAGCGGCGCGCAACTGGGCCACATCTACGAAACGCTGTTCCGCGGTTGGGGCGTGACGCTCCCCGGCGGGGTGTGCCCGTCGGTCGGCATCGGCGGCCACGCGACCGGCGGCGGCCACGGCCTGCTCTCGCGCCAGTTCGGCAACGTCGCCGACCTGATCGAGGCCGTCGAGGTGGTGGTGGTCGACCGGCACGGCGACGTGCGGACCGTCGTCGCCTCGCGGCAGGACACCGGCAGGCTCAACGACCTGTGGTGGGCCTGCGCGGGCGGGGGCGGCGGCAGCTTCGGGGTGATCACGAAGTTCTGGTTCCGCACCCGGGGCGCCACCGGGCACGACCCGGCGGCGCAACTGCCGAACCCCCCGGCCGAGGTGCTGATCAGCACCGCGTTCGCCGCGTGGGAGCAGCTCGACCAGGCCACCTTCACCGCCCTGATCCGGAACCAGTGCCAGTGGTACGTCGACCACAGCGCCCCGGACTCGCCCGGCGCCGCGCTCTGCGGCCTGCTGTTCGTCCAGCACGTCTCGACGGGCGGCATCGGGATGCTCACCCAGGTCGACGCCACGGTCCCCGGCGCGGAGGAGCTGCTGCGGGACTACCTCGACGCGGTCACCGCGGGCACCGGGATCACCGGCCCGTTCCCGTTCCGGCGGCTGCCGTGGCTGGCCTCCACCGAGACCATCGACACCAGCAACCCCACGGTCATGACCAACTCGACGCTGCGCAGCGGGATCAAGCAGGCCTACCTGCGCGAGCGCTTCACCGACGAGCAGATCGGCGCCATCTACCGGCACATGACCAGGCGGGACTACTCCAACCCGTTCCCCGGCGCCTCGCTGCTGCAACTCGGGGCGATGGCGGGCGGGCAGGTGAACGCCCTGGCCCCCACCGACACCGCGGTGTTCCAGCGCCGGTCCGCCCTCGTCGCGGTGCTGGAGAACTACTGGGTCACCGAGGCCGAGGACGAGGCGAACCTCGGTTGGCTGCGCGAGCTCTACGGTGAGGTGTTCGCGTCCACCGGCGGCTACCCCGTGCCCGGCGAGCGCTACGAGGGCTGCAACATCAACGCCCCCGACCCCGACATCACCGACCCGCGGTTCAACCGGTCCGGCGTGCCGTGGCACACCTTCTACTTCGGCCAGAACTACCCGCGGCTGCAACGGGCGAAGGCCCACTGGGACCCGGGCAACCACTTCCGCCACTCGCTCTCGGTGACCGCCGACCGCTGAGCGCCGAGGCGGTGGGGCGGGGTCCGCCCGCCCCACCGCCTCGGCTCGGGCCCGACGGGCGCACCAGCGGAGCACGAGCAGCAGCCCCGATCATCTGCCGGGGCGGTGCCGACCCGTCCACCCAGCACCCGAGGAAGAGGCGACAGCACCGATGCGAACCGAACGCGAACACCACACCGAACACCGACTGGTCGTCGCGGCGCCGCCGCGGGTCCTCTACGGCCTGGTCGCCGACGTCACCGCCTGGCCCGCCGTGTTCGGCCCGAGCGTGCACGTCCGGCACCTCGACCGGTCCGAGCGCGAGGAGCGCTTCGAGCTGTGGGCCACGGTGAACGGGGCCGTCAGCACCTGGACCTCCCGGCGCACGCTGGACCCCGGCGGGTTGCGGGTGACCTTCGACCGCGAGGTGAGCGCGCCGCCGATCGCCTCGATGGGCGGCGAGTGGCGGTTCCGCGCCCTGCCGGGGAACCGGTGCGAGGTCGTGCTGCTGCACCGCTTCACCACGACCGACGACGACCCCGGGACCGTGGGGTGGGTCACCGCGGCACTGGACCGCAACAGCCCGGAGGAACTCGCCGCCCTGGCCCGCGTCGCGCAGTCCGGTCACCCGGTCGAGGACGTCGTCTTCTCGTTCACCGACGCCCGGGCCCTGTCCGGCTCGGCGGCGGGCGCCTACGAGTTCGTGGCACGCGCGGACCTGTGGGCCGAGCGGCTGCCGCACGTCTCCAGGGCGGTGCTGTCCGAACCGGCCCCCGGCGTCCAGGACCTGGAGCTGGACACGGTGACGGCGGACGGCTCCCGGCACACCACCCGGTCGGTCCGGGTGTGCGGTGAAGGGGAGTGGATCGCGTACAAGCAGGTGGTCACCCCGGAGCTGCTGCACGGGCACAGTGGCCTGTGGACCTTCACCGAGGGGCCGGAGGGCGCGCTGGTGACCTCCCGGCACACGGTGGTCATCAACCCCGGGGCGGTCGGCACCGTGCTCGGAGCGGGCAAGACCGTGGCCGACGCCAAGGTGTTCGTGCGGAACGCCCTCGGCCGCAACAGCGCGACGACCATGTCCTCCGCCGCTGCCTTCGCCGCCGAGCACAGCGCCCGGTCCGGGTTTTGACCTGTGCAGTGGAGCGGTGGAGCGGTCGGGGCTGCGGACGCCCCGGTGGACGTCTGCGCGTCGTTCGGCGCGGACACCGCCTCGGGTGTGCCTGCCGGTCGTCGGCGGGTGCATCGCGCCTACTGGCCCCCGCGCAGGTAGCGGGTCACCATGGCGACCAGTTCGTTCTCGAACGTCTCGACGGGGACGGTCTGCGGAGCGGCCATGAACCTGTGCGTGTTGATCTCCACGGTGAACAGGATGATCTGCGCGGCGGTGTCGGGGTCGCCCACGTGGATGTCGGGGTGCCGGACGAGGATGTCGCGGACCTGGGCCGTGCGCAGCTTCTCGTGCCGGTCGATCGTGTCGTGCAGCGCCCGGGAGACCGGTGCCTCCTCGATCATCACCCGGAGCAGGCGGGGGTCGTCGCTGTGGTTGTCGATGGCGTCGCGGACGAACGCCCGGACCGTCGCCTCCAGCGTCCCCGGTGAGAGGTCGACATCGTCGGCGCTGGTCCAGGTGCCGCGGTCGATGTGCTGGACCAGGAGTTCGGCGAGGATGGCGTCCTTGTTCGGGAAGTACTGGTACAGCGAGCCGATGGAGACGTGGGCGTGCTCGGCGATGCGGTTGGTGGTGCCCGCAGCGTAGCCGTGCTGGGCGAAAACGTGAGCAGCCGCGGTGAGGATGCGCTCGCGCGTGAGCTCGGCGCGCACCTGGCGGGGCTTGCGACGTGGCTCCAAGCGGCGGTCCGTCGGTGGCATCGTGGTCCTCCCCGAGGGCATCGAAAGCGAGTGGAAAACATGTGAGCTATTGCTCATAATAATCTCACCCGTTCGCGGGTTGCCTGCGGCGCGGTCGGTCCGCGCCGGGCTGAGGGGGTTCCGATGCAGTTCAGCGCACTCCACCGCATGACGACGTTCGACGAGGTCGAGGCCGTCGTGGGACGACCGCCGTCGATCATCATGCTGAAGCAGGTCAGCGCCCTCGACGAGGGCTGCCGCGCCATCCTCGCGCTCTGCCCGCTGGCGGGCTTCGGTCACCGCGACGCCGACGGCGTCAGCCGCACGGCGTTCGTCGGCGGCGCACCGGGATTCGTGCGCGTCCACTCGCCGACGCGGATCTCGTTCACCCTGCCCGACGGCGAGGCGCACGGCCCGGTGTCCTTCGTCTTCCTCCTGCCGGGCATCAGGGAAACGTTGCGCGTCAACGGTTCTGTTGCCAGGCGGAAGGGCACCGAGACGTTCGTCGACGTCCAGGAGGCGTACGTGCACTGCGGGCAGGCCGTCATCCGCTCGCGCCTGTGGCAGCCACCCGCTCCCACGCCCCCGACGCCCGGCGTCGAGGGCGACGGACCGCTGCGCGGGCCCGGTGTCGCGGACTTCCTCACCGCCGCCCCGTTCCTCGCCCTGTCCACGTGGGACGATTCGGGCGGCGGTGACACCAGCCCGCGCGGGGACCGGGACGTCGTCGCGCGGGTTCTCGACGCCCGGACGCTCGTCATCCCGGACCGCAGGGGCAACAGGCGCGCGGACAGCCTCCACAACGTCCTCCGGGACGACCGGCTCTCGTTCGCCGCCCTCGTCCCCGGCCGCACCGACGTGCTGCACGTCCGCGGCCGGGGCTCGATCACCGACGATCCGGCGTTGTTGGAGACGATGGCGTTGCGCGGGACGCCCCCGCACGCGGCGCTGCTCGTCGACGTCGACCACGCCGAGGTGACCGCCTGCGCCGCCGTGGCGCGCTCGGGGGTGTGGACGGCGGCCACGCACCTCGATCGCCACGCGGTGCCGGATCTGATGGCGCTGGCCGGGGCCCACCTCGCCGCGAACATGGCCGACGCCCGGAGGGGCCCGCTCGCTCGCGCGCTCAAGGCCGTCGTGGGGATTCCCGGGATCGGTCGGGTGTTGCGGCCGGTGGTGGACCGCGCCTACCGGTCCGGGCTGCGGAAGGAGGGCTACGAGGACGTCGAGGTCGGCTCACGGCGCGGCGTGCGGCTCGGGTGATCCGCGGACCGACCTCCCGGTCCACCGGCGCGGGGTCTCCACCGCCTGCGGAAACCCCGCGCCCCGGTCAGCGGCTCAGTCGAAGTGGAGCCGGTCCTGCCGGACGTGCCTGGACCTGGTCAGCAGTTCGTCCCCCACCCGCACCAGCACGTCGGTCACCAGGCAACTGGGCCCGATGCGCTGGTCGCCACCCGGCCTGGTGTTGACCGTGTAGGCGTAGTAGGTCGCGCGCCAGGAACCACCCTCCCCCGGGTCGAGGACGACCATGTTGAACCAGTGCCTGCGGACCACCGGGTCGTCGTCGAAGCGCCGGTGGAACTCGACCAGTTCCGCCACGATCCCCGCCCTGGTGGCGGCCAACTGCCCCGGCGTGTGGCTGAACTCGCCGTCCTCGGTGAAGGTCGCGGCGAAGCCCTCGAAGTCGCGGCCGTCCATCAGGTGCGTCTGCCTGGCGAGGAAGTGCACCACCTCGCCGTGGAGGTCGCGGGCGGTGTCGGTCGTGGTCATGGGTTCCTCCCGGTGCCGTGCGGAAGCCGCCACCGTGGCGCACCGGACTAGCGGGTCGCTCGAACCCCGCCCCCCGGGGCCAAGACGGGCACGACCGGACTCCGAGCGGCACCGGTCACCGTCGTGCCGTCGCCCGCGTTCCACCACCGCGAAGGGAAGAGCCATGAGCCGAGTCGACCAGCAGGTCGCGATCGTCACCGGTGCCACCAGCGGGATGGGGCTGGTCATCGCCGAACGGCTGGCCCAGCAGGGCAGGCGGGTCTACCTCTGCGCCCGGGACGCGGATCGGCTGGCCCGCACGGTGGGGTCCCTGCGGGCCCGGGGGCTCGAGGTGGACGGGAGCGCGTGCGACGTGACCTCCGCCGACCAGGTGGGGCGGTTCGTCCGCGCCGCCGTCGACCGGTACGGGCCGATCGACGTCCTGGTCAACAACGCCGGGCGCAGCGGCGGTGGCGCCACCGCCGAGATCCCCGACGAGCTGTGGTTCGACGTCATCAACACCAACCTCAACAGCGTGTTCCTGATGACGAAGGCGGTGCTCACCACCGGCGCCATGCTGGACCGCAAGTGGGGCCGGGTGGTCAACATCGCCTCGACCGGGGGCAAGCAGGGCGTGGTGCACGCCGCACCCTACTCGGCGTCGAAGCACGGGGTGGTCGGGTTCAGCAAGGCGCTCGGGCTGGAGCTGGCCGCCACCGGCATCACCGTGAACGCCGTGTGCCCCGGGTTCGTCGAGACCCCCATGGCCGCGCGGGTGCGCGAGCACTACGCCGGGATCTGGGGGGTCGACACCGAGGAGGCGTTCGACCGCATCACGGCCCGCGTGCCGATCCACCGGTACGTGGAGTCGGACGAGGTGGCGGCCATGGTCGAGTACCTGGTCTGCGAGCGGGCCGGGGCGGTGACCGCCCAGGCGCTGAACGTCTGCGGCGGACTGGGCAACTACTAGAGCCCCTGGTGGGTGATCTTCGGCCCTGGTCCGCGGGGTGTTCCGCCACGCGGTGGTCGGCGGGTCGGAGAGCCGAGGTGGCGGGCGCCCGCGTCACGGCGAGTTGTCGTGGGGGTCCTTCGGCGATTCGTCGGGCATCGGACGGGGGATCGGGGCACCATCGTGGCGTGGACGAAGCGGAGCGACTGCGCGGCTTGTTGGGTGGGCTGCCGCTGGTGGTGTGGGAGGCGGACGCGCGGACGGGGGCGTTCACGTTCGTGTCCGAGCACGCCGAGACCCTGTTGGGGTACCCGGTCACCCGTTGGACGGGTGACCGGGGGTTCTGGGCGTCGATCACCCACCCCGACGACCGGGCCGCGGCGGCGGAGTTCCGCGCGCGGAACGTGGCCGAGCGCGACGACTTCGAGTCCGACTACCGGGTCACCGCCGCCGACGGGCGGGTGCTGTGGGTGCACGACGTCGTCCACGTGGTCCGGGGCGCGGGGGGTGAACCGCGCACGCTGCGCGGGTTGATGGTGGACGTCACGGCGCGGCGGTTCGACGAGGACCGGGAGCGGTTCCTCGCCGAGCTGGAGTTGGCGCTGCAACCGCTGACCGACGCCGAGCAGATCATGGCCGAGGCGGCCCGCGGGCTCGGTGAGCACCTGGGCGCCGACCGGTGCGCCTACGCCAGGGCGGAGGCCGACGAGGACCACTTCCTGATGAGCGGTGACCACGCCACCGGCCTGCCGCACCTGCCCGGCCGGTACTCGATGGCCGACTTCGGCGCGGGCTGCCTGCGGGCCATGCGCGCGGGCGAGCCGTGGGTGGTGACCGACAGCGGGACCGACCCGGCGGTCAGGGACCTCGACGCCTACCGGCTGACCGGCATCCGGGCGGTGATCTGCGTCCCGCTGCTCAAGGCGGGCCGGTTCACCGCGGCCATGGCCGTGCACCAGGCCTCGCCCCGGGCGTGGACCGACGACGACGTCGAGCTGGTGGGCGACGTCGCCGCCCGGTGCTGGGAGTCGCTGGAGCGCGCGCACGCCGCGCGGGAGCTGCGGGAGAGCGAGCGGCGGCACCGGATGCTGTTCGAGCACGCGGCCGACGCGGTCTGGATGGCCGACCACGACCTGCGCTTGGTGGAGGTGAACCCGGCGGCGTGCGCGCTGCTCGGGCACTCCCGCGAGCGCCTGCTGTCGATGTCGGTGCCCGACCTGCTGCTGCCGGGCTCGCCGGACCGGTTGGCCGACCTGGTGGCGCGGGTGGCCACCGGGGAGCAGGTCACCGAGGTGTGGGAGGTGCGGCACGCCTCCGGCGCCACGATCTCGGTGGAGTTGAGCATCGCGGGCACCCCGGCGGGCCTGCAGGCGATCGGCCGCGACGTCACCGCCCGCCGCGCGGCCGAGGCGGAGCGGGAGGCCGAGCTGCGCCGCGAGCACGAGATCGCCCAGGCGCTGCAGCACAGCCTGCTGCCGCGCGAGCTGCCCGACCTGGCGCGGCTGGCCACCGCGGCCCGGTACCGGTCGGGGTCGCGGCACGCGCAGACCGGCGGCGACTGGTACGAGGTGCTGCCCACCAGCCGCACGTCCGTGGCGATGGTGGTCGGCGACGTGGTCGGCAAGGGCCCGCGGGCGGCGGCGGTCATGGGCCAACTGCGCAGCGCGCTGGCCGCCTACCTGCTCGACGGCCACTCCCCCGCGTCCGCCCTCCAGCGGTTGGACCTGTTCGCGACCCGCAACCCCGGCGCGGTGGGCAGCACCTGCGCCTGCCTGCTGCTCGACTGGGAGACCGGGGTCCTGCGCTGGTCGGCCGCGGGCCACCCGCCACCGCTGGTGGTGGACGAGACGGGCGCGCGCTTCCTGACCGGCACCACCGGCACGCTCCTGGGCGCGGACGGCACGTTCACCGAGAACGAGGTCCACCTCTCCCCCGGCACCTCACTGGTGCTCTACACCGACGGCCTCGTCGAACGCCGTGACCACCTCATCGACGACGACCTGGCCCGCCTGGCCGACCTCGTCGCCCCGCTGCACGCCCTGGACCCGGAGACCATCACCGACCGCATCACCACCGCCCTCCTGGCCGACGGCCACGACGACGACGTGGCCCTGGTCGTCGCCCGCTACCTGCCCGCCCCCCTGAGCAGGAGGGACGTGCCCGCCACCCCGGCGGTGCTGGCCGAGGTGCGCACGGACATCAGCCGCTGGGGCGCCCTCGCGGCCCTGCCCCAGGACACCGTGATCGACCTCAACCTCATCCTGGGCGAGGCGACGGCCAACTCGGTCGAACACGCCTACCCGAACGGCGGCGGCACACTGGACTACTCGGTCACCCGAGGCGCAGGCGGCTCCCTGCGCACCCAGGTGCGCGACCGCGGGCGCTGGCGGCCACCCCCGGCGGACCCCGGCCACCGAGGCCGCGGCCTGGCCATGATCCGCAGCCTGGCGGCAACAACCATCCAGCACGGCCCAGAAGGAACCCTGATCGACGCCCGGCTCCCCACGAACACCGAAACCACACCGACCACAACGCCCCCACCACAAGTGGAGCGGACACCCACAACCCCCGACCACCGCGTGCGGATCAACGGCGACCTCGACCTGACCGGCGCGGCCCACTGGCGCCCGGAACTGCTGGCACACGCGGCACACGGCGAACCACTGACCGTCGACCTGACCGAGGTGTCCTACCTGAGCAGCTCCGGAATGGCACTCCTGCTGGACATGGCAGCACGCACCACGGTCACGGTCCGGGTGACCGAGGGCAGCGGCCCGGCCCGAGTCCTCGGCCTCTCCGCCCTCCCCGCACATACCGTGGCAGTGGAGGTGGTGACCACTTAGGACCCACGGACCGCACCACCAACACACCACAGGCCCAGCCCCAGCCACCCGAAACCCCCACCGGCGCAGCAACAACCGGCAACCCCGACAAACCGCCAGCCCGACTGCGCAAACGCCCGGGTGGGCGGACGCGCCTGTCGGCCGACCACCCCCAGAACCGGCGGCCCAGCCACCGAAATGCCCAGGTGGGCGGATGTGCTTGTCGGCCGACCACCTCCGAAACCGCTGGCCCGGCGAGCGAATGCCCGGGTGGGTGGAGGTGCTTGCCCAGCCGACCACCCCAAAGACCGCCTGCCCGGCGAGCCAATTGCCCGGGTGGGTCGATGCGATCGCCCAGCCGACCACCCCAAGAACCGGCGGCCCGGCGAGCCAACTGCCCCAGTGGGTGGATGTGCCCGCCCAGCCGACCGCCCCGAAAACCGCCAGCCCAGCCAAGCAAACGCTCGGGTGGGCGGGTGTGCTTGGCCAGCCGATCACCCCGAGAACCGCCGGCCCGGCTACGCGACTGCCCGGGTGGGTGGATGTGTTTGGCCGGGGGTGGCGATCATGTGACA
>NZ_AYXG01000149.1 GCF_000564855.1 Actinokineospora spheciospongiae
CCCCGGCCAAACACATCCACCCACCCGGGCAGTTCGCTCGCCAGGCCGCCGGTTGCGGGGGAGGTCGGTTGGCCAGGCACATCCGCCCACCCGGGTATTCGCTCGCCGGGCCGCCGGTTTCGGGGTGGCCGGCTGGCCAGCGCATCCCCTCACCGGGCATTTGCTGGCCGGGCCGGTGGTTTGTGGGGTGGCCGGTTGTTGCTGTGCCGGTGGGTCGCCGGGTCGCCGGGTCGGCGGTATGGCGGGTGACCGGGGGCTGCGCCGGTGGGGGCGGGGCCTCCTGGGTGCCCGGGGAGACTCCACCCGGGGCTCGGATCACAGTGCGGCGCGGTCCACGGCGTAGGGCTGGAGGTCCGGGCGCTTGGGGGTCAGGCCGTCGCCTAGGGACTCGCCTCGGATTTGCCGGGCCACCCAGGGGAGCAGGTGCGTGGTGGTCCAGGTCAGGTCGTCCTGGCGCAACCGCAGCCACGGCTTCGCCACCTCGGCGGGCAGGGGTTCCCGCCAGTCCTCGTCCACCCGGACGCCGAGGACCTCGGCGGCGCGCAGGGCGATCCGCCGGTGGCCGTCGCTGGAGAAGTGCAGGCGGTCTTCGCACCAGGCCCGGCGGTCGTGCAGCACGTCCATCGACCACAGGTCCACGACCCGGGCTCCTCGGCGCTCCGCGATGGCGTGCAGGTGGCCGTTGTAGATGCCGACCTTCCCGCGGATGCGCCGCAGCAGCGGCTGCACCTTCGGGTCCGGGCCGGTGAACAGCAGCACCTCCGAACCGGCGGCGCGCAACCGGGCCACGGCGCCGTCGAACAGGGCGGCCACGTCGTCCACGTCGGTGCCGGGGGTGATCAGGTCGTTGCCGCCGCCGCAGATGGTGACCAGGTCCGGGGCGTTCTCCGCGGCCAGCGGCACCTGCTCGTCGACGATCTCCTGGAGCATCTTGCCGCGCACGGCGAGGTTGGCGTACTGGAAACCGGGGCGTTGCAGCGCCATCGCCTCGGCCAGCCGGTCCGCCCAGCCGACGTACGAGCCGTCGGCGCCCACGTCCCCCATCCCCTCGGTGAAGCTGTCCCCGATGGCGATCCAACTCGTCCACCCGTGCACGGCTGACCTCCCTCGCCGCTCAAACCCGTTGCCCATCCCAACCAACCGGCCAGTGTGCCTGAGCATTCCCGACCTACGCCACCGTCGGTCGGCCCAGCCTAGGGATTCGGCCGCCCGCCGACCACCCATTTCGGGGTGGCGGGACTTCCTGGCCCCGCACCGGTGCGGCAGTCTGGACCCGTGACAGCAGCCAGCGACTCCCTCGTCGACCTGCTCGGCGGCAAGCGAGGGGCGCTCGACGCCACCGCCCCACCGGTCGTCTTCGCCGCCGGGTGGCTGATTTCCGGGCAGTCCATCGCCTGGGGCGCGGCCGCCGCGGTCGTGGCGAGCGCCCTGCTGGCCGTGTGGCGGATGTCACGCGGCGAGAAGGTGACCGCGGTGCTCGGTGGACTGGCCGCCGTCGTCGTGGCGGCCCTCGTGGCGCTCTACACCGGACGCGCCGAGGACTTCTTCCTCATCCAGTTGTTGTCCAACACCGCCAGCAGCCTCGCCTGGGCGCTGAGCATCCTCATCCGCTGGCCGCTGCTCGGTGTGGTCGTGGGCCTGCTGCTGGGGCAGAAGGCCCGCTGGCGCCGCGACCCGGACCTGCTCCGCGCCTACGGCCGCGCCAGTTGGGTGTGGACGGCGCAGTACGCGCTGCGCACCGTCGTCTACGGGCTGCTGTGGTGGTCCGGGCAGGTGGTCGCGCTGACCGCGGCCAGGGTGGTGCTGTCGTGGCCGCTGCTGGCGCTGGTGGTGGCCGTGAGCGCGGTCGTGCTGCGGCGCGCGCTCCCGGCGGAGCACCCGGGGTTCCGCCACCCCCGGGTCCCCGATCAGTGACGGTGTTTCGGGTGCGGCTGCTCCCCGAACGCGGTCAGGGAGGCCAGCCACGCGGCACCGGCGGCGTTGTCGGTGGCCGTCTCCACGGTGTGCGCGGCCAGCAGTTCCCGCAACCGCGCCCCGATCGGGTTGTAGTGCGCGGCCACTGACCCGGCCAGCACGACCGGCCCCTCGACCCAGGCCGCCTCCGCTTCCGCGCACAGCGCCAACGCGGCCCGCTCCACGATGTCCGCGGCGACCGGGTCGTCGACGTGCGCGGTCACCAGCGGCGCGTAGGCCGCCAACCGGATCGGCGGCGCGGCGTTGCACGCGGTGATGAGCGGCCCGAAGTCGTCGACCCCGGCAGCGGCCAGCACCGCCTCCGCCAGCGGCCCCAGTGCCACCCCGGCCTGCAACGCCCGCAGCGTCGTGCGCACCGCCTCCCGCCCCAGCCAGAACGCCGACCCCTCGTCGCCCAGCAGCCACCCGAACCCGCCCGCGGTCGCCGCCCGCCGCCGACCCTCGATCCGCATGGCGATCGAGCCCGTCCCGGAGATCACCACGGTCCCCGCCTCGGCGTCGGTCCCGGCCACGAAGGCCACCTCGGCGTCGGTCACCACCACCGGCGGCTCGGTCAGCCCGGCCCCGGCGAAGGCCGCGTGGAACAACCCGGCCACCACCGGGTCGTTCACCAGCTTCGAGGTCCCCGCCATCCCCAGCACGCAGGCGCCCACCGGCCGCCCCCCGGCGGCGGCGGCGATCGCCTCCCCGACGTTCGCCGCGGCCACCTCGGGCGGGTGCGAGTTCGGGTTGGCCCCGCCCGAGGTGCCGCGCCCCACCACCGCCCCGGTGGCGTCCACGGCCACCGCCCGCGTCGCCGTCCCCCCGCCGTCCACCCCGACCGCCACGCCGCGCACGCGGACCTCCCGCAATCGACTGCTCCGTTTGGAGTAACATGGGCAGTGCCCGCTCCGTTAAACCCCCTCGACGGAGCGGGCACCCCTTTCCCGGAACGCCGCCGCCCGCTCGGGGGCCATCCCCGGTCCCGGTTCCACGGTCACCTCGCCCAGGGCCAGCCGCTCGTCGCATTCCGAGCACCGCACCGCCGCGTGCGCTTCCTGCCCGCAGCCGCGGTGCCGCAACACCATCGGGGCGCCCGACCCGCCGTCGAGCCACCGGTCGCCCCACCGCATGATCGCCGCCAGGGCGGGGAAGAAGTCGCGCCCCATCTCGGTCAGCGCGTACTCGTACCGGGTGGGCCGCTCCTGGTAGCGCACCCGTTCGAGCACCCCCGCCCTGGTCAGGCGCTCCAACCGCTCGGTGAGGGTGTTCCTGGCGATCCCCAGTTCCCCCTGGAACCGGTCGAACCGCCGGGTGCCCAGGTAGGCCTGCCGCAGCACCAGGAGCGTCCACTGGTCGCCGAGCAGGTCCATGGCCCGGGCCACCGAACAGGGCCACCGCGCGAACGACGTCCTCCGCATCCGGCCAGTCTAGGCAGCGGTGGGTGTCGCGCGGGAAAACTCGCCGCGCCGACCCCCTGGTGGGGCGCGACCCGCGCCCGCTACCTCGTCCGGGTGACCTTCCGCAGGCCCCTCGGCTGGTCCGGGTTCCCGCCGCGGGCCAGCGACAGCCCCAGCGCCAACTGCTGCACCGGCAGCACCTCCAGGATCGGGGCCACCTCCTCGGCGCACTCCGGGACCGCGATCCGCACCGCCGCCCCGGTCTCCCCGGCGGCGGACCCCACCGCCACGACCTCCGCCCCGCTGTCGCGAACGGCGTCGAGCACCGGCCGCAGCGCCGCGCCGCCCGCCCCCCGGCTGGTGATCGCCAGCACCGCCGTGTCCGCGTCCACGGCGGCGACCGGGCCGTGCAGGAGGTCCGCCCCGCTGTAGGACCGCGCCGACAGGTAGCTCGTCTCGGCCAGCTTCAGCGCGGCTTCCGCGGCGGTGGCCGAGGAGTACCCGCGCCCGGTCGTCACCATCCGGTCGACGAACCGCAACCGGCCGACGGCCTCGGCCACCGGCCCGGCCGAGTCCGCCAGGGTCTTCTCGGCCAGCGCGCCCAGGTCGGCGACCGCCTCCCCGTTCCCGCCGCGGACCGCGTCGACCAACCGGTAGAGGGCGAGCAGCGTCGCGCTGTAGGTCTTCGTGGCCGCCACGGCCAGTTCGGCGCCCGCCCCGATGTCCACCGACAACTCGGCCGCCTCCGCCAGCGGCGACCCCGGCGTGTTGGTCACGGCCACCGTCAGCGCGCCCTGCTCGCGCGCCGACCGGGTGGCCTCGACCAGGTCGGGCGACCCGCCGCTCTGGCTCACCGTGACGTAGAGGACGCCGGACAGGTCCGGGCGGGCGCCGTAGAGGGTGGTGGTGGAGGGGGAGACCAGCCCGGAGGGGAGTCGCAGCAGGACCTCCGCCAGGTACTTGGCGTAGAGGGCGGCGTGGTCGCTGGACCCCCGGGCGGCGAACAGCGCGAACCGGGGCGCGGCGGCGGTCACCCTGGCGGCGACCCCGGCCACCCCGTCGCGGCGGGCGACGGCCGCGGCGAGCACCGCGGGCTGTTCGGCGATCTCGGCGCGCATCAGCCGACCGGGCTCGTCCACCATCAGATCGCTCCTCATGCCTCGATAAGGTCTAGACCAATACTACCAGCTCGACCGCTCCGGACGCGCGGATTTCACGGGGTGTGATCGCGGGGGGCGCACCCGGCAGGGCATTCTGTAACCGGGACAAGAGGTCAGGAGGGGACGCCATGCTCGAGATGTCGACGGCCGATGGGTCGGACGCGGTGGCGCGGGTGCAGCGGGAACCGAAGTACTGGGGGCTCAAGCGGCACCTGCTCGACCTGCTCGGCTCCCTGCCACCCGGCTCGCCGATCCCCACCGAGCGGTCGCTGGCCACCGAGTTCGACGTCTCCCGCACCACCGTCCGCCAGGCCCTTGCCGAGCTGACCGTCGAGGGCCGCCTGCTGCGCGTGCAGGGCAAGGGCACCTTCGCCGCCGAGCCGAAGGTGGCCCAGCGGCTGCAACTGTCCTCCTACACCGAGGACATGCGCGCGCAGGGCCGCGAGCCGTCGTCGAAGCTGCTGGAGGTTTCGGAGATCCCGGCGGAGGCCGACCTGGCCCGGCTGCTCAACATCCGCGCGGGCGCCAAGGTGCTGCGGCTGCACCGGCTGCGGCTGGCCGACGACGAGCCGATGGCCGTGGAGACCACCCACCTGCCGCTGGGCCGCTTCCGCGGCCTGCGCCGCCACGTCAGCGGCGGCGGCTCGCTCTACCAGGTGCTGCGCGAGCGCTTCGACGTCGAGATGGGCCACGCCGAGGAGACGATCGAGACCGCGCTGGCCGGACCGCACGAGGCCGACCTGCTCGGGGCCGACGTGGGGATGCCGATGCTGCTGCTGTCGCGGCACTCCTTCGACACCGAGGAGCGACCGGTCGAGTGGGTGCGGTCGGTCTACCGCGGCGACCGGTACAAGTTCGTCGCCACGCTGAACCGACCCTGAGTGGACACCGACGTCCGGTGGGGCACCGGCGCTGCGCGCGGGGTGCTGGCCACCACGATCCTCGGCTCCGGCATGGCCATGCTCGACGGCAGCGTGGTCAACGTGGCGCTGCCGCGCATCGGCGCCGAGCTGGGCGCCTCGGTGGCGGGGTTGCAGTGGATTCTCGACGGGTACCTGCTCGCCCTGGCCTCGCTGATCCTCGTCGCGGGCTCCCTGGGTGACCGCTACGGCAGGCGGCGGGTGTTCCTCGTCGGCGTCGTCTGGTTCGGCGTCGCCTCGGTGCTGTGCGGGTTCGCCCAGAGCACGGAGGTGCTGGTCGCCGCGCGCGTGCTGCAAGGTGTCGGCGGGGCCCTGCTGACCCCGGGTTCGCTGGCGATCCTGCAATCGGTGTTCCACCGGGAGGACCGGGCCAGGGCCATCGGCGCCTGGTCCGGGCTCGGCGGGATCGCCGCGGCGGCCGGACCGCTGGTGGGCGGGCTGCTGGTGCAGGTGTGGTCGTGGCGGCTGGCGTTCCTGATCAACATCCCGGTGGCCGCCGTGTGCGTGTGGTCGGCGCTGCGGTTCGTCCCGGAGACCCGCGACGCCGAGGTCACCGGCCACCCGGACGTCGCCGGGTCGGTGCTGGGGGCGCTGGGCCTGGCCGGGATCACCGCCGCCCTGGTCGAGGCCCCCGTCCGCGGGGTCGACTGGCTGGTGGTGTCCGCGGGCGCGGCCGGGGTGCTCGCGCTGGTGTCGTTCGTGCTGCTCCAGCGGCGCGGCCGGGACCCGCTGGTGCCGCCGGGGCTGTTCGCCGACCGCACCTTCGTGATCGCCAACGCGCTGACGCTGGTGGTCTACGCGGCGCTGGGCGGGGTGCTGATGCTGATGGTGCTGCAACTGCAGACCTCGCTCGGGTACGCGCCCACCGCCGCCGGGGTCGCCGGGCTGCCGATCACGATCATCATGCTGCTGCTCTCGGCCCGCAGCGGGCGGCTGGCCTCCCGGTTCGGGCCGCGGTGGTTCCTGGTCGTCGGGCCGCTGCTGGTCGCCACCGGGATGCTGCTGATGCTGCGCATCGTGCCGGGGGCCTCCTACGTGGGCGCGGTACTGCCCGCCGTGGTGGTGTTCGGGCTGGGGCTGGCGGTCGTCGTCGCCCCGGTCACCGCCACCGTGCTGGCGGCCGCGCCCGACCGGTACGCCGGGGTGGCCTCCGGGGTCAACAACGCCATCGCCCGCACGGGGAACCTGCTGGCCGTGGCGGTGCTGCCCGCCGCGGCCGGGCTCACCGGCGCGGCGTACCGGGACCCCGCCGCGCTGACCTCCGGGTGGCGCGCGGCGCTGGTGATCTGCGCGGCCCTCGCCGCGGGCGGCGGCCTGCTGGCACTGGGCGTGCGGGGCAACGTGCTGGCCGAACCCGAACCGCCCGCCCCGGCGGACGCCCCGCACCCGGGGGACTGCCTGCACTGCTCGGTCGACTCGCCGCCGACCCACGTCATCCCGTCCCGGACGGGTGACTGACCGTCGGCTGACCGGCCGCTACTGGGCGTCCGGGGTGCCGACCAGCAGGGCCTCCAGGACCGGGATGGACTTGATCAGCAGCTCGCGGTCGGCGGGCGGGAGGCCGTCGAGGCGGCGGCTCAGCTCCTGCATCCGGGTGCTGCGCACGCTGGAGACGACCCGCTCGCCCTCCTCGGTGGCGGTGACCAGCCAGGCCCGGCGGTCGGCCGGGTCCGGTTCGCGGTTGACGTAACCGGAGTCGACCAGGCCCGCGACGATGCGGGACATGGTCGGGGCGGCCACGCCCTCCTTCGCCGCCAGGTCGCCGAGGCGGAGGGTGCCCGCCCCGGACAGCGTGGAGAGCGCCGAGATCGAGCCGTGGCCCATGCCGGTGCTGCCCGAGCGGCGCAGTGAGCGCGACAACCGGCCGATGGCCAGGTACAGGCGGGCGGGGACGTCACCGTCAGCCGAAGTCGTCATACCTCATTGTGCCCAGGGCGGGCGCGGGTCAACGCGGAGGGCTGGACGCCTGGGCCCAGAACCGCCGCGGGATGCGGCCCGCCGACCTGGCCAGCCTGCCCGCGGTGACCGCCGCGCGCATCGCGGTGGCCATCTTCTCCGGGTCGCCCGCGCGGGTGACGGCCGTGGCCAGCAGCACCGCGGCGCAGCCCAGTTCCATGGCCAGGGCCGCGTCGGAGGCGGTGCCGACCCCCGCGTCCAGGACCACCGGGACGCCCGCGCGGGTGGTGATCAGCTCGATGTTGTGCGGGTTGTTGATCCCCAGGCCGGTGCCGATCGGCGAGCCCAGCGGCATGACCGCGGCGCAGCCCGCCTGCTCCAGGCGCAGGGCCAGCACCGGGTCGTCGTTGGTGTAGGGCAGCACCACGAAACCGTCGTCGACGAGCTGGGTGGCGGCGTCGAGCAGTTCCACCGGGTCGGGCAGCAGGGTGCGGTCGTCGGCCACCACCTCCAACTTCACCCAGTTCGTCCCCAGGGCCTCGCGGGCCAGGCGGGCGGTGAGCACGGCCTCGGCGGCGGTGCGGCAGCCCGCGGTGTTCGGCAGCGGGTCGATGCCCAGCTTCCGCAGCAGCTCCAGCACGCCGGAGCCGCCCGCGGTGTCCACCCGGCGCAGCGACACCGTGGTCAGCTCGGTGCCGGAGGCCACCAGCGCCCGCTCCAGGACCGCCAGGTTCGCGGCGCCGCCGGTGCCGGTGATCAGCCGCGAGGAGTACTCGCGGTCGGCGATGACCAGGGGGTCGTCCACGGCTCAGCCCCCCTGCACGGCGGTGAGGACTTCCAGCCGGGCCCACGCGGGCACCACCGTGGCGGCGTGGGCGTTGCGGGGGACCACCTGGCCGTTGAGCGCCACCGCGGTCCCCGAGGTGGGCAGCGCGAGGGCGGCCAGCACGTCGGCCACGGTCGCGCCGTCGGGGACCTCTCGTTCGGTTCCGTTGACCTCGATCGTCATGTCGCTCCAGGGAATCGGGACGGGGCCGCGGCCAGCACGTGGTCGGGCGGGGTGTCGCCGCGCAGCAGGGCCACCACGGCGTCGGCGGTGACCGGCGCCATCAGCACGCCGTTGCGGTGGTGCCCGGTGGCGACCAGCACCCCGGGGCCCAGGCGGCCGAGCAGCGGCAGGTTGTCCGGGCTGCCCGCGCGCAGCCCCGCCACCGCCTCCACCAGGGCGTACTCGCGCACGCCCGGCAGCACCCGCTCGGCGTCGGTCAGCAGGTCGCGCACCCCCGCCACGGTGACCTCGGTGTCGTGGCCGACCTCGTGCTGGGTGGCGCCGACGACGAGTTCGCCGCCGTCGCGGGGGACGAGGTAGACCGGGCGGGACTCGACGTGCGCGCGCAGCGTCCTGGTGGGCGGGGGCAGCGCGCTCGGCCGCGACCGCAGCCGCAGGACCTCGCCCTTGACCGGGCGGACCAGGGTGTCCAGGGCGGGGTGCAGGGCGCGGCTCCAGGCGCCCGCGGCGATCACCGCCTCGTCGCACTCCACTGTGGAGCCGTCGGCGAGTTCGACACCGCCGTCGCGCACCGACACCGCCCGACCGGTGTGGAAACCCACACCCTCGGCGGTGGCCTGGGCCGCCAGCGAGCGCAGCAGCCGCCTGCTGTCGACGGACAGGTCACCGGGGACCAGCAGTCCACTTCGGACCGGCGAGGTGCCCGGTTCCAGCTCGCGGACCTGCCGCGCGGTGAGCCGCCGCACCTCCCGCCCCAGCGAGGAAAGGAAGTCGGCCAACCGGCGCTGGTCCTCGGCGTCGGCGGCGTCCAGCGCCAGGGCGAGGGTGCCCTCGCGGCGCAGGCCGGGCGGGTCGGCCAGGTCGGCGGCGAAACCGGGCCACCGGGCCAGCGACTCGGCGCCGAAGGCGAGCACGTGCTCCTCGCCCAGCCACGCCTCGGTGACCGGGGCCAACATGCCCGCCGCCACCCAGGAGCCCCCACCGCGCACCGGGGTGGGGTCGATCACGGTGACCCGCCTGCCGGTGGCGGCCACCCGCCAGGCGGTGGCCAGGCCGATGACACCGCCACCCACGACGGCGATCCGCTGCACGTTCCTCATCACGCTCCCTGCGCCGGCATGACCCGGATCAGGTTCGACGGTCGGAGCGCGTTGTGCTCCCTCTCAGCCCGTTGTCCGGACTCCCGTGCGACCGGCCTCCACCGTAGCGCAGACCCGCCCGGGCGGCCCAGGGGATAGCGTCGGTGCCATGCCGGGACTTGACGGGGACCAGATCAGGCGCAGGCTCGCCGACGCGCGGCTCTACCTGTGCACGGACGCGCGGACCGAACGCGGCGACCTCGCCGACTTCGTGGACGCGGCGCTGGCGGGCGGTGTCGACGTCGTCCAACTGCGGGACAAGGGGATGGAAGCGGGGCCCGAGCTGCGGGCCCTCGCCGTGATCGCGGAACTGTGCGCCGCCCACGGGGCGCTGCTGGCGGTGAACGACCGGGCGGACGTGGCGCTGGCCGCCGGGGCCGACGTGCTGCACCTGGGGCAGGACGACCTGCCGGTGTCGGCGGCCCGGCGGGTGGTGGGGGACGAGGTGGTGATCGGGCGGTCCACGCACGACTTCGGGCAGGCCGTGGCCGCCGCGCACGAGGCCGGGGTGGACTACTTCTGCACCGGGCCGTGCTGGCCCACGCCGACGAAACCCGGTCGGACCGCGCCGGGGTTGGAGCTGGTCCGGGCCACCGCCGAGGCTGGGCCGTCGCGGCCCTGGTTCGCGATCGGGGGGATCGACCTGGAGCGGTTGCCCAGGGTCGTGGAGGCCGGGGCCTCTCGGGTTGTGGTGGTGCGGGCGATCACGGAATCCTCCGACCCGAAGGGAGCCGCCGAATTGCTCTCGGGTGCTCTGCGCGGTTCGCCCCCCGACCCGGGGCACTAGGCCTCGGACGTGGCGGGCTCGGTGCGGCGGGCGCGGAGAGCGTTCGCCAGGGCCAGGAGGCCGCCCAGGGCCAGGAGGACGGCCCCGCGCAGCCAGACCGCCGCCCCGATCTGGGTGAACAGCAGCAGGCAGGAGGCCAGGCCGAGCCAGGGGACAGCGGTCCAGACGCGGAAGTGGGGGATGTCGTCGGGGCGGCGGCGCAGGGCGAGGACGGCGGCGTTGGTGGCGGTGAAGACGACCAGCAGCAGGAGCACGAGGGTTTCGGCGAGGGCGGACACGCCGCCGGTGAGGGCCAGCAGCAGCGACAGCGCCGAGGTGGCGAGCACGGCCACCCACGGGGTGCGGCGGCCGGGGAGCACGCGCGACAGGACGGGCGGGAGCAGGCCGTCGCGGGACATGCCGTAGGCCAGGCGCGACGACATGATGCCCGTGAGCAGGGCGCCGTTGGCGACGGCGACCAGCGCGACCGCGGCGAACAGCCAGGGCGGCACCGCGCCCGCCGCCCGCACGACCTCCAGCAGCGGCCCGTCGGAGCCCGCCAGCACGTCGGTCGGGACGGCGGCGCCCGCGACCAGGCCGACGAGCAGGTACACCACCCCGGCGGTCAGCAGGGCGCCGAACAGGGCGCGGGGGTAGGAGCGCCGGGGGTCGCGGACCTCCTCGGCCAGGTTCACCGAGGTCTCGAACCCGACGAACGAGTAGAACGCCAGGACCGCACCCGCCAGCGTCGCGCCCACGACACCGTTCTCCGGCGTGCCGACCTCGGCCAGTTGCCCCGGGTCGCCGTCGCCGCGCAGGACGACCCAGAGGCCGAGGCCGACGATGAGCAGCAGCCCGCCCACCTCGACCGCGGTCGCCACCGCGTTCGCGCCGAGGGATTCCCTGACGCCGCGGATGTTGAGCGCCGCCAGGGCCGCCAGGAAGACCACCACCACCGGCAGCACCGGCGCCGACACGAGTTCTCGCAGGTAGTCGCCCGCGAACGCCCTGGCCAGCGCGGCGACGGACACCACCCCGGCGGCCAGCATGCAGAAGCCGACCACCGACCCGGCGGCCCGCCCGAACGCCTCGGTGGCGTAGTGGGCCGACCCCCCGGCCCGCGGGTACTTGGTCGCCAGCTCCGCGTAGGACGCCGCCGTGAGCGCCGCCAGGCCCAGCGCGACGATGAGCGGCAGCCACACCGCGCCCCCGGACTCGGCCGCGACCTCGCCGACCAGGACGTACACGCCTGCGCCGAGGATGTCGCCCAGGATGAAGAAGTACAGCAGGGGCGTGCCCACAGCCCGCCGCAACGAGGTCGCCATACCCGTTCCAGTACCCGCTGCGGCCCGCTCCCACCCGCCGATCCACGCAGGACCGCGGTGGGGGCCCGCGCGCACGCCGCCGGGTCTGTCGGCAGGCGGGCCACCCCGGCAGGCGAGAGCCCCAGCCCGCACCGTGCGGGCTGGGGCTCTTGTCCGCTCTACGGCGTCGGGGTGGCCGAGGGGGCCTGGGTGGTCGTCGTGGTGGGGACCGACCGGGTGGTCGTGGTGGTCGTGGTCTGTTCCGGGGTCGATTCCTGGGTGGTCGGGGTTTCGCTTCCCGAGGTCGTGCCCGTGGTGGTGGTGGGCTCGTCGGTGCCCGTGTTCGTGGGCTCTGTCGTGGCCGCCGGTGGGGTGGTGATCACCACCGTGGTCGTCGTGGTCTTGTCGGTGCTGCCGGTCTTGCCGGAGACCAAGCTGCCCACGGTCGTGCTCCCGCCGCCGGACAGCGGTTCCCCCCGCACCCACTCCAGGCCGGTGACCACCGCCATGCCCATGGCGAACACCAGCAGGCCGCCCGCGACCAGCACCAGGGGCTTGCGCCAGGGGCGGGGGGTCGCAGGCGGGCGGGTCTCGACCACGACCTCCTCGGTGTGGTCGACCTCGTCGCCGGTGGCCTGGACTTCGTCCGGGGTTTCCGCCGGGTCCTGCTCCGGTGGGGTGCTCACGGTGATGACGCTGCCCCGGCCGGTGACGCGGGCGGTGACCGTGCGGACGCCCTCCCTCGTGCGCTCCAGCGACTTGAGGTAGACGGCGCCGCCGACGGTGCTGATGATGCTGGCCACGGCCGCTCCGAGGACCGTGCCCGCCACGCCCAGTGTCGAGCCGAGCACGGCGGCGGTGGCCGCCGCCAGCGCCGCGGCGAGTACCTGGGCGGGCTTGATGCCCTGCTTGTCCTCCTGCTTGCTCATGCCTTCCGTTCCAACGTTGATTTCACCTGTCCGGGGGGTGGACGTGCGGCAGCCGGGAAAGGTTGGCGGAAAGTGAGCACCGCTACACTCCTGTGTCCACTGTGGACTTACATTGGTAGGGCAGACTGTAGGGGTGGAACTGGTCTCCGTCGACGCCATCGAAGCCGCCGCCGACCGCATCGCGGGGGTGGCCGTGCGCACTCCCCTGCTGCCCTGCCCGTGGGCCGACCCGGACCGTCCACTGTGGCTCAAACCGGAGAACCTCCAGCCCATCGGGGCGTTCAAGATCCGGGGGGCGTTCAACGCCATCGCCAGGTTGGACGACGCGCGGCGGGGTCGGGGTGTGGTGGCCTACTCCAGCGGCAACCACGCCCAGGCCGTCGCCTACGCCGCCAAGGTGTTCGGGATCGAGGCGTGGATCGTCGTCCCCGTCGACACGCCCTCGGTCAAGGTCGAGGCGACCCGGGCGCACGGGGCCGAGGTGATCCTGTCGGCGGTGGGGGAGCGGGAGGTGGTCGCGGCCGAGGTCGTGCAGCGGACCGGGGCGACGCTGATCCCGCCGTTCGACCACGTCGACGTGATCGCCGGGCAGGGGACGATCGGGCTGGAGATCGTCGCCGACCTGGCCGCCGACCTGGTGCTCGTACCGGTCAGCGGGGGTGGGCTGATCTCCGGGGTCGCCGTCGCGATCAAGGCGAAGTCGCCGTCGACGCAGGTGTGGGCGGTGGAGCCGGAGTTGGCCGCCGACACCGCCGCCAGCCTGGCGGCGGGGGAGTTGACCCCGTGGTCGGTGGCCGACCGTAATCGGACCATCGCCGACGGGCTGCGCAGCCAGCCGTCGGCGCTGACCTTCGCCCACCAGCGCTCGCTGGTGGACGGGATCGTGACCGTCGGCGAGGACGAGATCCGGCAGGCCGTGACGACCATCGCCCGCAACGCCCGGCTCATCGCCGAGCCCAGCGGGGCGGTGGCCACGGCCGCCTACCTGTTCCACGGCGACGAGCTGCCGCGCGGCAAGACCGTCGCCGTCATCTCCGGCGGGAACATGGACCCCGAGCTGGCCAGGGAACTGCTGGTCTGAGGGGTCAGCGGACCACGGACTCCAGGACCTCGACCGCCGTCGCCACCCCGTCCTCGGCGGCCAGCTCCGCCGCCAGCTCCCGCGCCCGGGGTGCGCGGGTCAAGGCGGTGCGCAGGGCTTCGGCCAGCTCGGGGCCGGTGACGCGGTCCCGGGTGGCGGTGACCGCGCCCACCGACAGCTCCACCACCTGGCGGCCCCAGAAGAACTGGTCGGCGAAGAACGGCACCACCACCGACGGGATGCCCGCGCGCAGCGCCGCCGCCGTGGTGCCCGCGCCGCCGTGGTGCACGGCCGCCCGGACCCGGGGGAACAGCCACCAGTGCGGCACGTCGTCGATGGTCAGGGTGTCCTCGGCGGTGGCGCTGAGCCCGGCCCAGCCGGTGTGCAGGACGGCGCGCAGGCCGTTGGCCCTGGCGGCGGAGAGCAGCAGCTCCGCCGTCTCCCCGGGGCTGCCGCCGGACGCGCTGCCGAAGCCCAGGTAGACCGGCGGGGGACCGGCCGCCAGGAAGTCCACCAGCTCCTGCGGCGGGGTGTAGGCGCCGGGCTCGGTGAACCAGTAGCCGGTGACGTGGTCGTCCGCGCGCCAGTCGGCGGGCGGCGGGACGACCGCGGGGCTGAAGCCATAGAGGCGGGCGGGGGCGCCGGTGGGCCAGCGCGACAGCGGGCGACGGGGCAGCGGGGGCATGCCCAGGACGGCGCGGCGGGTGTCCAGCAGGGGGCGGAACGCCCGCCAGGGCAGGGACTCCGCGATGCGCCAGGTCAGGCGGTTCAGCGCGGCGGGGACGGCGCTGGGCATGGCGACCATGGGGAACTCGCGGGTGGGGCTGTTGGGGAACAGGTGCGCCGCCACCGAGGGCACGCCGAGCCGCTCGGCGATGGTGATGCCGAACACGGCCATGGTGTGGTGGACCACCAGGTCGGCGCCCGCGCACGCCTCCTCGGCCGCCGGGTGCGCCTCCAGCAGCGCGGGGCCGATCACCGCGCGCATCCGCTCGATCAGCCGGAACGGGTTGCGCTCGGCCATCAGGGCCTGGCCCTCGGGACCGGCCAGCACCGCCCTGGAGTTCCCGGGCAGCAGGGCGAACGGGATGCCCGCGCCGGTGACCATCGGCTCGAACTCGGCCAGGGTGGCGATCACCGGGTCGTGCCCGGCCGCCAGCAGACCCCGGGACAGGGCCAGGAACGGTTCGACGTCACCGCGCGAACCGACGGTCAGGATGGTCACCCTCATGCGCCGGGAGGCTACCGGTGATCAACCGGAAAAAGTGGCCCTGTCCTGGGGATTGTCAGCCTGTGATGGACCCGGGGGTCAGGAATTCCGCCGCGTCCGGCAGCCGCCACAGCGGCGACACCGGGCCCACGCCCGCGCCGACCGGGTACGCGCCGCGCACCGACTCGACGATGAACGCCTTGCCCGCGCGCACCGCCGACACCACGTCCGCCCCCTTGGCCAGCGCCGAGGTGATCGACGACGCCAGCGTGTCGCCGCTGCCGTGGGTGTGCTCGGTGTCGAAGCGGGGCCCCACGAACTCGGTGAACTCCGAACCGTCGTAGAGCAGGTCCAGGCACTCCGGGTCACCCCACAGGTGCCCGCCCTTGACCAGGACCCACTGCGGGCCGTGGTCGAACAGGGCCTTCGCCGCGTCCCGCTGCTGGGCGCGGGTCGTCACGTCCAGGCCGGTGAACAGGCGGACCTCGTCGAGGTTCGGGGTGATCAGGGTCGCCCGGGGGAACAGCTCCGTGCGGTAGGAGTCCAGCGCGGCCTCGTGCAGCAGCGGGTCGCCGTGCATGGAGGCCGCGACCGGGTCGACCACGAACGGGATGTCACCCGCCCGGCCGATGCCGACCCGGTCGCAGGCGCCCGCCACCGCGGCGATGATCTCCGCGGTGGCGAGCATCCCGGTCTTGGCCGCCTGGACGCCGATGTCGGTGACCACGCTCTCGACCTGCGCGGCCACCACCTCCGGCGGGATCGTGTGCACGCCGGTCACGCCGAGGGAGTTCTGCACGGTGACCGCGGTGACCGCGGTCGTGCCGTGCACCCCGCAGGCGAAGAAGGTCCGCAGGTCGGCCTGCAACCCGGCGCACCCGCCGGAGTCCGAGCCCGCGATCGTCAGCGTCCGTGGCGGTGTCCGCATCATCGCTACCCGTTGCTCGCAGGGCTGGTCACGACCGGAAGGTACACCTGCTTGCCGTGGTCGACGAACTCGCCGGACTTCTCCGCCATGCCCGCCTCCAGCGCTTCCACAGAGGACATGCCGTGCTCCTCGGCGTACCTGCGCACGTCCTGGGTGATCCGCATCGAGCAGAACTTCGGCCCGCACATCGAGCAGAAGTGCGCCGTCTTCGCGGGCTCGGCGGGCAGCGTCTCGTCGTGGAACGACTTGGCGGTGTCCGGGTCCAAGGACAGGTTGAACTGGTCGGTCCAGCGGAACTCGAACCGGGCCCTCGACAGCGCGTCGTCGCGCTCCTGGGCCTTGGGGTGGCCCTTGGCCAGGTCGGCGGCGTGCGCGGCGATCTTGTAGGTGATCACCCCGGTCTTCACGTCGTCGCGGTCGGGCAGGCCCAGGTGCTCCTTCGGGGTGACGTAGCAGAGCATGGCCGTGCCCAGCCAGCCGATCTGCGCCGCCCCGATGGCCGAGGTGATGTGGTCGTAGCCGGGGGCGATGTCCGTCGCGAGTGGACCGAGGGTGTAGAACGGCGCCTCACCGCACAGTTCCTCTTCGAGTCGCACGTTCTCGGCGATCTTGTGCATCGGCACGTGGCCGGGGCCCTCGATCATCACCTGCACGTCCTTGGCCCGCGCGATGTGCGTCAGCTCACCCAGCGTGCGCAGCTCGGCGAACTGCGCCTCGTCGTTGGCGTCGGCGATCGACCCGGGCCGCAGCCCGTCGCCGAGGGAGAACGTCACGTCGTAGGCGCGCAGGATGTCGCACAGCTCCTCGAAGTGCGTGTAGAGGAAGCTCTCCCGGTGGTGCGCCAGGCACCACGCGGCCATGATCGACCCACCGCGCGAGACGATGCCGGTGACCCGCTTCGCGGTGAGCGGCACGTACCGCAGCAGCACGCCCGCGTGCACGGTCATGTAGTCCACGCCCTGCTCGCACTGCTCGAGCACGGTGTCGCGGTAGACCTCCCAGGACAGCTTGGTCGGGTCGCCGTCGACCTTCTCCAGCGCCTGGTAGATCGGCACGGTGCCGACCGGGACGGGGGAGTTGCGCAGCAGCCACTCCCGGGTCTCGTGGATGCGCTTGCCGGTGGACAGGTCCATGATCGTGTCCGCGCCCCACCGGGTCGCCCACACCATCTTGTCCACCTCGTCCTCGATGGAGGAGGACACGGCGGAGTTGCCGATGTTCGCGTTGATCTTCACCAGGAACTTCTTCCCGATGATCGCGGGCTCGGACTCCGGGTGGCACCGGTTGACCGGGATCACCGCCCGCCCGATCGCCACCTCGTCCCGCACGAACTCCGGGGCGACCCCCTCGCGGGCCGCGCAGAACCGCATCTCCTTGGTGATGACCCCCGCCTTGGCGTACGCCAACTGGGTGACGGCGCCGCCCACGGGGTCGAGCCCCCAGTCCTGGCGGAGCCTGGCGAGTCCTGTGTGGACGTCGATGGTGGCGTGCTCGTCGGTGTACGGGCCGGAGGTGTCGTACAGGTCCAGGTGCTCGCCGTTGCTGAGCGCCACCCGCCGCTCCGGGACCCGCAGGCCCTCGCCCGCGTCCCGGTAGACCTTGCCGGAGCCCGAGATGGGGCCGGTGGTCACCGATGGGCGCACGGAACGGTCGTCAAGCGTGGTCACGAGAATCCTCCCTACGCCGGCATTACCCGGTCAGGTTCATCGGTCGGCGGCACCGGGTCCGTGGAATGGACACCAGCCGCCCTCTCAGCCCGCCATGGCGCGAGCTCCCGCGGTTTCGGTATTCGGTTGTCGCCCCGACCCTAGCCGGCGCCCGGTTCCGTGCCAACCCGCCCGACGGGTTGTTCACGTCGCGGCCGGGGACCGCGACGGAAAAAAGGTGCTGCTCCCCGGTCGAGGCGACCGGGGAGCAGCACCTCGGGTGCGGACTCGGGTTCAGCTCAGAGCGAGAGGACGAACAGGTCCCACTCGGTGTGCCCCTTGTCCCAGGTGCAGTACGCGGCGAGGTCGGCCCCGCTGCGGATCTCGTCCGCGGCGCGCTCGCAGTCGGCCTGCCGCTGGTAGCTGCGGATGTACTCCGGGTTCCCCGCGGAAGCGGTGCCCGCCGCGAACCCGAGGAGTGAACCGGCGATGACGGTGACGGCGCCAAGACGCCCCAGTGCCTTCTTCATGCCGTGATCTTTTCACGGCACCGGGGTGCCGTGGGCGAGAATCAGACAGAACGGTGGTCAGTGCCCGCAGGGCGAGGTCGACCCCGGGTTCGCGGGGAGGCGGTGACCCTCCCGACGGTTCGCGGAGATCATCGTCCGGACGGCCTCCCGCGCACTAGGGTTTGGCCATGGCCCAGCCGTACCCGCCCGGCGCCCGACTCCTGGGACGCCCCGCCCTGGCCAAGCCCTGCTCGGCGTGCGGCGACCTCGTCGGCCGCGGGTACCCGGACTGCCCCAACTGCGCCGAGCGGGTCGACGCCTACTGGCTGGCGGACTGGGGCGCCCTCCTGTCCGGCAACGGCGTCGCCGAGGGCACCCCGGAGGAACGGGAACTGGCCACCCTGGTCCTCGCCGACGAACCCGGCTCCCACCCCTGGACCTGCGACGACTGGGCGATGCGGCGCACCCCGTGCCCGGAGTGCCGGGCCGAACTGGGCTCCGGCGCCCTCGACTGCCTGGTCTGCGCCAGCGCCGACCAGGCCCGTTGGGCCTGGGACCACACGGCCCCACCGGCCGCCATGCGCCCCGACGAGCACAGCCTCCGCCTCGCGGTCGCCTGCCTCCGCAGCGCCGAACGCCGCCGCCCCGGCATCGTCGGCTTCTGGCGCCTGGCCCTGCCCTTCCTCCTGGTCGGCGAGAACCCGACCCGCGCCCAGGCCCGCCGCATCCGCACCTACCTGATGGCAGGCCGAGAAGACGAACTCTCCGCCGCCGACGGCATCGCCGCCATGGCCTCCTTACCCCCGCTCCCCTGGCGCACCTGACGCGCGGGACCACCCCGGGCCGACCACCCGCACACCACAGGCCCGCCCACCACACCGCCCCGAACACCCTGGCCGCAGCGGCCACCCGCCCACCGGCCACCCGACCCCCACCGGGCCCAGCCGCCCACCACCCTGACAACCGGTAGCCTGACAGCCAGTCGCCCCCCCGGGCGCAGCGGCCCAGCCCCCTGCCACTCGCTGGCCCGACGGCCCGGCAGCCGGAACCCCACCGAGGCGCAGCGCGGCCGCCCCACCAACACACCGCCAGCCTGGCGACGAGCCCCCGGACCTCGTCGTGAGTAGCCAGCGACCACCCCACCACCCGCCAGCCCGCCGGGCCACCCGCCACATCGGACCCACCGTGCGCAGCCGATGACCACCCCACCAGCCGCCGGTCAGCGGCCTGCCACTCCGAGCCGTCAGCGGCGCAGCCGCCGACCACCCCACCAACCACCAGCCGGGCGGCCCGCCACGCCGAACCCGCAGCGGCGCAGCCGCTGACCACCCCACCAACCACCGGCCGGGCGGCCCGCCACGCCGAACCCCACCGGGCGCAGCCGCCGACCACCCCACCAACCACCGGCCTGGCGGCCCGCCACCCGAACCTCACAGTGCGCAGCCAGCGACCACCCC